>DASPSR010000047.1:0-6952 GCA_035623825.1 Nitrospirota bacterium
CGATGCATTGCATAATTTATTGTCAATGGTGCGGGTCGCAAATGACTTTGGACAATGCTGAGTATTACTGCAAAGTAGACACGCACAAGATCATGTACCGTTGTGCCAACTGCAAATCGCAGTGGACAAACGGGTACAAAGAAAGGTAGTGAGACTTATGACGCATATTCTGAGAAAAAACATGATCATCGTTGCAGCAGCACTGAGTGTCCTCATGGTCTGCGGAGGCTGTGCGACCATACAGCCGATACGGCTGGCTGATATCGGTGCGGTGGGATGTCAGGCGGAGATTGAGACCTATTGCAAGGATGTAAAACCGGGGGAAGCACGGATTATGGCCTGCCTGTACGCACACGAAGACAAGCTATCGGAGCGGTGCAAATGCGCGCTCTATGAAGCATCGTGCCAACTCGCACGAGCGGCACATGAATAGGCGCATGTGAGCATTTCTTGAGGAACATGCTGTGGAAGAATTAGATTAGGAGAAAAAATATTTTTGAGGAGGTGTTTGTCCATGACTGAACTGAATAATCTAAATCGCGGAATGCGAATACTCGTTATCCTTTCGATGTTCGCTGTTATCTTTATTAGTATTAAACAGGCACAAGCGATCTTGGAATGGCTTCTCTTCACTCTTTTCCTGGCCGTCATCGGCGCACCACTGGTCCTCTGGCTTGAGCGAAAACGCATTCCTTATGTGGTCGCTGTGATACTCATAGTGGCGGGCATGACTGCAGTTCTCGTGGTTGTCGGAGTAGTCGTTGGGGCATCACTTAACAGGTTTTACACTGATCTCCCGTCTTATCAGGCTCTCCTGCAGAAGCGCATTTCATCACTCCAGGCTTTATTAGCAGCCAATGGTATCACAATCACGGACTCCTTACCGGTCCATCTGACCGACACGGAAGTGGTTAAGGGACTGGTTGCCAGCCTGCTCAGGGGATTGGGTTCGACGCTGTTCGAATTGGCCATGATATTGCTCACAGTAACGTTCATATTGCTGGAAGCCCCAAGCTTTCCTGTCAAACTGCGTGCTATTCTGGGTGATCCTAAAAAGGACTTTCACCTGTTTATGAAATTCATCTATGATATCCAACACTATATGAATATTAAAACTGCGATTAGTCTGATGGAGGGAATCCTGGTCGGAGTATGGCTGTTTATTCTTGGCGTGGATTTTCCCATTCTCTGGGGTTTCCTGGTATTTTTGCTGCGCTATGTGCCTAATGTCGGCGCCCTTATCGCTGCCGTTCCCGCAGTTCTTCTCGCCTTTATCGAGTTTGGGTTAGGCCGCGCTGCGCAGGTGGCTATCGTATATCTGGCTGTTGAATTCATTCTTGGCAACTTGGTAGAGCCGATGCTGATGGGCCGGAAGCTCGGCCTATCCGCGCTGGTCGTAATTGTCTCCTTGATTTTTTGGGGAAGTTTGCTTGGTATAGTTGGCGTGGTTCTGTGCATACCTTTGACGATGACCCTGAAGTTTGTTTGCGAGAATAACAAAAACACGCGATGGATCGCGGTATTGCTGGGGCCAGGGATGACTCCGGAAAAAGATCAGCCGGCGTCGATCAAGGTAGTCAATCCGGTGACTGTAGAATAAGCCGGAAAAGACAGGTCAGCGAAAATAGAATAAACAGAAAATGCCATCGCAGGAAAAAGAAACTTACAAGCCTCACCGTGATCGAGGAGGAGGTTTAAACACGAATCTTTTTATTGTTTGCGAAAAACAGTAGAGCGCGGGTGAATAAATGAGCAACCCGGTCAGGACCGACGACTTGAACCGTATTGTGAAGATCGCGCTGCAACAGTCTTAGGAGGTGCAATTTTGAAAGACCGTAAGAAACAAAAATCAACTCGTTTGCACTAATTGCAATTGGATAAGATTTGCACGGGGAGAATATAAAAGGTGACTCATCGAGAAAAAATAGGTGAAAAAATAGATGAAGCAGTGTCGTGGGTATTGATGGTAACAGCATTCATCAGTCTTATGCTGTTGGAGTTATTAAAGTGAGGACGCCATTGGTGAACATACGTCATACAGCCGATTATGACGCGTATGTCGGACGACCCTCGATGCCGGATCATCGCGCTATCAATACCGTGATTGATCCCGAGCCTCTATTTATAAAAGAGGCTGAAAACGAAAGAAATTATAAATAATGGATTCGGTGACCTGGAAGATAATTCTCTGGACAGCCCCGTTTGGCCAACAAATTTAAACGCCTCGTTTTGATTTATTGGCGGCATGGCACCTACATCTTTTGCTCTTGAACATACTCCGTGAAGCGGCTATACTTTCTTTTATATTCCACATATACATCTTCATGGGAGTTCGAGCAGGTTTCTCTTTTGATCAGGATCATACGCTTAGCCATCCTAACGACGAAGCAAGTTAGACATGGGCTAATCGCTTGAAATATTGAAACTTTCTCCCTGAACAAATAACTCTTAATCAGCGCGTCGCAGTTAGATTCCTGCACGGCTTAACATTTTTTATCTTTTCAGGGGCTTAGCGATTCGTTTTTCATTAATTGTTTTCGATAAATCAACTTTCCTCTTGATCAGCGGGTCGCAGGCGTACCAGCGGGAGGGAAAAGTGGTCTCTAACACAGCTCTACAAAAAGCAGACCTGACCCTGCAACGTCTTCCCGATGCCACTCTGAAAGTGCGTCTATCAGGGGAATGGAAATTGGGAAGGCAACTTCCGCAGGGTGGAGAGCTCCGACCCCAGATCGAGTCCCCAGGCACGGTCAGCCGTATTACCTTTGATACTCAGGCCATTACAGGCTGGGACAGCGGCCTTATAACATTTCTACTCGATATCATCGAGATGGGCTCCGAAATGCGTATTCCCATCGAGAAGGACGGCCTGCCGGCGGGCGTGCGGCGGATCCTGGCCCTTGCCACCGCGGTCCCTGAAAGGCAAGGGGTCCGAAAGGGAGCAACAAGATCCTCTTTTTTAGACAGGGTCGGCAACTCTTCCGTCGCTTTCTGGCGTTCCTTCCTCGAAATGCTCTCTTTCATTGCGGAAGCCTCTGTAGCCTTTATGAAGTTGGCAGTCGGAAAGGCCCAATTTCGCACCTCTGACCTCCTTGTCACGATCCAGGAATGCGGTGCGCAGGCTCTGCCGATTGTCTCCCTCATCAGTATTCTGGTCGGGCTCATCCTGGCCTTTATCGGAGCAATCCAGCTCAAGATTTTCGGTGCACAGATCTATGTTGCCAGCCTCGTGGGCATAGGCATTGTCCGCTTCATGGGTGCTGTCATAACCGCTGTAATAATGGCGGGCCGTACGGGCGCCTCGTTTGCCGCTCAGCTTGGTACCATGCAGACGAATGAGGAAATCGATGCCCTGAAGACCCTTGGCATCTCGCCCATGGAGTTCCTCGTGCTCCCCAGACTGCTTGCCCTTTTTCTCATGATGCCCCTTTTGAGTCTTTATGCAGACTTGATGGGAATACTCGGAGGCATGATCATCGGTGTCTCGGTGCTAGACCTGAATTTCCTGGAATACTACGCCAAGACCCGCGAATCCGTACACCTGAACGACTTCTGGGTCGGGCTCTTCAGCGCTGCGGTCTTCGGCGTCCTCGTGGCGCTTGCAGGCTGCCTCCGCGGGATGCAGTCAGGGAGGAGTGCTTCAGCAGTTGGTGAAGCTACAACCTCTGCTGTTGTAACGAGCATAGTCAGCATTGTTGTGGCGATGGCGGTGATAACCGTTTTTTGTAATGTGTTGAATATCTGATAATTACGGAGTGAAGATGGAGAAAACAGAGCCCCATATCATTGTACGGGACCTTACCCTAGCATATGGCAGCCGTGTGATCCTGAACGACCTCACCTTTACAATCAACAGGGGAGACATTTTCATCATAATGGGAGGAAGCGGTGCAGGCAAGAGCACCGTTCTGCGCAGCATGGTTGGACTCCTCCCGCCGATGAAAGGACATATCCTCTACGACGGTCGGAGCTTCTGGTCCGCAGGATCCGAAGAACAGAAGAGCATCATGAGAAAATTCGGCATACTCTATCAGAGCGGCGCCCTCTGGAGTTCCCTCACCATTGCCGAAAATGTCGCCCTCCCCCTCCAACAATACACGGATCTGGGCCGGGACCAGATTGACAGGGTCGTATCTCTGAAGCTGTCACTCGTCGGCCTTGCCGGTTTTGAAGACTATTATCCGTCGGAGATCAGCGGCGGCATGAAAAAGCGTGCCGGACTGGCCCGCGCCATGGCGTTAGACCCTGAAATCCTCTTCTTCGATGAGCCTTCCGCAGGGCTCGACCCTATCAGCGCACATCTGCTTGACGAGCTAATTGTCGAACTGACGAATAGTCTTGGGGCTACAGTAGTTGTTGTGACCCATGAGCTGGCCAGCATCTTTGCGATCGGAAAGAAGTCGGTCTTGCTCGACCCCGACACGAAAACAATCATCGCTGCCGGAGATCCCAAGAAACTGCTCGCGGAATCAAAGGACCCCAAGGTGATCAACTTTCTGACCCGGGGCGCGGGGCAAGCAGAGAAAGCTGCGAGGTAAAATCAACGAAAGAGGTGAAAAACAATGAGTAAACAGGCAAACAGGCCACTCGTCGGCGCTTTTGTTCTGGGCGCCTTGGTTCTCGTCGTTGCGGGTGTGGTCTTTTTCGGCTCAGGCAAGTTCTTCAGAAAGGTCTATAGGGACGTCATGTTTTTTGAGGGCTCGGTGAAAGGGCTCCAGGTCGGGGCGCCGGTTATGTTCCGTGGTGTCCAAATAGGGCACGTGACCAACGTCGTGATGGAAGTCAATTTGAAAGACCTTACGGCTTTCATACCGGTTTACGTTGAAATCTATCCGCAAAAAATGGTGATGATAGGAGGCGCTAAAAAGCTTGGCGAACAGGAACTTCCGGTATTGATAGAGAAAGGGCTGAGGGCCCAGCTCCAGTTGCAGAGTTTTGTCACTGGCCAACTTTTGATTGATCTCGATTTCTATCCGGATACCCCGATCAGGCTTGTAGGTTTCGAAAAGGAGTATCCTGAGATCCCTACGATTCCTTCGGATGTGGAACAACTGAGAAAAAAATTCGAGGAGTTGCCCCTCAAGGAGATCGCCGATAGATTAATCGAAACACTCGCAGGAGTAAACAGGCTCGTTAATTCCCGAGATCTGCGGGAAAGCATCGGCTCGTTAAATCAGTCGCTCAAAGACGCTGATGCGCTCGTGAAAAATCTTAATACGGAGATCGGGCCGCAGATCGCATCGAACATCAAAGAAACCCTGTCCGCCGCACAGGACACTCTTAGAGAAACAAGCAACGCCGTCAAAAATATAAACGGGATCGCTGCGAAGAATGCGAATCTCGGATATGAGATAGACAGGACACTTGAGCAGATTGCCGAGCTCTCCCGTTCCATCCGCGTTCTGGCGGATTACCTTGAACGCCACCCCGAAGCGCTGCTAAGGGGGAAGAGCCCCGCTAAAGGAGATTGAAATGGGAACCATTCACCTGGATCAACGTGTTGCGCTCTTTACCCTCGCCTTATTCGTGGTGTTTCTGACTGGATGCGCCAGTAGTCCACCGTCGAAGTTCTATCAGTTAAATGCGGTGCAGGGCAAGGCTTCGGTCACCAGAGATTCTTCGCCATGCCGTAGCCTGGTCATTGCCATAGGTCCTGTTCGCATACCCGACTATCTTGATCGGCCTCAGATAGTGACCCGATCTGGTAATAATGAGCTCAAACTCTCGGAATTTGACCGATGGGCGGGGTCTCTCGAGCGCGATGTCAGCCGTGTCCTCGAAGAGGACATCTCCGGCCTTTTACCTGCTGATTGTCTTTCCGTCGTACGCTGGACACCGTTACCGTGGAATCAAGTACCCGCTTCTTACAGCGTCGAAGTGCTTGTGGACCGTTTCGAAGGAACGCTTGGTGATTCATTATTGCTGAAGGCCCAATGGGGAGTATTCGCTCATGACGGGGGTTTGCTCCTGAAAAAGGAATCGAGGATCAGAGAGCAGATGAATGGTAGCAGTTATGATGCACTAGTAGCCGCGATGAGTAGTGCTCTAGAGAGACTAAGCCGTGATATCGCTGATGGGATAAGATCCACTGTTGCTGAGGGCAAATGAAGATGCATGGCAGACCTGTAGACCGTAAGACTCGGTTTTATCTAAACAATTCTGGCATGCTCGCAGGTGACCTTTATATGATTATCACGTTTACTTGCCTAATTCCTTATAGTAAGCTTGCAACAGTTCCAAATATTGAACATTATAAACTTCATTCCGATAACTGTTAACCGCTGAATTTCGTTTTGATATATTTGTCTATCTGCTGTTGACGGCCACAAGCGCTCCCATTCATCCTCTCGGTATGCCATTCATCCCATGTTTTCTCCCGTTTGTCTCAAACACCTTGAAAGATCCTAGTTCTAGCAATACATTATCATTAGAAATAATGAGCATTTCTTGAGGATCATGCAGTGGAAGGAAGAAAAGTTACTGGTCGAGAAAGAAGGTGGGTAGTATGAGTACCACGATGCAGTGCACATTCTGTGATAGTAGGTTTCCATGCTATGCAGGGTGGTATGAGCATATCATGGAACATTTTAGGTCAGAAGCGGAGATGTCACTTTCAAAGGTTTTTTGGAACCTTATGCTTAAGCCTGTAAAGAAGGTCGAAGCAGATGCATAAAGTAGATAAAGTGGACTCTTTTCTTCCATGTAAATGGACGGTTTTCGGGA
Organism: Nitrospirota bacterium; assembly: GCA_035623825.1. Lineage (GTDB taxonomy): Bacteria > Nitrospirota > UBA9217 > UBA9217 > UBA9217 > DASPSR01. The sequence goes on from DASPSR010000047.1 coordinate 6,724, forward strand.
GGAATATATGAACGAAGCGCGCTGCTTGTCAACCAGGCGAGCATCACATATCATGGAACAGAAAAAAATGACGGACACGTTGATTGGCCATTGGAAGCCGCCCGGAAAAAACATTGCCCAGTCCCTGCTGATACTTGCGGCCATCAACTCGCTCAGCGCGGTCATATTGAACGCCATTGGATTTGGCACGGGCTTCATCACCACACTCATATTTTGCCAGTGCATCGGC
>DASPSR010000063.1:0-77981 GCA_035623825.1 Nitrospirota bacterium
CAAAGCGAGGGTGGAAGTGGTCGCTAAAGACGAAGATGCTGAGCTTATCATCAAAGCCATTCGTGACGCCGCGCTTACCGGCGAGGTTGGGGACGGCAGGATCTTCGTTCACGAGATGGCCGACGCAATACGGATACGTACCAACGAAAGCGGCATGGCGGCGTTATAACGTGATTAATCATGCGGGCAAGAAATATTTCTGCTGGAAGAGCCTTTAGATATCTGAGCATAGGGTTTTTTATTTTGGCTTTAGTGGGAATACTTGCCCTGCTGATTTCCGACGTTTTGCACCAGCTGCGTTTCTCGTTGGTTCATCAGCGAGTGGGCTCGTGGCCGCTTATTTGCATCGGCTTGTCATATATCAGTTTTCAGATAAGCGCCAAGCGGAAACAGGGTGAATTGATCAAGGGCATGTTGCTCGGCGTTGCGTTCGTTTTTTGGGGCGGCGAACAACTCTTGCCGCCCACTCCCATCACTACTGTGATGGACAGCATGGTGATAACCATTTTTGTCGTGGACTTGGGGTTGATCATCATAGAACACTTGAAAAGAAAAAACCATGAGATGCCTTAAGATCTTTTCTGACAAAACTGCAAGCGGATCTTATTCGGTTTACGGATCCCTTTATCTAATGAGCATTAGGAGCTTATGCATCCGATGGCTTATGCGATAGCATTTGCGGGCAAGGGAGGTACGGGCAAGACCAGCCTCTGCGGCCTTGCCATACGATATTTACTCGAAAAAAAGAAGGGGCCGGTATTTGCCGTTGATGCGGACGCCAACGCGAACCTCAATGATGTGCTTGGCGTGGAGGTCCACACGACCATAGGTGCACTCCGGGAGGCGTCACTCGAAACCATCAAAGTTACGGGGCGCAGGCCAGGCGGCATGAGCGTCGAGGAGCTCTTCGATTACCACGTTCATCAGTCCCTTGTTGAGGCCGAGGGCTTCGATCTGCTCGTGATGGGGAGGCCGGAAGGGGCTGGCTGCTACTGTGCGGCGAACAATTATATCCGCAAATACATGGACAAACTCAACGATAGATATCCCTATACCGTGATGGACAACGAGGCCGGCCTCGAGCACTTGTCGCGCCGCACCACGCAGGACATAGACCTGCTTATGATCATCAGCGACCCTTCCGTCCGTGGGGTGATGACCGCCGGACGCATTACGGCTCTAGTGAGGGAGCTGGGCCTGAACATCAAACGTGCGGTCCTTGTCGTGAACCGTGTTCAGGACGGGATGCGGGAAGATCCATCACTATTGCAGGCCATCAAGCATCAAGCAATGGATTTCGCGGGGTTCGTTCCCGCTGACCAAGTAATCATTGATTATGATATGAAAGGCAGGCCTTTGATCGAACTTCCCGCGGACGCCAGGGCGCTGAACGAGTTTTACGGCATCATGACCAGACTGATCCCGTGACATAGGCGGAATACGAATGTTGGGAGAAAACTAAGGAAGATCGGTATGAACGAATCAATCATAAATACAATCTGGATGCTCATCTGCGCTTTTCTCGTAATTTTCATGCAGGCGGGTTTTGCCATGGTCGGTACCGGCTTCACGAGGGCGAAGAACGCGGGCCATACTATGGCACTGAACATGATGGTGCCCGCTATCGCGGTGCTCGGATACTGGATATGCGGCTTTGCGATCCAGACGGGCGGCAAGGGGTTCTTCCTTTCCGGGCCGGCTTATGCTCCGATCATGACGCTCTTCCTGTATCAGGCGGTCTTGATGAACGTCTCGGCAACTATCCCTACGGGCGCAATGGCTGAGCGCTGGACTTTCAAGTCGTTCGTCGTCTATGGGTTCTTTATCTCCATGATCACGTACCCGCTGTATGCACGCTGGGTATGGGGCGGGGGATGGCTGTCGCGGCTCGGCACGAACTTCGGTCTCGGCCACGGCGTCCTCGATTTCGCAGGTTCATCCGTGGTCCATATGGTCGGCGGGATTTCGGCGCTGGCAGGGGCGATCGTCCTCGGCCCGCGCATGGGAAAATACAGGGCTGATGGAACGCCCATGGCTATTCCAGGACATCATATCCCGATGGCCGTCGTGGGGTGCCTGATTCTCTTCTTCGGGTGGTTCGGGTTCAATTCGGGATCGGCCCTGGCTGCCGGAGATCTAAGGATTGGCGTGGTCGCGGCAAATACCCTGCTGGCGTCCATTGCCTCGTCTTTTTCGGCCATGTGCTATATGTGGTTCTTGTACGGCAAGCCTGACCTTTCCTTATCTGCGAACGGGCTTTTGGGAGGCCTTGTCGCCATTTCAGGGCCCTGCGCATTCGTGAGCCCTGCCGGGGCTGTCGCGATCGGACTCGTAGCCGGCATTCTTTGCTGCGCGAGCGTCTTCTTCGTCGAACGGAAACTGAAGGTGGACGACCCGGTCGGCGCGGTATCGGTCCACGGCGTGTGCGGGACATGGGGCATGATCGGGCTCGGGCTTTTTGCCGACGGAACGTACGGCGCCGGCCTGAACGGAGTGGCGGGAACAGTCAAAGGCCTCCTCTATGGCGGCAGTTCGCAGTTCGTAGCGCAGGTCATAGGCGCTCTGATAAGCATTATCTCGGTCTTCATCATCATGTATGTGTTCTTCCGGGTGCTGGACAAGATAACCCCGCTGCGGGTATCAGAGGAGGTAGAGTTTGAAGGCCTCGACCAGAATGAAGTATCTGTCACCGCGTATCCCGACTTCAGCATCACGAAGACCCGCAGATAGTCAAGAGCATGAAAAAGATCGAAGCCATCATTAAACCCTTCAAGCTTGATGCTGTAAAGGACGCCCTGAACGCCATCGGCATCCGGGGCATGACCATCTCCGACGTGCACGGGTTCGGCAGGCAAAAGGGTCATGTGGAGATTTATCACGGCTCGGAGATGGATATTGCGTTTCTGCCCAAGATAAAAATCGAAGTTGTAGTGGCCGACGACATGGCGGAAAAAGCGGTTTCTACCATCCGGGAAAAAGCAAAGACCGGCAATATCGGTGACGGCAAGATATTTGTCGCAAGGCTCGATCACATCATCAGGATAAGGACCGGCGAACGAGGCGAAACAGCGATTTAAGCGTCCCCTCCCAATTCACCTCCCTGATTTCGAGGGGCAAGAGAGGGCCGGTATGAATCATCATACCGGCCCAATATAACAATATTCCGTATCGAAACGACCAGCTTCATGATTATATTCTGTCCTCTTATTGATGCTTGTACACTATGCAGTAAGGCATCTCTTGCGATACCTCGTGTGCTTATTATTAGTGCACCTGCCTAAAATAGCGTCTTAAATATCAGGGATGGCTGTAATTCAATCTTCAAACTCCCCAATTGATAACCCAATAAAAACAAGATGTTTTCCTGAGAATTCTCAAGCCCGAAGTATGGCATGTACATTGCTTAAGCATATGCCGAAACAGCAATCACCCGTTTCGAGGAGGATCGCACATGAAGCTCATTAAGTGCATTATCCAGCCGTACAAGCTGGACGACGTAAAAGAAGCATTAGCGGGGATGAAGGTTCAGGGTATGACGGTCTCAGAGGTCAAAGGGTTCGGGAGGCAGAAAGGACACACCGAGCTTTACCGGGGCGCAGAATATACTGTTGATTTTGTCCCCAAGGTTGAGCTTGAGATTGTGGTGCCCGACAGTATGGTGAAGGACGCACTGGATGCGGTTGTGAAGGCCGCAAGGTCCGGCAAAGTGGGCGACGGCAAGATATTCGTGATGGATGTGGAAGATTCCGTCAGGATAAGGACCGGGGAGTCCGGTGATACGGCATTATAACACTTTTTTTAAAATAGTTTTTTTAATGACAGGGAGGAACACAATATGAAGAAGATGTTCACGGAAATCATGGTTATTCTGGTGCTGCTGATCGGGGTAGCAGCGTTCCTGGCGCCGGCTCTGGTAACGGCGGAAGAAGCCGCGGCCCCGGCTGCGGCTTCTCCAGCGCCGCCTCTTAAGATTGACACAGGGGACACTGCGTGGATGACGGTGGCAACCGCATTCGTCATGCTCATGTCTCTCCCCGGCCTGGCGCTGTTCTACGGAGGGCTGTCGAAGCGGAAGGATTCGCTCAACACTATGGCTATGACCTTTGTGACCTTCTGCATCGTGAGTGTGCTCTGGGTTCTCTATGGATATACATTTGCTTTCAGTACGGACATCGGCGGGTGGATAGGAAAAGCCGACAAATTGTTCTTAAAAGGCATCACCCCTAACAGCATCTCCGATCTTGCAAAGACAATCCCTGAATATATTTTCATCGTCTACCAGCTCACCTTTGCTGCGATCACCGTTGCCCTCGCGAGCGGCGCGTATGTCGAGCGCATGAAGTTCTCGGCCTGGCTCCTGTTCTCTGTGCTCTGGTTGACGGTGGTCTATGTCCCGATTGCGCACTGGGTCTGGGGCAATGGGTTCCTGGCCAAACTCGGCGCATTGGACTTCGCTGGCGGGACCGTCGTGCATATCAATGCCGGTATCGCGGCGCTCGTTGGTGCACTAGTCCTCGGTAAGAGGCGCGAGAAGGCGATCATGCCGAGCAATCTCACCCTTGTGGTAACCGGCGCTGGCCTCCTCTGGTTCGGCTGGTTCGGGTTCAATGCGGGTTCCGCGCTTGCGGCAAACGGTCTTGCAGGTGCTGCATTCATAAACACGAACACGGCAACGGCTATGGCGGCCATTTCATGGATGGTCGTTGAATGGATGCATTCCGGCAAGCCTACGGTGCTCGGTCTTGCGTCAGGTGCGGTTGGCGGTCTCGTGGCCATTACCCCGGCTGCCGGGTTTGTGAACATCTCCGGTGCCATCATCATAGGCATCGCGGCGGGTGTGATCCCCTTCTTCGCCGTGGCCAAGCTGAAACCCATGTTCGGATATGATGACACTCTTGATGCTTTCGGCATTCACGGCATCGGCGGGACCATCGGCGCCCTACTGACCGGGATCTTCGCGGACCCCGTGATAAACGATGCGGGGAAGGGACTCCTCTACGGCAATGCCGGGCAGCTCTGGATACAGTTCATCGCTGTGGCCGTGACATTTGTATACAGCGGCGTCATGACATACGTGATTTTCAAGATCATCAAGGCGATTGTCGGGGTCCGGGTCGAGACAGAAGATGAAGTCGTCGGCCTCGATGAGAGCCAGCACGGCGAAAAAGCGTACAATATGTAGGAATCATGCTGAGATTATCCTCAGTGGTTCTCTCTCAGGTACCATGTAGCGTTTCGACTATTATGCAATGAACTTATGGACAGGCAGAGAAAGTCTCTGCCTGTCCATTTTTTTGTTTCCTGATAATTCCGCTTCTCCTTATAGGTTATGCACATTTCCTATACACATGCCTAATTATTAATCATAATTGCAGTTTTTCATGTGCCATGTGCTCATTCACAATCTATATATTATTTAATTAAATCAATTAGTTATTTTTAAAGGTAACTTATTATTTCTAGTGGCATGGACATTGCTTATAAAATGTTCACATGCATAATAGCTATGCAAAGTTCATTTCGAACGGGGGTGGTGGGAATGAAGCTGATTAAGTGCATTATTCAGCCATACCGGCTGGAAGAAGTGAAGGAGGCACTTGCAGATATCAAGATCCAGGGCATGACCGTGTCCGAGGTGAAAGGTTTCGGCAGACAGAAGGGTCATACTGAGCTTTACCGAGGCGCCGAGTACAGGGTGGATTTCGTGCCCAAGGTAGAGATAGAGCTGGTTGTCCATGAGACTTTGGTAAAACAGGTGCTGGATGCAATAGTGAAAGCGGCCCGGTCAGGCAAAGTAGGCGACGGCAAGATATTTGTCATGAACGTGGAGGAGGCGGTTCGGATCAGGACCGGCGAGTCCGGCGATGCGGCGTTGTAAAAGCGGGGGATAATAAAGCCACAAATTGCGAATACGACAGATGTCGAGAATTCAATTTGCGTTCTTCGAACCACACAAAATTCGTTTCGGCATTTCGAGTAAATAAATCTAGGAGATAATTCGATATGACAAGCGGCTTGAAAAAATTTACGGTCTTCGTTCTGTTGCTGATTGTTGCGGCTCTTGCCATGCCACATATAATCATGGCTGCGGACGGCCCCGAAGCGCATAAGATAGATACCGGAGACACGGCATGGATATTGGTCTCGGCAGCCCTCGTGATGCTCATGACCCCGGGGCTCGCCATGTTCTATGGCGGCATGGTGCGAAACAAGAACGTGCTCGGCACCATCATGCACAGTTTCATTGCGATTGCATTGGTGAGCATCCAGTGGATCCTGTTCGGCTACTCGCTCGCCTTCGGCCCGGACATTAGGGGGATTATCGGCAACCTCAATTGGGCCGGGCTCTCCGGCGTGGGGCTCGCCCCCAACGCGGATTATGCGGCGACGGTACCGCACCTTGCGTTCATGGCCTACCAGATGATGTTCGCCGTCATCACGCCGGCGCTCATCAGTGGCGCCTTTGCCGAGCGGATGAAATTCTCGTCCTATCTTCTGTTCATACTTGTCTGGACGACGGTGGTATATGATCCTGTCGCGCACTGGGTATGGGGGAATCATGGGTGGCTCAAGCAGCTGGGCGTTCTCGATTTCGCCGGCGGCACCGTTGTCCACGCCACATCCGGGTTCTCTGCCCTGGCGGCAGCGCTCTTCATCGGGAAACGGAAAGGTTTTCTCCAGGAACCCATGCCGCCACACAACCTCCCGCTTACGGTGCTCGGCGCAGGACTTCTCTGGTTCGGGTGGTTCGGGTTCAACGCGGGCAGCGCCCTGTCGTCAGGCGAGCTCGCCACTATGGCATTCGTCACGACGAATACAGCGGCAAGCTCGGCAACGCTCACCTGGATCATTGTCGAGTGGTTTCATCGGGGAAAGCCAACTATGTTTGGGGCAGCAACGGGGGCCATTGCCGGCCTGGCCACCATTACGCCGGCAGCGGGCTACGTCGGACCGATGGCGGCTCTCGCGATCGGTATTGCAGCCGGACTGTTGTGCTATACGGCGCTTAACGCCAAGACCAAGTTCGGCTACGATGATTCTCTTGACGCCTTTGGCGTGCATGGGGTGGGAGGGAGCCTCGGGACGATCATGACCGGGGTCTTCGCTTCGATCGCGATCAATGCTGGTGGGGCAAACGGTCTCCTTTTTGGGAACCCCCATCAGCTCGCCGTACAGGCGGGATCGGTCCTCCTGATCGCTGCCTATTCCTTCATCGTCAGCATCGTACTATTCAAGATCATCGACGCAACGATCGGGCTTCGGGTCGGCAAAGATGAAGAGACCGAAGGCCTCGACATCAGTCAGCATGGAGAGGCGGGATATACGCATTAAGGTTCACGGTGAGGCGATGAACCGGATAAGGGAACGGATAGGCAGTGAAAGGTCTGCCTATCCGTTTTTTTCTACCTCGGCCTGTTTAATTTATGGTCACATGCCTAAAAGTGCGTCAGCGGCATTAATCTCGATTAAAAAACGTATCCCCCTTGGTGTGTAATATAGTTAATGAAATCAATATGTTATCAGCTTTCGTACCACAACAAATATGGCATATCCCTTGCTTAATAATTTGTGTGTCCTCTCGGATCTGTGAATAAACAGCCTTATGTGCTTTGAATATTTTGAACCAATGCGACGCCGGCCAGTATGCCGATGCCTCCGGTGATCTGTGCAACGGATAGTCGTTCTCCGAGAAACAGGGCGGCGAAGAGTACGGCCACGAGGGGAACGAAATAATGGTAGACGATCGTGCGAGTGACCCCGTGCCGCTGCACACCCTTGTACCAGAGGCTGAAGGCAATGCCGCCGGACACCAAAGATGAGAACCCGAATGCCGCCCATGATGGGGCTGTGACCTCGGACCATGATTGCCGTGCCAATTCATGAAGGCTCATGGGCAAGAGCAGCACGGTCCCTGTAGCCATGCTATAGGCAGTGACTTTCACGGCAGAATATTTTTGGAGGAGCGGCTGTGCATGTATGGTGTAGAGCGCCCAGAAAATCGATGCGCAGAGGGTAAGCAGGTTGCCCGCGAGATCGTGGCGGGTGAAACTGATGCCCCCGGGTCTGCTCTGAATGATGAGAAAGACCCCGACGGCCGACAGGACGATACCCAGCCCGCTTTGGAACAGGATTCGCTCTTTTTTCGCTATCCCCTGTATCAGGGCAGCGAACAGGGGGGACAGCGAGATAAGAAGGGCGGAGTTCGAAGCGCTTGTAAGATTGAGCCCGTACATGAACAGGATGTTGTAGAGAGCGATGCCGATGAGGCCGAGCCGGATAAAGGGGCTTATGTCCTTGCGTTCTATCCTGAGGGACTCTCGCCTCACGATCAGGATGAAGGCGAGGAACAGCGACGAGAGAGCAAAGCGGACAACGGTGAAGCTCAAAGGATAAAAGTAACGAAGCGCGTACTTCACCGCTGAGAAGTTCACTCCCCAGATAAGGGAGACGAGTATGAGCCGGAGGTCGAGCATGGCGGTCTGAGCAGCATAGGGCAAAGCGCATGGAGCATGGGAGCACATGGGATCCAGACCAGAGTTCGATGCACGCTGCCTTTTCGCGGCGCAGCCGCCACTATACCATAAATTGTCTTGAATCATCAAATATATTGTGCTATCAATAAAGAATGGATTCACTTGCGACGAGGATACAGGACCTGACCGCGGATATTCTGGCCGGCATTGTTGACGGAGTGGTCGTGACGGATGCGGAGGGACAGGTCCTCATATGGAACAGGGCCGCTGAGGAAATGGCCGGCATCGCCGCCTCCGAAGCGCTCGGCAAGCATTTCGCTGCCGTGTTTTCCGATAATGCAGCGATAGCGCGGCAGATCGAAAAGACCTTGTCCTCGGGGAGGTCTTATTCCGATTACGAGGCGGAAATCGCCGCAAAGCACCGGCAGCCTCATCCGGTAGGGCTGGTCACGACGGTGCTCCTTGACAACCGCGGACACCTGACAGGCGCGATCCTGACGATCCGCGACCAAGCAGGAGTGCGAGACCTCAAGGAACGCATGAGAAGGTCCGACCGCCTTGCGACACTCGGCATGATCGCAGCGGGTATCGCTCACGAGGTCAAGAATCCGCTCGTCGGCATACGCGGCGCGGCGCAGCTCATGAAATCCGAGCTGAGATCGGAGGGCAAGGAAGGGTCGGCCAAAGGCGGGAGCCTGATAGAATATCTCGATGTGATTTTGAAGGAAGCAGATCGCCTCAACAATGTCCTCGAGGAGATCCTGGACTTCACGCGGTTAAAGCCTCGGGAGATGAAGACGTTCAATATCCACAGCATTCTGGACCGCGCCCTGCTCTTGAACGAGGAGAGCGCGAGGCAGAGCGGTGTTGTCCTCGCGCGGCTGTATGACCCAAGCCTTCCGGACGTGATAGGGAGCCAGGACCAGTTGATCCAGGTGTTCCTGAACATCATCAAGAACGCGGTCGAGGTCATGCCAGGCGGCGGAAAGCTTACGGTGACGACGAGGATGTCCGACATGTTCACGAGCGTGCAGGCCGACGGCAAGAAGCACCGGCTGATCGTCGTAAAGGTGGCCGATACCGGCCCCGGCATCAAGCAGGAGCATCTGCAGGACATTTTTACCCCCTTCTTCACTACAAAGGACCGGGGTGTGGGTCTAGGCCTTGCGCTTTCATATCAGATTGTGCAGGAACACCTGGGGACGATACGGGTCGAGAGCCAGGAAAACGAAGGTACGACATTCAGCGTGTATCTGCCGCTGGCGGGATGAAGAGGTATGGCGCATGGTGACAAAGGAGTGAAGTTTGGGCTTGGATCTGACATGATAGCAAGCAGTGACCCCACTCCCTGATCTCTGTTCCGAGCCATGGCCATAGGTGCATCAACCATGACAAATGAAAAGGTCTTGATAGTCGACGACGACGAGAGCGTTCGCTGGGTGCTCAAGAAGTCGCTTGAAAAAGAGGGCATCGAAACCGTGCTAGCGAAAGACGCTGCAGAGGCGCTCGAACGGATCAAGGAAGGCGATGTAGCGATCATGCTCATGGACATCCGCATGCCGGGCATGAGCGGGTTCGAGGCGCTCGAAAAGATCAAGGAAGAGGGCAGGGGTATATCGGTAATCATCATGACAGCCCAGGCCACGATGCAGAACGCCATTGAGGCCATGCGCCGCGGCGCTTTTGACTATATCACCAAGCCCTTCGACCTCGACGAGGTGAACATCCTCGTTCGCAAAGCCGTCGAGGTGCGTCAACTTTCACTCGAGGTGAACGCGCTTCGCGCCGAAGTGCGCGAAAAGTACGAGGGCGGGCTCGTGGGCAACACTCCCGCCATGCAGGAGATCTACAAGACCATCGGCCGGGTAGCGGAGAGCGATGCCACGGTCCTGGTCCACGGCGAGAGCGGCACAGGTAAGGAACTTGTTGCACGCGCGATCCACTACCATAGCAAGCGCGCGGGGCGGCCTTTTGTGGCGGTGAATTCTGCAGCGATCCCCTCGGAGCTTCTCGAAAGCGAGCTCTTTGGCCATGAGAAAGGGGCCTTCACGGGAGCAGTGAGCCGCAAGGTAGGGAAATTCGAGGCCGCGGCAGGCGGTACTCTTTTTTTGGACGAGATCGGTGATATGAACCTGCCGCTCCAGGGAAAGCTCCTCCGCGTGCTCCAGGAGCGCGAGTTCGAGCGTGTCGGAGGCACAGAACCGATCAAGACCGATGTACGCGTGATCGCGGCGACGCACCAGAACCTCGAAAAAGCCGTGCGCGAGAAGAAGTTCCGTGAAGACTTGTTCTACCGGCTGAATGTGATCCAGATCAACATCCCGCCGCTCAGAAAACGCAAGGACGATATCTCGACCCTCGCGGAGTATTTCATGCAGAAGCATCAGCCTGGATCCGGCAAGACCAAGATCCTCACCCCGGAGACGCTCAAGATCCTCCGGGCCTACGACTGGCCCGGAAACGTACGAGAACTCGAGAATGCCGTCCAGCGCGCTATCACGCTCGCGCAGGGAGACAAGATATTCCCCGATGCCCTGCCGCCTCAGATCTTCAAGCCGGGCCACGGGGTGGGCCTTTCCTTCGAGAATTTTCTGGAAGAGAAGCTTGCCGACCTCGTGGAACGGATGGGAGGGCTGGAGAGGGGCGACATCTACTCCATGGTTATCCAGCGCGTGGAGAAGCCGCTCATCTCGCTGGTCCTCAAGAAGACGGAGGGCAATCAAGTGCGCGCCTCGCATCTGCTCGGCATTAACCGGAATACGCTCAGAAAAAAGATAAAGGAATTGGGCATCAGGGGGCCGTTCAACGGGGCTGGTGAAGAAGAGGGGGAAGATGAGGAGTGATATCCTCCGGCGTTTTTTCTGAGGACAACGGATCGGCCTTTGCGCGCCTGAGCCCCCACGTCTGACAGCCCATTCAATACATTTCTGCCGACTCGAAGCCACCATTGATCTCTGGCGAAGGCCGGATACGCCACTGAAGTCCTTGCGATTAACCCAAATTTAGAGTAATGTTGTTAAAGGGGGTATCGCCATCAGAGAGCCGTTTGGGGGAGAAACTGCCGCAGGCCATCATAGCCTGTTTAACCGATGATCTCATCGGGAAAGGAGACGGGTCCATGAAACAGCGAAATGTTTTTCATGCGGTCATGCTCATCATGATCATGATCGGCATGCCTTTATCAACATATGTCCGAGCTGCGGTGGACGCGCCGCGGATCAGCAAGGAAGACGTGAAGGCGCTCTTAGGTGATCCGGGCGTCATCATCCTCGATGCCAGGACCGGGTCGAGTTGGTACAACAGCGATAAAAAGATCAAGGGCGCGGTTCGGGTCGATCCCGATGAAGTCTCTTCATGGGCCGGCAGCATCCCCAAGGACAAGAAGATTATAGTCTACTGCTCTTGAACGAACGAAGCCACGAGCGCCCGTGTGGTGCTCAAGCTCAAGGAGATGGGATTCGTGAACGTATTCGCGCTCAAGGGCGGATGGACTGAATGGGTCAACGCCGGGTATCCGGTCCAAAGCAAGTGATCTCGGCCCATGCGCCGAGCGGATTTCAAATGTCTTGCAGACAGCTTGCATTGGCAGAGAAGAAATTTCAGAGCTACCGAGAAGACCAGCTTGTTCGAGGTCCGGGCACTCCATCCGGGGGAGGAGGCCCCTTGCGGGTTATAGTACATCAAGACATCACGATAACCGTTGATGATGACGGGTTTCTTGTCAATCTTGAAGACTGGTCGGAAGCGGTTGGGCGCGTCCTCGCCGCACAGGAAGGAATCGGAGATTTGTCAGAAGACAAACTCGACGTCCTGAAGTTCATGAGGGAGTATTACCAAAAACATCATTTCTTCCCCATTGTGCGTTTTGTATGCAAGAATGTACACCAGCCTAGCAACTGTGTAACGGAACAATTCATGGACCCGGTCAAAGCCTGGAAGATCGCCGGGCTGCCCAATCCCGGCGAGGAAGTGATCAAATTCAAGGCGTGGGATCCGCTCGGATTTTAACGGAGCCCCGGAGGAGGAGCCGGCGCCAGGTCTTTTCCTCTTGATGACGAATAGCGGTACGTCAGCTTCGCGTCATTTCCTCCACAGGGCACCAAGAGAGCGTAGGATATCTCCTTCCAAGGAGACAGTCGTCCGGCCAGCGAACTAAAAATAGAGCATTCCGTCATACTCCAGCGCATAGGAGATCAAGTGGATGCCGCCTGCTATCTCGGTTCCCTCGACGAGGTCTTCCTTTTTCAGGCCCCTGTTCCTTGCGACCTGTTCGCACAATTGAAATTTGACCCCCGCTTCCAGGGCTTCTGCAAGTCGTTGCTCGAAGGTTGGGACACCTGACGGCAGTCCGCCTTCCTCCCGGATCTTCCCCTTGATAACGGCATCAGCACCATCCTGCACGCAGTAGACAACGGTCTCGCAGCCGGAATACTGGGCGAGGGTGGCGAACATAAGCGCGGATTTCACCGTCCCCACATTATTTATACCTGTGGACAATTGCACGGCGAACTTTTTCCTTGCCTTTTTATCGGGTTCAATCATGTTATGCTCCTCCTGTACCTATCGGGTCTTGTTCGTCTACCCGTGCAAAAGCGATAAGATGAATACCCCGAAGAATGACCACCGAGAGGCGTGTCGGGATCGAACGGTTGCCAGGCCGGGGAATGCTCAGCTGATCCGTTGCCGCAACGCATTGTCCAAGAGGCCCCCTAAAGCGCGCTTACGGCTCGATCATCATTTACAGTTCGATTTCATTGTACGACGTATAGACGAACAAGGTGAAATCGTTCGGGATCCGATTGTGCCAAAGAGTGACAGCGGGGGAAAGGTTCTCGATCGAGAACTTGACCATCTCCTCCGGCGAGGTATAGTTGAGCTCGATATCCTTGATCGGAGTATGTGAGGACAGGGCGTTCAATGCCAACCCCTTGTTGCAGTTTTTGAAAAGCGTGACAAGAGCGTTCTTCAGGTCGTCGTGCACTCCCGGGACCCGGAGGTTGAATACGCCGCAGATGAAAATGTAGTCATAGAATCCCTCGAGCTGATCCTCATCGATGTTCATGACCTTGAACGTACACTCGGGATACTTGTTCTTCGCCAGTTTGATGAAGTTCTCGTTGATGTCAACGCCGGTATAATGGACTCTTATTTCTCTCCGCTTCAGGAACTGGTAAAAATCCCCGGTTCCGCAGCCGTAGTCAAGTATCTTCTGATCGTTCAGGTCGGGTGCGATATCAAGGAGCGTATGATAGCGCCTGAGCTGGCCTTGAGGGGTCCAGCGGAGCGCTTCAGGCCTGTCACCGAATTTTTTCAGATGGAAATTGTAGAACGACAATAGCTGCTCTTTCGCATGAGGATCCATGGCTCCCTCCTCCCAGCATATTGTATCGTATTTGACCAGGCGGAAGCAAGACCGAACCAGCCCTTGTTTTTCCCCAACGTTTCATCCGGGCATCATATCCATGGGAACAGACTGGACGCCTGTCCTCCCCGGCGAGGGAACATGCCATTTGCAGCTCCGATGCCGTCCGGCCGGATTCTCGTAAGATGCTGAACCCCTTGAGTTTTTCTTATAGATGAGTAAAAAAAATTAATACAGAACCAATCTTGTCCTGTTATAATGTTTTGCTTGACAAAATATTTATCGTGGCTTATTATGCAAAAGTTTTAGACTTTCTGCTAATCCAAAATATGATAATTTACAGGGAGTAGTGTATGACGCCAAGTACCTATCTTCCGGAACAGTACCTGCCGGTAGTGGTTTTTCTGCTGCTCGGCTTGGCGGTCGGCTTTGGCATGCTGATCGCAGGATGGTTCATCCGGCCCCGGAGACCTTATCCTGAAAAGCTGATTACGTACGAGTCCGGTATCACCCCCTTCATGGATGCCCATCAGAAGTTTTCTATCCGCTATTATATTGTAGCCATGCTATTCCTCATTTTCGATATTGAAGCCGTTTTCCTCTATCCGTGGGCCGTTGCCTATGGGCAGATCGGCCTTTACGGATTTGTGGAGATGGTGATCTTCGTAGTAATCTTGCTCGTAGGATATTTCTACGCATGGAAGAAGGGGGCTCTCGAATGGGAGTAGTGCAGAATCTCTTTGACGAAGGATATATTTCCACGACCATCGATGGGTTCCTCAATTACTGCAGGGCCTGCTCCATCTGGCCGATGACGTTCGGGCTTGCATGCTGCGCCATCGAGATGATCCAGTACTATTCCGCGCCCCAGCATGATTTCGACCGTTTCGGCACGGTCCCGCGCCCTTCACCGCGGCAGTCGGACCTCTTGCTCGTTGCCGGCACTCTGTCGAAAAAGATGGCGCCGATCGTGCGCCGCGTGTATGACCAAATGCCTGAGCCCCGGTATGTGATCGCCATGGGGAGCTGCGCCGGATCAGGCGGCATCTTCAACACCTACGCCGTGGTACAGGGCGTTGACAACATCGTCCCGGTGGATGTGTATATCCCCGGCTGTCCGCCGCGGCCTGAAGCGCTGATGTACGGCATAATGAAGTTGCAGGAGAAGATCAAGAAGGAAAAATATATCAGAAAGTAGCCCCGGAGGACTCGATAGAGGTTGTATGGACCCTTTACAAATAGCCAAGATGATTGAAGAGAAGTTTGCCGGACAAGTGCTCGGCACGATGTTTTATGCTGGCCAGGTCGGTGTCTCGCTCAAGAAAGACATGATTAAAGATGTTTGTCTTTATCTTCGTGATGAACCCTCGCTCAAGATGGACCACCTCTCTGATCTCACCGCGGTCGATTTTTCCAGGTATCCCGGGGACCCCGGACCCCGGTTCGAGGTCGTGTATAACATGATATCCACCGTATACCGCCACCGCATTCGCCTAAAGGTCAGAGTACCGGAGGAGGACCCGCGGGTAGACTCGGTTGCCTCGATCTGGCAAACGGCTAACTGGCATGAACGCGAGACCTATGACCTTATGGGAGTCAGGTTCGACGGCCACCCTGACCTCCGCAGGATCCTCCTGCCCGAGGACTGGGAGGGTCATCCGCTCAGGAAAGAATATCCACTGAAGGGATATTGAAACGACAAGCGCCAGTGAGCAGGAACTGAATCCTTCATGATTTCCTAGCACCAATCACAAATAAAACCGTTTCGGAGATTGGGATTTTGATGCTGGATATAGGCTGAAATCTGAATTTTGGAATCTGATAATTAATGGTGAATATATGTCCGTTACCGTGCCGAAAGAGATCGTCCAAAAAGAAATCACCCTGAACATGGGGCCTCAGCACCCGGCCACCCACGGCGTGCTTCGCCTGGTGCTCGACCTGCAGGGCGAGACCGTGGTGGGCGTCGATCCGCGGCCAGGCTACCTTCACCGCGGGATCGAGAAGTGGATGGAGAGCAGGACCTACCATCAGATCATCCCCATGACCGACCGGTTGGAGTATATCACCTGCATGAACAACAACCTGGGCTGGGTGGTTGCCGTGGAGAAGCTTGCCGGAATTACGGTGCCGGAGCGGGCGCAGTTCATCAGGACGCTGATGGCCGAGCTTACGCGGCTCTCCGGGCATCTTGTGTGGCTGGGGACCCACGCCCTTGACATCGGCGCCATGACGGTCTGTATGTACACCCTCCGGGAACGGGAACTTGTCCTCGATCTGACGGAGATGGTGACGGGAGCGCGTCAGACTGTGAGCTATGTCCGCATCGGCGGTGTGCGGAACGATATCCCCCGGGATTTTATCGACAAATGCCGGGAGTTCACCGAGCTCTTTCCCAAGCGGCTCGAAGAGTATGATACGTTGATTCGGGAAAACCGCATCTGGCTCAAGCGCACCGTGGGGATCGGCGTGATGACGCCGGAGGACGCGGTCAACTACGGCCTCACCGGCGGCACGCTGCGTGGGTCGGGCGTGAACTACGACCTCCGCAAGGTCGAACCCTATGCCGCGTACGACAAGGTGGATTTCGAAGTGCCGCTTGGAAAGAACGGCGACGTCTACGACCGGTACGTTGTGCGAATCAATGAGATGCGCCAGAGCAACCGGATCATCAGGCAGTGCCTTGACATGATGCAGCCGGGCCCGATCAAGACCGATGACCCGCGCTATGCAGTACCCGAAAAGATCGATGTCATGAAGAGCATGGCATCGCTGGCCCACCAGTTCGTGCTCATGAGCAAGTGGGTGCCAATGCCGAAAGGCGAGGTATATGTGGCGACCGAGGCGCCGAAGGGCGAGCTCGGCTTCTATATCGTCAGTGATGGCAGCGGAAGACCATACCGCGTTAAGATCCGCGCCCCATCGTATGTTCACATAAGCGCTCTTCCGAAAATGGTGATTGGCCATATGGTGGCAGATGTTATCGCATGCATCGGGACCATTGACATCGTGCTCGGCGAGTGCGACCGGTAGTGGAGAACCACCGGATGAAATTGAGAGAGATAATCAAACTCCTTCGTGCCGATGTTCTTGCGGGCGACGGCCTCGTCGATGAGATCGAGGTGGACTGCTGCTTCAGCGCAGACCTCATGAGCGATGTGCTGGGCCGCACTCATGCGAACGGGATCCTTATCACGGGCATCACAAATCCGCAGGCAGTCCGGACTGCCGATATCGCCGACATCCGGGCGGTCTGCGTTGTGCGCGGAAAGCAGCCGGAGGCCGACGCCGTGTCCCTGGCAAAACAGAAGGATATCCCACTATTCGTCACGAAGCTGACAATGTTTGAGGCATGCGGCATACTGTACATGAACGGCCTTAAGGCAGTAGGCGAGCGGCAATAGACTGATGGCACAGATGGGCAAAGAGCAGGGGACGCTGGACCGGGTGACCAAGACCCAGGAGATGGTCTATGAGGTCTCCGTGGGCGAGGTCATGGCTCCCAAGATGGTCACCGTGGGGCCGGAGCAGACCATGTCGGAGTTCAGAATCCTCTTGCGGGACAACCGCATCTCCGGCACGCCGGTGGTCGAGAACGGCAAGCTCGTGGGCATGGTCAGCATAGAAGACCTGATCAACGCCCTGTATGACAACGCTATAAATGCTCCCATACGGGAGAGGATGAAGACGAAGATAGAGTGTCTGTACAGCGACGAACTGCTCGTTCACTGTATCGCCAAGTTTTCCAAGTACGGGTATAGACGGTACCCCGTATTGAACCGGAATGGGGAGCTGGTCGGCATCATCACCAAAGGGAGCATCGTCGAAGGGCTGCTCAGGAAGCTTGAGATCGAATACGAGCAGCATGAGGCCAATGCTTCCCTGGCGCGGCAGCGGCCTGCGATGCGAAAGTTCTTTGAGGACGTATCTGCAGACGAGATCAGCTTCACCTTCAAGTATAATGTTACCGGTCAGACCCTGAAGGACGCGGGAAAGGCCGCAAGCGAGCTCAAGAACGCGCTCAAGAAACTGGGAGTCTGCCCGCCGCTTCTCAGGCGGATCGGGGTCGCCACCTATGAGGCGGAGATCAACCTCGCCTCGTATACAAAAGGCGGTGAGATCAGGGCACAGGTTGAGAAGTGGGGGATCATCGTAGAGGTGATCGATCATGGCCCCGGCATCCCGGATATAGAGCTGGCGATGAAGCCCGGATACTCCACGGCCCCCGATTGGGTCCGGGAACTGGGGTTCGGCGCGGGCATGGGGCTCGTGAACATAAAGAAATGCTCCGATGAAATGGATCTCAAATCATCGGTGCCCGAGGGAACACATCTGACCATGCAGTTCTACTATACGAGCTGACGGGAACAAGCCGATGAATCTGAACAACATAGTAAAGGAATTCGGTCTGGAAGTGAAAACCGGTTCTGACCGCCTTGATCGCGAGGTGACGGGGGGCTACGTGAGCGATCTCCTATCAGACGTGCTGGCACATGCGGATGAAGGGATGCTCTGGGTCACGCTCCACATTCATCAGAATATCGTGGCCGTCGCGGCGCACAAGGATTTGGCGGGGATCATCCTGGTCCAGGGCAGGGATCCGGAAAAAGAAACGGTGATCAAGGCCGAAGAAGAGGGGATCCCGATCATGGTGAGCAGCCTCTCGGCCTTCGAACTCGTTGGCAGACTGTACAAGGCAGGGATCCGTGGCGCTTAGGCGCATTAAAGCTGACCTGCATGTTCATACATGTCTGTCACCCTGTTCAGGTCTGGACATGTCGCCTCGTGAAGTTGTAAACGCGGCTCTCAAGAAGGGTCTCGACCTGATCGGCGTGTGCGATCATAACTCCGCAGAAAACGTTCTGGCTGTCAAGAAGGCGGGAGAACGGAACGGATTGATGGTGATCGGCGGGATGGAGGTCGCCTCTTCCGAAGAAGCGCACATCCTGGTGTTCTTTGACGATGACGACGACCTTCTTGGATTCCAGAAGCACATCTACAGGCATCTGGACGGAAGGAATGACGAACATGCCTTCGGCCTCCAGGTGATCGCAGACGACGAAGACGGGGTGACCGGTTTCTGCGACCGTCTTCTGATCGCGGCAACGTCGCTCCCGGCCGAAGCAATCGTGGCGGAAGCACGCATGGCAAAAGGAGAGAGCCTGGTGATCGCCGCACATGTTGACCGTGAGGCGTTCAGCATGATTGGCCAGCTGGGATTTATTCCTCCCGGTCTTTCCCTGGACGCTGTGGAGATATCTCCCCACATCGCCGTAGCAGACGCCCGGAGACGGTTCCCTGAATGCACGAAATACCCCGTTATCACCGGCTCCGACGCGCACCATCCCGAGGACGTCGGGAAGCGGTACACCTGCTTCACCGTTGCAGACGGGACAATAGCGGAGATCAGGATGGCCTTGGCGGGCAGGGACGGCAGAAAGACGGAGTGCTGAGGCCGTGGAAGATATCTCGCTCCACATCCTCGATATCGTCGAAAACTCGATCCGTGCTGAAGCAAAGAGCGTAGAGATCATGCTGGCGAAGGATGACGAGCACGATCTCCTCCGGATAGAGATCAGCGATGACGGCAAGGGAATGGGGCCCGAGACGCTCGAAAAGGTCAGGGATCCCTTCTTCACGACCAAGAGGAAGAAGACCGGCCTGGGGATACCCCTTCTTGCGCAGGCGGCAGAACAAACAGGCGGCAAGCTCACCGTTGATTCCGCTCCAGAAAAAGGGACACGGGTGTCGGTCACATTCCGATGGAGCCATATAGACCGGCCGGCGATCGGCAGCATGGCCGATACGCTGCTGACACTGATTGCAGGCCACCCGGACAGGGATTTTGTGTATGAGGAACGGGATGGCGAGCGGGTATTCCGATTCGACACGCGTGAGATCAAGGACGATCTAGGCGATGTGCCGATCGCGTCCCCGGCGGTAATTGATGCAATCAGGGACTTGCTGGTGAATAACATACGACGCTTTGAATAGCATTATTCCAAAGCAGCAGACGATGGAGATGATAATGAGTAACGATACGGTGGCACCGAAGGAAACAGCGGTTGCCGGAAAACAGCCCGCCTTGGACACGGGAGCGGACACCATAACGCCGGAGATGTATGAGAAGATCGACGGGATCATCGAGCGGTACAAGGACAAGCCCGGTTCGCTCATCCCGGTGCTCCAGCAGACGCAGGAGGTGTGCGGGTACCTGCCGCACCTCGTGCAGCGCTATATCGCGAAAGGCATGAAGATGTCGCCGAGCGTGGTGTTCGGCGTTGCCACCTTCTATTCGTTCTTCACGCTCGTGCCGCGCGGCAAACACGTCATCAGGGTCTGTCTCGGGACAGCGTGCTACGTGAAGAGGAGTGAAGAGATCCTCGAGAAGATCAAGGATGAGCTGGACCTTGAGGTGGGGGAAATCACAAGAGACAAAAAATATTCTCTTGAAGCAGTGAGATGTCTCGGCGCCTGTGGTCTCGCGCCGGTCGTCGTGATAGGAGCGGACACGTATGGCGACGTTGCCGCCACGAAGGTGATGGACATCATAAAGAAATATGAGTAAATCCTGAACGCGAAATACGAAATTCTAAACAATATCGGGAAACCGCAACAGCAGGGATCTTGATATGAAGATTTAGAATTTCCCCTGTGAGGGGGGTAACCATGGCAAAGCTGACGATTGCAGATTTGAAAAAGATCAAAGAAGATTACCATCAGGGACTGCGCGAGGGCGGGTTTCGGGCCAAGATCACGGTGCATATGGGGACCTGTGGCATCGCAGCAGGTGCCAGAGGCATCATGAACACCATCATGGAAGAGCTCGCCAAATCCAACCTGAAGGACGTGGCGATCACCACATCGGGCTGCGCCGGGCTCTGCAGCCAGGAGCCGATGGCCACAGTCGAACTTTCTGGAGAACCTCCCGTGAAATATATCTCGCTGACCGAGGAGAAGATGCGCAAGATCTTCGCGGAACATGTAGTAGGCGGGAAACCAGTCAAGGAATACGCCCTGGTCGTCGGGCATGAAACGACGTACTGATGAATCCGGTTTAAACCGTTAAATGGGGTAAGGTAACGTGGAGACAACATACCGCTCAAATATAATGATCTGCGCAGGGACGGGATGTGTGGCAAACGGCTCGCTCAAGGTGAAGGAGGCGCTCGAGACCGAACTGATCAGGCGAAACCTTCAGAACGAGGTCAAGATCGTCTTGACGGGGTGCAACGGGTTCTGCGCCAAAGGCCCGGTCATAGTGGTCTATCCCGAAGACATATTCTATCAGCTCGTGAAGCCTGAAGACGTGCCGCACCTTGTTGAAGAGCACTTTGTCAAGGGGAGGCCGGTCCAGAAATTCCTCTACACGCCTCCGGCGCAGAAAGACGCCATCCCCGTCATGAACGAGATCCCGTTCTTCAAACACCAGGTGCTGCGTGCGCTTCGGAACAGGAGCCTCATCGACGCCGAGAAGATAGAGGAATACATCGCCCGTGACGGCTATATGGCCGCAGCCAAGGCGCTGACCGAGATGACGCCCGAGCAGATCGTCAGCGAGGTGAAGAAGTCCGGGCTGCGCGGAAGGGGCGGGGCCGGGTTCCTCACCGGCCTCAAGTGGGAGCTCTGCGCCCGCGTCTCAGGCGAGATCAAATATATACTGTGCAACGGAGACGAGGGCGACCCGGGCGCGTTCATGGACCGCAGCGTCATGGAAGCCGATCCTCATTCCGTTCTCGAGGGCATGATCATCGCGGCCAAGGCGATCAATGCCCACTACGGCTATATCTATGTACGTGCCGAGTACCCCCTTGCGGTGCACCGTCTTCAGCTTGCCATCGAGCAGGCCAAGGAGCGGGGCCTTTTGGGCCCGGATATCCTGGGCTCAGGATTCGCTCTGGAGATCGAGATCTACCAGGGTGCGGGTGCGTTCGTGTGCGGCGAGGAAACGGCGCTCATGGCATCCATCGAGGGCAAACGGGGCATGCCGAGGCCAAAACCGCCGTTCCCCGCGGTCAAGGGCTTGTGGCAGCGGCCGTCGGTGCTGAACAACGTCGAGACCTTTGCGAATGTGCCCCCCATCATCCTGCACGGTGCGGACTGGTTCGCGAGCCTCGGGACCGAGAAGAGCAAGGGCACCAAGGTATTCGCCCTTTCGGGAGCGCTGAATAACATTGGCCTCGTAGAAGTGCCCATGGGCATTCCTCTCAAGACGGTGATCTACGACATCGGCGGCGGCATCAAAAACAACCGGAAGTTCAAGGCAGTGCAGATGGGCGGTCCGTCGGGAGGCTGCATTCCCCATTCGCTCATTGATACGCCCGTCGACTACGAGAACATCAACAAGACAGGAGCGATCATGGGATCCGGCGGCATGGTGGTGATGGACGAGACCACCTGCATGCCGGCCATGGCCAAATTTTTCCTTGAGTTCACTGAAGACGAGTCCTGCGGCAAGTGCGTGCCCTGCCGGATCGGGAACAAGACGCTCCTGAGCATCCTGCAACGCATCACAAACGGCGAAGGCCGCGAGGGAGACATCGAACTTCTCTTGAACCTCTCTCAGCAGATCAAGGACACGTCGCTCTGCGGACTGGGTCAGACCTCGCCGAACCCGGTCCTCACGACGATCAAGTATTTCCGCGACGAGTATGAGGCCCATATCAAGGAGAAGAAATGCCCGGCCAGGGTCTGCACGCCGCTGATCGAGTTCAAAGTGAACGAGGAAAAATGCAAAAAGTGCGGCCAGTGCTTCAAGAATTGCCCGGTGGGCGCCATAACCTGGGAGAAGGGCAAAGTGGCCTACATCGATCAGGAGAAGTGCACCAAGTGCAAGACGTGCATCAAGAACTGCAGGTTCTGGGCTATTGATTAAAACGAGCTCATAGTCGAATGCTGATTGCGATTGCCAGGAGCTCTTAGGTAAGAAGGTAAAGAACTTATGCAAAAAATGACAGTTACAGTAGACGGGAAAAAAGTTGAGGTCCCTGTCGGCTCGACCATCCTGGAGGCTGCGAACGCGGCCGGATCGCGGGTGCCGACCCTGTGCCACGACAACAAGCTCCATCCCTTCGGCGCGTGCAGGGTCTGTCTCGTCGAAGTGGAAGGCACGCCGCGCAAGTTCACTCCGTCGTGCACCACGCCGGCCACGGACAACATGGTCGTGAAGACATCGACACCGGCGCTCATCGAGGCGCGACGGATGGTGCTCGAGCTCCTCTTGATCAAACACCCCCTCGACTGCCCGGTCTGCGACAAGGCGGGAGAGTGCCAGCTCCAGGATCTCGTGCACGAGTACGGGCTTGGACAGAGCAGGTTCGACGCGGAGAAGGGATACCTTCCGCCGGATTACGAGAGCGCGATCATCGAGCGCAACATCAGCCGCTGCATTCTCTGCGGCAAGTGCGTCAGGATCTGCGACGAACAGAACGGCGTGGGCGAGTGGGCCTTCACCAGGCGGGGAACGCGGGCGCGCATCAGCACCGATTTCGACCGGCCGCTCGACTGCGAATTCTGCGGCGAATGCACAGAGATCTGCCCGGTCGGCGCCCTCACCACGCGCCAGTTCAAGTACAGGGCTCGGTCGTGGAACCTCGAGGCGACCGCGTCGGTCTGCAATTATTGCGGCTGCGGCTGCGGCGTCAGCTATGAGACGCGTGACGGCAAGATCATGCGGGTCGGACCCGCACGGAACAACTATCTCTGCACAAAGGGCCGATTCGGCTGGGATGCCGTCCATCACCAGGACCGGCTTACCACGCCGATGATGCGTGTTGGCGGACAGCTTGTGGATTGCACCTGGGAAGAGGCCCTTTCGATCGTCGCGACCAACTTGAAGGTGATCAGGGACAAGCACGGCGCCGGGAAGATCGGAGGATTCGGTTCGGTCCGGACCACCAACGAGGACAGCTATCTATTCCAGAAGTTCCTGCGGTCGGTTGTCGGGACGAACAATGTGGACATGCTTGCCCGGATCAAGGTCCCGAAGGGTCTGAACACGACATTCTTTTCAGGCGAATTGAGCAGGATTTCGGACCACGAGGTGATCCTCGTGCTCGACAAGGACGTGGGCGAGATCAATCCGCTCACCGGCATCGAGATCGTGCGTGCCGTTAACAGGAAGAACCGGAAGGTAATCCTCGTGAATGACGAGTTCAACAAGTTCAATAAAATTGCCTCGGTGGTGCTGCCCGCCTCCACCGACCGGGCGCTTGAAGAACTGCGCGGCGCGTTGTCATCCTCATCAGGAAGCGAGGAGGCAAAACGGGCAGCGGAGTTGCTGAAGAACGCCGGGAATGTCGCAGTCATCGTCCCTGCCCGGCTTTCGGACAAGGAACTTGCCAATATCAGGGAGCTGTGCGGGCAACTCAAGAACGTAACCTATTATCCGCTTGTCCGGCGGAGCAACTTCCAGGGCGCTCTCGATATGGGGACGGTTCCAGATTACCTCCCCGGCTACCGGAAGGCAGAGACACCGGGCATGAATGCCGTTGAAATGATAAGTGCGATGAATACCGGTAAGCTGGCTTCGCTCTATATCATGGGCGACGATCCGGCGGGAAGCGATCAGAACCTCAAGGCAGCGTTGGGGAAGCTCGAGTTCCTTGTGGTTCAGGACATTTTCATGACCGAGACGGCCAAACTCGCCCATGTGGTGCTGCCGGCAGCCGCCAGCGCCGAGAAGTCCGGCACGTTCACCAACGTTGAGCGCAGACTTCAGCAGCTGAACAAGGCTGAGGAGCCCGTGGGGGAATCAAGGCCCGACTGGGAAATCCTCCAGGAGATCGCGAAAAGAATGGGCGGTGACATGCACTATGCGTCAGAGCGGGACATTTTGAGGGAAATAAGATCTGTCGTTCCTCAGTATGCGGACCTCGCTTTCGGTTCCTGCTGGGCCAGCGACAAGTCCCCCTTGGCGGGGGTTCTTGCCGACCTGTCCCTTGCAACGGATTCGATCATGAATCGGGAAGTTATCACTGCGGAGCGCCTTCTGTTCTCGTCAGGCATGACCATTACACGGTCGAAGGAAATAGGGACCATACAACACGTCAAGATCGAAGGGTAGGAGCGAACATGCCAGATATGCATCAGATATTGAGTATCGTTTATACGCTTGTTATTCCCGTCGCAGCGCTTTTGGCCTTCATTCTGGCAAACGCCATGTACCTGCAGTTGATGGAGCGCAAGGTACTCGCGCACATGCAGGGGCGGCTCGGTCCCATGCGGACCGGCTGGCACGGGATCCTTCAGCCCGTTGCCGACGCCGTCAAGTTCATCATGAAGGAAGACATCATCCCCGCCAAGGCTGACAAATGGGTATTCAGCATAGCGCCGGTCATCATGCTCGTCATGGCCTTCGGAGCCTTCGTTGCGTTGCCCTTCGGACCGTCAACGAATTTTTACGGCCTCCTCTCAAAGAAAATCCCCCTTTGGGTGGCGAACCTGAACATAGGCGTGCTTTACATCCTCGCGCTGTCGAGCGTCGGCACATATGGCGTGATCATGGCGGGCTGGGCATCGAACAACAAGTACTCGCTGATGGGAGGTTTTCGTTCAGCGGCGCAGATGATCAGCTATGAAATCCCCATGGCCTTCGCCATTGTCACCGTCGTGCTCATGGCCGGGTCCCTGAACCTGTCCGATATCGTAAACGCCCAGACGCATCGGTGGTTCCTTGTGGCACTGCCGGTAGGGCCGGTCGCCTTCTTCCTCTATCTCTTCTCCGGCATCGCGGAGACGAACCGCGTGCCCTTTGATTTGCCCGAGGCAGAGAGCGAACTTGTAGCCGGCTACTTTACCGAGTACACCGGCATCCGCTTCGGCCTGTTCTACATGTCGGAGTACCTGAACATGATGATCGTGTCGCTCCTCGCGAGCATCATGTTCTTGGGCGGCTGGTTGCCGGTCCAGATACTTCCCAACACGGCCATCGGCCATTTTGCCCCCATATCCCTGCTCAACAAGGCGCTGGCGGCCTTGCCGTCGACG
Source organism: Nitrospirota bacterium (assembly GCA_035623825.1). Classification (GTDB taxonomy): domain Bacteria; phylum Nitrospirota; class UBA9217; order UBA9217; family UBA9217; genus DASPSR01. The sequence goes on from DASPSR010000063.1 coordinate 25,825, forward strand.
CTCTGGCTTCTCGTGAAGCTGTATTTCTTTATCTTTTTCTACATGTGGCTGCGGGCAACTCTGCCCAGATACCGCTATGATCAGCTCATGGCGATTTCATGGAAGATACTTCTTCCGCTCTCGCTTGCGACGCTGCTTGTTGCGGCATTCATGAGGCAGGCGGGCTGGCTGTAAAAGAGAGGTTGGCACGATGAAGAAGCTAAAAAAACTGCTCAGGACCATTTTCCTTATCGAAATAGCCGAAGGGATGGCGTTGACGCTCAAAACCATGCTGACTCCCGCGGTGACGCGGCAGTACCCGACATATAAGCGCAAACCGATCCTCGGGTCCCGCGGGCTCCATGCGATGCGGCGGGACGAAACAGGAAAGGGGGCCTGCATCGGATGCGGCCTCTGCGAGGCCGTATGCCCTTCGAAGGCGATAACCGTGGTGACCTCCGAGGGATCCGAACATGACAAGCTCGTGAATTCATACGAGCTAGACCTGCTCCGCTGCGTGTTTTGCGGTTTCTGCATCGATGCCTGTCCCGTTTCTGCGATATATCAGACGCCGGAGTTCGAGCTTTCCTGCTATTCACGGAAAGATGCCTTCTATACCAAGGAGCGGCTGATCGAAGTGGGCGACCGATTTATGGGCGGAAAGGCGGTAAAGAAGCATGATCAATAAGGTGATCTTCCTCTATTTTGCGGCAGTGATACTGGCGTCGGCCATCATGATGGTAACGCGGAGAAATCCCATCCATAGCGTATTGTTCATGCTGCTGCTGTTTTTCCACATTGCGGGGCTGTTCGTGTTGCTCAATGCCGAGTTCCTGGCCGCGGTCCAGCTCATTGTATACGCCGGCGCCATCCTCATCCTCTATCTCTTCGTGGTGATGCTCCTGAACGTGGACAAGGAGAGCATAGCGGCCAGGGCGAACCGGTACTGGCCCTGGATAGCCGCATTCGGGATCCTCATTGCTGGAGAGGTAGTGCTCCTTGTTTCACGAGGGATCTTCCCCGCCGACGAGGGCCAAGAGCCGATGAGGCTCGCCTCCGACGGGGTCCTTTCTCTGGGGACGGAACTTTACACAAAATATCTGGTGCCGTTCGAGATCGCATCGGTCGTGCTCTTGGTAGGGCTGGTCGGGGCTGTGATGCTGGCAAAGATAAAGACGAAGGAGTAAATCGTATGATCCCCTTATCATGGTATGTGATCCTGAGCGCTGCTCTGTTCACCATCGGCGTGGTCGGCGTGTTCTCGAGACGTAATATCTTCATCCTTCTGATGTCCATAGAACTCATGCTGAACGCGGCCAACATCAATTTCATAGCATTCTCTCATTACCTGCAGTCCCTGACTGGGCAGATATTCGTGATCTTCGTCATCACCGTGGCCGCGGCAGAGGCCGCCGTGGCGCTTGCGATCATCATCCTGCTTGCAAGGAACCGCGGAAGTGTCTACGTCGACGAGTTCAACATCATGAAAGGGTAGGGATAGAGTCCCAGATCCCGGAAGCAAGTGCCATAGGCCCTTATCACCGAAGGAGAAGCGCGTTTTTTGATTTAGAGGTCGGCCGATGTCTGGGGTTGGGGATTTGATTGGCAGATATTAAACCGAGGTGCACGACATGCTTACATACGCATTGATTCCGATCCTGCCGTTCGCCGGCTTCCTGATCGCGGGACTGTTCGGCAAGTATCTCAAGGAGAGGGCGGCATACGCCGCTATAGCCGGAGTCGTCGGCGCGTTTCTTCTTTCGTTCAGCACATTCCTCGACGTGCTCGACGGGACGATCATAAATGAGAACCTCTATTCCTGGATTTCCATCGGCACCCTCAGCGTGAATGTAGGTTTCCAGATCGACCAGCTCACAGCGGTGATGCTCCTCGTGGTGACCACGCTCAGCTCCCTCATCCACATATACTCGGTGGGATACATGCACGGCGACAAGGGATATGCGCGCTTCTTCTCCTACCTGGCGCTTTTCACGTTCTTCATGCTTGTGCTGGTGATGGCCAACAACTTCCTCCTCATGTTCGTGGGCTGGGAAGGGGTGGGCCTCTGCTCCTATCTCCTCATCGGTTTCTGGTATGAGAAAAAATCCGCTTCGGATGCGGGCGTCAAGGCGTTTGTCGTGAACCGCGTCGGCGACTTCGGATTCGTGCTTGGAATGCTGCTTATCTTCAGCACGTTCGGCACCCTTGATTTCGCCGGCGTCTTTGCCGCCCTCTCCGGACCCGCGGCGAAGCAGAGCATTGCCCTGCTCGGCGGCAATATCAGCGTGGTCACCCTGATCGCGCTTCTCCTGTTCCTCGGAGCGACGGGCAAATCCGCACAGCTCCCGCTCTATGTCTGGCTGCCGGATGCCATGGAGGGCCCGACGCCGGTCAGCGCCTTGATCCACGCCGCGACCATGGTAACCGCAGGGGTGTTTATGGTGTCGCGCTGCGCGCCGATCTTCTCGCTTTCGGAGACGGCGATGACAACGGTGGCCGTGGTCGGCGGCCTGACCGCGGTCTTTGCGGCGACCATCGGCCTCGTGCAGAATGACATCAAGAGGGTTATCGCATACTCCACTATCAGTCAGCTCGGATACATGTTCCTGGGCCTTGGTGTTGGGGCGTTCTCCGCCGGCATTTTCCACCTCACGACGCATGCCTTCTTCAAGGGGCTCCTGTTCCTGGCGTCGGGCAGCGTCATCCATGCCCTGTCCGGCGAACAGGACATGCGCAAGATGGGTGCGCTCAAGTCCAAGATCAGCATCACCCATGTGGTCTTTATCATCGGATCTCTTGCGCTGGCGGGCATCTTCCCGTTCGCGGGGTTCTTCAGCAAGGATGAGATCCTCTGGAGCGCGTACAGCTCACCCGGGATGGGGAGGGTGCTGTGGCTCCTCGGCGTGGCAGGGGCGTTCATGACGGCGTTCTACTCGTTCCGTCTGATCTACCTGACGTTCTATGGGGAATCGCGCATAGACCATGAGGTCGAACACCACGTGCATGAGTCGCCGAAGGTGATGACCGTACCGCTCATGATCCTGGCGTTCTTCTCCCTGACCATAGGATGGATCGGCATGCCGGGGGCGATCCTTCCCAACGTCAACCTGTTCGGAAACTTCCTCGCGCCAATCTTCCCGCATGCGGAGCATGCGGCCGCGGAGAGCCATGGCATCGAGAGATGGTTGATGCTCTTCTCGGTCCTGGTCGCGCTCTCGGGCATCAGGATGGCCTATTCCCTCTACGTGAAGAACACGTCGCTCCCGGACCGTATCGCTGACCGCTACAAAGGTGCCTACAACCTGCTCCTTTCCAAGTATAAGATTGACGAGATATACAACTATCTTTTCGTCGATGGCCTGGTCCACAAGGTCGCCACGTTCCTGTACAAAGTCGGCGACGTCAAGATCGTTGACGGCGCGGTGAACGGCATCGCCAGACTCATCGGGACGACAAGCGAGCGGGGCCGGAGGATTCAAACCGGCTATGTGCAGCAGTACGCGTTCACCATGGGGCTCGGTCTCGTGGTGCTCGTTGGGCTTTATTATGTCTTGAAGTGACGTGCGGAGAGCATAGGGAGGAGCGCAAAGGGCAGATGCCTTTCGCTCCACGTCCCATGCTCTGTGTCAAAAGGAGTCATACATGCTCGAACTAAGATTGCATCAGCTCGATTATCCTCTGCTGAGCCTCATGATATTCATCCCGGTGCTCGGCTCGTTCCTCCTGCTGTTCATACGGAACGCCGCTACGGTGCGCTGGGTCGCGCTTGGCTTCTCTTTCGTCGAGCTGGCCCTGTGTGTACCCCTGCTCCTTAATTTCGACAGCTCGATTCCCCACATGCAGTTCGGCGAGAGCCACACATGGATCGCCGCGTGGGATATCAACTACCGGCTCGGCGTTGACGGGATCAGCATCCTGTTCGTTGCGCTGACGGCGCTCCTCACGAGCATATCCATCATGGTCTCGTGGACGGCCATCCAGGACCGGGTGCGGGAATTCATGATTGCCATGCTGTTCCTCGAGGCCGGTATGATCGGGGTGTTCACCGCGCTCGACCTCTTCCTGTTCTACATCTTCTGGGAGGCGATGCTCATCCCCATGTACCTGTTGATCGGCATCTGGGGCGGCCCCAACCGGCTTTACGCCGCGATCAAGTTCTTCCTGTATACTTTGGTCGGGAGCGTGCTGATGCTCGTCGGGATCATCGCGGTGTATGTCGCCGCGGGCAACACCTTCGACGTGCTCACGCTCATGAATCACAAATTCAGCTACACATTCCAGATGTGGGTGTTCGCCGCGTTCTTCCTTGCATTCGCGGTCAAGGTTCCCATGTTCCCGGTCCATACCTGGCTGCCTGATGCGCACGTAGAAGCGCCGACCGCCGGGAGCATCATACTCGCTGGCATCCTGATCAAGATGGGGGCCTACGGCTTCCTGCGGTTCTCGCTGCCGTTCTTCCCGGATGCGGCCATGAAGTGGACGCCGGCAATCATGGTCCTGTCCGTGATTGCCATCATCTACGGCGCATACATGGCCTTCGCCCAGACAGATTTCAAGAAGCTGATAGCCTATTCGAGCGTCAGCCATATGGGTTTCGTCACCCTCGGGATCTTCGCCCTGAACCTTCAGGGGCTTGAAGGCGGCATCCTCCAGATGCTGAACCACGGTGTTTCAACCGGGGCATTGTTCCTCGCCGTCGGCGTCATCTACGAACGGACCCATACGCGGCAGATTGCAGACTATGGCGGCATTGCGGCGAAGGTTCCGGTCTATGCGGCGTTCCTGCTGATCATAACGCTTTCGTCCATCGGCCTTCCGGGGACGAACGGCTTCATCGGCGAATTCACGATCTTGCTCGGCGCGTTCCTGCACTCGAAGCCGTACGCGGTGATCGCATCGATCGGGATCATCCTCGGCGCGGGTTACATGCTCTGGCTGTATCAGCGTGTCGCATTCGGCACGATTACCAACCCACACAACGAGCACCTCGCGGATATGAACCTGCGCGAGGTGGCGGCCGCGCTCCCGCTCGTTGTGCTCGTATTCATTATCGGCTTTTATCCCAACGCCGCGTTCGGCGTGATGCACGCTTCTGTATCGAACCTGATGCAGCATATAAATGAAAAGGTCCAGACCGCTCCTGCTGTCACGCAGATGGTGAGCGACGTTCTTCGGATGTCGAATTGAAAATTGAAGGCTGGAGAACGCGGTAGTGAAGGCACGTAATGGGCGATTACCAATTTCCCATTTGCACTTTACACTAGAACGAGGTCTTTAAGGAGTTACCATGTCCATCATGTACCAGGATTTCTTGCGGTCCATAATGCCCATCAACGCCGAAGTGATCGTCGTCACCGTGGCGCTGATCGTGCTCATTCTCGATTTCTTTGTTGAGGAAGAGAGCAAATACTATCTTGGCTGGCTCAGTCTGGGCGGGATCATCTGGGCGGCGGCCGCCACGTATAACGTGATGGGCGCTAACGGCGCATTCTTCAGCGGGACGTTCCTGCTCGACCCCTTTTCGACCTTCTTCAAGTTTGTTTTCTACCTTGCCTGCGGACTCGGCATCCTGGTATCCATCAACTACTTGAAGATCGAAGACATTCGCCGCGGCGAATACTATGCGCTGATGCTGTTTGCCACGAGCGGCATGATGCTGATGGCCTCGGCTGGCGACCTCATCACCCTCTATCTTGGTCTGGAGCTTATGGCGCTCTCCATCTATATCCTTGCGGGGTTCATGCGGAGCGACAACCGGTCGAATGAATCAGCGATCAAGTACCTGCTCCTCGGCGCGTTCTCGTCCGGCATCATGCTCTACGGCATGTCGCTCCTCTACGGGCTTTCCGGCACTACGAACCTCGCGGGAATCCTGACGTTCCTGCGCGAAGCTGACCTCACGAATCCGGTGCTGTTCCTGGCCATGATCATGCTGGTCGTGAGCTTCGGGTTCAAGGTCGCGGCGGCGCCGTTCCACATGTGGGTCCCGGATGTGTACGAAGGCGCCCCTACATCGGTAACGGCCTTCATGTCCGCAGGGCCCAAGGTGGCCGGTTTCGCCGTACTCCTCAGGGTCTTTACGTACGCGCTCGAACCTCTGCACGCGCACTCGACGGCGATCATCGCCGGCCTGGCCGTGCTCACCATGGCTGTCGGCAACATCATGGCCCTGTCCCAGACGAACATCAAGCGCATGCTTGCATACTCGTCTATCGCGCATGCCGGATACGCCCTGGTGGGGCTTGCCGCCGGCGGCCCGGATGGCGCAGCGAGCGTGATGCTCTACGTGTGCATCTATGCCCTGATGAACATGGGCGCGTTCGGCGTGGTGATCATGCTTCGGAAAACCGGTGAGCGTGGCGAGGAGATAACCGACTTCGCAGGGCTCGGCAAGAGCAACAAGACGGCGGCGTTCCTCATGCTCATCTTCATGTTCTCCCTCACGGGAATACCCCCCTTGGCCGGTTTTGTGGGCAAATTCTATATCTTCAAGGCGGCGGTGGAGGCAGGGCTTGTATGGCTTGCGGTGGTGGGAGTGCTGTTCTCCGCCATAAGCGCGTACTTCTACCTCCGGATCATCATGATCATGTATATGAACGAGCCCAAAGGGAGCTTCGAACTGACCACATCGCCCTCCCTTGCGCTTGCTCTGGCGATCTCGGTTACGGCCGTCATTGTCATCGGAGTATATCCGACGAACCTTCTGAACTTCGCACGCGCATCCATCATCGGGATCATGTAGTGGAACGATCGCCTGCCTGTTTTCGCCTCGGGAGGCGGCAGCTGGAGCAAGGCACACCAGGGCACTCTTTCTGGCAGGATGCGGAACGATGAACGCATGGTTTGGTCGGCTTGTTCGTAAGAAATCTGCAGCAGGTGACGGTATTCGGCACTCCCTGACGTAGAACGGCGCCCTCTCCTGTCGGACGGCTCAAGCCAGGCTCTTTAACACGCCGGATTTGGCTGGCGGACGATGTCCCGCCGACCACCTCCCTCTCCCCCCTGTGACAAACTCGCATATGTTTTATCTCATACCGGTTCGACGTAATCCATGGTATATTTTGTTCATGAGAAACGAAGCCAAAGGATATTTCCTGAAGGAATACGGATCATGGAGCGTCTTGATCATCGCGTATCTCATCGGCCTCGGCGTGAGCAGGGAATTCACGTGGACAGCGATCCCGCTCTTCCTTGCCCTCGCCCTGTTGATCAATTCGAAGCAGGCATACACGAAATGGAACCGGCGGCCGGAAGACCGGAAAGCGCTCATCATTTTTCTTGCTCACATTGTCGTGGCGGCGGTGATCCTGGTCGCCGTCTTCGGCAGGGACATCCCCATGCTCCTGCCGCTTATCATATTCCCGCTTGTCTATCTCCTCATGAGCAGGTTTGCAGGGGAGCATTTTGTCCTTACTGAACTGTTGGGCTTCACGCTCATCAGTCTTTCGGCGGTCCTGGCAAAATTCCTGTTGACGGGAGGCCTGGATGTCAGGCTTTTCCTCGGGACGACGCTGTATTTTACGGCGGGGGTGTTCAAGATCAAAGCGGTGCTCTTGAAAAGGACGAAATACAGGGTTCTGACGGCAGTCTACGTCTTGTTCGCGGCCCTCGTCTACCAGCTCATGCACATCCCGGTCATCATACTTCTGCCGCTGGTGGATAACCTTATTGTTGCTGCCACGCTTTACAAGGTCAAGCTCCAGACTACGGGCTGGATCGAAGTGGCCAAGAGCCTCGCGGTCCTTGCCCTCTTTATTTCCTTCTACTAGGGCGCTTCGCGCCTGCCTGGCGGGCCTTCTCCGGCATGTACCTGTTCCCCCTCGAAGGTGGTAGAATATAATAAAAGGGGGAAAGGGGATGGCAGTCAAACCTCCGGAGATAAATCTTGCTACCAATGCTTTGGCCGTGCTTGACCGGCGGTACCTGAAAAAGGACGAGCAGGGCAGGGTGGTGGAATCGCCTGGACAGATGTTCAGGAGGGTGGCTAACAACATCGCCCAGGCCGACCTCATGTACGATGGCCATGCCGATATCCGCAGGAGCGAAGAGGAATTTTACCGTATCCTCTCGACGCTCGAATTTCTGCCGAACTCACCGACCTTGATGAACGCAGGCCGCCCTCTCCAGCAGCTTGCGGCGTGCTTCGTCCTGCCCGTCGAGGACTCGCTCGAATCCATCTTTGAGGAGGTTAAAAACACCGCATTGATCCACCAGAGCGGCGGCGGCACCGGCTTCTCGTTCAGCAGGCTGCGTCCCAAGGACGACCTGGTGCATACTACGAGCGGCGCGGCGAGCGGCCCGGTCTCTTTCATGCGGGTCTTCAATATGGCCACGGAGGTGATCAAGCAGGGAGGCACGCGGCGAGGCGCGAATATGGGTATCCTGCGGGTGGACCATCCAGACATCCTCGATTTCATATCATGCAAGGTCGATAATAAAGAGTTCTCCAATTTCAACATTTCCGTGGCAGTGACCGAAGAATTCATGCGCGCTGTCGAAGCCGACGCTGATCTGCCGCTTATCAATCCCTCCACACACCAGGTGGTAAAAAAACTGAAAGCCCGGGAGATCTTCGACCGGATCGTGGAGATGGCATGGAAGACCGGTGACCCCGGAGTGGTGTTCCTCGACCGGATCAACCGCGATAACCCTACGCCGCGGCTGGGAGAGATGGAGAGCACGAACCCCTGCGGCGAGCAACCGCTCCTGCCGTACGAGCCGTGCAACCTGGGGTCGCTTAACCTGTCGCGCATGCTCTGGGAAGACGGAGGCCGCCCTGTGATAGACTGGGAAAAGCTGGAACGGGCTGTCAGGGCCGGTGTGCACTTCCTCGATAACGTCATCGACATGAGCCGCTATCCGCTGGACCAGATCGACCGCATGGCCAAGGGGAACCGCAAGATCGGCCTCGGCGTCATGGGCTTTGCCGATTTACTGATAAGGCTCGGGATCCCCTACGATTCGGAAGAGGCGGTCAAGACCGGGGAGAGGATCATGCAGTTCGTCAAGGAAAAGGGTTGGCAGTCCTCCGAAGAGCTTGCCCGGGAGCGGGGCGTGTTCCCGAATTTCAAGGGGAGCAAATACGATACGCCGGGCGGGCCGAAACTCCGGAACGCGACGGTGACCACGGTAGCGCCCACCGGCACGCTCTCTATCATCGGGGGGTGCTCGAGCGGGATCGAGCCGCTCTTCGCTCTCTCTTACACGCGGCACGTGCTCGGGGACGTGGACCTTCCCGAGGTGTATGATTACTTCCTCGAGACGGCAAAGAGACGCGCCTTCTACAGCGATCATCTGCTGATGCGCATCACGGCAGGGGAGTCCATCCAGCGGATGAGCGACGTCCCGGAGGACATGAAGCGCGTGTTCGTGACGGCCTTCGACATCGCACCCGAGTGGCATGTGCGCATGCAGGCCGCATTCCAGCGCCATACGGACAATGCGGTGTCCAAGACTATCAACTTTCCGCCACAGGCGACGAAGGATGACGTGCAGCAGGCCTTCCTCCTGGCCTACCGGGAAGGGGTGAAAGGGATCACCATCTTCCGGAGCGGGAGTAAAAGCGAGCAGGTGCTCACCTGCGCCGACCCGCTGTACTGCTGAAACACCGTCCTCTCATTTTTTATCGTTCGTCCATCCGTTCATCGCGCACCGTTGTGCCTTCTCACCCTCCGTTTCCCCGCGTCATCTGAACCTTGTCAGTATGCCCTTATCTTTCAACAGGTTCTTGACTTTCTTCCGGTTTTTCGTAATTGAACGCGATGCGGGGAAGGTATGGCTTCCTCATGAGAAGGGGCGCGGCGTATGCCGCTTGACAGCAGTGTTATTATGAAGCAGGAGGATGAATATGATGAAAAGCGTCATGGAATGGATATCGAACGACACTGTAAAACCCGAAAACAGGCAGGCCGAGCAGACCTCATCGCCCTCTGATGACGGACTTCTGGATGCGTACTCCCGTGCGGTAATCACAGCGGCGGAAAAGGTCAGCCCTTCAGTTGTCAATATAGAGGTCCGGCAGCAGATGCGGGGCAGGAATGCCGAGCCGCGCGTTTCCCGGGAGTTCCAAGCAAGCGGCTCAGGCTTCATATTCACGCCCGACGGGTTCATCCTTACGAACAGCCACGTGGTGCACGGAGCGGAGGAGATCGGAGTCATGCTTCCGGACGGCCGGCAGTTTCAGGCCCAGAATGTGGGGGATGATCCTAATACGGATCTCGCGGTGATCAGGATTGATGCGCCTAAGCTCACGGCCGTCAGTCTCGGCGATTCGCAGACAATCCGAGTGGGCCAGCTTGTCATCGCCATCGGCAATCCGTATGGTTTCCAGTATACGGTGACCGCTGGCGTGGTGAGCGCGCTCGGCCGTTCACTCCGGTCCATCTCCGGCAGGCTCATCGACAGCGTGATCCAGACCGATGCGGCGCTCAACCCGGGCAATTCTGGCGGACCGCTTGTCACGTCCCGCGGCGACGTGATCGGCGTGAATACAGCGGTGATCATGCCGGCTCAGGGGATCTGCTTCGCCATCGGCATCAACACCGCAAAGTTCGTTGTGGCGAGCCTGATCAAGGACGGCAAGGTACGGCGCAGTTACATCGGGGTAGGAGGACAGAACGTCCCGCTCCTTCGGCGCATTGTGCGTTTTCACGACCTCCCGGCAGAAAGCGGTGTCTTGGTCGTCTCAATCGAAGCAGACAGCCCGGCCATGCGGGCCGGCCTGCGAGGGGGAGACATCATCGTGGGATTCGGCGGTTCGGCCGTCGCTGGCATTGATGAGCTGCACAGGCTCCTGACACAGGAGAAGGTCGGCGTGAGCTTACCAATCGTGATCATCCGGGGAACGGAAAAGCTGAGCCTTCCTATCGTCCCCGGTGAATTCAAGACGAGATCATAACCGCAGAAGGGCGAGCATGGATTACCGGTGCCGATCCGCGGTATTGCTGAAAGGAGGTAGTGCCCAGGGGACAAGATATCGATGCGGGCCAATGGCCGGCGTGCGCTTGGCACAGGCCGTCATTGGATTTTTCGCATTCAAGTGCCCATCCTTGTCATCGATTGCGGGCTCGGTTTCTTGAGCAGCATTCCTGCGTGCTGCCTGTTGTTGGGAAGGACGCTGCGCGAGGGTTGTCTCCTTTTCGAACACGGGGCAAATATCAGGGCCATTTCCAGGCTCTCTTGAAGATTCGCCCTGATTGAGAAGAGATATATAGACTTCTTCGTCCCACGAAATCCGGATCTCAGCTTTCCGGATTGCATCAATTCTAGCCAGGAAGATCTTCTTTTTCCCCTTAGGGATCTTCAGGAGGTAGCGGTTATCATCGGGAGGCGTTGATTTTCCGTTGATTTCGGGGTTCAGGGACTTGATCCTCTCGTAGGTGCTGTCGGTACAGTACGCGACGGTGCGTAGATCCATCACCTCCCTGATCACAACCTCGTCATAACGGAGCGGTTCGACATCGGGAACCCGGAAGCCGTATGCAGCGGGATCTCTGGCGATGAGGGACGCCGCCATGAATTTCGACACATAAACCTTTGTTTCCCTCCGGAGATATGCGGACTCCTTCAAATCCCAGAAGTCCTCAGAACCGGTCTTCTGCATCGCGCGCAGCACTTTGCTGGCGCCGGCATTGTATGCCGCCAGGACGAGCGGCCAGGATCCGAATCGGCTGTGGAGATCCCTGAAATGCTGCGCCGCGGCATGGGTCGACTTGATGTAGTCCTTTCGCTCGTCAATCCACCAGTCGCTTCTAAGCCCGTATTGCCGTGCCGTGTCAGGCATGAACTGCCAGTGGCCTGCCGCTTTTGACCGAGACACCGCGCCGGAATCAAACCCGCTTTCGATCATGGCTACATATACGAGTTCCTCCGGCAGGTTCTCATCCTTGAAGATCTTTTTCATCGGATCGAGGTAGTGCGCAGAATTGTTCAGCCACCGCTGAAACGTGCGTTTCTCCCGGGTTCTGAAATATTCAATATATGTTTCCACGCTGTTATTCAGGACGACCGGAATGTGATATTTATTCTCTTCAATCGCTTCGTCTGCCGGGGTTGTCGCTTCGAATGGGGAAGAAGGCTGGTTTATCGCCGCCGTTACGGTCTCGGAAGGTTCTGCTCCGACCGGTAGCGCGTGGAGCGTGATAAATAGTATGCCGATGAGCACTGTCAACATATTGCCTCCTGTGCCGCCACGATAATACGCAAACACAGGTTTCGGCAAGCATCCAGATACCTTTTCCCCCCCGGGCCGTTTATCACGGCGCCAAGGAATAAATAAGACACGAAGGCATCAAGGGGCCTTGCTGGATTCGGCATAGATTGGATTTTATAAGGTTATTCTCCTGGCCACCTCACTTGATTCCTCCGATTCCTCAAGAACAAGAATGTATGTGTATTAATCCTCTATCCCTATAGTAGTATTTAAGCGCAAGTGTAACCATGCTGTCAAGTAAACTTTAGTACTACTGTTGATGGATTCTGCAGTTATGACCTAAATATCAGCACATTCCCCACCTGCTTGGCGTTGATAGCCTGGAGGAGGTCGAGGGGATTGGTTGGATTTTTTCTGGGTCTGTCTGGTGATTCTTGCCGGTCGACGTTCTCCTTGGGCCTACCTTAAGATCATTCCGCCTGCCGCGGGTCTCATCGGTTGGTGTCCTCATACGCCCTCTTCGGCTTTTCCACCTGCAAAGAGAGCAAATAAAAGAGCGAATATGTCAGACAGTGCCTAAAGGATTCGTTTTTAATGAAGACGTAAAGTCTCATGAAGCGGTGCGGATAGTATTTCACCCGTTCATGGCTTTGTAATACCTAAGTGCACGGGACATCGTGCAACTCATGCCTCTTAATTTCAACCTTCCTGTCTTCCGCCCCCTTTCTTGACAATCCAGCAAGATCGGCGGTAATTTTTAATTAGAGGGATATAGCCACCCTTTGATTCGGAGGGACTGGAACTGGTTACAACCGTGGTGGGGCGAACACAAGGCGGCGATGAAAATGTTTATCAATAGGACCGATGCGGGCATCCGGCTCGCGGACAAGCTGAAGGATTATAGTAACCGGGAGGGAGTACTCGTCCTAGCCTTGCCGCGCGGCGGGGTCGCAGTGGGATTCGAACTGGCCAGGCGTCTGAACGTCGGCCTGGACGTTCTGATCGTCCGTAAGATCGGTGTACCGTCTCAGCCCGAGCTCGCCGCAGGCGCTATCTCCGAAACGGGGACCGTGCACCTGAACCGTGACGTCATATCGGCCGTCGGCAATTTGAGTTCGTATATCGAAAAAGAGATAGCCCGGCAGAAGGAGGAGATCTCTCGCAGGATCATGCTCTATCGGAACGGCGAGCCGATCAGGGAATTGACCGGCAAGACCATCATCCTCGTCGATGACGGCGTGGCCACCGGCGCCACGTTGAAGGCGGCTATTGAGACAATGAAGAAAGAGCGGATCTCAAAGCTCGTCGTTGCGGTGCCGGTGGCCCCTCCCAGTACCGCAGAGGAGCTTAAGCACATGGCAGACGAGTTCGTGTGCATCGAAACTCCCTATTATTTTATGGCAGTGGGAAGCCATTATAGCGATTTTACTCAGGTAACGGATGAAGAAGTCGTGAAACTGCTCAGGCAATCAGAAAGCTTCGGGAAAAGGGCCGCGTGATCGCCCCTGTTTTGGGCAGGAGGCAAAGGTCAAGGCGCAAAGAGAAACGATCACGGCTTGCGAGCGCTCACACTTGTTCCTGCATGCGGATATGGCATGCGAGGCTCGCAGAGAGAGTTATAATGGCAGTGAGAGAAAATGAGCGCAGGGGAAGGAGGTTCACCATGGCAGTTGCTAATGTCGGACAATTGGTCCATATCCCCGCTGATACGGTTACTCTCGACGGCTGGCTTGCACTGCCCGGAGGCGCCGATGCGATCGTTGTTTTTGCCCACGGAAGCGGCAGCAGCCGGCACAGCCCGAGGAACAGGTTTGTGGCCGAGGCCCTGCAAGAGGAGGGTTTAGGCACGCTTCTCTTTGATCTGCTGACAAGTGATGAAGATGCCCTCTACGCAAACCGATTTAACGTTTCGCTTTTGACCGACCGGCTGAAGATTGCGACCCGCTGGCTCGCGCAGCAGCCGGAAGCGAAAGGGCTTGCCATAGGTTATTTCGGTGCCAGTACGGGGGCGGCCGCCGCGCTCTGGGCTGCAGCCGACCTCGGCGTAGACGTTCGAGCGGTCGTTTCTCGGGGCGGCAGGCCCGATCTGGCCGGGCCGGTCCTTGATCGTGTCGAGGCGCCCACCCTCCTCATCGTCGGCGGGCGTGATTACGCGGTCATTGATCTCAACTGGGACGCGTACAAGCGAATAACCGCGGTAAAGGACATGAAGATCATAGCAGGCGCAACTCATCTTTTTGAAGAGCACGGCGCCCTCGAACAGGTGGCCCATGCCGCGGCAGAATGGTTTGTCCGCTACCTCCCAAGCACAGATCGCAAGACGGCTGCATGAATCGTTCACCGGACCCTGAAGCATGAACCGAAGGTATATCCTGGGTCAACACCAGGCCAATCGGTCGGAAAAGGGATCGTGGTGCCTCAATCTGACAAGCGTCAATTTTGACCGGGGAATTCGCCGGGCGGCGACATCGACGCCAGGAAGCATGATCATCGGACCCCTCGCAGATGGTAAATCCTTTTCGAGCACTGTCGGATTAACTTTCGGCTTGACAGAACGGCGTGGGTGGGTGTATTTTACCTAATCATTGACATGGTTTTGCCGTGCCAAGAGCCCCTTGTAAAAGGGGCTTTTTTTCACGCTGGCAGGCAAAGCTCTGAAGATGCAATTTTAGCAAAACCTGAACACCAGATCCCAGGTAACTTCCAGGCATCAAATTCCAAATACGGTGGAAATGAAGATTTAAGGTTTGGTTATTGTTCCGTATTTGGGATTTGACGGGCAGGATTTCATTCAGGAGTCGATTATGTGCCGTTTGAGTGCAATCACATCGAGCGATTATTTCTCTCCCATGGAAAACATCCACGCGCTCGAAACCATGAAGGAAGGCCACGATGGGTCCGGCCTGGGGCTGATGCTCAAGGACATGGGCGGTCCTTTCGCTGACTTTAAAAAGTATCCGACGCTTTCCGCAATCTGTTCCGACAACGGCCTCGCCATGCTTGATGAGTATATGAAGGCCCACGGCTTCGCGGAAAAGTTCGTCTGGGAGCCGCCGATCAAGAATTCAACGGGCATCGATCGCAGGGACCATTATGTGGCGAAGGTCTATGATTATCCGGCGGAGTATGCGGACAGGACGCAGCGTGACAAGGAAGACCTGCTCATGCGGACACGGCTTGCTCTTCGGGAGATGGGCGAACCCCGCGAGCAGCTTTTCGTGTTCTCGTTCTTTCCCGACGTGCTCACGCTCAAGGAAGTGGGAGACCCTCTGCAGCTTGGCGAGTTCTTCGGCTTGGAAAAGGCCGGGCTCAAAGCGAAGATCATCCTGGCCCAGGGCAGGCAGAACACGAATTACGCCATCTACCTCTACGCCTGCCACCCGTTCTTCATACAGGGCTTCGCCACCATGACGAACGGCGAGAACACCGCTTTCGTGCCGATCCGCGAGTTCCTCATGGGCAGGGGCAATCCCGGATACATGGGCTACAATTCGGATTCCGAGGTCTTTACCCACATTGTGCATTATACGAACAGGACCCTCGGATATCCGCTGCACTACTATAAAGACGTGATCACGCCTATGAAGGACGCCGAGATCGTCAAGAGGTCCGATGCCGCGGCGCTCCGGCTGCTCAAAAAATCGCTGCGGCCCCTCTGCATCGACGGCCCGAACTGCGTGATCGGATTCACGCCCGACGGAACCTGTTTCATGGTGCAGGACTCGAAGAAGCTCCGGCCGGGCGTTGTCGGCGGAAAGCCCGGCAAGTACGCGCTCATGTCAGAGGTCTGCGGTGTCGACCGGGCG
Organism: Nitrospirota bacterium; assembly: GCA_035623825.1. Taxonomy (GTDB): domain Bacteria; phylum Nitrospirota; class UBA9217; order UBA9217; family UBA9217; genus DASPSR01. Next base: position 41,761 of record DASPSR010000063.1, read on the forward strand.
ATCCCGAACCGGGAAAAAAGCAAGGATATTTTCCCCATGAAGTACGACATGGTGATCATCGCGCCCGGCGCGCGGGAGGTTACGGTATGGAACCAGCTGCACGGTTAGATCAGAATCACCAGCTCTCATTGAAAGAGCTTCCCTATATTATCCAGTGGCGGGAAGACCGTTGCACCCGCTGCGGCCGGTGCACGGCTGTCTGCCCTATGAAGGCCATCGAAGCAACGGTCTACACCCAGCGGGTGGTGACGTCCGAGGGCGCGAGCCCGGAACCGAAGGTCTCGCGGCGGCTGACCCACGTGGTGCGTCAGGTCACGGAAATCGAGCGTTACTGCATCGGCTGCGGCGGCTGCGCGCTCGTCTGCCCCACGGATGCGATATTCCCGGAGCATAATTTCCAGCATAAGTTCTACCACTTCAAGAACAAGGGCGGCATCCCGTATATGCGGGGCGGCAGACGGAACGATCCGTCAACGTCGACGCTCGACAAGCTCAAGTTCACTCGCATCTCGATGCTCACGGACCCGGCCCTCGATGCAGGCAGGCATGAGTTCCGCATCAGGACGCTACTCGGCAGGAACCTGCCGGCGGAGAGGCTCCCGCTTAAAGTTGAAGGCGACAAGCTCTCGATCAGCGACCACACCTTTATCCCGCCGGTACGCGAGATCTTCCCGATCCGCATCGGCAGCATGTCCATCGGCGCGCTCTCTCCGCACATGTGGGAAGGCCTTGCCATGGGCATCACGTACTTGAACGAGGTAGAAGGCCTTCCGGTGGTGATGTGCTCGGGCGAAGGCGGCATGCCCCCGAGCATCCTGAAGTCGCGCTACATCAAATACTTCATCCTCCAGATCGCTTCCGGTTATTTCGGCTGGGACGAGATCATCCATGCCATTCCCGACATGATCGAGGATCCCTGCGCAATCGAGATCAAATACGGCCAGGGCGCAAAGCCCGGCGACGGCGGTCTGCTCCAGGCTTATAAAGTTCTTGGCCTCATCGCCAAGATCCGCGGCGTACCGCAGTTCGTCGACCTTGCATCACCGCCCACGCACCAGACCAAGTACTCGATCGAAGAGGCCGTGGCGAAGATGATCCAGTCCATGTCCATGGCCTGGGGATTCCGCGTGCCGGTTTATCCCAAGATCTCCGGGACCAAGACAGCGCGCGCCGTTCTCAATAACCTCGCGAGGAACCCATACGCTGCAGCGCTCTGCATCGACGGAGAGGACGGCGGCACGGGCGCGGCGTACAACGTTTCGATGGACAAGATGGGCCATCCCATCGCATCCAACATCCGCGACTGCTACCTGGACCTCGTCAGGCAGGGCAAGCAGAACGAGCTTCCTATCATCGCTGCAGGCGGCGTAGGCAAGGGCGGCAATCTCGCGGCGAACGCGGCAGCGCTCATTATGCTTGGGGCGTCGGCCGTTGACATCGGCAAGTACATCATGCAGGCTGCCGCGGGCTGCTTCGGCGACGAACACAACCGCTGCAACGTGTGCAACCTGGGCAGATGCCCGCGCGGCATCACGACCCAGGACCCGAAACTCTACCGCAGGCTCGACCCGGACAAGGTTGCCGAGCGTGTGGTCGAGGTCTTTAAAGCCGCGGACGTGGAGCTCAAGAAGATATTCGCGCCCATGGGCAGGAGCACCGAGCTGCCCATCGGCATGTCTGACGGCCTCGGCGTTGGTGATAAAGAGATCGCGGACCGGCTGCAGATCAGCTACGTGTGCTGATACAGAGTCCCCATGCTTTACCGCGAAGACGCCAGGTCGCCACATTATTGCTTAAACGTATTTGAGACTAGGTGGCAGATAGGGTTAAAAGATGATAATCAGAGGCAATATCGACGGGAAAAGGGTCTCATCAAAAGACCTCGAAGAGCAGGTGCAGAAAGCCATCAGGGATGGCGTTAAAGAGATCACCGTTCATGCCGACGGCCAGCACGGCATCGGCGGCCGGATCTGGCCAAGAGCGGAGAAGGTCAAGGTGACCATCGAAGGCACGGCCGGCCAGCGCGTAGGCAGCATGGGCATGGACAACACCGAGATCGTAATCAAGGGTTCGTCGTCCGATGACACAGGCTGGCTCAACTGCGGCGCCACCATCACGGTGCTCGGGGACGTTGCGAATGGCGCCCATAACGCAGGCGCCCAGGGCATTCTCTATGTGCAGGGCGGCGGCGGGGCGCGCTGCGACACGATGACCAAGAAAAACCCCCGGTTCCCTGACCTGCAGTCGTGGTACTTCGGTGGAGTTGGCGATTCCTTTGCGGAGTTCAAGGCAGGCGGCATTGCCGTGGTCTGCGGCGTGAACCCCCGCGATCCGGAGAACATCCTCGGTTACCGCCCTTGCGTAGGCATGGTCGGCGGCACGATTTACTTCCGCGGCAAGATCAAGGACGAGTACAGCAAGACCGATGTAAGGCTTGTCGAGCTTACGTCCCAAGACTGGGAGTGGCTGACTGAGAACATGAAGCCCTACCTCAAGGCCATTGATCGCATGTCCTACTACGAGGAACTGACGAAGGACATGAGCGCTTGGAAGAAGATCATCGCTTACACGCCTGCCGAGAAAGCGAAGCTGAAGGGCAGACTCAAGATGAGTTTGACCGAGTTCCGCCTGAACGTCTGGGAGAAGGAAGTCGGTAGAGGTGGCATGTTCGGCGCGTATCTCACGCACGACCGCACGGTGCTTCCTTATATAACCACTGGCGAAGACCGCCGCTGGAAGCCGGTCTGGAAGAACGATTCGTACCTTCCGCCCTGCGCCTATGCCTGCCCATCGCGCATCCCGTCGCACAAAAGGGCTTCGCTCATCCGGCAGGGGAGGGCGGACGAAGCGCTGGCCCTGGTGCTTCAGTACAGCCCGCTCCCGGCAACGGTCTGCGGCACGGTCTGCCCCAACCTGTGCATGACCGATTGTACCCGCGGCAGGGTCGACAAACCTCTCGATATCAAGAAGTACGGTCAGCTTGCGCTGAATCTCAAGGCCCCGAAGAAGGCAAAATCGTCCGGCTACTCGATCGCCGTCATCGGCGGTGGACCGGGCGGCCTCTCGGCCGCGTGGCAGCTCGGACTCAAGGGGCACGCCGTTGACCTCTATGAGGCGTCAGGCAAGATCGGCGGAAAGCTGGAGATGTGCATCCCGCGAGAGCGTTTGCCCAAGAGGATCTTGGATAAAGAGCTCTCGCGCTTTGCCGAGATAGGCGTTAACGTCCACACCGGGGTTTCGGTGGACAAAAAGAAATTCGACAGCATCTACAAGGACCACGATGTGGTGATTGTCGCCGTGGGAGCGCATGAGGCGCGGGTAATCCCTTTCCCGGGCTCCGATGACGTGGTGGCGGGCATCGACTACCTCAAGGAAGTGAACTTCGGCAGGCCGAAGAATCTGAAAGGGAAGAAGGTCGTCGTGATCGGCGCGGGCAACGTCGGTATGGATATCGCCTGCCAGGCGTACGACCATGGCGCAGAGTCTGTGATCGCCGTTGACATCCAGAAGCCATTATCATTCAGCAAGGAGCAGGAACTTGCCAGATCCAAGGGCACTGAAATCCAGTATCCGAAGATAACAGAGCGGTACGACGCGAAAGGAAAGAAGATCTTTTTCAAGGACGGCACGTCGCTCCACGCCGATATGGTCGTCATTTCCATCGGCGAAAAGCCGATGCTCGACTTCCTGCCTGCCGAGATCCACACCGAGCGTGGATATATAACGGTTAACGATCTTGGCCAGACGTCGGATGTGAAGGTCTTTGCCATAGGAGATGCGACCAAACCCGGCCTCGTGACCCATGCAATTGGCCAGGGGAAGGTGGCTGCCGATGTAATCAATGCCCAGCTGATGAACTACCGCTATGTACCGGAAGAGCGTAAGGTCATCCCCTACGAGAAGGTGAAGACCCAGTACTACGAAGTATGCAGGCTCAACGACGTAAAGTTCTCGCCGAAAAAGGAAGCGGACCGCTGCATGAGCTGCGGTTCCTGCCGGGATTGCGGCATGTGCGAACAGTCGTGCTACTACGGTGCTATCACACGCAGGAAGCTCCCGAACAGGTCCTACGAGTACGTCGTTGACGAGTCCAGGTGTATCGGCTGCGGTTTCTGCTCCGGCATTTGCCCTTGCGGGGTCTGGGAAATGGTCGAAAATGTTTAAATCACGAGCTATGTTCTATGACCCTGTCCTTATGGCATCTTGGGGCATTGATGAAAGACGGAAATGTGCAACGAATGGTGCAAATAGCGAAGCCTGCCAGGGACGCCCGGCCGGCTTTTTTTATTGTAACGGCGTGCCTTCCTGGTGTCGCCCCCCATATTGACATCCTGTCATCAGTGTGACAGGAAGGCGTTCACCCTGTGTTGTATCAGTGCTCAGGTTTGAGCTTACCGCGTTCTGCGGGACGAAGGAGTATTTCGTGCATAAGACCTCACTCCGGGGGGTGCGGACGGTCGCGGTCTTCGAGGCGGCAAAGGGCGCCCTTGTTCTGCTGACGGGGTTCGGCATTGTGTCTCTCATCCACCACGGCGCGCAGGAGGTGGCCGAGGAGCTGGTTGGCCATCTCCACCTCGATCCGGCAAATGGTTCCCCGCGCATCTTCCTTGACCTCGCTGGAAGGCTTACAGATCAGAGGCTGTGGCTGCTTGCCGTACTGGCATTCGGCTATGCAAGTATGCGGTTCGCCGAGGCATGGGGGCTGTGGTGGGGACGGCGCTGGGCTTTATGGTTCGCTGTGGCGAGCGGATCTATTTATGTACCGGTAGAGGTATATGAACTGTTCCACGGAGTGTCGCGGGTAAAGGTCATTGCATTGGTCGTGAACGGAATCATCGTGGCCTCCATGAGCTATGCATTGTGGCAGCGCAAAAAGGGCCATGGTGACGGTGGGATATGATTGGCCGGAAAATCCCATGAGCCGCCGATCCACCCGTGCCTGACGGTCTGATTCTGCGCGGTCATGCCCGCGAAGCTCCCGAACAAGTCTTGCGAGCTCGCGGCTGATGAACCTAAAATGGGCGCGGAATGATAGCCGTCAGAATCATCATCTGGCCGGCCCCTCGATCATTTGATGGCTTGTTGACACAATGCAATCTTTCAGATAGACTCTGAAGAAGGCTGACGCGCGGTTGACACAGCGGCGGATGAAAGAACCATGGGGGAAACCTGTAACTTCTTTTGCTTCTCATTGAAGTGAAGAAATAGAAACAGTCCGGGTGCATGGCACAGGGTGAAGGCGGAGTCGTCAAGAGCGAAGGAGACAGCATGGGGGACTTTTTCAAGAAGATGAAGACCAAGGCAATCCTCGGGGGAATAGTCTTTTGTATTCTGACGATACTGTACAGTTACTTCGTTGCGGACACTGTCCAGACAAGGATCACCGACGCCGAGATGACGAAGGTGGACGGGAGGTTCATGATCGCGACCGAATACCGCCCCTTTGTGAATGAGGACGCCCGGTACCGGTTCAAGTTCGATTCGGGTACAATCCAGAACGAAGCAATCCGGCTAAAGGGAAAGCTGGTAAGGATCAAGAAGTACGGGTGGAGAATGCCGCTCTTTTCCATGTATGAAAATGTAGTGAATATTGAAGAGGTGAAGTAGGGCGGTTCAATGCCTGTTGCAAGATGCGGAGTCAGGATGCAAACCCGATCCGCAATGCGCGCCATCTGGAGCGAGCAAGAAGAAATCACTATGAATGGCTGAACCTCAAAGGTTCGCCGTGGGTGTGAATATGTCTGGACCGACTGGTTACAAACGATCAATACGCAAGACGCGGCTCACGGTCGTCGCCGTAATTGCCGCGGCGCTTGTCGTTGCAGCGGCCATCTTGACTGTCGAGTCATTGCCGGCGGGGGCTCAAAATGGTCTGTTGCCCGTCCGAAAACCCGATGCGCCCGCGTGGCCTGAACCGGATCCTCTAAACGATTCGCTGCCGGCCAAAGGGAAATTCCTCGTCGCCAGCAATACACTCGGTGATCCCCGGTTTCAGGAGACCGTTGTCCTGCTTATCAGCTACAATGACGATGGCGCAGCGGGCCTCATCATCAACCGGCCCACAAAGGTGCCTATTGCCGACATGCTCCCCGACGTGCGGGACCTGAAGAGAAGAGCCGATATCGTCTACTATGGCGGGCCCGTCGAGAACAATCGGATATTGATGCTCATCCGGTCCGGCGAAAAGCCGGAAGATTCGGGCCGCGTGTTTGGAAATGTGTACGTGAGTATGAGCGAGAATACTCTGGAACGGATGATCGGCGCGAAAAAACCTGAAAAAGAGCTTCGGTTCTATGCGGGATATGCGGGGTGGTTGCCGGGGCAGCTTGACGGCGAGGTGTCGAGAGGCGACTGGCACATCATCCAAGCCGATGTAGGTTCTATCTTTGATAAGAAATCGTCCGATATCTGGAAGGAACTCTTTCGACGAGCCTCTGCGATACAGGTATTAAACCAGAGCGAGCCTGATTTTGCGCTTGTTCCAGAAACGCCGACCTCCTGACGATGTCGCAGTTGTTCCGCTCTTCTTCCCCTCCTGCGACGCACGCCGACGGATCGCGTATAATCCAAAGCGTCGGGGAGCAAAATCGTTTAGGAGTACACCACCTGTCCTTTGATTAAAAAAGCCTGACAGCGTATCAGCTGGCAGGCTTTTGTCTTCCTTATTCTTATCGCCATCGGGACTCTCTATCACCGTTGAGGCGGCGGGGCAGGTACTGAAGCCGGTATCTGATTCTTGACCGGCTTGATGCTCTTTAGATAGGCAAAGATCGCCTTGAGATCAGAGTCCGTCATTTTGCCAATGTCCTGCCAGGGCATGGGGGGCAAAATGTCGCGCCCTGCTTCCATGAACTTGCCGGTGCGCAGTGTCCTGATAAACAGCTCCTCATGCCAAACCCCTATGCCGGGTTCCGCGTCAGGCGTAAGATTGGAAGAATAGCTGATGCCCAGGGGCCGGCCCACCCTGTCAAATTGTTGTTGGTTAAAGCGCCCCATTTGTCCGGGCCGATTACACTCGGCGGAATCGGTGGCAGTTTCTCATCGGCAGGGTGCCCTGAAAGAAGCCGCGCCTCATCAGGCGCGGGGCCGTTCGGGGTCATTTTTTTTGGTGAGTGGCAGTCATTGCATCCCCCCACGGTGGCAAGATATTGACCCCTCTCGATCATTGCCTTTTCGCCGGCCCCTTTCTGCTCTGAGCTGAACGAAACTCCTGTTATCAAAAAAAGGCTGGATAGACCAATAATCGCACCTCCTGCAATGGCTGTCCCTCTCATGGCATACCTCCTTGATGAAGAAATTAGAAGCAGTGTGCTTGCCCAACAAAAGTTGACTTGCCCGTCAGAGTATTGAGGATGGGCTCCGTCGTCCTCATGGTGTGGCACTTTTCTCGTGAACTGCAGATGTCCTATCAAAATCTTGTTTAAAAAGTAACATATGGTCTAGCGACAATCAATGAGACAAAGGTATGATTTTCATGTACTGTGCATAATGGTCTCGAAAGGGTTGATTTTATTAAATACGAAAATATTTAAAACATCGGTCTCATTTTGCCGCTGTTCCGTTGACTGTGCCTGAAGACAGAGATATAATTAAAAAAAGGACAAACAAAGTTCTCAATTGCAGGTGATTGCTCCCTATTTTTATGGAAGGGGGGCAAGGAGGTAAAGTATGTGGTACATGATTGAGTCGCGCCACACTCCTGAAGAGTGCCTGAGGGCGCTGGATGAACAGCTTGCCAAGGGCCCGGACGTTTTGAAGAAGTTCTACTATGGCTGCAAGGCCGGGGACCACACCGGATATGCCATCGTAGAATCGAAGAGTGATATAGAAGCCCGCAAACTGGTTCCAAGCTTCCTGATCGACAAGACACGCATTTTGGAGGTGGGCGTATTCACCCCCGAGGTGATCAGGTCCTTCCATACTAAAGCGGCATAGCAGGCAGAAGAACCAAAATCACTATCGTTTCCTGTCCGGATGGGGGCAAACTCATCCGGACATTTTTTTGAGGTCGCAAAGAGACAGGGGTGTTAAACAACCCTGATCGGATCGTTTGGATGAAAAAAACCCAGAAATATACTTATAAATGGGTGATACGTGATAAAAGCTACCCAATACCGGATCCCGTAGTCAGGTCATTTTTTGGCCCACCCCTGATCAAATTTGACATCGCCTCGTTCCAGAAATAAAATAAATAAAGTACCGACTCGCTCGCGACATTACATGAAGCGGGCGGTTTTCATACGCCTTAAGGCTTATGATAAGGAATGATTGTCCGGCTCGCTCATGAAGCGGAGGTGATACCGTGTTTGGAAGGCGCATAACTCTGTTCAAGCTCCTCGGATTCGAAGTGCATATCGACCTGAGTTGGTTCCTTATAGCGCTGCTCATCACCTGGTCGCTCGCCAAGGGGCTATTCCCCGCCTCTTATCAGGGCCTTGCTCAGGCAACCTACTTGTGGATGGGCCTCTGCGGCGCGGCAGGGCTTTTTCTTTCGATCGTGTTTCATGAACTCTGTCATTCCCTTGTTGCCCGGCGGTTCGGTCTGCCCATGAAGGGGATAACGCTTTTTGTCTTTGGCGGTGTCGCTGAAATGTCCGAAGAGCCATCAAGCGCGAAGGCCGAATTCCTGATGGCCATTGCAGGGCCTCTTTCGAGCATCCTTCTCGGGCTGATACTCTATGTCGTGACCGCCCTCGCCGGCGAGATACTGTCCACCCCTGTGACCGGCGTAATCGATTATCTGGCGTCCATAAACTTCATCCTTGCCGCGTTTAATTTACTTCCCGCCTTTCCCCTGGACGGGGGCCGCGTCTTGCGTGCTGCCTTGTGGCAATGGAAGAAGAACCTGAGATGGGCTACGCGCGTCGCGTCCCGTTTCGGCACAGGGTTCGGCATGCTTCTTATCCTGCTTGGCATTTTCAACGTCATCAGAGGCAACCTTATCGGCGGGATCTGGCAGTTCATGATCGGCATGTTTCTGCGGAACGCGGCCCAGATGTCGTACCAGCAGGTGCTCATACGCAAGGCGCTTGAGGGAGAGACGGTTCAGCATTTTATGAAAAAAGACCCTGTCACGGTGCCGTCCTCTCTTTCTATCAAACGTCTCGTTGAGGATTACATTTACAACTATCATTTCAAGATGTATCCGGTTGTAGAGGGCGGGACGCTCGTCGGCTGCATCACGACACGCCAGGTGAAAGAGACCTCGCGTGATCAGTGGGACATCCGCACCGTGGGGGACGTGGCGAACAGGTGCTCCCCGGAAAACACCATCGGGCCGGCAGCAGATGCCCTTAAGGCCATGTCGGTCATGAGCAAGACGGGCAATAGCCGGCTGATGGTTGTCGACGACGGACGTTTGGTCGGCATTATCACGCTCAAAGACATCATGGGATTCCTTTCGGTAAAACTGGAACTCGATGAATTTGAAAAAAAGGCCTGATATGCGGAAAACATCCGGAGCTGTCAGGCAAAGAGATTAGATCGCGCTTTTCGGGAAGGGATGCCCTCTTTCTTCAGTGCCGAAAAGTGCTCAGCAATGGGCATTGTTCATGCGGTGCGGGATGTAATTCCGCATGGCCGATCCCGCGGGAGGAAAGACGCGATGATGAGAACGCCTGCCTGGTTCGTGCCTGCAGTGGCCGCCTTGATACTCTGGGGAGTGTGGGGGTTGTTTCAAAAGCTGGCCACGAACCAGATGACGCCGCGGAATGTATATCTCGCCGCAGTCCTGGGCATGATCGTGGTCGCGCTTGCAGTTTTTGCAATGAGTGATGTCCCGCTCCAGATGAACGCCCGAGGGGTGTTCCTCGCCCTTCTGGCCGGGATCTGCAGTTCATTGGGAGGCTTTCTGTTTCTCCATGCAATCAGCAGAGGAAAGGCGTCGGTCGTAATACCTTTCACTGCGCTCTATCCGCTCGTCACCATAATCCTGTCAGTCACTGTCCTCAATGAGACCATAACGGCAAGGCATGGCTTGGGGATCGTGATGGCGCTCATCTCTATGGTGCTGCTTGCGGGCTAGCCGAAACCGGATGGCGGGATCGGGTTCATCATGGGTGACGACCCGGTTGATGATATGCTCAAAGTCATTGAAGCAGAAGGCAAGAGAGGAAAAGATGAGCGATGCAGGGAGCGGTTGACATGCCGTCCGGAGCGGTTTTCGTCGTGGCCCATTTGTCGGGCGGGGATCATTCGATGGAGCTATGCAAAGAAATAGCGGGCGCTCCTTAGCAAAAAGCATCGTCAGCCATGATATAATCTTCAAAAAAGGGAGGAGTGAGCTTATGAATGCTGCTCGAGTTTATTCCATGAAGGTATTTTGTCTCGTCACTGCTATGTTCCTTGCGGCAGGGTGCGCTCCTACCAAGATGCACGAGCAGGCGCCAGATATCCCTGTATTCCGCTATGAGCAGTATGTGCACAATGAAGGCTTCCGAGGAAAGTTCGCTTTCGAATCACACGATATTATCATGCTGACTCCTGACCGCAAAAAGACGGATAGTACCTTCAAATTCACCGGAGCGGTCCTCGGGAAACTGACCGGAGAACAGCGGAGCGCCGAGATCGTGCGACTCGACAAAGACCTTATCTGGAGGATCAATATCAATAAAAAGAGCTATATGGAGTATCCCATCAAACGAGCCGCGTTCCAGGCAGGGGTCATGATCAACGACACGTCCGGGGAAACGGTGTATGTCGAGGATTGCTGCTCTGTCAAGACCAGCATCAAACACCCCCGGGTAAAAAAGGTCGTGAATGGGTATAATGCCGAAGAAGTGGTCCTCACCATGTCATCGACCTGTCAGGCGGATGCAGGGCAACCGCCGAACAAGGTGACCTTTATCCTCGACGTCTGGATCGCGCCCGACGTCCAGGTTGACGATCTAGAAGCTTTTGATGAGGCATATGCCAAGAAGGTGGGCATGGATATCGAGATGTTCCAGGCGATGGGCGAGCAGTTCATGAAGATGTACCCGGGTGTCAGAGACCTGGGCCTGATGATGAACGGTTTGAAGGGGTATCCGATCTTGAGCACCCTGACGGTGGAGGATGCAAACTACCTGAAGAAGCAGCAGGAAGAGAGGATGAGGGAAAGCAAGAAAGGAGATGGCAAACAGGGCGGTTCGCCTACCGAAATGGCGACCGGATTTTTTTCGAAAAAAGTGACAGAGCATGAAGAAAACAAACAAAAAGAGGAAGACCTCAAGTGGGGCAATGCGATATGGCGCGTTTCGTGGGAGTCCAGAAACTTCGAGACGACACGGATTACCGCGGATGAGTTCGAACTTCCCGATGACCTGAAAAAAGTTGAGCAGAAGGAAAATCTAGAAGGTGAACAGGGGAAGGCTGCTCATGAAGAAAAGCCGGCGCATTTTGTCAAAACCGCCTGTCTCTCCAAGTTGACGAAAGCGCAGCTGGGAACCTCGGTCTATCCGGGAGCGAAAGTCGCCCATGCGCGGCCGTATAACGAGGGCGATCATAATACCCAGTGGTACTACGCGGGCAAGAACAACTACCGTGTCCTTTTTTCCACGACGGATCCCATGGAAAAAGTGATGGCCTTCTATGAAAAGGAATTCAAGGGCAAATGCACGGTGACGACTCAGCAGGAGGGGGGGAATTCATTCAAAGAGGCGGTATGCGCCAGGCCCGTCGGCCTCAAGCTTGTGCGCACATTCAAAATGAGCGAAAAACCGCTTGAGCTCAAGATGGATGTCGGAACCATGCCCGCTCCTTCCGATAAATCACCGCAGAAGTTTTTAGGATTTGAGCTGAGCGTCGGCAAACCACAATGAATATGCCGGCAAGGTCTCGCAGCAGGCGGGAGAACTCTTCTGAAAAATCCGCCGAGTCTTGAAACTAGCCTGGCGAAATCGCTGGAGCCCTTTCCGAAGGCATGACCGCGAGGAAATATTACGCAGAGGCACCCCGCAGTTTGCTGCAGGGGGTCATTTTGCTTTCTCTGCGGTCATGTGTTCAAGCTCTACCAGCAAACCCACCTGCCCCTGATTGATCTTCTGCTTCGCCTCCTCGATACCGAACCATGCGGCGCGGTCTGCTTCCGGGAAATCCTGCCGTTTGCCGGAGCGGGGAGGCCATTCCATAGAGAACGTATTGCTTTTTATGGCCGCAGGGTCACACTCTCCTTCGATCGCCCAAGCGTGGATAGCTTTGCCGCTTTTGAGTTTCACGGGAGAAAGAGGAATAAATCGACCGGAGACAGTAAACCCTGTTTCTTCCCGAAATTCGCGTTTCGCTGCCTCGAGCCGGTCCTCCCCCTGTTCCACCAATCCCTTCGGGATGGACCATGCCCCGGCGTCTTTTTTGGACCACAGCGGACCACCCGGGTGGATGAGGAGGACCTGGAGGATCCCGTCCCGCTTGCGGTAGAGCAGAAGACCCGCGCTGACGATCGGCATGATTTTATTGTAGCAGAAGCTCTTGTCCTTTGCGAAATCCAACGTGCGGTATGCGAGATCAAGGAGCTGTTTGCCCCGAATCAGGAAAGGGTTCGAGCGGTATTATCACGCCCGCGCTCTCCTTGACGCATGAACGTCTTTCGTTTACAATGCATTATGATGATTGCCGAGAACTAATATACCATCGGAAGGACTCTTTAAGAGTGAGGAAATTTACGGACAAGAAGATATTAGTTGCCGATGACTCCCAGACGATGCGGATGTTTATCATATTCCATTTGATCAAGATGCTGCCGGGCGTGCAGATCATCGAAGCTGAGAACGGCGCCGCTGCAGTCGAGAAATTCACGAGGCAGGATGTCGACCTCGTTCTCACCGACATGAACATGCCGATACTGGACGGGGCCGGATTCATCAGGGCCGTCCGCCTGGGCCTGAAGAAAGAAACACCCATCATCGTCATCACCACCAAAGGCGAGGAACACGACCGGGAGAAGGGGATAGCCCTGGGTGCGAACGGTTATATTACGAAGCCGATCAATATCCGGGAGTTTAGGGAGACGGTCCTGAGATTTCTTTCGTGATCCGGCCGAGCGAGAAGCGCGTCAGTATCCACGGTACATGTACTGGATATTAGATCTTCGTCATTCAAAAAGGAAGCAAGAACAGGCAACTGGACCAATGATATGCTGTTTCGCGTTGACGCAGCAAAAACAGAAGCGTACTCTGTGAATTATTCTCTTCCCGGCGCCTCTCTCCTCTTAACGTTCATGACGGGATAGAGATCGGATAGGCGCGATCCGGCCCGGCCTGCCCGGGGGTGGATCCGGATCTCCTCACCTTTCCCCTTCATGCCCTTCCTGCTTATAAGCCATTACAAGAATGTATGGGTCTTGACCCTTGACTTTCGACGCGTATTTGCCTATCTTGGGAGAAAGCCTTTCTGCATTACCAGTTTTGACATGTACAAGCATACTGAGTGCCCCGCATCTGCACTCATGCCCAGGAGCAGTGCCTCGTTTGTATAAACCGGCCCCAACATATGCCAGAGCCGCTGTCATGGCTGCAGTCCTGTACCCGCTTATCCTTGCATTGATTCCCCTTTCGGTATGCAAGTATGCCTCTCTCTTTGGCATTCCTCTGATATCATGTGCATGGGCACAGCCTGCAGGTCCTGACCAACCCGCAGCGCCTGCCCAACCTCAGGAAAGCCAGGGTGCGCCGCAACAGCCTCAGGGGCAACAAGAGGCACCAAAGCAGCCGGAAGCGGCTCCTGCTCCCGCCGCACCCGCGGCGCCTGCCCAACCTCAGGAAGGCCAGGGTGCGCCGCAACAGCCTCAGGGGCAACAGGAGGCACCAAAGCAGCCGGAAGCGGCTCCTGCTCCCGCCGCACCCGCGGCGCCTGCCCAATCTCAGGAAGGCCAGGGCGCGCCGCAACAGCCTCAGGGGCAGCAGCCGGCACCGAAGCAGCCGGAAGCGCCGCCAGCCGGGCCGCCGCAGCCGCTTCCTTCTGAACAAAAAAAGAAAGAAACGGAGGCACCGAAGAAACCGCCAGAGTTACAGCTTGAGGAAACCATCATTGATATCGTGCATAGAATGATATCCAAGGATATTCTTTCGACCGCTACCTATCTCGACTCATTTTTCGGGAACGAACGCTATCTTGCCGAGGCCAATCAGTCGTACATACGGCTGCGGTACAATATGTTCCTTGAACATGAATCCCCCTTTCTGCACAGACCCGAGATTGACGTGAGGGTAGTCCTTCCCCAGTTGCAGCAAAAAACGCACCTGGAATTTTCCGGGACGCCGAAGAATGCCGCTGACCTGTCCGCCACCCAGGCACCATCCACGATCGACCAGTTCGAGAATCCATCGCAAAAAAATTTCACCACATCGATATCTCAATTCTTTAAGCAAAGCGATAAGGTGAACTTCGTCATGCGCGGAGGCCTCCAGTGGCACGGTGGGGGGCCTGAAGTGATACTGGGTCCCCGGTTCCGGCTGCTGGTTCCGCTCTACGATCAGTGGAGTTTTCGGTTCATTGAGGATGTAGTCGTAAGAACAAACAACAACGGCTATCAGATAAAGTCCACGTTTGACCTCGAACGACCGCTTCCGCACAATCTCTTCTTTCGCGCCACCAACGATTGGATCCGGACCGACCACATGGACGGTTTTACTTATACGGCCATTTTTACCGTGGATCATCCTCTGGATGCCCACCACATACTGGCGTACGAATATGACAACTTATTCCAGACCCGACCAGTGAACGAACTTACGGAGATCGATCTCCGCGTCCGGTACCGCCAGAGGTTCTGGCGGGACTGGTTCTTTTTTGAAGTGGCGCCACAGTACCGGTTCCCTCGTGACCGGGATTTTGTGCCCACGCCGGGGATTCTCTTCAGACTTGAGGCGATATTTGGACATTATTAGGCGCGGGAAAGGGCACGAGATTCTATGCCGGGCTGCCGCGTTGACGAAGGTCATTTCTATAGGTAGGTTTTATCACCGCGAGAAATAATCGAGATATCTGCTGCCGACAGGATCAGGCCTGGTCAGCTTGCTCTTTTCCAACTTTGATTCATACAACTTGACTGCATCGTCAAGGTCTCTCATCCCTTCCACGAGGAGGAACCTCATGTAACCCTCTCCCCCTGTGGGGCTGATCTTCCGGAATCGTTCCCTGAGCGTCAGGAAGTAGCAATAGTAAAAGAGGTCCTCGCCGGCCAGGTATCCCCGGTCAATAACGCATTCCCGCGTTTTTTTGAGGAAAAAGACCTTTTCGGAAGGGTCCAGCTCGCGCAAGAATTTTTCTTTAAGTGCTTTTAACACGATGAAACGCCGGTATTACGATTTTTTGTCAGTTTTGGCGAAGAATCCGGTGAGCATCTTCTCTACGTTGTCACTCTCGCAGTGCGGGCACGTGATCTTCGGCTTTGCTTCGAGTTCCTTAAGTGAGAGGAAGATCGTGAATTCCTTTTTGCAATCCCTGCACACATATTCGTAGGACGGCATGAGATTCACCTCCGGAGCGCTCTTCACGTCTGCCTGATAGATATATTATAGCCTAGAAAAAAATCCCCGCAGAACAACAACCTGGGGAATGAAACCTCATACTTAAGGTGGCAGTAAAATTCTGCTAAAATTAACAAAAAGGGAAAATCCTTGGTCCTGGAAATCAGGAAGTTCCTGTTAGATAACGGAGCGTTTTCACCGTATTGATGGGGACCCTCGCACTATGCCGTTGACGGGAAAGAGCAGGAGCGGTACACCATGCGTACCGCAGTCATAGCGGACATCCATGCGAATCTAGAGGCTCTGCAGGCCGTGCTGACACGGATCGATGTTCTGGGCGCGGACGAGATCGTATGCCTCGGCGACATCGTCGGATACAATGCGGATCCCAATGAATGCGTGGACATTATCAGGACCAGGAACATCAAATGCGTCCTGGGGAATCATGACGTCTGCGCGGCCGGTCTGGAAGAGCCTGACGACTTCAATCCCGTCGCGAAGAGGGCTGTGCTCTGGACCCGAGCCGAGCTCACCGATGAGAACAAGATGTTTCTCAGCAGCTTGCCGCGAGGGCTGCGGGTGAAGGACCTGTTTTTCTTTCACGGATCGATCGACGACACCAACCGGTACATCATCTTCATGGGCGATGCTGCTGATAATTTCTCATTGCTGGCCGGCTTGGGGAAATCCCTGCGGATCGGCTTTTTTGGCCATACGCACGTGAAAGCGGTGCTCTGTTCATCCCGGGGAGAAGTGTCCGTTGGACTTTCTTCCGACCAGCGGCTGGCAGAGGAGAATCGGTACCTTATAAACCCTGGCAGCGTGGGGCAGCCAAGAGACGGCGACCCGAGGGCATCGTTCTTGGTGTATGACGCCGGCAGACAACGGGTGAACTTCAGCCGCGTGGAATACGATCTACGAGCATGCCAGGACAAGATCATCCGCGCAGGCTTGCCGTCATGGCTCGCGGAACGACTCGATTCCGGGATTTGATCAAATGCCTGCACCGGGGAGGCGCTATGGCTGCGATGCGTTTTGAAAGCGTTTCGTCGACATTCACGATGCGGAACCCGCAGAAAGACTTTGTTGAGGACGTCTTTCAGGTCGAGGTACGGAGGGACCCCTTGCTCGGAGATACGAGCGTCTACAACCCGATCCTCAGGGACAAAGTCAAAGCATTTTTCGGAGACGGCGATCCGGCGCTGATCCAGCGGCTGGCAGAAGAGAGTGCCAAGACCTGCATCTTCTGCCCTGATCGGGTCGAGAAAATCACGCCTCAGTACCCAGAGGAACTCGTCTCCGGAGGAAGGATCCGTGCGGGCGAGGCGCTTCTATTCCCGAATCTCTTCGCCATCGGAAAGTACCATGCAGTGGTATCGCTCTGCAATGCGCATTTTTTGAAGCTCTCGGAGTTCTCCCCCGATCTGCTCGAAAACGGCTTTCGAGCGGCCAGGGAATTCCTTAAAGCGGTGTTTCGCAACGATCAATCGGTGCACTGCGTATCGGTCAATGCCAATTACCTTTTTCCCGCGGGTGCCAGCCTGGTCCATCCCCACCTCCAGATGCTGGTCACGCCCGTGGCCTATTCCTACCACGCGCGCCTCCTCGATGCATGCGGCGCGTACAACCGGAGAACGGGTTCCGCATACCATGCGGACCTCATCGAGGCAGAAAGAAAGGCAGGTTCGCGTTATATTGCGAAGACCGGATGGTGGCACTGGATGTCCTCATTCTCCCCTCTCGGGAGCAACGAAGTGATGGCCGTGCACGAGAGGGAGGGTGATTTCGCTTTTCTCGCCGATGCCGATCTCAGGGGTCTTTCCGATGGTCTCTCAAGGGTCCTCGCTTTCTACGAGAGCCTTGGCCATTTGAGCTTCAATTTCACCCTGTATGCTGCCCGGCAGCCTCAAGCGGGAGAAGGACTCCGGTGCCTTCTGAAGATCATCAACAGGCAGAACCTCTATCCAAACTACCGGAACGATGATTATTTTCTGCAGAAGATGCTCCAGTCGGAATTAATCATCAACCTTCCCGAGGAGCTTGCACCGAGATTGCGGGCAAATTTTTAAGGCGATCGGTGTTTATCCGATGCCGGAAATACGCGGACCAGCATGGAATTGAAATAGCCGGTGCGCCGGTCCTTTCGCCGGACTGACGGCAGGCGTTCATTTACTCTCATGAAGATTGATTCATACTCATTCGGCAGTCTGGTCGTTAATGGCAAAAAGTATACTTCTGATGTCATCATCTATCCCGACCGCGTGGACCCTTCCTGGTGGAGGAAGGAGGGGCACCGTCTCCAGATCGCCGATCTGACCGATGCACTCAAGGCGCAACCCCAGATCCTGATCATCGGGACGGGATATTCCGCAATGATGGCGGTGCCGGAGGAAACGAAAGACCACATAAGGTCATTAGGTATCGATATCTCCATCGCAGCCACGGGAAAGGCTGTTGAGATGTTCAACACAATGCAGGGCGAAAAGACCATCGTCGCCGTTCTTCATCTCACCTGCTGAGGGGAGATCCTGTGAAGAAGCTCTGCGCCTTCCATCGGGATACATGACAAATTATTTAAGTGCAAGATGGTCCTCCAGCGTGATATAATGCGCCTGCATTCCTCTATTCGTCGAGTTACTCAAACGAACAGACCATTATAATTTGACAAAGAGCGTCCTTAAGTTACGATAAGAGTATGCTTGAAAAGGAGAAAGCATGTCATTGCAGGTAGTCATCGTAGGTGGAGGTCTAGGAGGGCTTGAGGCAGCATTTTCGCTCAGGAACCTTCTGAGATCTTCCGTCGAGATCACCCTGATCGATCGGCACGCATATCACTCATTCACCCCTTCGATCCATGAGATCGTTTCCGGTAAAGTCCGGCCGGAGGCGATTCGGATACCCTTGACGGTAGTGCTGAAACCCGCGGGCATCAATTTTGTTCAAGATGAGGTCCTGTCGGTCAATCCGGAAATGCGCGAGGTCATCTCCCGTGAAGGCACACTCCACTATGATTATTTGGTGCTGAGCAGCGGAGCGGAAAATAATTTCTACGGAGTGACAGGAGTCGATAAACATTCGTACCGCTTCCGCACCCCTGGTGATGCCGAGCGCATCCGGGCCGATCTGGAATCCCTTCTCGCCGATCCGATCAGCCGTTTTACGGTCGTCCTGGCAGGAGGCGGCACTGAAGGCGTGGAGGTCGCCGGAGAATTGCTCGACGCGGTCACGGGTCACGGAAGGGAGGAGGACCTCGGGTCCGGCAGGATCTCCGTCGAGTTGATCGAGGGACGTGAGCATCTTCTCCCCGGGTTTCCCCTCAAAGCGCAGGAGTTCGTGGAAAATTACCTGTCACACAGGGGAGTGAAGCTCTTTACCAGCAGCCGCATCGAAAAGGTCAGGAATGACAGGGTGATCCTCGAATCGGGATCGGAACGGGTGATGGCCATGTTGCTGTGGACGGGAGGAATTCAGCCGATGAAGCTGATCAGGGAACTGCCGCTTCCCAAGGACCCGTCCGGCTGGCTCAAGGTCACCGACCGGCTCCACTCGCCCGATGACGAGCGTATCTACGGGATCGGGGACGCAATCACCATCCAAGCGTTCGGCAGCTCTGTGCCGCTGCCGCGCCTGGCATATCATGCGCAGGACCAGGCCCGTGTCGCCGGGTTGAACATCTTTTCGAGCATCAACGGCCGCGCCCTGGTGCCTTATGTGCCCAAGCTCAAGC
This sequence comes from Nitrospirota bacterium, assembly GCA_035623825.1. GTDB lineage: Bacteria > Nitrospirota > UBA9217 > UBA9217 > UBA9217 > DASPSR01. Next base: position 60,931 of record DASPSR010000063.1, read on the forward strand.
CTCAATTGATCTCACTGGGCGGGGACATGGGGATCATGGTGGACGGCGAGCGGTTCTTTTCCGGGTCCTGGATTGTCACTCTGAAAAAAGCGATCGAGCGGAAGCACATGATGACCTACCTCACCAAACCCGTCACATCCGCGATTGCCGCCAGGATCCCGGGGATGAATTTCCTGAGCGGGATATGGCGACGCCTCCCGATATGAGGCCCGACATCAACGGTCTTATTTCCCTTTCACCACCGCCTCCGTTGCTCTCTCCGTGCCATCTCGCAGGAACGTGATCGAAATCCTGTCGCCGGGGCTCAGCGATTTGAGTATATCCGAAAGGCCTTTCAGGCCCTCGACCTCGCGGCCGTTGATCGCGAGGATGACATCTCCCTCCCTCATCCCCGCAGCTTCAGCCGGAGAGCCGGGCGCAACGCCCGAGAGCCTGAATCCTTTTCCCTGGTATGCGAAATCGGGGATTGTGCCGAGGCTCACCGTGCGTTCTGTCTTTGGTGCTGTTTTTACGGCTTCCCCGTGCTTGAGCAGTGATGACAGGGGTTCTTCACGGCCTGCAAGATACTCAACGACCTCTTTTGCCACTGACGCGACCTTGACAAGTCCGGCAGGGTCGATCTTATCCGCGGTGTCCCCTGGACGATGGTAATCAAGGTTTGGCCCGGAAAAAAGCTGCACCGCCGGAACGCCTGCTCCCTGAAAGCTTTCCTGGTCGCTTGAATCAAGCTCCTCGGATACTAGTTCAATATCGACACCCGTCACAAATCCTGCGCCCCGGAAGATATGTACCCACTCTGCTGCAGAGCCGCCGCCAAGGACGAGCAGTTTCTTTTTCCCGAGCCTGCCCACGGTATCAAGATTCACCATGGCCATGCACTTCGAGACCGGGAAACTCTTTTCGTGCATCACATAATGATGAGACCCGAGCTTTCCTTCCTCCTCCCCGGTGAAAGCGACGAAGACGATACTCCGATCCGGAAGCAGACTTTCCTTGAGGACCCTTGCCAGCTCCAGAAGCACTGCCACACCACTGGCATTGTCGTCTGCGCCGGGATGAATCGCTCCTCTGTCTTCTGATCTTCCGATGGACATGCCGAATCCCAGATGGTCATAGTGCGCTCCAATGACAACGCTCTCATGTGCAGAAGCGGGTTTCTTCCCCGGGATGACGGCGATGACGTTCTTCATGATTGCTTTGCCGTCCGGATCATGCCATTGCTGATAATAACTTCCATGATCACCGCCGGGGACGAGCCCAGCCTGCTTGAACTTTTCAGCGAGGTAATCGGCTGCCTTGTCGATCTCAGGAGTGCCGATCTCTCTGCCTTTGAGTTCATTGCTGGAGAGAAACCTCACCGCCTCCATCATTCGCTCCGATGAGAAGTCGGAAGGGAGGGTCGCAAGCGGCTCTCGCGCTATGAGTCTGCCCATCTCAACGTGTTCGACACCTCCTCCCGTTCCCGGGAGGAATGCCGTCATGGGGGAATTGACGACCTGCCATCTTCCCTTGGCAATGTTCACAGGCTCATCCCCCTCGAAAGCAAGATAACTGTACTTGTGATAATGCGGGAGCTTCCTTCCCAGCCCGGGGAGGGGATCTCGTCGATCAGCAGCGATGAACATCAATGCCGTGTCCCTGTTCTCGGGGCTACGAGCCGTTAGCACAAGGGCATGATTCCCTTTTTCGATCACGGTTTTGCCGATCCTGGTGCGCGTTCCCGTGAACTTTACGTCATATCCGTTCCAGGCGGCTATTGTCTTTTCGAAAAACCGGTTCTCCCATCCAAGGACCGTCACGGTTCGGTCCGCGGGAAGTTCCTTGACCTCGCTGTCGAGCTTCACGGTCACTTCGTCAGGACCCGATTCGGCGAGCGTCTTCGCAAATGTTTCGTACGCCTTGAGCATCTCTTTTCCTGCCGATGACGGAAGGAGAACGAGCATTTTTTTCGAGCCTAGGGCCAGAGAGATCGCAGGCGGTATTTCCTCGCGATCAAGCCTGCGGAAGACATCGAACTCAGGATCGATATCGAGCCGCAAGGGCCGGTATGGCACGGCGAGCGAAAGGTCGAGTTTTTTCCCATTCATGTCCACAACGGTCTGGTAGGCGCGCTCTTGCCCTTCCATGGTCACGGCAACGGGGATGCGGAGCAGGTAGGCGTCCTCGGGCTGGACCTGTTCAAGATGAGCGGTGACGGTATAGCCGTTGCCGCGCTTTGCCGTCCTCGAGTCGCTCAGCTGGAGCTTCGGTGCGCCGGTTTTCGTTATCCACTGGTCAAATTCGGCTTTGAGGTCCTTCCTGGAGACGGCCTCAAAGCTTTTTTCAAGATCAAGGAAGGAGGCGAAGCGGAATTTATTTTTCTGATAAAAATCGCGAATCGCATGGATGAAGGTTTTGTCGCCAAGATCGAGCCGGATCATGTGGAAGAACATGAGCGCTTTGCCGTAACCCACCGCCTCCGTCGCCGGACTATGCCGCGAGGTGAACCGGGTGAGGGGAAAGTCCCTGCCGCCGAGGACATAATCGGCATATTTCTGGAGCGTGGTCAACCGATACTCCGCTCCCTCGCCCTGCTGCTCCTTCATCATGTGGTCGGCGAGATAGGCAGTGATCCCTTCGGACCAGTTACCTTTCTCGTAGACCGGGAACACGCTGTTGCCCCACCAGTTGTGCAGGATCTCGTGAGGGTAGGACGTATTGATGATGAAGGGCAGCCGGATAATCGTGGGGCCGAGGAGCGTGAACGAAGGCATGCCCAGGCCCGTTTCCCAGAAGTTTTCGACGAGGGCGAATTTCTTGTACGGGTAGGGGCCGATGAGCGCGTCGTACATGGTGATGTACCGCACCGTGGCGTCGAGATACTTATTCGCCAGACCTTCATCCGGCGTGCGGAGGAAGGCCATGGCTGTGAGATTGCCCGAGACCTTCGCGTATTCAGTAAAGCGGTATGCGATAAGGTGGATCTCTTCCACGGGCTCTGGAGAATCCCACCGGACGATAGCCGGCTCCTTTTTCTTTTCATGGGCCATCCGGCTGCCTTCGCTCACTGCGTCCCAGCCGGCTGGGAGCTCTATGTCGAGCATGAAGGTCACGAGTTTTGTTTCGATTAGGGGATACCAGGCAGAGCTGCCCGAGAGATACACCCCCTCTTTGGATATCAGGCCAGGCGTATCCTGGAACCCGCGGGCCTGCTCCTTCATGGTCGATTCAAAGGGATGGTTAATTTTCCCCGCATAACGGATCGTGAATGACTTCAGACCTGCTGGAAGCGTCACGATGAATGATTCCAGGGGTACCAGGCCCCGTTCATCTCCTTCTTTCGCTATCCGTACGTGCGGATCGGGCGAAGTAGGGTTCAGTCCCGCGTGAAGCACGAACCGCAGGTCACGCTGGTCGCCAGCAAGGGTGATGGTGTCCTCGGCGGCTATACGGCGGTCTTCAGGGTAGAGGGTGACCTTGAGGGCATGATGGGTGAGCTCGGACGCGTAAAGGGCGGAAGAGCTCGCGGCTATGAAGGCACAGCATAGGATCATGAGTAAAAGCACCGACCGACCGATAAAAATCTTTTTATTGAGGGCACAAGATTTCATCAAAACACCTCCGAGGGAGCCCCCCGCCCTTTAAGGCCGGAGAGACGTCAATCCACCCATTCGGCGATGAAAATATCGGTCTCATGCGGCTTTTTGGGATTTCTGTTCGAGGACCAGACCAGTTTCCTCCCGTCAGGCGAGAACATCGGAAAACTGTCGAACACGTCATTGTACGTAATGCGTTCCAGACCCGTGCCGTCGATATTGATGAGGTATAGTTCGAAATTATGGCCGTACTGCTTTATGTCGTCGTGCCAGTCGTCCATGTTGCTCGCAAAGATAAGCCGTTTCCCGTCCGGATGCCAGGAAGGCGCGAAGTTGGTTGCCCCATTATGCAGGATCATGCTCTTGTTCGATCCATCAGCGTCCATGACCCAGAGGTCCAGGGGCACAGCCACGATATAGTTCTTCTCCATGCAGTCACGCCACATGGCCTTTTCCGCGTCCGTCTCGGGATACCAAGCACGCCAAGCGATCTTCTTCCCGTCAGGAGAGAACCATGGCCCTCCGTTGTACCCTATACGGTCCGTGAGCCGCCGCACATGCGTGCCGTCGGCGTCCATGATGTAGACATCGAAGTTGCCTTCGCGCTGGGAGCCGAATACGATCTGTTTCCCGTCCGGGGAGACGATCGGTTCAGCATCATACTTTGGATTATCGGTCAGCCTTTTTTGGTGCGCGCCATCTGCGTCAGCCGCGTAGATGTTATAAGGATACAGGGGCCAGACATAACGCGCTCCTTTCGGCGTTTCGGGTCTCGGCGGACAGGCTCCTGGAATTCGGCTGGTCGAGGCAAAAACGATATGACCGTCGGGGAAGAAAAATGAGCAGGTGTGGGCTCCATGGTCCGGGCTGACCAAGCGCACGTCCTTCCCGTCGATGCTCATGGTCCATATCTTGTCGCAGGCGTATCCGCCGCGGCTCGACTGGAAGATGATTCTTTTCCCGTCCCAGGAGAAATATGCTTCTCCGTTATCTGCCTCGAAGGTGAGCTGAGTCACGTTCCTCAGGTGCCGCTCGATTGTGCTGCCGGTCACCGATTTATCATGCGGCTTTATCGCCTGACATGATGAGAGAACAAGCAGTGCAAAAAAGAAAGAAACGGTTTTTTTCATTGCGGTGAAGTCTCCTCGAGCAGAGGTGCACACAGTGGCAAAGCAGGACGCCGCGTGACAAGGCAAGAAATGGCAATGATCGCCGCGATCAACCAGTGATAACTGGTCGAATCGATTTGATGGCGCCCGTATTGCCGATACCAGGGGATCTGATCATGCCAGGATCACCGTCCGATCTATTCGATGGCAATGGCGCGGAACGGACAGCATCCGATAATCCCTTTGCTTAGTTTCATGTCGAACTGCTCATGGTTAATGAACCATGCCTTGTCATCCCGGATCTCGAAGAACTGAGGGTAGAGTTGTGCGCAGGCCCCGCAGCCCACACACAAGCTGTAATCGATCGTTGGCAGCATAGTCGGCTTATTTTCTCCTTTGTGCGTGATTTATTATAACAAAGTATGGTCCGGCCGGCAACAGGAAGAGGTCGGTGATTTCAGGCTCCCGGGGAAGTGATCAACAGGGAGAAGGAACGACGCTCCGGATGCCAATTCATGGTCAACAGTAAGGAGCGAACAGAACTGCTGAAGGTTTTTTCATTTAAACAATCTGCCGTCGGCGGCAAAGTCTGCATAGCGACTTTTATCGGAGCTCCGTGCGGGTCGACGGGAATCATTCGTACCGTTTCATTTCTTCGAGATCTTAACCTTCCAGAATGCCGGACCCTGCTCGAGATATTCCCATTCGAAAAGACCTTCACGCTCATGCAAAAACTGATAGTAAAGCGGTTTCGGATCGTGGTCGTTGATCAGAACGAAGGCCTCTCCGCTCCGCAGATCTTCAAAGGTCTTGAATATGAGCGAGTGCCGCTCCCTGGGGATGATCGTTGTGACATTCAGCTCTTTCATCGTGGCCTCCCTAACATGGTTTTTGTTCGCTCGGGGAATATTATGATCTTATCGCAAATATTATTATGGTAGGGTAATGACTGCTATGATCTGCATCATAACCTGATTACTGTTTTTTAAAAATATAAAACTATTGTTCTATTATTTTTCTGGCATATACATTGCTTATACTTAAGTAGTGGGTTAACATATGAATATGCACGAAGAATATATAAAGGCCATCATTGCTGCTGGAATCCCGGTTCCGTATGACTTTGCCAGCCCAGACGATGATTACTTTTTTACTTATATTATCAGTATGTTATACGACTCTGTTACATAATAAAGGACATTATGCGTTTAAGCGCATAGGGTGTGGATAAAAAGTAAGCTGGACATGAGTTCATTTAAGCGGGTGGTATTTCGGGGGGGAACACTTAAGAAATTTTAACGGCATCTGGTTATTTCACCAGATATCAGGCTAAAGAAAAGGTAGGTGACCCTGGGCTTTGGGGCAGAGGCAATATTAATAAAGATGTCCGGTATGCGAGATGCGGTGTGCAAGCCCCCACAGTATCAGAGGGGGAAGCCTGAAGCGTCTGCCAAGGGCACAAGATTAATTCCGGCCTTGTGTAACTCAAGACCCAGGGTACATCTTATGAAGCAGGTTTTCGTCTGACCGTGGTAATGCCCACGATCTGCCGCTCGACTGATACGCGGCTCATCGAAGAAGCTTGAAGGAGACCGCAGGCCACCTTCATTCACAGAGGCCCTTATAAAAGGGCCCACACAGCTTGATACGCTGTGCTTAAGACCCCCCGCCCTTCAGGGCGGGGGTGAGTCTCCCTTCGGAAGCAGTCATCCCCGCACGCTCCGTGGTTATAACATCCCCTCCAAACATTTCGTCACATTAGCAGAAGAGAAACCCATTTCGAGCGGGACAACCCGATTCCCTTCGTGTTTTGGACCGGTCCGTCGGTGAACATAAAATAATACGAATGCTTCTGCTAGTGGAGCAGCAGCATTACTCTATTTCAGTATCTGAAACAGATTATTATAGTCATCGGTCCATACGCGGAGTTCCTTCCTGAAGGGAAGTCGCGCGCCTACTCGCTCTATTGTCGAAGAAGCGATCGGTTTTGTCGAGACAAGCGCCCATACGGCCCTGTAGATCTTGTGTTCATCGTCACTGTCATTCGTGATCAGAACCGCATACTTTCCCATTGCGCGGCGCAAGGTTTCTAAGACCGGCGCGAGGTCCAGGTGCTTGTTGGTAATGTGGAGCGCAAGGATGCCGTCGGGCTTGAGATGGCGTAAGTAGAGCTCCAGCGCCTGCAGTGTGAACAGATGCACGGGAATGGAGTCTCCTGAGAAGGCGTCAACCACGAACAGATCGAAATGCTGTTTTGGTTCCTGCTCAAGCGAAAGCCGGCCATCACCCAGTACGATCTGCGCGACCCCGCGACAATTCGCGAGATAGGTGAATTCACTGTACGCCAGCCTTTCCACAAGCGGATTGATCTCATAAAAGCGGAAGACATCGCCGGGCTGTGCGTAGGCGGCCAATGAGCCTGCGCCGAGGCCGATTATCCCCACGCGAAGAGAAGAGTGCCTCAGGGACTTAAAGGCAAGGCCAACGCCTGACTTACGGCCATAATAGGTGATGGGCAATCCCTGGCGCTTTGGCTCCGTGAACTGCACCCCATGGTCGACTGTCCCGTGGACGAGCATCCTGGTCTCGTCCTCTGTGCCTGCATCATATTCATTGACCCGCAGGCCTCCGTAAAAGTTCCGCAGCATCACCCGGGCCGATTGCGCATAAGAAGAAATGTAATGCCCGGCCGACCAGACGACGTATATGGCCACGGCAAGACTGACGGCGACCCGCCATGTCCGGTAGTCGATCACAGAGAGCATCAGGATCGCGCAGGCCATGATCGCGATGGGGAGATCGAAGTATCCCGGCAGAGCGTTCGGTGCAACCAGACCCACAAGCACGCCTCCGATTGCGCCTCCGATGGCGAGCATGAGGTAGAACGAAGTCAGGTGCCTGGGTGCGGGTTTACGCATCATGAGCTCGCCGTGGCAGAACATGCAGCAGATGAACAAACCGGCTGAGAAGGCGGGGATGACGAGCCTGAGATTTGTTTGGGAGTTCCAGTGATTGAGTCCGTAGGCCATGCCGCCGAGGGCCAGAACCATGAGCCAGGTGAATGCCTTTCGATGATAGAGCCGCTCATAATCAAAGCAGAGGACGAACGTCAGCAGATACAGGCTCAGCGGCACCACCCAGAGAAAGGGGATCGACGCCACGTTCTGGGTCAGGTGATTGGTCACCGAAAGAAGAAGTGTGGAACTGCAGGCAGCGAGGACCAGCCAGAGGATCTGCTCGCGCACCCGGGGAGGCCGGCAGCTTGCAGCATCCTGCGATGTTTCTTCGTTCTTTATGCAGGAGTCGATCACAGGACCTCGACAGCTCATGAACGCTGCGACAGCAGCGAGAACGACAAAGGCCGCATAGGATGCGGACCAGCACAGCGATTGCTGGCGGAGCGTGGCGTTCGGCTCCACGAGAACGGGATAAGCCAGTAGCCCGAGGAGCGAGGCGAGGTTCGACAGCCCGAAGAGGCGGTACGGCAGCGACGATCTATGAATTCGAGCGTGCCATGTCTGGATGAGAGGACTCGTGGTCGAGAGCAGGAAGAACGGAAGGCCCACGGAAACAGTCAGGAGGCCGAGGATGCGCAGGATCGGATCATCTCCTCCGGAGGGTTTCCACGAAAGTGCGGGCGTTATCGGCAGCAGCAGGAGGCTCGTTCCGAGCAGGAGCGTATGCACCACGGCCTGCGTTTTTGGCTTAAGGGAGCGAATGGACCAGTGGGCATACAGGTACCCGCCGAGCAGTGCCGTCTGGAAAAAGAGCATCGCTGTGATCCAGACTGCGGCCGATCCTCCGAACCACGGAAGTATCATCTTTGCGATCATCGGCTGGACCTGGAAGAGCAGAAAGGCGCTTAGACATATGATCGATGAGTGGAGGACCATAACGAGGCGGGATTATAGCATACTGCGAAGGAAGAGTCTCAAAAAAAGAATGGTTCCCGGTGCGCCGAATTTCATGATGAGGAGACTTCAACGCATGCACGATGTGCGGGCAATCATTCGGTTGCGCCGATGATCTGCTTTGCGCTAAGATATTCCCTGCTCTGCGAGTACTCAAGGAACATCCTCACAAGATCGAGCACATTCCTGTAAAGGAGGAAATTTTTCGAGAGCTCCCGGAAGAGCTCTTTCCCTGTAAATTCCGAAGCCAGGCCATAAGACCGCTGCCCCTGGAGCATATAGTGATCGGAGAGGCTGGAGTCAGGGATGACGAGCCTGCCGAGAATGAACTCCTTGCCTTTTCTCCCGATAAGCGCGGAGGGGAACATGCCGAGCATGAAGAGCGTGTAGTCTCCGATATGCTTATGGACCTGAAATTCCCGTGGGAAGCTCTGCGCATTGAGCCGCACGTCGCCTTCAGAGAGCATATCGGCGATATCCTCGAGGCTCTTGCCTCCGGCGTCCCTGATCTTGTAAAGGCTGTCCGTATGGATGAATTCGCAGAGAATCTGTTCCTCAATATAATCGTTGATGTTGGGCTTTTCCGGCGGGTTCATCCGGAATCCGAAATCAAGAGCCCTGCGGAACAGCTTTCGCAGGGGATGGCTGGCATGAATCTGCGTCCTTTTCATTATGGTCGGGACCCCCGAAACGAAAACGTGTCACCACACTAAGACATCATAATACCCCGAAGGGGGCAGAGGAGTCAATCGCAGGCTGTGCAGTCAATATCTCGAGCGCGTTGTATGCGAACAAGCAGAGCGAGAATCGAGCATCGAAAATCCATGCGACTTTTCTCTCGGGGTAAGGGACAGGGTCATCTGCGATGATCTCTTAAAGAGGGGTTTTGTGCGGATGTGATGCTTTCGCTCCTGGCTTTTTGTGATGAGAAAGGGATCTACAGATCGGCTGCTCCGGGCAAAAAAAAGCGGAGGCCTACCTTTTCGGTAAATGCGCCCCCGCAACTGGCATCGTCCATACTGCTATGCTGCATGACGATGCCTATCCCGCTCCTTCAGAAATGCTTCCTTGCCTGCATCAATAGCGCCTATGACGGCATCCTTGCCTTCCTCGTACAATGTTTTGCCCTTGTCAAATGTTGTGGAAAGCGTATCTTTCGTCTGTGATGCGAAATCCTTGATATCCTTCCTCATCTCTTTGCCGGATTTCGGCGCCAACAGGAGGCCGATTACGGCCCCAACTACACCACCCACCAGGAACGGGAATAATATTGATCTTTCATGCTTTATAATCACTTCTTTTTCAACTCCTTCTTTCATCATCATCACCCCTCCTTTCCTGCAGACTACGAACCAAGGTGGCTACCCCCGTCGTTATCCCGGCCTTCAGACCGGCGATATTTGCCCCGGCGACGGGAGCAACTTCATCCTTCACCTTCCCGTAAAGGGCCTGAACCCCTTTCTCCAGAATCATGACCGTATCGGTGATGGTTCGTACGTCTTGCGTTATTCCTCCGACATTCGCGGTAATTTTTTTCATGTTTTCAAGCGTCCCCTTGAGTTCCGTCAAAGTTGCGTTCAGGTTGCCTTCCGTGTTCTTTAAGAATGCGCGGAGCGTATAGTTTGTTCGCAATAGCCCTATGATATAGAATATGTGAAATGCCGCATAAATAATAAAGGTAACCACACCGATGAGCACAATGGTTTGGTTCATCCTGATCTCCTTTTAGTTATAGTATATCACAGGCATATTTGGGCTGTTCGTGAGCGACAGAACTGCTCATAAGCGATAACCTATGGACGCGCCCGGCGTGCCTTGCCAAGGCAATGATACCTCTAAGGTACTAATAAATTTATTGAAAATAGACAAAGTTGGCAAGAAATCACATATGCGGATGTGGAGAAATACTGCATCGATCATGGGGTTGTTGTCTTTGCCGGGCAGCTATGCTATTGTGGGTTGCGATGCGCTTAATCCATGGGTGACGTCGTCCTGATGAAAGGGTTGCCGTGAATAAATCCGTGAAGAAAAAGAGCCGTGGTCTTTCCGCGCGCGTGCATTTCCCCGACGATGAAAAACGCCTGCCGTGGCTTCCGATGCTGCTGGATGCCTATGCAATCGTGGACACCGGCGTCGCCGTTGCAGTCAGGCAGGCAGAGAAAAGGCAGAAGGTAAAACTGGCGTGCAGCAACGGGTGTGATGTCTGCTGCCGTCAGAAGGACATTCCGCTATATCCCCATGAACTGGTGGGGCTCTACTGGTTCGTTTCTGAAAAAACGGACCGCGCTCTGCGTGAGATCCTGAAAGTACAGCTTGCAGTTCATGCGCCGGGTTCCCCGTGCCCGTTCCTTATAGACAGCTCGTGTTCTATCCATGCCGTTCGCCCGGCTTCGTGCAGGTGGTTTAACGTGTTCCGTGCGCCTTGTTTGCCGGGTGAAGACCCGTACTACACGAGGCGGCATGACGTGCTAGATCCGATCCCGGAATATAGTGACAGGGCCTTTGCCGCTCTGCTGCCGTTCTACAACATCAAGGACCAGGCCGGCGGGGAAGCGGCTGCGATAAAACTGATCCGCGCACAGGTCATGAACCTTCAGACCTACGACTGGAAAAAGCTGATCGCCGTCATGGAGAAAATCGATACCCGGAACCCTTGAAAAGACGTTCCCTCTCTTTTTCTAGAAGGCGACGGCGTGGTCTCACCTGTCATCTCGCGTCATACCATGACACCCTTTCCCGAGCCCCAAAGTCCCCGCTTCAAAGGTTTGATATGTGTCCATGAGAGCGTATCTGATGCCGGCTGGTCACTGTCATTGTGCTGCTGATGACAAGCGCGATCTATTCAGGTAGTATGAATATATGAAGTTTTTCCAAAACATCATTTCTGCAGTTTTCAGGGCGAGGCCGAACCGCTTCATTGTGGAGTGCACCACAAGGGGCAGGCCAGTGAGGGCATACCTCCCGAATCCCGGCAAACTCCAGGAATTACTCCTCCCGGGGAAAAAAATTTACCTGGTCAAACAGCCTCTCCTCTCCCAGAGAAGAATCGAATACATGGTTGTGGCTGTTGAGAGATATGGCTGCCCGATCCTGCTCCACACTCACATGAATAATGCCGTTGCCCGTTATTTGATCGAGCACAATCGGATCCCGGGTCTTGATGGCGCTGTTATCGTCAAGGCTGAGCATAAGATGGGGAACAGCAGGTTTGACTTCCTTCTCCTGAAAGGGGGCAGGGACATGGTGCTGGAGGTCAAGTCCTGTACCCTCTTCGGCAGGCGCATTGCAATGTTCCCGGACGCCATTACGGACCGGGGAAAGAAGCACCTCATTGAGCTTGCGTCCCTGTCACGGAGAGGGATGGACGCCGGCGTCCTCTTTCTTGTCCACGCGCCGTTCCCGGACCACTTCATGCCCGATTACCATACGGACCTGGAATTCGCCCGCACCCTTATGTCCGTGAGGGATGATATTTCCGTCAGGGCCGTCTCCGTCGTATGGAAGAAGGACCTGCTCCTCGGCAGCAGGGTGCGGGAACTCACGATCCCCTGGAAGCTCATCGAAAGGGAAGCGCGTGACAGCGGAAGTTACATCATCATCATGCGGTTGATGAGGGACAGGAAGCTTAAGATCGGAGGCCTCGGCGCGGTCAGGTTCGAAAAGGGATTCTATCTCTACGCGGGTTCAGCGAAGAAAAATCTTACGCAAAGGATAGCGCGGCATAGGAGAAGGAGAAAAAAACTTTTCTGGCACATCGATTATCTCCGGGAATACGCTGATTTTTGCGCGGCTCTTCCGGTGCGGACGAGTGCAAGCCTCGAATGCGATCTGGCTTTTGCGCTTGAAGGCATATCGCACTGGACCATCCCGGGTTTCGGCTCATCGGACTGCTCCTGCGATAGCCATCTCTTCGGCATGGTCGATGACCCCCTCCACAGCCCGAGGTTCATCGAGATGCTTCAGTATTTCAGGATAGATCGGCTGGAGAAGGAACTATTTAACGGGAGAAACGGCGTCTTAGCGGCGTCCGGCTAAGCAGCTGCCTGTATAACATCCTTTAGCTTCAGCTTGAAATCCTCGATGTCACGGCTCGTTTTAAACAGATCGACGACTGCGTTCCTTTTAGAGAGAAACCGAGCATAGCCGCTTCGACGGGCCTCTTCTATCAGGCTCCAGTTCTCACTGCCGAGAAATTCTTCATGGGCGTTCTTCATCTCCGGATAGAGGACCCTCCGGAACCCTTCCGTGAGCGCGATCGAGAGGCTGAGGGCTCCCCGGTCCTTTGTGTCGATGATCTGCTTGTACGGGCCGTGAGAGGACGTATCAGCGATCAGGTCTTTGACTGCCCTGATGTAATGCTCCGCCCTCCGGTCCCCGGCGAGTGAAGAAAGGATATCCTTCCATTCCGGGATGTCCTCCATCGCTTCTGCCAGCTCATGGCTGAGAAGGACAGAGGCGTAGCGTTCCGCCATAAGTTCCAGTCTTTTTGAGAAGGCGCTGTCGATGATCTGCCGGTGATGAAAACCGTACTGCGCGAAAGCGTCCTCAAGAGCGGAAACGCGCCGGGTATGCAGCTCCGAGAACTTGTACATGAGAAGCATGGTGAGGGGTTCGAGCCGCAGGAAAATGCTTTTCCCCTGGAGCATCGCGGCTGACGTGAAGAGGTCCCTCACGTATTCTTTTCCCGACGTGTGCACGGTGAGCCCGGAAATCTCGCGGGTCGCGCGGAGCTCCGCAAGGAAGAAGGAAGGCTTCATGTACATGCCGTATCCTGCGCCATAAATGAGCCCCTCTTCCCTGAGTCTGTGATTTATTTCCGCGAGGTCGAAAGGATGGTATTTCTTCCCGTCGATGGTGAGGTCGCGCAAGTCTTTCTGTTCCAGTTCAGGCCACTGTGATTCCTTTTTCGTGATCCATTCCGCGATGTCTTCGCGCTTGATGTCCGCCCATGGCTGAAGGCCCATTTCCGAGCGGTACAGATCCCTGTATCGCATTAACAGGCCGCATACCGAGTAGAAGCCCCAGTACTTGGCATCCGATACGTCGCAGTTGAACTTTATGTCGTGCATGTACGATTGATCCACGGTCCCGTTCTCCCGTTCTTCATATCGCATTATTCACCAAGCTCCGGGAAAAGTAAATATATTAATCAGTGGCCGTTTACGGCTAAAAAGTCCTTGCAACTCCTTAAAAAATAAACTATAATTACAAATCCCTGCCGACAGGTTGTAATTTATGTCCACGCCAAAAATTCAAGAACTGCGGAAGATGATAGATGAGCTCGATGACAAGATCGTGGACCTGCTGAACGAGCGCGCCCGGATCGTCATCGAAGTCGGCGATATCAAGAAATCGGAAAAAATCGATTTCCATGCACCAGCCAGGGAACGGCAGATCCTGGAGCGGCTGCAGTCACGCAACAAAGGGCCGTTCCCCCCGGATGCGCTGAAAGCGGTCTACCGCGAGATCCTCTCATCTTCCCTTTCGCTGGAACGGCCACTCCGGGTGTCCTACCTCGGGCCGCGCGCCACATTCACGCACATGGCGGGCATGCAGCAGTTCGGCCTCGCGGCGCAGTACCTTCCCGTGGAGACCATCAAGGACGTCTTTAGCGAGGTCGACCGCGGCAGGGCCGACTTCGGCGTCGTGCCGGTGGAGAACTCCACTGAGGGCGTCGTGAACTACACCCTCGATATGTTCATCGACTCGGACCTGAAGATCTACGCAGAGATCATGCTCGAGGTCTCCCAGAACCTCATGAACAAGTCAGGGAAGATAGGGGACATTGCGAGGATCTTTACCCACCCGCAGGTGCCGGGACAATGCCGTGAGTGGCTGGAAAAGAACATGGCCGGGATGCCGGTCCTGAACGCCCCAAGCACGGCCAAGGCCGCGGAGATGGCCGCCGATGATCCTGCGGCCGGCGCCATCGCAAGCGAGATGGCCGCTGTGCTCTATGGACTGCAGATCGTGGGGAAGAATATCCAGGACAACACGAACAACTATACCCGATTCCTTGTCATTGCCGCCAAATCCCCCCGCAAGACAGGAAGGGACAAGACATCGATCATGTTCTCCATCAAGGACAAGGTGGGTGCGCTCTATGCCATGCTTGCGCCGTTTGCCGAAGGGGGGATCAACCTGACGAGACTGGACGCCAGGCCTTCGGGCAGGAAGGTCTGGGACTATGTTTTTTTCCTCGACATGGTAGGTCACATCGAAGAAGAGAAGGTGGCGAATGCCATCGAAAAGCTGAAAAAGGACTGCCTGTTCCTCAAGGTGCTGGGATCCTATCCGAGGAGCGGGTAGCAGTTAAAGGGGATCGGGGACAGGAGAGGGAAAGTAAAGGGACGGACGAATGCAGCCGCAGGCCTTGAGCCTGCGCTGAAAGAAGACAGCGGATAGTCACAGAGGGAGAGATGATCACGGTCACGGAGAACATAAAAAACATCACACCCTACACGCCGGGAAAGCCAATCGAGGAGCTCGAGCGGGAGTTGGGGATCAGCGGAAGCATCAAGCTTGCCTCCAATGAGAACCCGCTCGGCCCGTCGCCCAAGGCCGTCGTGGCGATCAAGAGGGCGCTTGCGGGACTGAACCGTTATCCCGACGGCAGCGGATTCTATCTTTCCCAGGCGCTCGCAAAGAAATACGATGTGGACATTTCCCAGATCATTCTGGGCAACGGTTCGAACGAACTCATCGAACTGGCCGTTCGCACCTTTATCCAGCCCGGAGACGAGGTGATCTCGGCTGATCCGTCGTTCGTCGTGTACAGGATGATCACCCAGGCCGCGGGCGGTTCCAACGTCGTCGTGCCGCTCAAAGACAACCGGCACGATCTCGATGCAATGGCTGACAGGATCACGGAGAAGACGAAGATCATATTCATCGCGAACCCGAACAATCCGACAGGCACGATGAACAGGTCGGCTGAGATGGATCGTCTCATGGAACGTGTTCCTGACAACGTGATCGTGGCCGTGGATGAGGCATATTATGAGTATGTCACGCGGGCCGACTATCCCGATGCTCTGGACTATCTCAAGGCGGCCAAGAACGTCCTCGCGCTCAGGACGTTTTCGAAGATCTACGGGCTTGCCGGACTGCGCATCGGCTACGGCATCACGAGGCCGGAGATCGTGGAACTGATGAATAAGGTGAGGCAGCCGTTCAATACCAATTCCCTGGGACAGATCGGCGCCCTGGCGGCCCTTGCAGACCGCAAGCATGTGGAGAGGTCGATCGCGATCAACAGCGAAGGCAAGCAGTTCTTGTATCAGGCATTCGACCGGCTTGGCATCTCTTACCTCCCGACGGAAGCGAACTTCATCATGTTTGAGGCCCCATCGGACGGCAGGGAGCTGTACAACACCCTCCTCAAGACGGGCGTGATAATCCGACCCATGGGCGGGAAAAAACTCCGGGTAACGATCGGACTGCCCGAGGAGAACAAGCGCTTCGTCAGCGAGCTCGAGAAGATCATGCATCCTTGATTTTTCACCGCTGGTGGCGCGCAGAGGGAAAAGGGCACAGCGCGGAGGGCGGGGACCGCAGAGATCCCGCGCAGCGCTCAATAGGGAACGCTCCTTGCTGACCGTCTGCCCTGCGTACCGTGTTGAATCAATCCAGGGTAAATTGATTTATGAGAAAGGGAAACCATGATCATCGTTGTAAGACCTGACGCGACGGCAGAACAAGTCGATCACATCATAAAAAAGATCAAGGATCTGGGGCTGCAGGCCCACGTATCGAAGGGCACCGAGAGGACGGTCATCGGCGCGATCGGAGACGAGACCATCCTCCAGAGCGTTCCGCTCGAGGCCATTCCCGGCGTTGAAAAAGTGCTCCCGATCCTGAAGCCCTACAAACTGGCGAGCCGTGAGTTCAGAAAAGAGGGAACGGTCATCAGCGTCGGCAAGGAGCAGATCGGCGACGTGAGAATCGCGGTCATGGCCGGGCCGTGCGCGGTGGAAAACAAGACGCTGCTCGTCGAAATAGCAAAAGAGGTCAAGAACGCCGGGGCCAATTTTATCCGTGGCGGAGCTTTCAAACCCCGGACGTCTCCCTATGCCTTCCAGGGGCTCGAGGAGGAAGGGCTCAAGTATCTGGCCGAAGCCCGGGATCGCACGGGGCTTCCCGTCGTGACCGAGGTCATGGACCCCCGGGACATCGAGATGATCGCCAAATATGCCGATGTCCTCCAGATAGGCGCCCGAAACATGCAGAATTTCCGGCTGCTCAAAGAAGTGGGGCTCTGCAAAAAGCCGGTTCTGCTGAAACGCGGTATCTCGGCCACGATCAAGGAATGGCTCATGTCGGCGGAATACATCATGTCGGGCGGGAACCATGCGGTGATCCTGTGCGAGCGGGGCATCCGTACGTACGAGACCGCGACCAGGAACACGCTCGATCTCTCGGCGGTGCCGGTGCTCAAACAGATGACGCACCTGCCC
>DASPSR010000002.1:0-45957 GCA_035623825.1 Nitrospirota bacterium
CCCGGTGAACGCGCTCAAGATCGACCGAAGCTTCATCAGCAAGCTTACCGCCGAAGGGGCAAATAAGGAGATCATCACCTCCATTATTTCCCTTGCCAAAAACCTGCACGTTGACGTAATAGCCGAAGGAGTGGAGATGGAGCATCAGTTATCCAATATCAAGGAACTGGACTGCGGCTATTGTCAAGGCTTCCTCATTGCGCGTCCGATGGCGCAGGATAAATTAGACATGTGGATACATGAGCAGCACCAATTGGTGTAAGAATTCAACCAAGAAATCGCATCACAGCTGCCCTTCAGCGACATCGCAAACCTGCCCGATGTCCGGTGCATACCCAGAGTTTCCGCAACGAACAAGCATGCACAGCCAACGTTAATGCCTCCCTGCACCCCGTTGATCATGTAGTCCTGTACTGCTATGAAATCGTTTATACCGGCTAATCTGCAGTGTCCTTTAATAGGCAGCCGGTGCATACGTGTAGGTCGTGGTCATACCAATAATATTCCGTACAAACAATAATATTGGTTGAAAAAAATTCCCGGGATATCGTTCAGAAGTCATGCTCGCCTACCCACATATAACCCAATTAATTCCCTCAAGTTATGCTGGAAATGTGACGATAAAATACTGATAGGGGCCTAGATGAGATTCCCAAAAATATCAAATACTAGGCACCTTTACATAAAATGCCCGTGAATCGATAGATGGCATTGACACTTGCAGGTTTTGTACAGCCAGCATACGAGATCTTATGCACCGGGGAGGAAGCAGGGGTCGTGCCATAGGAAACCTGAGAAAGTCGGAGCGGGAAAGCAATGATAGTGACCAGGAAACTGAAAAAGTTGAGCAGGCAGATAAACGAGAAAATAACCGAGCGCAAGCAGATCGAGGAAGCCCTGCGCGAAAGCGAAGCCCAGTATCGGGCCCTCTTCGAGGGCTCACCGGACGCCATTTTTCTTGCTGATCCGGAATCAGGGATCATCCTTGATGCAAATCCGGCGGCATGTCGGCTCCTGGCACGGCCATATGAAAAAATCGTTGGACTCCATCAGTCTAAAATACATCCATCGCACAGGGAATCATACTCTCGCACGATATTTAACCAGCATGTCACCGAAGCGATGGAACAAAAGGGATTACATCCTTCTGAAATGGTGGTTCTCCGTCCCGATGGAACAGAAGTGCCAGTGGAGGTCCTGGCGCAGCTGGTCACCATCAAGAGAAAAAAAGTCCTCCAGGGAGTGTTCCGGGATATCACGGAACGCAGAGAGGCTGAACAAGCGATGCGCGGAAGTGAGGAGAGGTTGCGGCAGGCTGTCCGTGTTTCCCAGATCGGAATATACGATCACGACCATATCACTGACACCATTTACTGGTCGCCTCAGCAGCGGGAAATCTATGGTTGGGGGCCACATGAGATCGTTACCCTGCAGGCGTTTCTCGATCGAGTCTATCCTGAGGACAGGGAGAGAATAGCACTGGCTGTTCGGCGTGCCCACGACCCGTCAGGTGATGGTTTATTTGATGTCGAGCATCGGATCATACGCCGCGACGGCGCCATCCGGTGCCTGACCACGCGATCGCAGACCTTCTTCGACGGCGAGGGCGGTGCCCGCCATCCGGTACGCACCATCGGAGCTGTCCGGGACATCACTGAGAATAAACGAGCAGAGGAGGAGAGGGAAAAGCTGCAAGCCCAGTTGACACAAGCGCAGAAGATGGAGTCCGTCGGTCGTCTGGCTGGCGGCGTGGCACATGACTTCAACAACATGCTGAGCGCGATCCTCGGTCATGCAGAATTGGCCCTGCATAAGCTTGACAAGACCTCGCCCCTGCAAGCTGACCTCCGGAAAATCCGAATAGCCGCGCAGCGGTCCGCCGATCTCACACGCCAGCTTCTGGCCTTCGCTCGCAGGCAGACCATTGCGCCCAAGGTACTCGATTTGAACGAAACCGTGGAAGGGATGCTGAAGATGCTCCATTGTCTGATCGGTGAGGATATCGATGTGGCTTGGCTGCCTGGCGGCGGCCTATGGACTGTCAAAATCGACCCCGTTCAGGTCGACCAGATTATGGCAAACCTTTTGCTCAATGCCCGTGACGCCATCACCGACAAAGGCAAGGTTACAATAGAGACCGAAAACGTCGCGCTGGACGAAGTTTACTGCGCCGGGCACCCCGGATTCGTGCCAGGCAGGTTTGTTATGCTGGCAGTGAGCGACGACGGCTGCGGCATGGACCGTGAGATTCTCGCTCACCTCTACGAACCCTTTTTCACCACCAAGGGCGTGGGCCAGGGCACCGGTCTGGGTCTCGCGACCGTGTATGGCATCGTCAAGCAGAACTCCGGGTTCATTAACGTTTACAGCGAGCCAGGCAAAGGGACGATATTCAAGATCTACTTGCCCTGTTACGCGATCAAGAACGTGCCGGCCGTCACGGAGGAACAAGCACAGGCGCCAGAGGGCGGCACAGAGACGATTCTGCTGGTCGAGGATGAACCGATGATCCTCGACCTAAGCAAAGACCTGCTCGAGGAACTGGGATATACAGTGCTCGCTGCGAGGACTCCCGGTGAGGCGATCCGCCTTGCCGAGGAGTATGCCGGCGAGATTCAATTGCTCATGACCGACGTTATCATGCCCGAGATGAACGGTTGGGACCTCGCTAAACGGCTGCTTTCCCTTTACCCTGACCTCAGGAGCCTGTTCATGTCCGGCTATACGGCCAGGATCATCTCCAAACGCGGGGCGCTGGAAGAAGACGTTCACTTCATGCAGAAACCGTTTTCCATGAGCGTCCTGTCCGCGAAGGTGCGAGATGCACTTGAAAGAGACAGGTGACCAGGAGAGAACTCATGACAAAAGCAAACATCCTCTTAGTTGAAGACAGCAAGACTCAGGGGGCAGAAACAAAAAAGTTCCTTGAGAAATGCGGATATAATGTGACCTGGGCCCAAGATGGGATGTCAGTATTCAAAGTCGCGACGGCCCAAGCCATCGATGTCGTACTGCTGGATCGTGTATTGCCGGACATGGACGGGAGCCAGATTTGCCGGTGGTTCAAACTTAACCAGGAGACCAAAGGAATACCGATCATAATGATTACCGCCAAGAGCACAACAATGGACAAAGTCCAGGGATTGGAATCCGGCGCTGATGACTATCTGCCGAAACCGTACGAAGAAATAGAGCTGAACGCGCGAGTATACGCGGCGCTAAGGACCAAGACTCTCCGGGACGAGTTAAAGCATGCGAATCAGGAACTGAAGGAGATGCTCACCAGAGTCGAGATCATGTCCATTACAGACCCAATGACGGGACTCTTCAACAGAAGGCGGTTCGAGCCACTGCTCGACCTGGAATTCAAGAAAGCGACCAGATACTCTGTGTCATTAAGCTGCATGATGATCGACATCGATAACTTCAAGGTCGTAAATGACAACTATGGCCATGCCGTGGGAGACGTCGTCATCAAAGACGTATCATTGATCATTCAGCAGAGCATTAGGGACGTCGATACCGCATGCCGTTGGGGCGGTGAGGAATTTGTAGTATTGACCCCCTTTACAAATAAAATGAACGCCGTAATACCAGCACAGAAGATCCTACATTCTTTGCTCGATCATACCTTTGCGGGTTTAGGCGGCAAAAAAGTGACCGTCAGCATTGGAATCGCCGACGTATCCGCACCCGACATTGACACAGCCGAGAAATTGGTCAACGCAGCAGACATTGCCATGTATGAAGCCAAGCGCAAAGGAAGAAACAGGATTGAAATAAAATGAACATATAAGAGGAACAACCAGAAATTACTTGCGGCCTGGATTTACCAAAATCAAAGTTTGACGTCGTAACCCGAGAAAAACCCCTTCCTGAAGTTGCTGCGGTTCTAACTCTCTGCAACACACAATATTTGAAATTGAAAATTGCGAGGATACCTGAATAACTGCAGACAAAGAATGCACATTTTTGATGTCCTTCGTTTGATGAAATAAATTAACATATTCATGCGTCATAATGACGGCATACTTGTGGCGAGCATTAAGACGATTACCCCCATGCCCTTGCGTGTTCTCATACTTAAGTGGAATTGACATTCATCTGAAAGAGAGCTTTTTTTAAATTGGTGCAGGGGGTGAGCCATGTTCAAGAAGGTGCAGCGCATAGGTTCGGTGCACTTATGGTTGTGCGTGCTGATAATGGCAGCGATATCCCTGGTAGTTGTCTTGACCGTAGGAGGCTCTTCCGCGAATTCGTTTGGATCAAGCACCGGGAAAACCTTCCAACAGCTTATGGACGAGGCCATGACATCGATGGACCGCGGGATGGAAAACGCCAACATGACTGGCGACCCCGACCGTGATTTCGCCGCCATGATGATTCCGCACCACCAAGGGGCCGTTGATATGGCCAAGGCGGAGCTGCTTTACGGCACAGATCCTGCCATGCGGCGACTCGCCCAGGAAATCATCGTGACCCAAGAGCAGGAAATCGATGTGATGCGCATGCGTCTGAAACAGCTTACGACCAGGTAAAGGGACGTTGGCCCACCCGAGGAGGTGCATCATGTCTTTTAACTTCAAACAAAAATTGATCACACTTACCATCGCCCTGCTTTTGGCCGCAGTTGCCAATGCCGGCCAGGTGCCCGGTCCAGCGAGCGCGCCGGACATCCCGATCTCTTCGCATGATCGTGTTTATCTCTCGGACCAGACCTCGAACACTGTCTCGGTTGTCGATCCGGCCGCGGAGAAGCTGTTGGGGGTAATCCGTCTAGGCGATCAAACCCCTGGCAATTTGAGCCCGCTCTACAAAGGTCAGCTCCTGGTCCACGGCATGGGGTTCTCGCCCGATCATCGCACGCTTATTGTGGTCTCAGTTGGCTCCAACTCGGTAGCTTTCATCGATACTCAGGCCAATAGCGTCAGATACATCGCCTATGTCGGGCGCGCTCCGCATGAGGCTTTTTTTACGCCTGATGGCAAGGAGGTCTGGGTCACGGTTCGGGGAGAGGACTTCGTTCAGGTGCTCGACGGCAAAACCTATCAACCCAAGCGGCGCATCCAGGTGCCCAATGGACCTGGCATGACGATCTTCTCACCCGATGGCAGATACGGTTATGTCTGTTCGAGTTTCACGCCGGAAACGGTGGTGATTGACACCAAGAGCCACAAGATCGTTGGCCGGGTTAAGCAGGCCTCGCCTTTCTGTCCGGACATCGCGGCCACTCCGGACGGCAAACAGGTATGGTTTACGCTCAAAGACGTCGGGAAAACCCAGGTGATCAACGCAAAACCGCCCTTCGCCACCATCGCAGTGCTGGACACAGGCCCCATCACCAACCATGTTAATATCGTTCGCAATGCCAATGGCCAATTTGCCTATGTCACCGTGGGAGGGCTCAACGAAGTCAAGGTCTTCACTACCACCGATCATCCGGAGCTCGTCGCCACGATTCAGACCGGGGAACTGCCCCATGGGCTCTGGCCCTCGGGCGATGGTACACGGATCTACGTCGGACTTGAGAACGCAGACGCGGTGACGGCGATCGACACCCTGAGCAACAAGGTTGTCACTACCATTAGTTCCGGCCAGTCGCCTCAAGGGATGGTCTATATCCCTAACGCGGTTCCTAGCGGTGAAGGCACTGAAAACCTCTCGCCCATCGGTAAATCCGGTGAAGCAGTTCATCTGACCTTGGTCTCAGTGGGGACGGGAAAAGCGGAGACCACGGTCGCTGTGAATAACCAAGGACTGGTAGACCTGCTGGAGGCAGCGGTCACCGGCCTCGAAGCGAAGAAGCCGTATTTGCTAGCGCTCGTCGACAACGCAGATGGGTCGGGACCTCTTGAACCTGTGGCGAAGTTCATGACCAATCCGGCCGGAGCCGCGATCGTAGTCACGGTCGGACCGCTCCGTAGATCTGTGCAGGGCAATGAGGGGGGTCCGCGCCGTTACCTGGTGATTGCACCCTTGATCGAGGACGAACCAGGCGCTCCGGTGCAGGTGCAGCGGTGATAATAGAACCGGTTTCCTGCTGGGTAGTACAAGTGCGATGCCTGATCGAGCAAGGGACGGTGTTTAGCCGCGCCTCCCCCCCACCTCGTCTCGTTCAGGTTCCTTTAGGCGATTAAACGATCCCATTGGGGGCAAGTCATGGGGAGGAGCATATGATCAGAAGAGCCAGCTTCATACTTCTAGGCTTAATGGCCTTTCTTTTGTTTTCTGTCGTTAAGAATGGTGGAGGTGAGGTTGCCATGACTGAAAAAAATTCGCTGGGTGCCAATGACCCTGGTATTGTCACAATCAAGAGCGGACTGTCGTTCTTGCAGACAGTAGAACGGCTGAAGACGGCGTTTCAATCTCACGGCATCAAAGTGTTCGCCGTCATCGATCAGCAGGCAGAGGCGAGGACTGCAGGGCTGGAAATGCCCCCGATGGCGCTCATCCTTTTCGGCAACCCGAAGGCTGGGACGCCACTCATGCTCGCACGGCCGCTTTCAGGGCTTGATCTACCGCTCAAAGCGCTCGTCTCGGAGGCGAAGGCCGGCGAAGTGCTGGTGAGCTTCAATTCCACGCAATACATCCTGAAACGGCACGGGCTCCCGGACGAGCTTGGCTCAAACATAGCTCCGGCCGAACGCCTCATCGCAGCCGCGTTGAACGAATGATGATACAAAGTACAGCCTGACCCACGCTGCGGAGGACGTGCGCTGAATCGATGTGATTTTCATCAAGAAATGGCGAAAGCCCCATTTTTGTGAACAATCAATAGTTCATTGGGAAATTAATATCGTCCCTCCAAAAAAAGATTTTCCGACAATGTTCACAACGCTCGGTCAAAGTCTAGACTCGTCTTGAGAATGTCGTCATAATACAGGATGCAATTAGGAGATGATCCTGTGACCATTGAATCAGATCTTTCAAGTTGATGCGGAAGATATCGTTTTAAAAAAAGGAGAGGCACATGAAATGGATAACCCGTGAAAAGGTCAAGGTTGACCGTGTCGCATGCCCTTGGCTCATAAAAAAGTTTGTGGACACGGACGCAGAATTCTATTTTGTTCCTCCTGATCGGGTGCAAGCAGAAGCGGCGAGACTGAGCGCAATACCATTTGACGTCCCGAATGCAGAGCTTGGTCATAAGGGGAAAGAATGTTCATTTGATGCGATTGTTCATAAGTATGGGCTGGGAAAAGATCCTGCTCTCGTCCTGCTAGCAAGGATCGTGAATGGTGCAGATACGGACAACAGCTTACATGGCCAGCCGGAAGGACCGGGATTGAACGCAATTGCTGAAGGTTTCCGTCACCTTGGACTTGCTGATGACCACTCCATAATCAAGGCAGAATGGATCGTGTACGACGCACTCTACGCGTACTGTAAAGAGATGATTTCAAAGGGAATACCTCATGGCGCGTTCGCAGCGTGATGTCATTCTCTTGTTTTCGGCACGAAGCGTGCGGCTATTTGCCTACGGCGCCCTGTCGGTCATCCTTGCACTGTACTTGCATGATGTAGGTCTTTCTGGCCCTGAGATAGGTTTGCTCTTTACACTGACGCTTTTTGGCGATGCGGGGATCTCACTCTGGATAACGACCACCGCGGACCGGTTGGGAAGGAAACGGATGCTTCTGCTCGGCGCTTCGCTGATGATTCTTGCTGGCGTGGTCTTCATCTTGACCGGAAATTTCATTTTGCTGTCGATTGGTGCGATTATCGGTGTCATCAGCCCCAGCGGAAACGAGATTGGGCCGTTTTTGTCATTGGAACAAGCCGCACTATCCCAGCTTCTTCCCGCCGAGCAACGGGTAAGGTCATTCGCCCTGTACAACCTTGCCGGTTCTCTTGCGACCGCCGCGGGTGCACTCGCTGCCGGTTTTGTTGCCCGAGCGCTCATAAACATGGGGTTATCTGAACTAGCATCATATCGAGCAGTGATCCTGGTGTATGCCGTGTGCGGCATCGCCATCATGCTGATATTCGTATTCCTGTCTCCTGCCGTGGAAGCCGCTGACACATTGCCCGCGAAAAGACTGGTCCTCGGCCTGCATAAATCCAGAAATATGGTTATGAAGCTTTCCGCGCTGTTTGCCCTAGACGCGTTCGCAGGCGGATTCGTGATCCAGAGCATGGTCGCCTACTGGTTCCATCTAAAATTCGGTGTACACCCTGCGGTGATTGGAAGTATTTTTTTTGGTGCAAACATTCTAGCCGGGGTATCCGCACTGCTTGCCGCAACTATCGCTAAACGCATAGGACTCATCAATACCATGGTCTTCACACACATCCCGTCAAATGTGTTGTTGTGCCTCGTTCCTTTGATGCCTGATTTGAGCCTTGCGGTAGTCGTCCTTCTCTGTCGCTTCAGCATTTCGCAGATGGACGTCCCCACACGCCAGTCCTATACCATGGCTGTAGTTGCACCAGACGAGCGGTCAGCCGCGTCAGGTGTCACTACCATAGCGCGCTCCTTGGGGGCGGCAGTATCGCCTGCTCTCACCGGTTTGCTCCTGGCGTTTCCGGCGTTGATGAGCTTCCCTTTTTTAGCCAGCGGAAGTCTCAAGATCTGCTATGATCTGCTTCTGTACAAGAGCTTCAAGAATGTGAGCGAGGCGTAATCTGTCCAAAGGGGGGTATTTGTGTTGTCAGACCGATGCTGAATCTGCTGAACTACCGATACAGGCCACCTGGCGATAAAGCGATATCGTCGCTGACGCGGGTATTTGCTGTAAGTTTTATCTAGTGCAACACAGTATCATTTCATGCCTGCTACTATTTTAGTACAGTATGCTCAATAATCTGTTTCCGTAAGTGGTCCCTTTTTCATTTTTGCTATATTATAAATTACTACATCCCAAATACATCAATCCGCCCCAAAGGAGATGTCATGACTATGAAGAGGGTGCAAACCTATATTGCGGCTGTTGCGTTTATGATCTGCGCGATAGGCACCGCTCAGAGCGAGGTCGCGGTCAACATGCATGAAGGCGAATGGGAGACAACAATGGAAATGAAGATGGAGGGGATGCCAAAGGCTATGCCTCCGCTCAAGACAACGCAGTGCATCACCAAGGACAATATGATCCCGCGGCAAAAAGAAGGGAACAAATGCAAGGTGAA
The DNA here is from genome assembly GCA_035623825.1 of Nitrospirota bacterium. Lineage (GTDB taxonomy): Bacteria > Nitrospirota > UBA9217 > UBA9217 > UBA9217 > DASPSR01. Next base: position 9,127 of record DASPSR010000002.1, read on the forward strand.
AAGTCAGAACTTGGTCGGCAATAAGTTGACTTGGACCGCTGAATGCGTCGAGAGAGGTTCGAAGACTGAGATGCAGGGGGAAATCACCTATAATGGCGATAGCTACAAAGGGAAGATAACCGTCAAGGAAAAGGGTACAGGGCGAACGGTCATTGTTTCTACCGGAGTGCTGAGCGGACGCCGTATCGGTGAATGCACGGACAAGACCAAACATTAAAGCCACCCTTCTTAGTCCGCGTTCAAATTAACCTGCAGGTTCGTCAAGGCCACACTGAGGGGCCAACCCTCAGCAGCTCTATCATGCGGACATTGAGAAACTCGAGCTGTCTGTGCATGAAAAGAAGGCGAGCGACTAGGAGGCAAAGAAATGCACGGACCGCTGTTCATGTGCTGCCCGCGTATTTCCGCAACTCACACGATAAAGGAAGTTTCAACTCAGAATTTTTTTACGCCTGCTACTCTCTTCTTGTTAATGATCCCCAATGAATAATATAGTTCGAAATCACTCAACGCCGTAAAATGCATATATTTTTAAATAACTTACTGTAATTTATTTTAAATATTGACAGTTCGCATGTAATGTGATATAATTTGGACGTAATCAAGGATTGAAGCTCCTTCGGAGCAAGATAAACATTATGGTCATTTCGGACAGCGACAAGCTCAGGTTCTACGACGACAAGAAAAAGGAGTACTCCATCGCCGAGCTGACGGAAGCGACGGGCCTCAAGCCGAGGACCATATATTACTACGTCCAGGAGAAGATCATTCCCGGTCCCACGGGGGCCGGCAGCAGCGCGCGGTACGACGAGGAGCACAGGATCAAACTTCTTCTCATCAAGAAATTACAGGATGAACAGCGGATGAACTTACGGGTCATCAGAAACATCCTGGAGGACATTGAGTTCGTGCACGCGCCCATGCCGGGAGTGCCCGCGATCCCGGCAGGGGAAGACGAGCTGGACATCATCCTCGACCACTTCATCAGAGCAGCCTCTAAGAGGGACAAATCATTCGGACCAGCGGCGATGGTGTCGGATGCTCTAGAGATGGGGGAGGATTCTGCAACGGAAAGAAATAACCTCACGATGCGCGCTCAAGCAAAGCGGAAAGCGGAGCCTGCCGCGAGTCGCGTAGACTTGAACCTTTGGCGGAGCGCCCAAATGCCATTGTCCTACAAGCGTGAATCGGAAGAGGACGAGAAGATATGGCGGAAGGAGATGATCGTTGACGGCATGGACCTGTACGTTAGGAGGGACATAGAAAGGAAGTACGGGAACGAGATCCGGGACCAGATTCTGGAGCTGAAGAAAAAGATCAAAGAGTCGAAGAAGGTGTGAACGAAAGGGCTATTTTTTTTGCCTGAATATTAACAGTTAGCATGCGAACTGTAGATGCTAACAGAAGTAATGGGAGGGGATATTATGAAAAGCAATAAGAGAGCAAAGACAGAAGCAAACGTGTTCGGAGATTATTTGGGCACGCTTTCCCTTGGAGAGCCTCTGTCCTATGAGAACATGACGGTGTTCCCGGTCTTCACGGCCAGTCCGCAGCACAACGGCTATATGCTCCTTGACGAGGCGGTAAGGAGCGGCAGGTTCACGGTCACCGAGGTGACGGAGGGAGGCAGCGTTCCGAACCTTAAGGTCGTCAACGACCTCGACAGCGACGTCCTGATCCTGGACGGCGATATCCTCGTGGGCGCCAAGCAGAACCGCTCGGTCACCACGACGATCATCATCGCGAAGAAGACGACAAGCGTGATAAACGTGAACTGCGTGGAGCATGGGCGTTGGTCATACAAGGGCCGATCCTTCGAGGCGGGAGAGCTGCCGGTATACTCCAAGCTCAGGGCTGCCAAGGCTAAGTCCGTGACCATGAACCTCAAGGGCAGCCGGGGATTTGTTGCAGACCAAGGCGCGGTGTGGAACGATATTTCCATGAAGGCTGCCAGCTTTTCGAAGAATGATGCCGCTTTCAAACCGAGCAGCACCGGCGCGGCGGATGAACTGTACTCCTCTTACGAAGAGCGGATCAGAGGTTACGAGGAGGCATTTGGCCTTAAGCCCGACCAGGTGGGCTTCGTCGTGCTGATAAGCGGCAAGGTCGCTGGATGCGATATCTTCGGAAACCCGGGTGTTTTCCTGCGGGTCTATTCCAAGGGTATCAAGTCCTACATTCTGGACGCGATCGAGCAGGCGTTCATGAACAAGAAGTCTGCCGAAGCAGAAGAGCCAAAGCGGGAGGCGTCATCGTTCCTGGCTGGCATCGGGAAGCTAAAGATTGAGGCATTTCCTTCCACGGGGAAGGGCATAAACGTCAGGTTTGAAGGGCAAGCCTCGAATGGCTTTGCCGCCCTTGATGGCGATCAGGTGGTGCATGTGGCTGCATTCCGGAGCTAAAGCGAACCGCAGGGACCTCGCGGGGCCTTGGGAATCGATGGCCCTCGCGAGGCGGACCTGTCATCGTCGCTGAGCAAGAAGAAGGGGGTGCGGATTATGAAGAAGACCTATGAACAGATGGTGGATGAGCAGTTAGACCTTCAGATTGAGCGCGGCGGCAAATTCAATTTTCATGATGCCGCCATGGAGATAATCGAGCGCGAGGGCTTAGATGGGGAGGCGGTTTACGAGCTCTGCTTCGAGCTCCTCTGTCAGACAATGGCACGGGGTTCCATGCCCCAGAGCGTCCCGAGCAAGAGGAGGTGATCATTTCTCCCGCATTAGAAACAGAATCGTAGCCGGCGATATGCATTTTAGCCCGTTAGTAACGCTATCACAAATGTAAACAACTGCTCAGGTCAAAGCCCGGCGATAAGAGCATGACCGAGCGAAAAGCATGTCGAAATGTGAAGAGGGATAACAGGACATTAGATCCAACTGCAAAGTTAAAATTTCGAGGTAACTGACACGCTATTGTCGTAGATCAGTGTTATCCTTCTTGGGAAGGAAGGTGTGGCCATGCTGGTGAAGCAAGATGTATTAGAACAAGCTGTGCTTCAAGAAGCACATAAAGCTCATGCTGATTTCAAGCGAGATGGGCACGTTGAAACGCAGGTCTTGATCTACAGTCGCGATATGACCGAATCTGCAACTGTGCACGTATCACAATCCATTGATAACCCCGGACTTTTTCGCGAGATACTCAAGAAAATGGTCGAGCAAGAATCTCCTGAGGCAGTGTTGACTATCTACCAAGCTGAGGTGCCCGTGAACTATGAAGAGGTCGGATCATTTACAAAGTCTCCGGGGAATCCAAAGAGAAAAATGATCATTAGAATAGAGGCTTCATCACCAGTAGCGAATTATGAACTGGTGCTTGTGTACAGAAAACTGGAAGACTGGTATATATTCGAACACGATGTCTGTGTGCCCGTCGAACGAGGGGGGTGCGCGCATACCCGCGATTTGTGGGGGAGTGTCAATTAAATCTAGGATCCCAAAGGAGGCTTTATTCCATTATAATTATTATAGAGGCAGGAGATGTGCGGACGGTTCGAAATCCATAGCACGCTGGAGATCATAGCGAAGGTATTCGGAATTGGCTCGATAACTTTTGATTATCAGCCGAGCTACAATATCGCGCCGAGCCAGGATATACTTCTCGTTGTGAATGACGGCGAGAGGCGATTAATAAAGTCACGATGGGGATTCGTGCCGTCCTGGTCAAAAGAGTTAACTGCCGGATATAAGATGATCAATGCGCGTGCTGAGTCTGTTGCGGAGAAGCCCAGTTTCAGGGAAGCATTTCAGCGCCAGCGGTGCTTGGTGGTGGCTGACGGTTTCTATGAATGGAAAAAAGAGGGAGCTAAAAAACGGCCATTTTACATCCGGCTGAAATCCGGGAATCCCCTTGCATTTGTCGGCCTCTATAACGTCTGGAAGTCGCCTGAAGGGGAGCAAATCTGTACCAGCACGATTATTACCACCGATGCAAATGAAATAGTCCGGCCACTTCATGATCGAATGCCGGTCATAGCGCCTCCTGATGCATACGACGTGTGGCTTGATCCCGATGTTCACGACAAGGCCCTTCTGCAAAATATCCTGAAACCATATCCGTCGGCAGAACTGGATGTTTACGAGGTGTCGCCAAAAGTCAACTCACCCAAAAATAATGCTCCGGAAAATATTCAAAAAGTGCCAGAGAAGCCATGAATTAAAACAAAGTGGATGATCGTGCGTTGTTTTTTAGCGTGCATTTGGCCTGCAAAAATCCCCTACTATAGTTCGCAATAATTTCACATCTCCGAAACCTCATGTTCCCTGTTGAAACTGTCCGGTATGCAAGATTTTAGAGGATTCATCACATGCGTGCCGAATTGATTGCGGTAAGCCACCGAAGTTCATTCCCCCCCGATAAGAGAAATGATACCTGACGAGCGATCATAACCCTGTCCATTTGCATTCCTGACAACAATAACCGGCTGTTCTCACAACTGCAAATCAGCTCAAGAGTTTTTTTTCATGACTTCAAGCAGTTACATGTTGGCATGCAATCTGCAACTCCCCAGGTAAGGCAGAACGAAAGGAGGACTCAAAAATGTTATCCACTCTTTCAAGAAAAACAGCATACATCGGGACAGGTGCAGGACTGGTGCTCTTTGCCATCTTCGGTCTTCTTCCCAGCAGTCTGATAGGCGGTGCAGCAGGAATTAAACTGTCTGGTCTATTCTTCGGACTTCCACTTGACCCGAGCATCGTGTCCCGCGCGATAGTACTTGTCTCCATGCTTGCTGGCGTCGTGTTCGCCGGAATTATGATTGTCGCTGCCACGTCCACCCTGGGATGGCTAGTGGGCAGAGTTCTTGAGGGATCTCCGCAGACAAAGACTTCAGGAGTTGCATAAAATCAAGCCGGACCTGTGCGCAAATGCTGGGTCCCATGCGGATCATGGAACAGCTGAATAATCGCAATCCCTCAGAGCCGTAAGCCGTTCGCTCCTCAGCCACTGGACTCATCTCAAATTCAAGGATATACTTTAGATATACGTTATAAACGTATATATTCCATCCCTCGATATATTGCTGAACATGCTGAACCTGGTCATGGTCGAAATGGACAGTACGACAACCGCTGGGGAGGCGCCCATGTCAATTGATATGAGAGTTCTGCATAATGGTGTCGGGATATTATATCTCTGCCGGGGTAGGATTAACGGGAAAGACTTCATTGACGCTAACAGGCGACTTCTCGCGCTTAGTGATAGTTTAAAACAGGCGAGATATGGACTCATTGATGAAACCGGAATTGATGACGTTAGGATGTCAGAGTCGGAAATGTTAACAATCGTTGCGCAAAGTAAGAAGATAGCTGCCATTGTACCTCCGGGTGCTGTCGTCGCCGTAATAGCCAAAGATGATTTTGCTCTGGGCCTTGCGCGCATGTGGGGATCATTCATTGAGCATACTGGTTGGGAGACAATGACATTCAGAACGAGATGGAAGGCAAAAAACTGGATCGTCGAAAAAGTCAAAGCGAACTTTGGAATTGATTTATTTTTTGATAACGGAATAGTCGTCGGTTAGTGGTAGAAAGCAAGAGACGGCATTGATTTCAAATTAATCTCTACGTTGACGAAACCGCGAATATTTTCGATGAGTGTACATCACCTTTTTTGATGTTCACTGTATTCTCTGTAGACAGTGAACATATTGTTTTTCCCCTATTGCTCAACACCCAGGCAATTTATGTTCGGCGCGGCATTCTTGGCTTTGCTTTGCAATGCCTTGAGGAATAATGTTTTTCTGTTGTTTATTTTGGGGTAGAACTCATTTTTGAAAACAATCTGCGGACCAGAGACGATGTAATGTAATAAATTGCAACGATAACACTGGTGGTCATCACTGAACAAGGGGGAGAGCCGTTTATGAACAGGAAACGAGCCATCATCTTGATCAGTTTTTGCATCCTGGCATTAGTTGCTTTATTCTATGTGACAGAAATCAGCTTTCAGAATCCCAAGAATTGTGCCGCTTGTCATTATATAGTTCCCTATTACAAAAAATGGAAAACCTCGACGCATAAGATGGTGCCCTGCCTGAAGTGCCATGAATACACCCCTGAGCAGGCCCTTGCGGGACAGTTCATGTTTTTGGCCGCTGTGGACACGCCCCGCCCCTTCGCGAACGTTCCGGACAAGAACTGTCTTCAGGATGGATGCCACGACAAGCGGCTGGTCATATCAAAAGTGACGTTCACGAAGAAAGGCGTCAGCTTTGATCACATGCTGCACCTCACAGAGATAAAGCGCGGGATAAAACTGCACTGCAGAAGCTGCCATTCGGATATCATCCAGGGAGAGCATCTCAAGGTTTCGATGAACGTATGTTATCTCTGCCATTTCAAAGGCGTTGCCCGTGATGAGGCCAAGTCCAGATGCCTGTCATGCCATTCGGCGCCGACGAAGCCTGTCGTCTACAAGGGAAGAACCTTCTCCCATGAGGCGGCTTTGAATGCCGGCAATAAATGCGGCACATGTCACCAGGAGGTCACAAAAGGCGACGGATTGACGCCCAAGGATAAATGCTACTTCTGCCACGTAGACAGGGCAGAGACATATTCCGATGTAAGGCTGCTTCACGACAAACATGTCACAGAGAAACAGATCGACTGCCTGTATTGCCACCGCAAGATAGAGCACGGCAAGATAAAAATGGCAGTAAAGATGCCGACTTAGAGTTTATCAATGACAGCATAGCGGCTGCCCACCGTCTCCGCCTGTTTCTTCCGGTAATCTGCGGTAGTTTCAATATCTTGAAACGTTAATTCATCATCAATTACTTCGTAAAGATACCCTAAAAATACCCTGAAATTAACCTTTACTTCATATTTGTCATCTGATATCTTTAAATTAATTACTACTTTATTATTACTTACTGCTTTTTTAAATGTCTCTGTAATTAGGGTAAATATTATGCTGCATCAAAAAGCTAAACAGATAGGCCGAACTTTGATGCTGTTCGTGTTCATGGCCATATCGATTTCATGGTCGACTTCGTTTGCTATGCCGGTTGTGACCTACACAGTGAACGGTTCAGCAAATAATTGGACCCTGGATTTCAGTTTGACAAATAATCTGGGAGGATCAAATTTAATTTATTTTTTTGGTTTGGAACTCCCAGCGCGCGACATCATTGGAACTCCAGCTGGTTGGTATCCTGACGCATGGAAGTCTTGGAATAATCATGCGTACGGCGGCTCCAATATTGCTTATAATGACGTATGGATAAATGAAAATCTCTTTGTTGACCATGCAAATTTTATTTCTGATGGACAAACATTGAGTGGATTTAGTGTACTTGATACCAGAGATTTGGTTGCTCCGACATCGGTTAATTGGTTTGCTTATGGAAAGTTCGGTACTTACGGAGGGGGTGATAATTTTAATAGTTCGTTTAATCCAGGTTTTGAAGGTATTACATCGGATCCCTCAACAGCCGTCCCAGAACCCTCCACCATCCTTCTCATCACTGCAGGCCTTGCGGGGATTGTATTCCTGCGGAGAAAAAAATTAATTAATCACAATCAGTAGTAAAGACAAAACTTTTAAAAAGGACGTATAACTTCATCTGCGTTTGGGCGAATGCACAACGGGGTTGCCTTGTTGCGCTACAGAAGATCCTCTACGAGCAGGAACATGCCGCTGGTTTCGTCCGCGCAAACCTTCAAGGTATGTGCCACCCGCCGAGGTATTTTATGCGCATTGCAGAAGTGCTTCAATCTACGCATCAGGAAGATCAGCCGTCCTGATTATAGCTGGACAAATCGTGTTAGGATTACCATCGTAATTTTGATTACTTGAACATTTCAACATTTGCCGTAATCTGTTATATTACGGCAAGATTATTGTAAAAAAACCATTGAAAAGCAAATACTAATGGTGTATATATCTAGATGAAAAAAAACCACCACAATTTGGTGAATTCACCTATATTCAAAATATTTTTCAGATACTTAAGTTTTTCCCTTCATAATAGAGACTAATAACCGATTGTAAAATCGATAAAACATAAAAATAATATGACACGTCCTGCAAGGACATAAATGGTATGGTAATTGCTGTATAACAATGCGATAACTTTGCTGTTTTTTATCATGATTTCAATAATATTGATGATTACGGGATTAATATGTAGCCTCCTTGGCATGTTATTTTTTTACTGTCGCCAAGACTACTTGAAATCAGACATTCGTGAATAGGGGAGTTTCGGGATGCATGCGTTTAGAAAACTGGCATTTGTAATAATCGGTACCTTACTCAGCATCGCTCTTTTTTCTTGTAGTAGCGGCGGCGGTGGTGGTGGAACTTCTTCAACTGTCGTAACCGGGCGTGTCGTCGATGGGTACGTTGTGGGAGCCACTGTAACTGCCTATCAAGTCAATGCTAACGGAACACTGGGCCCCCAAATCGGAACACCCGTTACGACTGATCAAAATGGCGACTATACCCTTAATCTGGGGACTTATACTGGGCCTGTTTATTTAACCAGTCAGGGCGGAACCTATACCGATTCGGCGACAGGGACTCTAATTGATCTGAACAGTCCTCAATATTCAAACATGATTTTATCTTCTATCGTGTCAAGTGCATCGGGAAACGTGAATGTCCAGATCAATCCTTTAACTACCATGGCGGCCAACGTGGCGTTGACCTTAGCCAAACAGGGAACCGCCGTGGCGACCGCGGCGGATAACGCGAACACTCTGATCCAAAATTATTTTGCGATTACGTCGCCTATCTTAAATACGGCATTAGTAAGCTTGAATACGACCAGCTGCATGATAGGTTATACTCAACCAAGCGCGGATGTTAGTGCGATTCTTGCTGGAATCTCGCAGTTGGCATCAACTAATGGAGTTGGCACAGTTAACACGCCTGACCTAGTTCAAGCCCTTATTCAGGATGTGGCCTCAGATGGAAAATTCGATGGCTTAGCCGGCACTACAGCCATTTCTGTGCCCCTGTCATCCGGAACTGGCACTGTATCATTATCCCAGATTGAAGGGCCCGCGCTGACAAATTTGGCAAGTGCAATCACCACGTTTATGACTAATACTACTACATCCAATATTTGCCAAGCGACCGTGGACCAGAGCGTTATCTCCGCTCTGTCTAATACGAGTATAATCCAGACCCCCGCTCCTGCTGCGCCGACAGGAGTTACAGCTACTCCACAACTTGATGGATCTGTCTTGATCAGCTGGAATTCTGTAACGGGTGCAACAGCGTATAATATTTACATGGCAACATCGACGGGTGTAACGCCAAATTCGACCCAACTGCCAGGGTTCAGGAGCGTACCGAATGTGACCAGTCCCGCTGACATTTCAGGCCCCGCCAATACCTATTATTTTGTAGTGACAGCGGCCACTGGGACTTATCCATATGAAAACGAAAGCGCACCATCAGCTGAGATATCGGCGTCTATCACAGCCACTGTACTTCCAGCGCTGTGGGCTCAAACCGTATCAGCTGGAACGGGAACTAGCCAATCGGACTTTAATGGCGTGTCTGTGGCATCGGACGGCTCGGTGTACGCCGCAGGGGATATTTATGGGACCGGCACCTATAACTTTGGCAGCGGCGTGATATCCCAAGGGACGTGCACCAGCAGTAACGTCGTACTGGTGAAATACAACAGCTCCGGTGCGGCTCAGTGGGCTCGAACCGTGACGGCGGGAAGCGATAAGTCATTATTCAACAGCGTAGCCGTGGCATTAGACGGCTCGGTATATGCCGCGGGATATATCTATGGAACAGGCTCCTATTATTTCGGCGGCGTGAACATCGCAGGGACGTTTACCGGCAGTAACATTGTACTGGTGAAATACGACAGCACGGGTGTGGCGCAGTGGGCACGAAGCGTGACAGAGGGAATCAATGTGTCAACATTCAGTAGTGTATCCGTCGCATCTGACGGCTCTGTGTACGCCGCAGGATATATTCAGGGGACCGGCATCTATAATTTCGGTAACAACGTGACCGCCACATTGACGACAAATGGTAATAGCCCGGTACTGGTGAAGTACGACAGCAATGGCAACGCGCAGTGGGCTCGAACCGTGACGGCGGGAGTTGATGACTCAACCTTCAATGGCGTATTCGTGGCATCGGATGGCTTTGTGTACGCCGCGGGATATATCAAAGGAACCGGCACCTTTGACTTCGGAAACGGCATAGTCTCCGCAGGGACGTACACTGACGGTGGTAACGTTGCACTGGTGAAGTACGACAGCAATGGCAACGCGCAGTGGGCACAAACCGTAATGGCTGGAACCGGTGACTCATTCTTCACCAGCGTATCAGTGACATTAGACGGCTCGTCGGTATATGCCGCGGGATATATCCAGGGGACCGGCACCTATACTTTCGGCGGCGTGAACGTCGCAGGAACGAACAGTAGCGGCATTAACGTGGTACTGGTGAAATACAGCAGTTCCAACGGCGCGGTACAGCAGGCTAAAACCGTAACGTTGGGAGGTTATGACTCAACATTCAATAGCGTATCTGTGGCATCCGACGGCTCTGTATACGCCGCGGGATTTATTGTTGGAAATGTCTCCTATGGCTTCGACAGCGTGGCCGCCACAGGAACATCTAGTGGCGAAAACATTGTGCTGGTGAAATACGACAGCACCGGCGTGGCATCGTGGGCCCAAACCGTGACGGCAGGAACTGGTGATTCATTCTTCATGAGCGTATCTGCCGTAGCACCCAGCGGCTATATATACGCGGCGGGAGATATACTAGGAACCGGTGCCTATAACTTCGGTAGCGGTGCGACCGCCACAGGGACGTACAATGGCCCTAACATGGTACTAGTGGCATATTAAGATTTGGTTTTATGCGGTAAACCTCACATGACTTTGCATATGTAACCGAAGATAGGTATGTTACTTGCCATCACTGGCCGATGCATAAGACCGGTGATGGCTTTTTTGTTTAGACCATTCAACGCTGTGGGAATATCTGAAGTGGTCCGGACAAAAAGGCATTCGGGTACATACCCCGAATGTGTATCCCATTATGTAACACGAAGGCTCGAGCCCCTCGAAGATCAACTGCCTTCTCGCGAATCCCCGGCGCTTTTTCTCATTCTCGTATTATCAAATACCCTTTACCACAAACGTATTCACCGCCCTGCTGCAATAACTAAGGGGAGGTCGCCAGATGGAGGTCTCGGACTTATTTTTGTGATAAAATTATTTTTATGATCGGAATGCGAAAACGACATGACAACGTATAAACCGCTTCTTATCCTTTTGTTCCTCGTACCGCTGTTTAGCGCTTGCTCAAAGGAGACAGAGGAGAGCAAGGTGAAGAAGGTCGTAGCCGAAGTCCAGCACGCCGCCGAGGAGAAGAAGATCAGCAGGGCGCTGGACCACATCTCGAAAAGTTATGGAGACCCGCAGGGCAACGACTATAACGACATCAAGGGGATCCTGGCATTCTATTTCTTCCGGCACCAAAGGGTCTCAGTTTTCATTCCGAACGTAGATGTTGTAGTGACCGGATCAGCCGCGCAGGCAGTGTTCCAAGCCGTCATGAACGGGCGCGGCACGGGTGGCGGCATTCTCCCCGAAGCGCTGGGCGTGTACAATTTCGAAGTGCATCTGTCCAAGGAGGACGGTACATGGAAGATCACGTCAGCGGGGTGGAAACCCGCAGGAGAGGTCATGGCCCCACCGCAGTAAGTATTTTGACGTGGTGGCCGAAGGTTGAGGTCTGAATTTGATGCAGGTGCTTTTCTTGGCGCCACATGATGCTCCAAGGAGGATTAGAGGATATCGCGTCATGCCAAGGGTTAACCCCGAATACCATCACCTGGCATGAATCCGACTCTCAGGATGCCGATCACAAGCCTCACAGATATTCTCAAGACAAATGAACAAACAGCGAAAAAGAATACTTGTGGCGTATATCGCTTTTTTATTCGTGATCCTGTTCTTTTCCTTTATTATAATCGGTTATGCTGTCTATCAGAAACACATCTCCAGCTTTGAGGACATCTTTTATACGGCAACCAATGAGGAGGAATCAATCTGGATCAGGCTGGCGATCGTTGCTCTCATCAATCTCTTTGTGTTCAGCTCGATCATTTTTTTCGGCCTATTGATCTTCTTTAGGAAGAAGGAAAACCGTGACGAGCGCTGATCCTGGTTCTGTCTGCTAATCTGGATTTTTATAGATCATCTTTGACGTGCAGTGAGAATATCTACCTGTCCTTGCTGTATTTTCCAGCCTCAGCAGCGCTTCGGTTATCAGCAGGATCAAAAAGCGTAATACCCTTAAAATACCCTTTCGCAAACTTTGGCAAAGTTTCATATGGATGATCATATATATCGAGGTTTCGGCATGGCCAAACCTTTCCGATGATGTTTATTCAAAATGACAGACAACGGAATCTACTGCAAATATATGACTCATATATGCGTGTGTAAATTTTACACTACCCTAAATATACCCATTTAACATTCTTTACTTTGCAATATTTCCCTGTTAAGCTAATTTTAGCGGGTTACAAATGTACGACGATGGATAATTTCTTGAAATCCTCCTTGTCGATTTTGTTAATCCAAAAATGTTGTCGTTGAAAAGGCTGTTGTAATGCGGAAGTTCTAGAGAAGCACTTATGAAGATCGAGACAAGATTGCTACATGGGAAGAAAAAAGCCCCCGAGAAAAAAGCTGATGACACATTTGAATTTATGAATCAGCATAGTCAATCTGAAGGGTTTTTTAATTCTTTTTGCAACGATCCACAGAACGATCGCTATTTCCGCGGTCAGTCACAGCTCTGTCCAGCATATACTGTGATATGCAGGCAGGATACCCCGGCGGATGCCGTCTACCTGCTCGAGAATGGGTTGGTCAAACTTGTCAGAATCACGTCGAGTGGCGACCAAGTGATCGTCGGCCTCAGGCACCGAAATTGGCTAATAGGAGCACCTTCAATATTTCTTGATAAAGAATATTCCTACACCGCAATCACTGTGCTTCCGACTTTTTTACGTAGCATTACAAAGAAGAATTTTTTAGAGCTTGTGGAAAATAACGTGCAGTTTTCTCTGCATATCCACAGGCTGCTCAGTTCGAATATCTATAGTCAGATGAGACGAATAGAGGAAACGAGCTTCATGCCCGCGCAAGAACGTCTGGAGCTTTTGCTGTCCGAAATGATCCACAACCATGGATCCACTGTTTCCAAAACTCCTGATAAATTTGCCCTTCCGCTGACCAATCAGGAACTGGCGCAACTTCTTGCCATCTCTCCCGAACACCTCTGTCGTGTGCTCAAAGCGATGGAACAGGAGGGCCTGATAAAGCGTGACAGGGGTACAGTGATCGTGGCCAATCCCTCTCAATTCCCGCAGAAATCAGTGGACTAAACCAATTCGCGGAGCGATAAGCAAATCGACATCCGGTCATACGGTCAGGCCGATCATGCAATTTGTTGCAGTTTATCGATTGATATATATCAACATATGATTGATATATATCAATGACAATTCGTCGGACGTGTGATAATTTTTTTTATACATTTCGGTATATAAAATGAAATGTGCCAGATACCAAAGGATCCTCCAGAAGGCAACAGTTGGCGGCGGTGAAGAATCCGGTATCCAAGCACCCACTTCAACACAGAACCGCTGGTTCTAAGGATGAGGTTGCATGAAAATGGAACAAGCGGCGCCATAACACCGACAGCTGTTGCCAGCTTTAATCAATAACGTATATTTTTAGTGCAAATCTGTAACCACATTACTCAACATTCTAAAAATTTATCAGAAAAAAGAATACTCGATTCGTTTAAATCCACCTGAAGACATGATGCCCCGATAAAGCCAAACTCTTCGCGAGAAGGGGACGGAAAGCCGCGGGTCTTAGGAGACCAAGACAGCCGAGCTACCGAAGGATATACTTACGGTATGCCCGGCTTTTTTTGTTGATGCGTGAGTATCGCTGTCAATCGAGAAGGTCATGTAGTTGTGGAGAAACCAAAATGTTTTAAAGGAGGTCTTACCATGACACAGGACGGTATGGTTCAGAAGTTGAAAACTGCGTTGGTGTTTTCGATCCTGGTAAATATTGTTTACGGCATCGGGTTCTTTATTACACCGTGGATATTAAGAGATATGGCTGGAGGGAATCCGGTGGAGTTAGGATGGATCCGCTGGTCCGGTGGCGTCCTGCTTGCGCTCGCTGTCGGGGGAATTCAGACGTATCAGAAACCGGCCGGCCAGAGGGCTATGGTAACCACTTTAACCCTTGCGGCGATACTTACCTCGATAGGCTTGCTGTATCCCCTGTTATTTGAGCCGTATTCAGTGCATGCGTGGTTTATCGCCATGCCGTGTGCCGTAACGTTCGCGCTGTTTGTTATCATGATGCGGGGGCAGAAGGCGGCGAAGGAGATTTTGAAATAGAGAGAGGGATCTATAGGGCCAATGAAAGCGTTCATCGGGAAAGCGAAGACGTAGAGACTCGATCCTATCTTTTCCAATATTTCCTTCGTGGAAGCAGCGGGTCCGGGCAAAGAACTGGCTGGCGCCGGTGGCGATTTATTGTCATCCATATGATGCCGTCTCGAGCTGAATCGCCGCAGACCTGACACCGGTGCCGCCAGGACATGCATGCGTCATAACATTCCGAGCTCAACTATGCTGATCTTGAAGCTACGTCAATGGCGGCGTATTCGTGGAAGTCTTAGAATCCCGAACTATAACCATGGATTGCCTTTCCACTTAATAATTTGCTAGACTTGCCTTAGGTCAATTGCATATCGGCTTTTATCAATTCTCCAGGCTTCTTAAATAATGCACTGCGCCGTCTCATCATATGGCAATCTGTCATTGTATGGAGCGAACAATTAAGCTACCCTTTGATTTATCCCCTGATGATGCCCCAGGCCTCCAATATGTCCTCGTTGATAAAGATCATACGATTTATGAGCAAAGTTCGGGATCAGCCGATATAGTAAACAGGACTCCATTGAGCCTTAAGCACACGATGGCTGCGTTCTCAATGACAAAGACGATAACTGCCATCGCCATCTTGCAGTTGACTCAGAAACAAAAGCTGAATTTAGACGACAGGGCTTCTCAGTTCATAGAACATCCATACCATCAACAGATCAGCATTCGCCAGCTTTTAAATCACACGTCCGGGATCCCTAATCCAATTCCCTTAAAATGGGTTCATTTAGCGGAAGATCATAAAAACTTTAATGAACAAGCAGCATTGGCTCAGGTACTGGAATCCAATCACGAAAATGTGACTGCACCGGGCGAAAAGTATGCTTACTCGAATATCGGCTACTGGCTGCTTGGGATGGTCATTGAGGCGGCGGCCCAACAGGACTACTCAGAATATGTGAGAAAATGTATTTTTCAGCCGTTGAAGCTTGCACCGGGAGACATCGATTTTGCAGTAGCTGAAGACGCCACCCGTGCAAAAGGATATTTGGCAAAATATTCATTATTGAATGTCGCAAAATACTTTGTAATGGATAAGGCTGTGTGGGGGAAGTACGAAGGAAACTGGCTGCATGTAAAAGATGTATACGTCAATGGGCCTTCATTCGGCGGCGCCATTGGCTCTGCAAAAGCATTCAGCCGAATTCTTCAGGATTTATTGTCTGATCAATCGGTGTTGCTAAGCAGAGACACCAGGCACATTCTCTATGAACGGCAAAAAACGAATTTAGGGAAATACATCGAGATGACGCTGGCTTGGCATGTCGGAATTTTGGACGGAATTGAATACTTCTACAAAGAAGGTGGCGGCGCAGGATTTCACAGTGAAATGAGGGTTTATCCATCAAAAGGGTTGGCATCTGTAGTAATGACCAATAGAACCTCATTCAATTCAAGGAGTCACCTGAGTAATTTCGATAAAATGTTTTTCAACACCTAGATTGCGAAGTCCTTCCGGTCGTTACTGTTATTTGCCGATACTCCAGGGCGCGTGTTTCATTTCGAAACTGTCGGAAGGATTGAAATTCTTCATCTTTCCGCGACCATTATTTTCACCTTGTTTTTTCCTCTCAATTGTCTTATTTTTCAATTGTCATCCTGCATTCTCTCGCAGCGTATGGTGGTTACTTTTACCTGAACGGGGGGCACATACCATGAAACCTTCACTGAAAATAGCTGCGCTAATTGCAGGCGCTGCCGTAGTTGTGTTGATTCTGCATCTTATGAAGGAAACTTCCAAACCGGAAAGCAGCATCATTGAAGAAGAGAGAGCCAGGTTCTCTCGTTCGAAAGATATTGGTCGCGCCGGACAAGATCTCCTCTATGCATCTAGCTTCGAGAACAGACTGCGATTTCTCGATTACCGTCTGGCGGTCGCGTATAATTCGGAAAATAGGCCGAATGATGCTATAACGATACTGGAGCGTATGATCAAGGAAGAGTCCGGGGAACATAACGGGATCCCTCCGCGATCCAGAAATTATACGGTGGCAGCGCAATACTATGAAGAACTGGCCCGGAGTTATGAGCTCAAGCAGGATCCGGATAATGCGAAAAAGGCAATGCAGAACCGTGAAAAAATGCTCGCCCTGGCCACGGAATCAAGAATCAAAGAAAACCTCTCAGAAGGCAAAACGATCAACGAGAAGGATTAGTAACGATCGCTCCCATCGGTTTCTGATATAACACAACAAAATCGCGATATAATTCTTTTAAGGAAATATTTGCTAAAGCGCTTTATTTCCTCGAGTTTGCGCTAACGGGAGCCATTTAATTATCCGTAAAGAACCAGCCTGGTGGAAGAGGATTTCAAGCAAGACCATCCGTACAGCTTCAATCATTCTCACCTTCATCATAACCAATTTTCTATCGATATCGTTGACATACTCTTGAATCGGGGATACAATCATGCGTTATCTGCTTAATATAATATCCTCGTTATTGTTTTGAGTACGTCAAAACTTTATGTTGATGAAACCGGATAAGCCGTTCATCCAAACGCTGGAAGGCGAGGCACGCGGCTGGGTCGAAGAAGGCGTCATTACCCCCGAGCAGCGTGACGCAATCCTCAAGCGCTATCAGGGCGTAGAGGCCGCGGAAGAGGAAACGGGGCCGGGCAGGCTCATCTCTGTAATCTCCTTGCTCGGCTCAATCCTCGTAGGAGTCGGCGTCCTGCTCTTCATCGCGTCGAACTGGTCAAGTATACCGAACGCCGGCAAACTCGCGGTCATCTTCAGTTCGATGCTCACCTCGTACGGCGCGGGTTATTACCTCCGGCACGAACGGTCGAATTTTCCGCGCTTTGGCGCATCGCTCATTCTGCTAGGGTCGCTTATCTTCGGCGCAGGTATCTTCCTGATCGCCCAAATGTACCACATCGCGGTCCACTATCCGAACGGCCCACTGCTGTGGGGATTGTTCGTGCTTCCGCTCGCGTATGTCCTCGGACTGAACACGCTCCTTTCCCTTGCTGTCATTGACCTGCTCATCTGGCTCGGCATGGAGTCGACCTTCAACCTGATGAACTATTTCTACTCGGGCTACTCATCGTTCATTGCCCTCTTTCTCCAGGCGGGCCTCGTTCTCTGGGCCCTCGGACTTTTGCACCGCGGCATAAAGTCCCTTTCCCATCTTGCGGCCCCATATCTCAGTGTAGGGCTCTTCCTCACGTTGCTCTCCGGCTACGTCCTTACATTTGAGTTTTCTCAATGGCATTTCGGAGCTCAGGGCTTCCTGCCTTATTATGCAGGTTTCGCAGTGATCGTGATCATAAGCCTCTCGCTATATATCATAAAGGGCGACAAGGGTAAGCACTGGATAGCGGAAGCGACCTTCGTAGCAGCTCTTTTCATCATCGTACTGATTTCGAGTGTATCGAGCATGAAGGGGATCGACCCAATGACGGGCCGGATAACATACGATTACTCAACATACAAACAGGGAATCCACATGCCGCGACTAGCATTCAACCTGCTTTACGCGATCCAGGTGATCGGTGTGATCGTGCTGGGTTATCTCAAGCGGAACCGGGCGTATGTGAACCTCGGGCTGCTGTTCTTCGTGCTCGAAGTGCTTGGCCGGTATTTCGATATGTTCTACAGCATGCTGCCCAGATCGCTCTTCTTCATCGGAGGCGGTCTTCTGCTCCTGGTGGGCGGGGCCCTCCTCGAGAAAAAGCGGCGTAAGGTGCTGGCGTCGTTCAACCTGGAGGAGGACTGATGCGGACCAAATTCATCATAATCGTCCTGCTTCAGGTCCTTTTGCTCTTCGGCATCATCGGTTACCGGGAGCACTGGCTCGCGACCGGTGACAAGGTAATCTTGAAGACCATGCCGGTCGATCCCCGCGACGTCTTCCGGGGAGATTACGTCAAGCTCACGTACGAGATAACGGATATCACGCTTGCCAGCGATTCGCAGAAGCCGGAGTTCGTGCCGGGACAGCCTATCTTCGTGAGCCTCGAAACGGGAACGGACGGCGTGTCGTTCATTACCTCGGTCAGCAAGGAAACGCCTGCGGAAGGCAGGTTCATCCAGGGCAGGGTTCGGCACGAATACAACGATACGACGAGAACCGTGATCCTGCGTGACGACAGCGGCATCAAGAGGGAGCTTTCCTCCCGGACGTGGTTCATGGGAATTAAGAAAGGCGACGCGGTCACGGTCTGTCTTGATAATCAGAACAGTCCTTCATTTTTCTTCAAGGATGATGCTCCCTATAAGCAGTCATGCTACGGAAAACTGCAATCTGTTCACGGGATCGTTGAAGAGGTTACAGAGTATAGGGCAAAGAAGGTGAACGTGGAATACGGGATCGAGAGCTATTTCGTAGAAGAGGGAAAAGGCATCCAGATCGAACAGGGACATGCGGCCCGCGGCCCGCTTAAAGTCGAGGTTTCGCTCAGGAAAGACGGGAAAGGGATTATTTCAAGGTTGATGACGGACGAGGGGAGAGAGATGCGGTAAAAAGACTATTTTGGATTTTAGGAATTGACTCTTTGATTTTGATCACAGCGTCTTACCAGCGCGTTCTTTACACGTTTCAACCAGAAATTGATGACAGTTTACGCTACCGGGATCCTCACCCGGTAGGGGTCTTAAATGGCAATGCGAATGCTGGAGAATTGCAATCTCCTCCGGTAACCTTCGAAAAGACTTCCTTCCTGTAAGTCGCAGCAGTTGCAGCTCTTTTATGCTTCCTGTCGTAACATCTTCCCGCATCCCTGATGATGCATCCCATAGCGTTGACAAGAGGCAAAATCAGACATATATTTGTGTCATAAAAAACTATAAAATTGACTCATGATTAAATAGGAGGTGAGAGGATGGCAAATTATTCTATTAAATGCGAAGCCGTAAAAATAAGTTCTGAATCCGGAATGTGCCCCGGCTCGGCTAAATGTCACAAGGGTGAAACGTACATTTTAACAGCGAGAACGCCAGAACCCACGGGTATGTGTGGGCGTGCTTTTGCGGCAATCCATCCGATGGCATTTGCTATGCGGTGGTCAGAAAAAATGGATTGGGAAAAGGTCGATTATGTGGACGTTATCTGTCCGGACGGATTTGTCACATATCGTCTTTCAAGAGTGAAACAGTAAATAGTTGATCACGAGGCGACTAGCGATATGTCTAAGCGTATTTATCTAGATTTCCAGCCTGATATGTTGTATTCGCTAACCCTTGCAAATCAATAGTAAATAGAAAGGAATCAAGAACATGGCCACTAACACCATCCGGCTTCACCGGGTATTTCGTGCAACGCCTGAGAAAATTTATAGAGCGTTTCTAGATGCCGATGCAATGGTCAAATGGCTTCCTCCAAACGGATTCATCGGTAAGGTTCACCACTTGGATGCCAAGGTTGGCGGCACCCACAAGATGTCGTTTACGAATTTCACAACAGGACATAGCCACTCCTTCGGTGGAAGATATCTCGAGCTGGTTCCGCACGAGCGCATTCGCTACACTGACAAATTTGACGACCCGAGCTTGGCAGGGGAGCTTCAGGTTACGGTAACCTTCAAGAAGGTGTCTGTCGGGACTGAGTTGAACATCATTCAAGAAGGGGTGCCTGATGTAATCCCTCCTGAGGCTTGCTACCTCGGGTGGCAGGAATCACTTACTCTTCTGGCAAAGCTTGTAGAAGCAGAGATCCCAGACTAACATCGTGAAGGATCGGAATCTGGCACAGCGATGATAGATGGATGAAAGCAATGTCGCCAAATTCAGCCTATAACCGCCGCCTGCCTGGCAACTGGAAGGTGCGCTGAACTTGTTAAGTAGTTGCTTCACTGATTATCGCTTTTCGTAATATCTTTGTAGCACATAAGTTTAAACGCCTTCTTGACTATGCAATATAGTGTGATAAAATTAAAGTAGTTACAGTAAGTTGCATAAATTTGAGGGGGCGATTTTTATGAAACAGCTTTTGCCGTTTTTAACGGCCATGGGGTTTGTGCTATCTGTCGGTTTGGCCTACGGGGAAGATATGCGGAGTATCGTCCAAGATGACGGGATTATGTATGCTGCCCTCTATAATAGCGTTACATTTGTCGGATCAGTCGACATGGGTATACAATGCTTCGGCGCTGCTGTAGGGGGCGTGGTTGCAGAACCAAGGGAGCTACGCAGCATCGTACAGGATGACGATTTGATGTATATTGCTTTTGATAATAGTGTGACGTTCGTTTCAGATAGCCTTGGTCCAAAATGCTCTTGGGAGCGTGGACGGGGTGGGGAATCGGAGCTGCGTAATGCTGTTACTACCCCAGGAGGAAATAATTGAAGAATACGATGAATATACCGTATTTCTTCAAGACGTAGTAATTCCTCGTAATTCCACGCACCCATGAATTAAAAGGCAGGCTATATTACAGCCTGCTTTTTTTATTTTGGGAAACGAAATATTTATCCTAATATGTTACTCGCTATATCCCTTATGCATATCAGTAGGTGTTTTTGACAGAGAGCAGGAATCAGATGGTGACACCGCTAAATAAAAAAGAGGTTCTGGAGATAATGCCAGAAAAAAGGGTAATTCCTCTCGAAAATCTATATTTGAGCCAAAGTCTCCATAATTTTTCTGGGAGCCTTGGACGGTCGATCGTATATACCAACTACTTATGCGATCTCAATGAAGTAATTGCCCTAAAAGACCGAGACGGGTTTTTTCGAGTGCCAAAAGCGCTCAGAAATCACGATGACTGGAGGCTTTTCCAGGAACTAGAGGCACAAGCGGATGTGATCATTACTTCGAAGGTATATCTGAGTCGTTTTGCCACCGAGGGCGAGAATGCACAGGACGTCCTTACCGAATTTGAAGCAGGAGGCGAGTTTGAAGAATTAGGGGAATGGAGACTTAAGAACGGATTTAAATCGAGAAGGCCTGATCTTGCGATCGTCGGGAGAAGTCCGGATCTTATAATTCCCAAATCGGCAACGCAGGCAGGGAGGAACATATATTTTTTTTCAACATATGATCTGGCCGATTCCGACGATGCTAAGAGTTTGCGGGATATGGGCGTTACCGTAGCCGGGGCTGGCGCCGAGGGTGTAGAAGGAAAGGTAATGATTGATTACCTTGCAATGAGAAGGAATTATAGGACAATCTATGCAGTCGCAGGGCCAAGTATCATTAAAATCCTTCTGGATGCGCGTGTTTTAGACAGATTGTATGTAACACAAGTCAATCGGAAAATACTTTTTGATGATCCGTCTTCTGTCAAGAGAATCCTTTCCAACGGGAAAAGGGTAAGCGGAATCCCGGATTTCGCCCTTGCAAAAAGATATTTACAGGACAAGGTGGTTACGGAGGATCAAACCGTTACAACGCAAGAATTCCTGCTTTATGAGAACTCGGCAAAAGGCTGAGCGCAAAATGATGCGCTTTGACGAGAATACTTCAACTGATATCTTGTATCTTGCAGTATTTTTTCCAGGAGCTCAATTGCATAGTTATAGATGGGGTTCTATAGACGGTTTGCAAGAAACACCCTGAATCTATTATTTTGCGTTATCGTCGTCACTATCGGATCCATCCTGTCTTTCATCTCTAATCTGTCAGCATTTTTCTCTGAAAAGACCTATCGACGATATTGACATTAAACTGAATCGAGCATATATTCGTGTGAGATAATTTTCATCGTAGCATTGTCAGTTTCGCTCACGTAATGCCTTGATACTTTTTTTGCTGCACGGAAGCGATGCCTTCGCGCCGAATCTAAACCGAACCGGAATCCATGAATATATGAAGGGATCAAGATGAGAACGCGTTTGACGGAGGGGTTTGGAATCCAACATCCGATCCTTTGCGCTCCGATGGCATTGGTGACCGGCGGACGGCTGGCTGCCGCTGTTTCGAGCGCTGGCGGCCTTGGTATCGTCGGTGGCGGTTATGCTGGGATACTCGGCGGGGAGCATGACATTCAGCGGGAACTGGCACATGTTCGAGGCCACAAGTTCGGCATTGGATTTATCACGTGGGCGCTAGCGCGGGCGCCTCAAGTGCTGGATGAGGTACTTAGCCATTCGCCGTTTTGTGTGTTTCTTTCATTCGGCGACCCACGCCCCTTTGCAGAAAAGGTACGACGCAGTGGCTCGAAACTCATATGCCAAGTGCAGTCTTTACGTCACGTTGATCAGGCGCTCGAAGGTGGTGCGACGGCAATCGTCGCCCAAGGAACCGAGGCCGGCGGTCATGGTGCCAAGCGATCGACTCTGCCTTTCGTGCCTGAAGTCGCGGATTATTTATCCAAAGAATCGCCATCAACATTGCTTCTCGCCGCTGGAGGAATTGCGGATGGGCGCGGGCTTGCTGCAGCGTTGATGCTGGGCGCAGATGGCGTTGTTGTTGGTTCCCGTTTTTGGGCGTCGGAAGAGGCCCTCACACCACCAGCCGCGACGGATCGAGCCCTATGCTACAGCGGCGATGACACAGTTCGTACTAAAGCAATCGACGCATTGCGTGGTGTGCCATGGCCCGACGAATTCTCATTCCGAATCCTTAGAAACAAACTCACTGAGCAGTGGGGACATCGCGAATCGGAGGCGGCTGAAGCGTTTGGCAGTCTTGCCGCTACGTATGCGGAAGCGAGGTCACGACAAGATTTCGAGGTTGCAGCAATTGTCGTCGGTGAATGCGTCGGGCTTATTCACGATCGTCCGAGCGCTGGAAGCATCATAAAGGCCATGGTGACTCAGGCGCGGTCTTTACTTGAACGGGGAGCGACGCTCGACTTCGAACGCCGCTAACCTTTTCATCACCAGACGAGAAATCGCTTCCTGAATCATGGAGCCATGGGCAATCGAGCCCCATCCACGTTGCTGTATCTTGACAGGCACAATCTTTGACAGACCGAGAAGGAAATGAACAATGGATGCACCAAGAGTAGCAGACTGCGAGGGCGCCCCACAAGACAGCACCATTACCGAAATATGTTTCGATTATAAGATCCAGCTGTTATTTGCAACTCTAGCTCTTTATCTCCTTTTAGCAACGTTCTTCAATATCAATGGTTCCTCTGCAGGGAGTTGGGACCAATATTTGGGCCAGAGATCAGACAACCATATTCTCATTGGAACACCCAAATCCTACAGAGCTGATGAGTGGGCGTTTCATACCCCTGCAATCCTAAGTCAGTGCAATAGCAAGCCTCCCTTTCCCACCGAAAACTATTCGCTTGGCGGATACAAAGCCCCTTTGGTCATGAATGTGCCCGTCAGACATTTCAGTATGGTTCTCAGACCGCAATTCTGGCCCTTCTTCATTGTCAATCCGGAACGGGCTTTTGCTTTCTACTGGAACGCCAAGCTGGTGATCCTGATAGGCGGGGTTTTTCTTCTTCTTATGGTGGTACTGGAAAATAATTTCTTCTTATCTCTATTCGGCGCTTTATGGGTTTTCTTCTCAGGTTACATGCAGTGGTGGTACTCATCTCCTCAGGAGTGGCCTGAACTCGTCGGCTGTTTCGCACTCTTTACCACGGCATTTATACAGATGCTCATCTCGAGGCGCAAGATCGTGGTCGCTCTGTCTTCCTTCGTTTTTCTAATAGCTTTTTTCAATTTTGCTGTCTCATTGTATCCTGCCCATCAGGTACCCCTTGCGTATCTTAGTTGTTGCATTATTATTGGAGTGCTTTTACCGCGGTTTAGAATGGTGTATCCCGAATTGCTCACGAATCGATTCCGACTGATCAGCGTCACCCTAGCGCTTACAGCAGGTTTAATCTTTCTTTTCTATTCGGATATTAAGCAGACATTGGATGCTTTTGCCAGCACAGTGTATCCGGGCAGGAGGCGTTCCACGGGAGGGGGAGTCTCTATTGTCAGAATATTCAGTGGCTTTTTTGGTCCATTTCTGTCCGAGCGTCATTTCCCCAAGGTCTGGGACAACGCATGTGAATCGAGCAACTTCTTTCTCTTTTTCCCCGTTCCGCTGATGTTCTTTGGTTTGGAATTGTTACGGCGTAAAAAGGTTTCCGCCTTGAACATCGGCCTCGTCATATATATAGCCATAATCCTTTTTTGGTTGATTTGGGGGTTCCCTAAACCTGTTGCACAACTCACTTTGTTCGACAGGGTTTTGGAGCGAAGAGCATTGCTGCCACTCGGAATAGCCAGCATTATGTGGACCTGCCTGCTCCTGCATAGGACTGCAAAAGAACATACTCTCTGCAGCCTGAAATGCAAGACTGGAATCACTGCCATTATGTTTATTGGAACGTTGATTTATTCATACTATTTCAATATTGTCACGGATGACTTCGCATCGATATCTCAGATTATCATGGTCTGTGCGTTCGTAACAGGAGCCAGTTTTTTATTGCTTTTCAGGATACCGTTGTTATTTGCGGGGTTAATTCTCATTCCAAATATCTTTTTTCATGGTTTAGTCAATCCAATATGTACGGGTCTAAGCCCGATATTGAGCAATCCGATATACGAAAAAATCAGTGACGCTGTTCGTCAGGACCCCGAAGCGAAATGGATCGTATACGGCAAAGGTGTCCCATTGCTTGCCAATTTAACTTACGCGGCAGGCGCAAAGGTTTTTAACGGGTTGAAGTACATACCTCATCTTGATGAAATGAGAGAGTTAAGCCTTGATCATGACGACATGACAATCTATAATCGATATGGCTATATCTCTCTGTCACCTGGTAATGGACCACAAATCAGCTTCAAATTACTTAACGGAAGAGACCTCTACGAGATTTCAGTCGATCCGGAGAATGATTGTTGGAGGCGATTGCACATCGCATTCCTCTTGTTGCCGACAAAAGAGGGTATCCTTGTTAGACACCGAGGGACACCCTGACGTCTTGTCGTTCCTTTCGAGACCGGAAGGGAGCGACCAGGTACGACCAAAAGCAACAGCCAGGGGAGCGAGCGCATCCTTGACGTAGAGGGGATGAAGAAAGGCGATCGCAATAAGCAGGGCATAGAGGATAAATCGAGGAATGTAAAATGAACCGTTCTGTTATATCGATGATCGTTCTCGTCATTGTCATCGCGGCCTGCCTTTTGCCTTTCGTTCACAAGGCCTTCCATATAGATGATCCGCTGTTTCTCTGGGCAGCCCGTCAGATTAACCGCGACCCTTGTAATTTTTATGGTTTTGATGTCAATTGGGCAGATGTCCCGTTACCGATGTCTGAGGTTGCAAAGAATCCTCCTCTCGATTCTTACTATATAGCCCTGGCGGCTTTCGTGATGGGATGGGGCGAAATAGCATTGCATGCCGCGTTTTTTGTTCCAGCCCTTGCTGCTGTCATCGGCACCTACTTCCTCGCCGGGGAGCTGTGCTCCATGCCGCTTATTTCCGCGCTGGCCGGCGTACTGACGCCGGTGTTCCTCCTGTCGAGCACTTCTGTCATGTGCGATACGATGATGCTGTCATTCTGGGTCTGGGCGTTATTTCTCTGGATAAGGGGTATGAAGAGCAATTCGAACATCAGTCTAATCGCCTCAGCAGTTTTAATCTCGGCTGCCAGCCTGACGAAGTATTATGGCGTAAGCCTTATCCCTCTCTTACTTGCATATTCCTTAGCGAGAGAACGCAGATTCCGTTATCACCTGTTCTTTCTTTTGATTCCCGTGGCAATTCAAATCCTGTACAATCTTTTGACGCATTCACTTTACGGGAAAGGCCTGCTTCTGGATGCCTTTCAATTTTCTTCGGGATACCATCCAACTGCAGACAAAACGATCTTCACAAGGGTACTGACTGGACTTTCTTTTACAGGGGGATGCCTCCTTACGGCTCTCTTCTACACGCCTTTATTATGGCGAAAGCGAATTATCGCTGCATGCGCTTTTTTTGCATTGATTATCAGCCTTCTATCACTCGGACATATGGGGCCGGGAACTTTTTTTGCGGCTAGCGGCGGTTTCAACTGGCCTTTTGCTGTTCAATGCTTTCTCTTCGCGGCCGGAGGAACGAGTGTTCTTCTGCTCGCCGCTTCCGACCTGTGGACAAGGAGAAGCGCCGATTCGCTTCTTCTGTTCCTCTGGTTAATGGGAACATTTATATTTGCTACATTCCTCAATTGGACAGTCAATGGCCGCAGTATCCTCCCCATGGCCCCTGCTGTCGGGGTCCTGGCGGTGCGTCGGCTTGAAAGCATCAAGACCACCGATGCCTTGGGAAACTTCAAGCGTCTTGTCTTACCGCTGATTCCATCTTTGATCATCTCGCTTTTGGTTGTGTGGTCGGATTACAGATTGGCTGACACGGCTCGCAGAGCCGCGGATGTGATCAGTTCAAAGTACGCCGATAAGGCTGAAAGCCTTTGGTTCCAGGGCCATTGGGGATTTCAGTATTATATGGAGAAGAAAGGTGGCAAACCTATCAACGCCCTAAACGTGACATTGTCACTAGGCGATATGGTAATCGTGCCTCACAATAACTATTCGAACTATCGCATACCCAAAGAGTGGTTAGGATTAGTTGAAACAGCGCGATTTTCTTCAGCCCGGTGGTTGTCTACTATGAGTGATTCCTTGAGGGCGGGTTTTTACTCCGACGAAAAATGGGGCCCTCTTCCTTTTGCCTTCGGTCCTGTTGGCGATGAGGAATATTATGAGCTTATAGTCGATAATCTGCCAAAATAATTGTGATACTTATATCAGGACGAAGTCACTGTGAAAGTTACTTGGTAATGTTGGAGTTCTGGAATTCTTCATTTTCTCTTCTAATGACAATTTTGAGGCGCAGCCTTTACCACTTCGTCCATCCTTGATTAGTGTTCCTCCTCTTTGTAACAGCCAACAGTTCATGTAGAAAATTTTATCATATACAACTTTACTCTTATTTATAGTCTACCTTAAAAATATCCCATGTAAGCTCGGTGCTCCTTCTTGCTGCCTGCTATATTTTAATTAACCGGTTCTCGGTATCTATCAAATGATTTGCCCTTGATAAAGCCGACCCCATTGTGAGGCCATGTGGAGGTAACTCAATGGGTGAAAGACAAAAAGAAGAAAAATACGCGCGAATAATCTTTTATACAATTACACTGATGCTGCTTGCCGCTATTCCGGCGGAATCGGCGAATACATCTCAAGGCGCCATGACCTTCGTAAAATGGACCGAGCCCAAGGAGCAAAGCTTCAGTGTCGAGGTGCCAAAGGGTTGGCAGGTGGACGGGGGACTGCATTGGAACGGTCCGACGGACGCCAGGGGTTTCCTGCGCGCAAAGAGCCCGGATGAAAAGGTCCAGGTGTTCATAGATGATCCGGAAATTCTGCCGCGACAGGTTCCCCATCCAGCCTACGCGCAAATAGGATGGGTAGAGGGCCGAGTGGTACAAACGCAGACCGGTCGAGTTCTGATTCAGCGGTTTCTCACGGGAAGTCAATTTGCGAAACAGTATGCCTCGCAGCGCCTCTGCAAGAATCCGCGTTGGGTCAAGGTGGATGACATGTCCTCCTTGTCGCAAAGCATCACTGATTCAATCAGATCTGAAGCTCAGGCCTCCGGAGCGATCGCACGAGCCAGTGCCGGCGAGGCAAGCTTCCTGTGCAATAATAGACAAGGCTACGTATTCGTCACTACGGTGCTTGCCTCAAGTCCGACGGGTCCCATACAGGTGTGGGGGGTCTATAAAATGTCGGGATTCCTCAGCACCGATCCTTTACGCTCCATGCAGGCCCGCTATGTTATGAATCACATGATGGCGACATGGACAGTCAGCAAAAGCTGGGAGGATGCATATAAGCGCAAGATAAAGGACGTGACGGGCCGAGTCATCGCCATGCAAAATGCGCTTGCCGCACAGGTCCAGCGAAACGCCGCCCACAGCGCCTCGAACGATCTGGCCCGCCTCAATCACCCCAACCAGGGAGTCAATGTGCGGCCTGGAGAACGAAAATCAAGCAGCGTCAATACAACTCTTGGGACGAAGGAAGTATGCGATGCATTGGGCAGGTGTAAAAATGTTTCGAACGACTATGACACATATTACATGGATCATAGCGGCAATGTGAGCCCTGCACGGCCGGGCGGTGCGCCACCGGACAACTCGGGCGTCTGGTCTCCTATGTACACGCAGTAAAGGCATCGACGGCCAGGCATGAGTTTTCCTGTTTTTGTTGCGAAAACGCTTATGCACTACAACGGACCGCGTAAATTAATAACCACAAGCCATTGCAAAAATGCCAGCTTGATCATATTGGGAATAAACATCTGGTTTGCAATGAAAAGTTGCATCCTCTCCCTGACGGTTAACGCATACCCCAGTCACTACAACAAGTTGAAGGGCGAGCGAGGCGCTGTGCATGCTCTTGAACCTATAAATGATTTTGCGCATCAAACATAGGTATTAGATAGCAATAGCTCATAATCAACTAAGCCCAAATAAGAGTATAATTGAATCGAGACCAGTCGAGAGTGCCATATGATGATTATGTTTAGGATACTGGAAATGAGGTGAGAACGATGAAGACCAAGAAACTGTTTCTGCTTGTAACTCTTGTGGCGATTTTCTGGGCATCTGTTGCAATGGCTGATGAAAAGGCAGGTCAATCCACCCTACCCGGTCCCAATGTTGTCTATCAGGCCAAGTTCCCGCTCACGCTTAATGGTGCTTGAATACGACCTACTAACGGTTATAATGGATTTCCCATCTGGTGCAGGGGTTCCTAAGCATGTTCATGGCGGCTCCGTGCTCGTAATGGTACTTAGCGGTGAGATAACGCTGAAAGAAAAAGGTGCCGAGATAATAAAAAGGACAGGTGAGAGCTGGACCGAGAAACCCGGTGACGAACACGTAGTCATCAATGCGGGTACTGCGAACGTCCGGGTCGTAGTCAATATGCTGTTGCCGAAAGGGGCTGAGGCGACCACCTTGGTCAAGTAATTCGCCGCGTAGTCGGGTAAACACGAACTACACACGAATTATAAGTATGCATAGCTTAAGATGAACGCGAGATATGCCGCCTTGAGGGGCTTGGAGATCCCAAGCCTCTTTTTTTCACCTCACTTCAGTTAATGATCTTCTTACTTTAAAAAACACGATATGCACTGATATACATCGTGTCGAAAGATTGAGAGACGCCAGTCGATTAGCTCGACCAAGCGGTAAAGCATTATCTGGTCATAACGGTCGCTTTTCACATAGAACGTAATATTAACCTTTCATATAGTACTCTCAAAACGATCCCATTTTATTGACAGCCGGCGCAAATTCCGTTAAACTTTTTAAAAGAGCATTTGTCACATGGGCATGCCGTTAACACCGGGACAAAATCAACTGGAAATCCACCAACAGGGGGAACACACATGAAACGATTGATTATGGCCGCGGTTTGTGTATCGATCGTTACGTCTCAGGCGCTGGCTGCTGATGTGGTCCGGCTCGGGAACCTGAAATTTGCGCATTATGGAGCGGTGTCTTATATGAAGGAGGTCGCTCCTAAGTATAACCTGGTCATCGAGGAGCGTGTATTCCCCAAAGGGATCGACATCATTCCGGCGATTATCGCCGGAGAGATCGATATTGCTGCAAGTGCCATAGACGGCGCCATTGCAGCCCGGGCAGCCAACGTCCCGATATACATTGTGGCAGGTTTTGCCCGGGGAGGCGCACGGATCGTGGGCAGATCGGACATGAAATGGAAATCGATTGCCGACCTCAAGGGGAAAAAAGTAGGGGTGCCCCGCGGCGGCGCCCAGGAGCTGGTCCTGCTAGCCGAACTAGGAAAGTACAACCTGACCTTCTCGGAGAACCCCGGTAAAGACGTCCAGATCGTCTATTTGGCCTATGCGGACCTCAATCAGGCGCTTCTCTCGCACAACGTCGACGTAATCAGCCAATCGGAGCCCCAGTCTTCACAAGCCATCAGCAAGGGCTACGGGGTAGAGATCATCAAGCCTTACGATACGCCGCTGGGGGAGCCTGTCCGGACCCTGATCATGACCGAAAAAATGTACAACGGTAAAAAGGACGTGGCAGAACGAGTCATGAAATGTTTCGTCGAGGCGACGAAGTATTTTATCGAACATCCCGATGTAGCTGAAAAATATGTAAGCGAAAAAATGTTCAAGGGACAACTAACGAGCGAGGAGTACCGCATGGCGATCGAAAACTCGCCCTTCACCTACGACGTCACCGTGCAGCAGGTCCAGATTTCAACGGACATGATGGCCAAATACGGGATCGCAAAAATGACGAAACCTCCGGTTGCGAAGGAATACGTCAGACTCGACCTGTTGGAAAAGGCCAAGAAGGAATTGAATGCACGATAGGCCGGTGTCTCGGACAGCAACGCTGTTGAAGCAGTTTCTCCATTCGGCCATCATTCCCGTCGGTCTGCTGGTCCTGTGGGAGGCCCTGTGCCGCTACCAGGTTTTCAGTCCCCAGGCGTTGCCTGCGCCATCCCAGGTGTTCGTGAAGCTGATCGCATATGCACGGCCGCAAGATCCCTTCGATGCGGCAAAATCAAATTATATCTCCTGGTTGTTTTCAGGCGAACTTCCGAATGACCTGTTAGCCACGTTTCTTCGGGTGCTTGTCGGTTTCCTAATCGGTGCAGGACTGGCCCTTCCGCTCGGCCTATTCATGGGACGCTTTGAGCGGGTCTATCAACTCTTCAATCCGATCATCCAAGTGTTGCGTCCTATCCCTCCTATTGCCTATGTTCCTCTTTCCATCTTGTGGTTCGGACTCGGGAATCCGCCGGCATATTTTCTTATCAGCCTCGGTGCGTTTTTCCCGGTTTTGATGAACACGATCTCAGGGGTCAGGAACGTCGATGCGATCTACATCCGCGCAGCCCTCAATCTGGGTGCATCCAGAACGACGATGTTCAGGCGGGTCATCGTGCCGTCTGCCATGCCTCACATCCTTACCGGTCTTCGCGTGGGGATCGGGGTCGCCTTCATCTGCGTGATTGTTGCCGAGATGATCGCTGTGAACAACGGTTTGGGATACCGTATCCTTGAAGCGCGGGAGTATTTCTGGACCGACAAGATCATTGCTGGTATGATCACAATCGGCCTTTTGGGCCTTGCAATCGACACGGTAATGAGCAAGATCAATAATTATCTGCTTCGCTGGCACCGAGGAATAGAGATAGGCTAGGGTATGGATATGCAATCAGCGACAAACCGAGCCAATGCGGGCACACCAATCGTACGGATTGAACACGTTGGTAAGATCTTCCGCGCCGATGAGAGGGAGATCGTCGCGCTCAAGGACATCACCCTCGATATTTACCAGGGGGAGTTTATCTGTATCCTCGGGCCATCGGGGTGCGGCAAGTCCACGCTCTTAAATGCCATCGCAGGATTTGCGCTCCCCTCATTCGGAAGGATGATCGCGAACAATAGAGAGGTCTCCTCGCCCGGACCGGACCGTGCCATGGTGTTCCAGGAGTATGCGCTGTTCCCCTGGATGACGGTTGCCGAGAACGTTGCCTTCGGTTTGGTTATCAAAAGAATTACGAAAGATGCAATCAGGTCGAAGGTCGACAGTCTGCTGGAAAAACTTCAGCTTGCTGATTTCCGCGACCGGTTTCCGAAGGAATTGTCGGGCGGCATGCGTCAGCGCGTCGCGATTGCGCGCGCGCTGGCTCTCGATTCTCCCATGCTGCTTATGGATGAGCCCTTCGGCGCGCTGGATGCTCTAACGCGCAACTCGCTGCAAGATGAAGTCCTCCGCATATGGATGGAATTTAAAAAGACGATCATTTTCGTCACCCACAGCATCCAGGAGTCTATCTATCTGGCCAACCGCGTGGTCGTCA
This sequence comes from Nitrospirota bacterium, assembly GCA_035623825.1. Taxonomy (GTDB): domain Bacteria; phylum Nitrospirota; class UBA9217; order UBA9217; family UBA9217; genus DASPSR01. The sequence goes on from DASPSR010000002.1 coordinate 41,353, forward strand.
TGACCTACCGGCCAGGAATGGTAAAAAAGATCGTAGAAGTAAACATCCCCCATCCACGCGACATAAGTTCGCCGTGGTTCATCAGCCTTCAGCAAGAGCTTACCCAGATGGTCATGGAAGAGCAGATGCGCTCCCAGAAGGCAGAGACAATCAAGGCCTTGGCATAAAATGACAGACGGCTGCGTTTTCCCCAAGGACCTGCTTGTAAGCATTTATACCAGATGGAACATGTGTCAATTTACTGACCTGCCGATTGCGCAGAAAGCTTCACGGTTCATTAATGCTGGGACCTGGGCACTGCCAGGGCCTAACGATCAGACCTAGCTGGTCGTTATTGAGCAAAGTTCCCCATGGTCAGAGTGGGAATCTCGGACAGGACACCCCTCCGGTTCCGTGTAATAAAGTAAATGTACTTGCGTGGAAATCGCCGTTTAAGAAAACATCGATAACAATATATGCGCACTTCAAAATCGCGACTCAAAAGACCGATACATCCAATGCCGGCATTTGTAAGACGAGCGCTAGCTGAAAGCGGTCTGCTGAGGGCGTATAAGGCCCGTCCTCCGTATCAGTAGAATGATTATATCGGCTGGATCACCAGAGCTGTGGAGGACGAAACAAAACTTAAACGCCTCGATCAAATGCTCGCTGAGCTGGAGCGCGGCGATGTGTACATGAAGATGCGGTGGAGCGCCCTTAGGGGAAAGATGTAAATGAAATGTATCTTGCCAACGGTCCGAACTCCATATCATTCGGAATGTTGAATAATTTGGCTAATAGCCCGATGAGGAAAGTTCGCAATCGATGAAGGAAGGTCAGCAACAACCATAACTGCTGCCAGGTTTATAAAGGAGGAAAACACCATGACAAGCAGGCAAAAAATCACACCGCATCTGTGGTTCGATAAAGAAGCCAAGAAGGCAGCTAAATTCTATATATCCATTTTCCCTAAGTCAAAAATCAACAACACCACGACTATTAACAATACCCCATCGGGCCCCGTGGAAATCGTTACGTTCGAGCTTTCGGGTCAGGAGTTTATGGCTATCAGTGCCGGTCCCTTGTTCAAGTTCAATGAAGCGATCTCATTCATTGTGAATTGCAAGACTCAGCAAGAAATAGACTATTACTGGGAAAAGCTCTCAGCCGTACCGGAAGCCGAGCAGTGCGGCTGGCTAAAGGACAAGTACGGCGTCTCGTGGCAGATCGTTCCCACCGCGATGGGCGAGATGATGAAGGACAAGGACCCCAAAAAACTCGCGCGCGTAACAGAAGCATTCCTCAGGATGAAGAAGTTCGATATCGCAGCGCTCAAAAAAGCATACAGAGGGAAGTTATAAGAAATATGCGCTGAGATGAAACTTGAGACTGCGTCCGGATCGATTAATTTTGCTCGTATTTATTGCACGTAGATGCCAAGGCGTGATTGTTTAACATCTGGTCATGTGAGATGTCGCTCATCTTTTTATCCCTTTCTCTCAAGGAGAATAAAAATGAAAACTTGGACACCTATTCTGTTAACATTAGTTGTGGTGTTTGGTTGTACTTCGCCAACTCAAAAAGGAGTAAACGTGAAAGCTAAAGAGGATGCAAAACAAATAAACAATCCTAGTCTGTGGCCCAAACCATCTAATCCTGTTGCTCAGGGCTCGGAAGGAAACAATAATCTAAAAGTTGTCCAATCCTTTTATGAAGCTTACGGTAAAGAAGATTTAGAAGGCATTCGTCAGGTCATGTCTGAAGATGTTGAATGGTACATTCCAGGTCAACACCCGGTGTCAGGCACAAAACGAGGCATCCCGGAGATTCTTGACTTTTTCAGGAAACTTCAGATCGCCGGTTTCAGGGCCAAGCTTATGATAATGGCTGCAAATGAGAATTATGTCATTGATGCGCACAGAGGATGGAGCAATACAGGTAAGGGCGACATCGATTTAAACTGGGTACTCATTTATCAAATTGAGAAAGGGAAAATAAAAAGAGTCCAGAATTTTTCTGGTGACCTTTACGCGTCAGATGAGTTCTTTTCACGAATGTTCGGAAAATAGCGGCACTGCATGTATCGACGCCAAGATCGACTGTCGTAGAAGTCCCGCCCTTCGCGCACGCATCGTCTATGGACGCCAGGGTGTTACAATTCGGTAATTGATGTTGTATATTTGATGTAGTTCTACAATTTAATTAACTGGCGGGATATTAATGTTATGGATGCGGGATTTGAGAAAAAGGTTGTGACAGGATTCAGGGAATCCCTCCACGGAGAGTTGGTTATACCCGGAGATAAAGATTACGACGTAAGCCGCAGGGTGTGGAACGCGATGATAGACAGGTACCCTTCCATGATCGCTTATTGCGTCGACATTGGCGATGTTATCAAGTCTGTGAATTTTGCACGTCACCATGGGCTGCTTGCCGCTGTACGGTGTGGTGGACACAATGTAGCAGGAAACGCCGTCTGTGACGATGGGATCGTCATCGATCTTTCGAGGATGAAACAAATCGAGGTAAATAGTGCCTCCCTTATTGCCCGGGCTCAAGTCGGCTTGACGTGGGGAGAATTCGACCGTGCGACACAAACCTTCGGTCTGGCGACGACGGGCGGGATTGTCTCACGAACGGGAATTGCCGGGCTGACCCTTGGCGGCGGCATCGGCTGGCTGATGAGAAAGTTCGGAGTAACTTGCGATAATCTCATTTCTGCCAATATAGTTACGGAAGATGGAAGGCTGCTGACCGCAAGCGGTCATGAGAATCAAGACCTTTACTGGGGTGTGAGAGGGGGAGGTGGGAATTTCGGCATTGCGACTGAATTTGAATACCGACTTCATCAGATAGGTCCTGTGCTTGCGGGCACGGTGTATTATCCGGCCGTCAAGATCAGAGAGATCCTGCGGTTCTATCGCGACTACATTACTGCAATTCCTGATGAGCTCACCTCAATGTTCGTATACATGGCATCCTGCAGCTCGCCGTCTCTCGCCACAATTCCTGTCGGCAGTCCCGCGGTGGCCATCCATGTATGTTATATAGGCCCCATTGCGGCTGGGGAAAAAGTCTTACAACCTCTTAGGGAAGTAGGCCCTCCGCTTGAGGATACGGTGAGGATAATGCCCTATATGGAACTGCAGACCATGCTCGACTCCGGAGCACCGCCGAATCAACATAACTTCTGGAAATCGTCCTACCTGAAAAACCTCAGTGACGGGGCGATTGATGTACTCGCTGCGTATTGTGACGCGATTACGTCACCCTTGTCACAGGTGCATCTGCAGCACCTCGAGGGTCAGGTGAAAAGAGCGGGTGAAGACGAAATGGCTTTCAGCCATCGCGACGCACTGTGCGTACTCAATATCGTCACTAAGTGGATGAACCCGCGAGAATCGGGAAAACACATACAATGGACCCGGGATTTTGAATCTGCTATGAGACCCTTTTCGACGGGAGGCGTTTATGTGAACTTCCTGGGAGAAGAAGGCGAAGACAGAGTCAAGGCTGCATATGGCAGCGCAAAATATGACAGACTTGTGGCGCTCAAGAACAAGTACGACCCGACCAACTTCTTCCGTCTGAACCAGAACATCAAGCCTACGGGAGAAAGGTCCTTCTGAGGGGCACGAGGGGAACTCCCCCATTCGCGGGATCACTTGCAATTAGAAGTTTGACCGACTAGGTCACGCTCTAATCATAAATCGCGCTATTCCCCTGAAGCATGTACCAATGAGGCTGTTCCGATGTTTGATTCTCAGCATGCATTTGATATCGTTCTCTTGACATCGCGGACGCCAGGTGCTACATTTTAAATAGGATAAAACATATCTGAATTAATATAATATTTTATTAAAAGAACGGAGGATCTACATCGAAAGGTGTGGGGAAATGGTTTCAAGTCTTGAAATTATTTTTTTAGAAAACGGAAGAGAGGAGCCATTATGTATGCCAAAGTGGTAACTTTTCACATTAAGCCAGGCAAACGAGATGAGGTGAGTCGTTTGTTTCATGATTTTGTTGTTCCAGGTGCAAGGAAACATAAAGGATTTAAGGGAGGGTTGTTGTTGACGGATCCCAATACAGGTAAAGGAACTTCTATAGGTTTTTGGGAAACGGAAGCTGATATCCTGGCGAGTGAATCGAGCGGTTTTTATAGAGAATGGGTAACGAAACTTAGTGCCCATTTTTCTGCGCAGCCTTCTAGAGATATATATGAGGTCAGCAACCTTGTTAATTTTTCGCTTGGGTAAGCAGACGGCTTTCTCATTTCGGAGACAAGATTTATAACCTGTTGCTAGAATAGTGTGAAACACTACCTTCAGAGAACCGGTTGTTGTCTGCAGCCCCTCCTGAAATTGGTCTATCCGGAAAACGAGATCTGTCGCGACACGGTTTTCATCTAGCTTTCGTGCGAATCTAGTTAGTCACCAGGAAATAACTTATGATATGCTTCTTTTGCTCTTTATTTTATGATACAAATATGATAATCATATAAAGGGCACCTCCGAGCATATCAGAATCTAACAATTCTGATATGCTCTTGGGAAGAGACGCCAATCCCATCCCAGGAGGTGCTTTATGAGATTGTACTTAGGAATCGATCTACATTCAAGTAAT
>DASPSR010000012.1:0-22516 GCA_035623825.1 Nitrospirota bacterium
GGTCTGGGTGTAGTACTCTGACCTGTTGTAGCTGCTGTTCGCGATTACGACCGGCGGGTTGCTGGTGAAGGTCACGCCGTCAACGGTGTCGCCACCGCCACGGAGCAGGCGGTAAACGCCAGTCGCCAGATTCTCGGACCCGACAACTGTCGGCTGGGCGCCGTACGAACCGGAGGTCCAGATGGCCTGGCCGGTCTTGCCATATGCGCCCGTCGTCAGATAGCGGCCTTTGCCATGCATGTCATGGCAGCTGGTGCAGGCGAGCTGACCGCCCGGATACGTGCCGCCAGGGGCCGTGACGTTGGTGGGGTCGGCAACATAAACGCCGCCGCTGTAGCCGGCAGCAATAATGTTATGGCCATGGGTGTCGCCCAGGTCAGTGGTCGCTCCGCCGCGGACCGTGAAGTAATAGCTCTTATGCAGCCAGCCGAAGTCACCACCGGGGCCTTCATTGGCCGGCGGGGTGCCCGCGGGCATGGTTGAATCGGGGCTTGCTACATGGTAGCTGGACTGACCAGCCGCACCATGGCAGCTCAGACAGGTGGAACTGTCATCGACGGCGATCAACAGGTTGGCATTTGCCGCATTGTGCATCTGATGGCAGCCGACGCACTCGGCGACGCCGCCCGCATGGAACGCGAAGCTGATTCCGCTCAGCCCGAAGACTACCGCGGCTGCAGCGACAAGGATAAGGCTTAACTTGTAAATCTTCATTTTAGAATCCTCCAAATTGATGCTTGAGCTCCGGCAGCCCGGCCGTCCCGCTTTCGGGACCCGTTGGCTTTGTGTCCCCGCCTTGCGACGGGTTTACTCTTTTCGGAGGATAGAGTGTGTCGGCTTGGCCGACATGAGTACAACGTGCTTCTTGCTGCTTACTACTGCCCACTTTTTTTATTCTATTCCGGCTTTCACCTCCTCCATTACGAATGCTCCTTTCATGTGTTTCTCAGTTCAGTCTATTCCTGTAATTTTGTGGTGATACATTATTTTATATTACTATAGTATGCATTCTTCATACCATAATAATAAGTCTTGTAAAATCAGTGTGTTAATTATTTTAATGCGTTAAAACTTAGAAAAACATGGGCAAATAGGCCATATAAATAGGCGATATGACCAAAAGTATTATAGAATTTATCAGTATAGAGTTTATGTTAATTATCAGATAGATATAGAATTTCAATGAAAAGTTACAGAAAAGGCGCACGCTGAGAAGAGTTAGACTTAAATCTTCGAGTCAATTACCGGGATATAACAAGTCAACTAATAAGCTTCTTTATTTGCTGCTGGGTATATTCTTTCCGCAGCAACGGCAACAGAACGTTTTTTTTGCAAGTAGAATGATGAGAGGAAAGACGAGTCTAAAATAGGTGATTGCAGTAGAAGACGAACTGGAACGGTACATCTGTCATGTTCAATTTATTTTTCAACTTGCCATTAGACCACACCGTCCATGAAGAGTTAATCGCCCGGAAGGCGATGACTTTCACGAGGGAGCTACCCCCTTTCATCAAGAACAGCTTGCCACATCATCTTTTAGCTTCATCAGGAAACGCTTTAGACCATGGCTAGACAAGCATTGGTTAATCTATTTGCTCTTTGTGTGGCAACATTTGTGCGGATGGGTCAAGGAGCGCATCGAAGGCCTAACTGCGGATCTTGGCTTTTGCGAATATGTATTAAGAAACAATTTCTTCAGGTGAAGCACTCAGGTCAGAAATAGTATGTGTATCCGACGCTCAAGCTGAAACCCGCGACCCGAATATCGTACCCATCTCCGTAAATGCGCGGAGCGGCATAACTGAATGATATCCCGATGTGCTTCCAGTTCGCCTCGAGGAAGTTGGTCCACGCGAGACGCGGTTCAAAGGTCGTGTTCTTCGTGTATACAACCTCTCCGGTGGACATCTGCGCGGTACCGCTATAGCGGGCTCCTCCGACACCGACGCCGAGCCCGAGCCGAATGAACGTTCCCTTGTATCGGTGTTCGCCCCACTGATAATAGAGCGTCGGGACGGCATACAAGATATAGCCATGCACCTCTGTTCCTAAGTTCACGAAATCATTTCCAGCGACATCCTGCTTCTTCATGTCGAAGTTCACATAACTCACCTTGAATGTGTAACCAAAGTGCGTGTCCTTGATGAAGGTGGGCTTTGACCCATAACTTAAAAAAAGGGCGCTGTCGTCGCGCTGAACCATAGTAGCCGTAGCACCGTCGCTGCTGCGCTTGAGGTCCATCTTCCACTGCACAACGCCATATCCTACTCTGAGGTGCGCCTCGTCAGTTAGTCCTTTCCAGACCGTGCTTAAAAAACCGTTCGTCCCTTCTTCCTTGGCTGCTTGGGTTGTACCGGTTACCTCCGATGCGAGGGGGAATTCCCCCTGGGGATGAGCGTCTGAAGCGAATGCTGTCGTACTAATGCAGAAAAGGATGGAAAGAGCGAGGGCCAAGATTTGAATCGGCGCCCACCTGTAAACCCTAATGGTCCTCCAACGATGATCGGTCATAAGCACCGTATCATTATCAGCGGACGACCGGTATTTTTTTGGCAAGGTCATAGTTGATCACCGATTGGATCTTGTTCTCGAGCTGGAAGTACCGTGCCACCTGCTTTGGGGGAAGAACAGCGCTGAACTTCTTCACATAGGCCTCTTTAAGCTTCAACTGCTCCCGTTCGATTTTGAGAAACTCGTGAAGCATGGCTGTGGCCTGATCGTCCGTCAGGGTCTCATAGTCCCTGAGGTAATCGGCAATGAGACGCGATGACCGGTCATGCACCGGCCGTAGGGCATTCTGGTATTCTTCGTACAGTGGCCAAAAAACAGCATTCTCCTGCCCGCGGAGCTCAAGAGTGGCGGCAATGATATTTTTCTTGTTAGAGAGAATATCGGCCCGTGTCTTTTCGAGGTCCTGCTGGTCTTGGGCGTACGCCGCTGCCGACAGAACGAGCAGGGCCGCAGATGCGGTGACTGCCAACAGTTTGCTCATGAATACCTCCCTTATCAGGTGATCAATCCCATCAGTTGCTAAATTACGGCCTGCTTCAAGGCAGGAACCCATGCCACTGAAATAAATATACTTATCCCAACCTTCAGACATCCATCAGACGTAAATCGGCCATTTGTTAAGCTGAACAATTCGGTGCGATCAGAACCATAGCCACTGCCAGGAGATCCCTATCGTGTCGAATGACGAGCCTATACGGGTAGATACACCCCGGGACCAAGCCAGCTTCAACGACTGCTGGAGCGTAATAGGGACCGCGAACGTCAACCCTACGCGGGTATTGTCTTGCCTGTCGTTCTGGCGCTGGCCGTCGACGATCGACGATCCACCTGTGTAGTAGGTGAAGTCAAATGCCGCCCACATCCTCGATTGAAAATTGTAGACGATGTGTGTCTGGAAGGTCGCGAGCGGGTCCTGCCTTTTTACATGGCCACCGAAATAGTTGTCGTTGGCTGTGAACAGCCAGACCCCTGCGTAGAATTCGAAAAACCAATCTCCGATAGGCTGCGAAAGGCCCAGCTCCGGCTTGAACGACCAGCGGTTCGACCCGATGTTGACCAACTTCGACGGGTCATACTGGCCGAAGGGGGCGATAACGGTTAGGCTCGTGCCCAGTGTCGTCTCCGGTTTGTGTCGGAAAAATTCGAGCGGCGTCATCGCCGGCCCTCCCATAAGGTTCACGGCAAACCGCAGCCCCGGGTCGGCAAGACCAGAACGGCCAGCGCTGCGGGCCACATCCTGCACATCACCATGGATATTACCCCACGCATAGGGTATCACGGCGGTAGCGCTCGCTTGCCGCCCGAATAGTCCGAATGTCCGCGCGTAATAAGGCAGAACACTGTAGACCCTCGCTTGTACGTTTGTGATCGGCACGGATGGGTCAAAAGCGGCGCCTCCGCTCGAGTAGGCGTAGCCTATGCCTAAGAAGTTCGCGCCCACGGGCGATGGCGAGTAGGCGCGGGGTTCGAGCTGCTGCGCCTGCGCCGCTCTTGCGCCTCCGAACAGTATCGCAAGGGCAAAGCACGATGATATGAACACGGCTACGTGCTTTAAGCAGGACCACCTTCGATTTGTCATCCATTCATGCATTAGTTGTCTTTTTGCCCGTTTCACATCATAAATCTAAATCCGGCTTCTCCTTGAGAGTCCCAAGCCGTTCACGGACAAGTCTGATGTGCATGCGCAACGTATACACCTGGTTCGCGTAGAAAAGAGGTACACGGAGACGGCTCGCCTTCTCCTCAAGCCGATCAAGCCATTCGCTGAGATCGCCAATGTTTCGTCCTGCAGCTCTGTTTTCCAGGTCTTTCTCAAGGGATCTCAATTCACCGTATAGCCGGTTGATCCGCCACCGAATTTCCATTGCGTATAGTCCCGGCATAAACCTCAATAAAGGATAGAAAACGCCGATCAGCGGAATGAGCAGGATGATCAGCCGGTCTATCATCACTGCCATCCAGAAAGGAAGGTGACGCTGGAGGAAAGGACGCCCCGACCTGTAGAATTGGCGGGCATTATCGCTCAGGGGAAGGTCGATCGATTCTGCGGCTGGAAACTGTCCAGCTTTTTGAAAGATACCGGGTCCGGAATGGATCTGCTGCGCAGCATCGAGCAGCAAGTACTGGATTGCCGGATGCAGGTCCTTACGCACAACCAGGCTGGCCTTTGGCGCAAACAGGATGACGTCTTTGGGCGGCAGGTTCTTCGCCAGATCGCCAACACCGGCGGGTACCGTCAGCTTGTTCAAAAAAGGATACAGTGCAACATAAGCATCTGTACGAGGGAAGCTCACGAGATCGATGCGCTCGTCAGAAATAAGCCGCCGAACTATTGGAGAGTCCCAGGAGGTCATCATGAACGCGGCATCTATCTTGCCCCGGAGCAGCTTTTCGCCTGCCTCCCGGTGTGGAAGTGAAAGCAATTGCGCGAAACTCTTGTCGATACCGTTCCGGGTGAGAAGTTCAAGCGCGATCGCCCTGGTGCCGCTGCCTTCGGGTCCGATCGATATTCTCCGACCTTTCAAGAACTCTAATCCCTTTCCCTGCATGAACTTGACATCTAGGTTTCTGCCTCGTATGGCCCCTCGATAAAAGAACCAGAGGGGCTCATAGAATACCGTGCCGAGAGACTCAAGATCAGGGGATTCCCGCTCATTCGTTATGCCTCCCTGTAGAAGACCAACCTCGACGCGTGACTTTGGGTCACGCAACCGTGCCAGGTTCTCCACAGCTCCGCCGGTCGAGAGTAGCTGAAGTTTGATTCCGTCCCGCGCTAGCAGTTCTTGATAGCGTTTCCCCATCTCATAAAATCCGCCGCCCTCAGGCCCGGTGGCCATGATTACGCTGCGCGGCGGCAACGGACGCAGCGCAGCGATGGCCACCCATAGAAGAGCAACAATGATCAATAGCCCGGCAATCACAGGGATTATGAGATTAACGCGACGAGCGCGGAAATAATCACCGATATTCCTGCTGCGAGTTCTTTTGTCTAATGAATCCATAGTCTGTCTCCTGGGAATGGATACTGCGGAAAGGCCGGCTCAGAGGCGTATCTTTGCACAACCTTTAAATGCCACGCTTTAAGTGTTCATTCATTGCGATCCTCCACTTCATGCTTTGCGCTCCGGGCCATTTTTACCAGTTCCCAGTACGGAGGCGCATATCCTCTCTCGCTTTGGAACAACGCGGCCTTCTTGCTGAGACGTGCTGCTATGTCGTCGTGCCTTTTTGAGAACCAGACGTTCCGCAGCGCCGCAGTGGATGACATCCCCTCCGGAACCGGTCCGACCTTCCCCATCAGGTTCAGGACCGCGCTGTACGCTTTTGCCAGCCTGACCACGGGCAAAAGATACCACTGGTATTCGAGCTTCTCTCCCTTTTCCGCCCCTTCGAGCATCACATCTGTAACGGCATTGTCATAATGGTCTTTCTTGAGCGTTTCAAGGTCTCGCCACTCCGCGACCACGGTGAGTTGTGGGTCGTACTCGAGGTCCGACGGCTCCTGCGTCTCGAAATAGCGGACGCCGAAATCGCTCAGCCATCTCTGCAGACCGGGCGAAGAAATATGGGATATCCCCATCCAGAGCTTGACGCCGAAGGGCTCGTAAGCGGCAGAAGCGACTTCCGAGCAGAAAAGTTTCGAGTGCTCGTGATAGTTCATCTCGAAGTCATAGGGGATATGTTTCTTTGTTGCATTATTGTACGCAAGCAGGGCGGCTTTATGCGGGATAATCGGTTCCTTCTTGAGCTGCGGCAGGTCCGCTCGTAGACGCAGCAGCATGACGCGAAGTTTCTTGTCTTCGAGATACTGCTCAACAGTAGAGACCACTACGCCCCTTTCTATATGCGCCTCGACGATGTTCGCTGTGCGTGTATCTGGATTGACAAACACGAAGGCTATGTGCGAGAAGTTGCCTGGATAATCACTCCCGCGGGAAATGAGAGCCGATGTAGGAGCGCCGCCACGGGACACCAGGATATCGCCGCTGTGGATGTGCACACCCCGGACATCTGCCCAGGGTGTCTGGGAGGGCTCATCCTTTCCCGGAACAAAGTCCGGGACAGTGCCTGCTGGGGTCTGCAGAATGACCTCCTCCGCTGCGGCGCGCGATCCATACAGAAGCCGGTATAAGGTATTTCTTGCTGTTAGTGAATTCATGTCCCAGTCTTCGGACCGTTTCTTGATAACGGTACGCATATCGGCGATCATTCGGATGTAGTCCATAACTTGCTTATCGCAGGCGCTGACAACAGGACCCATCTCGAACACAAGCTTCTCAAGATCGCGGAATACCGGGTCTTCAGGGCCTGCAGGCGTTTTATCGATCTCGTACAGAATTCTTTTCACCCTCTGGAATTTCATGGGGAGAGCAGGTACGGCTTTCGTACACCCCCCCTGCTTCAGTGTCCGATATGTGGCTTCCAGAGCATTCCAGTATTCGTCTTGGTTCCATTCAAACGGCTGTTTCTGTGCGATTCCGCCAACGGGGGGAACGTTTACCCGTTCCCTCGATGGAATGAGCAGAATAATGTAGATAACGAGAAGTATGGCAACAACCCATCCGATGCGGTTCAGGATCTTCCCCGGCCGTTTCATTCCGGTTGAAGGTGATGATGGCATAGATTCTCGTTCTTTCATTCAATCTCCTAAAACGTGGTATCCTTCAACATGGAGTGGGATGCTCTTTCTAACACGAGGTATTGACCAGCCTTCGTCTAATAGAGCTCTCTCCCGAGATAGAAGTATAATGTGGTAGTCCCTCCTGAACCGTTGCCGAGGGCCAGATAGAGAGGTCCTAGGACCGTGTCGTAGCCTATGAATACGCTCCCGCCTGTCCGGATATCATTGAATGAAGCGGTCTGCCCTACCTGCCACACATTGCCCGCCTCGAGAGAGGCCCCCATATAGAAGGATCCGAGCAGTGATTGGCTTGCCCTCCAGTAAGCTATCAGCCTTCCCAGTCCCATCTGCTGACCACGAAGCTGGTCCTGTTGATAACCAGAGAGGCGCAAAAAGCCGCCGAGGGTGAACTGGTCGTAGAAAGGGATCGTACTGTTGATATACGATGCGAACTCGGCGCTTGCGAGCAGCGTATATGACCGGTATGTGAAAGCCTTGATGAATTGGGCATCGATCTTCTGGTACCGATCGTCTGCTCCCAACCCTGGCATTGAATTGTAGTAATCGATCCGCCCGGCATATCCCGAGTGGGGAAAATTCACATTATCGAGTTGATCTATGTGCACACGCCCCTCAAGCGCTCCGAGGTCAAAGTCCTGCCGGGGCGTGCCTGGCGTGCCTTTATAGAGAGTCTGACGTTCTTCCCCGCCCTCATATCCCAGTCTGATCTCGCCGTATTCCCGGAGGTCGATCCCGAAATCGGCTCCTGCCGCGGTCTTTTGCAGCCTGTACTCGGAGATGATATCGTTCCCCTGGTAGATATTGACATACTGCCGGTCCCACGTGAAACGGGGCGCTACGAAGTATGCACGGGAAGATGTCAATGGCTGATAGAACTCAGACAGGATCCGTTGGTGGCTGCCGAACTGGACCTGGTTCTTCCATTCAGCACCAAGCCGGTTCAACCATCGCATGGTGTAGTCGCCAAGAATGTTATAATTAGTATCACCTGTGCTGGAACTCGATAAACTGAGGCCCCAACGGAAATAATTCGGCCCCCAGGATTTTTCCTGTGTGTGTATTTTCATATCATAGACATCATCCGTACGCTTGGCCTCGAGGGCCACGCGCTCAAAATCCTCCATACCATAGACTATTCCGACATCGTGCTTCAGCTTTTCAACGCTGATCTCCTGACCCGGTTCGATCTTGAGCTTGCTCTGGACGGTTTCTGGCGAGACGCGCGAGAGCCCTTCGACGGTGACGGTGCCGACCCGAACGGTCTTTGGCGGAACGCGCTGATGTTTATTGCGATAGGGAGCGTATTCCTGCTCCGAGACCGACAGCCTGCGAAGTTCATCCTCTTTCTCACGGGCGGCCTTCAGTCCTCGTTCGATCGCCTCCTTTCCCCTCTTGAAATCACCTGAGGATATGTTGCCAAGGTCAGGACGGATGAAGACATCTTGCTTCTCGAGCTGGTCGATCTGGGCCTTGACGTTCTCCTTGATCATGATGTCCACCATCTGGTTCATGATCGACATCGGTGACCCGAGTTCCTCCCTCGAAGGCAGGTTCTGTCCTACGTCCACGGCGATGATGATATCTGCACCCATGGACCGGACGACATCAACAGGCAAATTTCGAACGATCCCGCCGTCAGCGAGATAACGGCCGTTAACCTCCACGGGCGGGAACACGCCTGGCACGGACATGCTCGCCCTTGCCGCATCGGCGAGTCTTCCGCTTTTAAGTACGACCGTATCGCCAGTCTCGAGGTCCGAGGCCACTGCGCGGTACGGCGTCGGCAGCTTGTCGAAGTCCGTTATGTCCGACACCGGCATGAGGATGGTCTCGAACAGGAGCCCTATCTTCTGGCCCGCAATGACGGCCCGCGGCGTTCTCAGGCCGCCATTCTTGATACCCAGTTCCAGACCAGACAGGATCGTAAAGTCATCCCGCTTGCGCCAGAAGTCGATCTCCGAGCGTGGCGGACTGTCTGAGAAGAGATCGTCCCAATCAAGTGAGGTCACGATCTGTTCGATCTCTTCGGGAGACATGCCTGAAGCATACATGCTCGCAACCAAGGCGCCCATACTTGTGCCGCCTATGTAGTCAATCGGGACCTTCAGCTCTTCGAGCAACTTCAGCACGCCGATGTGAGCCGCGCCCTTGGCGCCTCCGCCGCCGAGGACCAATCCGATACGGGGCCGCTTCGGCTGCTCCGCGGCGTAGGACGGGCCTGGCAGAATACCGGTTATTGCCAGCCCGAGGAGAAGCATTAAAACGCACAGAATTCGAATCTGTGCAAGGGTCCTTTCCTCCATATCGGCATTGTCTCCTTCCTGCCATGCTACTACGCCATGTTCTCGCATGACAAATATGCGCTGATAATCGCGGCGAACTCCGCCGCCCGCATATCGGGTCATCTTGCATTCTGATTACTTTTTACGAACTCCATAGTACCGGAATCGAGTTTCAGGTTAAGAAAGAGCCTGTCGTTTTTGATAAGATACCCGCCAGCTCTGTTGAGGTCGCGAAGAAACTTACTCTCCAGAGAGCCTTCGGGACAGGCGGCCATAGTCGTGTTGGTTATCGTGATAGAGAGCTTGCTGCTGTTCAATGTGAATGACCCCCCGCCCCGATTGCAGTCTCCCCGGACCTCAGCCGTTCCATCCGATTTAAACTGAATGGTATAACCGGCCGCGTCATCCGGACGGGTCATCGTCGTGCAGTCATTATATCGGGTCCGGACCCATTGCCAGACCGTGCCGATTATGTCCGGATCCTGCATACCGGCTTGCGCTTCATGCTTCGCCACAAGATGGTCCGCCTGAACCGTGAAACGACGCGTCACCTCGCTCGTCGGACAGCACATCGCGTCGCCGGGACCGTGGGCGGTCATGCTCACGATTATCTCGTTATCTTCAATACCGACAGTATGCACCTTAACCCTGTCTCCTAAAAGGACGGCATCGTCATATACCCATCCTCTTGGTCTCATTTCGACCAGGGCCAGATCATAGAACATACCGCTGCCGCCGGGGTTGGTCACGAGGACTATTGCTGCGATGTTCTTCCCGTTCACCTGTCCGAAAGCGCGTGGGTCTGTCAATCTCACGACCGTCTCGGTTGCGGACCCAGGCGCGGCGGGCCCGCGATATTCTCCGTTTCTGAGCGTGACAGTCCCCGAAGAAACCCATGATGAGTGAATAGTTATTCCCTCAAGGTCTTTTGCTGCCGGGCCCTGTTCGTCCCCTGCAGAAGCAATAGTGGAGATCGCAAAGATAGCAAGGAACAGAAAACAGCTGATGCTGGTAAGCCGCCTGGCTCTGCTTTCCGAAGATCGCTTGTAGTATATCACTGCTTACTCCCCCACCTTTCACGAACATAATGTGTGCGCTAGGTAATGTGATATTATCCCACGTTCGTTAACCATGCTCACTACGTTCAGACATAAATTATGATCGGTAAACTATGGTGTATGCACGGAGATTGCAACTGCCTGGGTATACCGAACGACAATTTCATCGCCTTTTTTGATTTCATTGAACCTCTTTACCTGGTCACCTACCTTGAGGTGCATGGTATCTCCCTGAGGCAACTTGAGTGTGATCATCCGTGACTGGTAATCAATATCCTCGACCCTGGCCGTCATGTGTCCCGTGGTCTCGATTGTGCCTCCAGGTCTCTCTCCCGGTTTTGCTCTAGTCACTGTCTGCGTTTCTTCTGCCTTAGGTTCACCTGCGGACTTCTGGATGTCAACCGCAACCGATTCATAATAGTCGAACGTGACCTTGTCCCCCTTTTTCACCTGGTTGAAATTCTTCGCTTCCTCTCCGACCTTCAGAGAAACGAGGTCGCCATTTGGTCCCCTGAGCGTCACGGTACGGGTATTATAGTCAATTGACTCCACGGTTGCCGTTATGCTCGACGTCTCAACGACGGAGCCGCCAGGTCTGTCGCTGCCCTTCTTTTCCGTAGCGTACGCAGGCAATGCAAATCCCATAGCTAGGACGAGTATTGCCGCTATTGAACATCCTGATTTCATGAAATACCTCCTTCATACTGGAATAATTACACGGTCATTTCGCGGAACGTTTCTCCGCTAAACAATTTCTTTTTAAAGAATCTATGGGACCGTATGCGTAACCTCTTATATTAACGGACCCGCCGATGAGCGATCCAGCCAGCAATCACAGCAAGTACCAGAGACACAAACGACACAATAAACGCAGACACAGCAGGTGAGAGCAGCACTGCAAAATACTGGTACAATCCCCATAGGAAAAAAGCAGTTGAGGCAAGTATCAGAAGCGCTGCAATGACCATGAAGGCTATCCCCCATCCCAGATTCACCACAGCCCTGCGCATCGAACGGGCCATGGTTTCGATTAAGCCCAAGAATGCTATAACAAGATCAACGATTGCTTTTATCACGGTCTCCTCCTCTAGATACCAAGTTTACAATATGCCCCCGATTCGGATACAACACGCACACGACACCCTGACATGTTGTCAAGCGCCGATACGATTTGCTTGTACTTCCCTATAGGACATCATGAATAGCTTGCTATTCATCTAAGAATTCCTTATACTCTTATCGCATACGGCATAATTGGAATTGCCCCCCGTGTGGATTGAACAATAATCGTTCTTAAGGAGGGACATTATAATGTCATCTATGAAGATTGCAACGCATACAGTCCTTCTGTTCGCTGCCTTGATCACCTTTCAAGCTGCAAACGCAGACGCAGGCGATGCGTTCAGCGCAGGAAGCGCGCGGTTTACTGTCATCGTGGGAAGCGGCTATGCCTTCAATAACAGCTATCTCATCATCGGTGTCGGGGCCGCATATTTCGTAGCCGACGGACTCGACTTGGGGCTCGATTTTGAGGCTTGGACGGGGGGAAACCCGAGCATCACCAAGATCAGTCCCCGGCTCGACTATGTGTTCAAAACCGGCGGCTCGCTGCGGCCCTACATCGGAGCGTTCTACCGCCGCACCTTCATCGAGGGGCTAGATGATCTGAATTCCATCGGCGGCCGTGCAGGTTTGTACTATATGTCAGGCAAAAACTTTTATGTCGGTGCCGGACTCGTGTATGAAAGTTACCTGTCATGCCAAACATCAATATATTCGTCCTGCGAAGACACTTATCCTGAGTTCGTCGTCGCATTCACATTCTGACGATGTGTTGTGATGAATTTTTCTGTTCTATTGAGATCAATTCCCTTTATTTTGACCCGCCCCATGAGATGGCAAATTCCTTGTCGAGCAATGAACGGATCTCTCGTGTCGGGAACGCTGATATACATATAAAAAATGCTTAGAATGCGATGATGAGTCCTGCATTTACGACGAATTGCGAGAACAGGTCTCCCTGCACATTGATCGCACATTTTCCGTCACTACAGAATGCCGAGCCGCTCCCGTTGAAAAAAGTGCCGAACCACCGTCCTTCGAGCCTGAGCCCGATCTGGTCCGTTGCGAACAGTTTCACGCCGCCGCCCAGGCTGAGGGAAAACTTCGTAAGTGAATTGAGCCCCGGTCCCTGCGGGTCCATGTACGTGACGCCGAGGGTGCCAACCAGGAAGGGCCTGACCTTCCCCAAATCCGCACCATAGGTCCCGCCTATGTGATAATAATCTATGTCCAGGTCAAACAGGGGATTTCCGGTGAAGAGCCCGGTGTCCGTTCTCAGCTTCGTTGACTGGTGGCTGAAATATAGCTCGATTTGAGACTGTTCTTCCTGCTTAATGTCCGCCATGTTAATGTCCAGCATTATTCCGTAGTTGTCCGTCTCGTCGACCTTCAACGTCGCGCCCGTGACCGAATCAGTGAACTGACCTCCCCAGGTATAGCCAGCAAAGGGAGTGATCTCATAATTCCCGGCGGTTGCTGCTAACGGGAAGAAAGTTCCTCCAAACATTAGTATCGCAGCGAGTATTGCAAACCTCGTCGTTCTCATGACCAATAACCTCCCACTGCGCTTTTGCCCTTTCAGCTATTTCTTGGTCGGCTGAGGCGGAAAATGCGAAAGCAATTGTGCTATAATCTCGTTGATGCGCTGCTGTTGCTCTTCGGGCGAACTCTTCGGCTGGATCGCGGCCGTGGCCGTCCCTTCCCAGATCTTTGCGTTGGCCTGTCGATCAATGAAGTCCATGACAAGCGTACCCTCTTGTTTGACCCGCGGCTTGCTTTTTCCGACACCGACTGACATGGAACCCCTGCCTCCCACTGGTACCCCTATCGATGTACCAACCCCAACCGATCCCGATTCTACCGTCTTCTTGATCCCCTGCAGAGAGATCAGGAAATCAGGCGCGTCGGTCGACCGACCGTATCCCTTGGCAGCCAGTTGCGTGTCCACGGCGCTCATGAGCCGTTTCTCGGTCAGGTCCTCAACCTGGCTGCCGGGCGGTGACGGCAGCCAGTCATAGGTCTTGAGCTTCGTAAAATCATAGGTTGTGTCGTAATCATAATCAACCACGAGCCGCGTCGCGCACCCGATCATGAAACTCAGGATAAATACAAAAATAAGATATCTTGCGTGCTTCCCCATAATCCCCTCCTCCGTCGCGTTTGAATATCTCTGTCCCCCGCACAATGTTGCTCGAACGCGGTGCTTTAGATTACAGTGCGGCGGATAACACGCCGCTATCATCTGTTGAACTTTTTCAGATAGGCCTATTTCAGATTAGCCTTCACTGATCTCTAAGTGTAACAAAAGCTGTTTTTTTGCCCTTGCACGGCATAATCCACACTTTCATGATTACGGATATCATATATTCTTCAGCCGGAAAAAATGGTATTTCCATGGCCCCAAGTCAACGTGCAATCCATTGTCCCTCATGTCCTCGCCGTTTCGGTCATAGGTATCTCCCGACAGCACGTCAGATAGACGCCACATTTTCCCACCAAGATCATCCCACGGCGCCTGGATGCGCGCCTGGGAGTCCCCGTCCCGGAAATTCACGACAATAAGGTAGCGTTCATCGTCATAGGTCCAGCACCACGAGATAATGTTTAGAAAGCTTTGGTTGTCCGGCCAGCCTCTCCGCTCACAGAGGCGCCACTGACCGTTTCTGAAGACATCATGGTCGATCCCTTTCAATAGCCGTTGATAGAATGTAAGTAGGTCCTGATCCACATGTTCGAGGAGGCGCCTGCCAAGAAAAACGGGCAAACGAACCTGAAATCCCTGCATCTGCCCCTCATGCAGCAGCTTTGCCCCGGCGAGTGTCAGTGCCACGACTGCGGCGGCGCGCGCTTTCCCGCCCGAAAACGTAGCAGCGGCTCTCGGCTCGTCATGGTTCTCGATGAATCGGACGAGCCTTTCCTGGTAAGATATATACGCTAGGAGGTGCTGACGGACGCTCTCGGCATTGCTGTGCTCCATCCGGTCGTAGAGCCGCTTGTCATAACAGTAGTCAAAGCCCTGCTGCTGCAGTTCCCACTCAAGGTCCCAGTACGCCTCCGCGATGAACCTGAACTCCCTATGCTTTTTCTTGATAGCGGGAATGATCGTCGTCCAGTAGTCTTCATCCGGTTTCTTCCCGGCACGAGCGCCCCATGTTCGCTCGAAGACAGCGTTCAGCATAAGCATGGCCATGTCACACCTGATGCCATCACACTGGTCGGCAATGCCCGCGACCGTCTCGATGGCCCCTTTGCGCAGCCCGCGGTCAAAGGCGTTCAACTGCAGCACATCAGACCAGGCCGGAAAGTAGGGATCCCGGCCGCATGCGTATACATTGCCGTTCGTCTTGAAAAAAGATGAAGGTTCCCTCCGTAGGTCTTCGTCATTTCCATGGATGAAATACTCTGGATGCTCGATTGCCCAGGGATGATCAGGAGCAACGTGGTTCGGCACGAAATCGAGAATGAGACGAAGGCCGCGTTCACGAAGCATTTTTCGTGCGGTAGCTAGTCCCTCCGGTCCGCCGAGATGCCTGTCGACCATGTACCTGCGCACGCAGTAGGCGGAGCCGATAATATCCTCCGGACGGAGATCAGGCAGTGCCCGGCGGAAATCTGCCATGAGCCTCTCGTTTCCGATCGCAACCTGGAGTCCCTTCGGGCTTCGTTCCCAGACGCCCATGAGCCATATGGCGTCAAAACCGAAGGAGGACAGGTAGTCCCATTCCTCCTTTGGGACGGCGGACAATGTTACGGACCTGTTATGCTTTCGGCTCAGTTCCTGCAACCAGACCCAGGTGTTGATCTCATATATCTTCGGATGTCTCGTCCACGGTTTCATTTCTGTTCTCTACTTTTTTGAGCCAGCAGGAACGAACACCGCGGCTTTTCCGTGCTGGAGCGCCTTTTGAGGATCGAGGAGCCCAAAGAGCTGGATTGTCTTGGCAACGACTCCTGTCCATCCTGTCTGGTGGCTGGCGCCGAGGCCCGCGCCGTTATCCCCGTGGAAATACTCATAGAACAGGATGTGGTCGCGCCAGTGAGGATCGTTCTGGAACTTCTCGGTTCCGCCGTATACCGGCCGTCGGCCTCGAGCATCGCGTAAGAACATCCTGGTCAGACGATCCGCAATCTCCTTGCTCACCTCGAAGAGGTTCATCATCCTTCCGGAGCCAGTAGGGCATTCAATCTTGAAGTTATCGCCGTAGTAGAGGTAGAAGTTCAGGAGCGCCCGGATGATAAGGGCATTCACAGGCATCCAGATCGGGCCGCGCCAGTTGGAATTGCCGCCGAACATCCCGGTGTTCGACTCCGCAGGCAGATAGTCCACCCGGTACTCCTGGCCTCCTGTATTGAACACGTAGGGGTTCCGCTCGTGGAACTTTGAGAGCGAACGGATGCCGTAGGGGCTCAAAAACTCGTTCTCATCCAGCATCCTCGAGAGGATCCGGCGGAGCCGCTCTGGATTGACCAGGGCAAAGATCCCCCTCTCGTCCACCCCCTGGTGACCCGGCCCCATGGGATGAACAGAAGACAGGAGTTTCGGCATCTGGCGCATGCGCTGCGTGAACATCGCTGTTGCTCGCGGGACACGCTGCCTCTGCCACTCCTCAACCACGGTCGTAGCGCAGAGGGGCAGTAAGCCCACCATGGAGCGCACCTTGAGCCGTGTGGCGCTACCGTCAGGAAGCCGCAGCAGGTCATAGTAGAATCCGTCCTCCTCGTCCCACATGCCGTCCTGGCCAGGCTGGTTCATGGCAGCGGCGATATAGAGGAAATGCTCAATGAACTTCGCAACCATGTCCTCGTACGTGCGGTCATAGGTGGCGAGTTCGACCGCGAGCTCGAGCATGTTCTGCGTGAAGAGGGCCATCCATGCCGTGCCGTCGGCCTGTTCAAGATGGCCTCCCGTTGGGAGCGGGGCGCTCCGGTCGAAGACTCCGATGTTGTCCAAGCCAAGGAATCCGCCTTCGAATACATTCTTGCCGAAGCGATCCTTCCTGTTCACCCACCAGGTGAAATTTAGCAGAAGCTTGTTGAAGGCCGATTTAAGAAAGGCGACATCAACCTCTCCCCGTATGGCCTGTTCAGTGCGGTGCAGGAAGAGCGTGGCCCAGGCGTGGACCGGGGGATTCACATCGCTGAAGTTCCATTCGTACGCCGGGAGCTGGCCGCTCGGGTGCAGGTAGAGCCCGCGGAGCATCATTTCCATTTGGTCCTTGGCGAAGTCGGGGTCGACGATAGAGATCGGAAGCGTGTGGAATGCGAGGTCCCAGGCGGCATACCAAGGGTACTCCCATTTATCGGGCATGGAGATGATGTCCTCGTTCACCATGTGGAACCACTCCCGGTTCCGGAACTGGCGTCCCTGATGGAGAGGATGAGCACTGTGTTCTTCGAGCCATTGATCGGCGTCCAGGTAGTAGAACTGTTTGGACCAGAGCATGCCGGCGATAGCCTGACGCATCACATTGGCCGCGTCCGGGGAAACAGACTGCGGGGTTACGGAGCGGTAAAATTCATCCGCCTCCAGCAAGCGAGTAGCGAAGACATCGTCAAAAGCTGCCCCGAAGGGCGAAGCATCGCCTTTGGTCTTTGCGCTCTGTTCGTCAGTGGCCTTGGTGAGGCGCAAGCGAACTTTCGCCGACTGGCCGGGATCTACCTGCAACCGGTATTGAGCCGAAGCTTTCGTGCCTGTCCTGTCAGGGTTCACGGTATTCTGTTGACCGAGCACTACGTAGTTATTGATCCCGTCCTTCACAAAGGGACTCGTATTCGGCGTGCCGAATATGCGCTCATAATTCGTTTCATTCTCAGTGAAGAGCAGCGGCACGTCGCCTTCGCAATACAAATGGTACTTGCCAAGGACAGGATGTTCGACCATGATCATGCTCGTGCCGGCAGGTCCTTTGATCTGCTTAAGATTCGGTCTTTCGGACGGCATGGCTATCCACTTCGCCCAGTCGTTGCGGAACCAGAGCGTCGGCAGCACTTGCAGTTCGGCAGTCTCAGGTCCCCTATTGGCCACCGTGATCTGTATCAGGATGTCCTCCGGGTCGTTCTTGGCATACTCCACGAAGACGTCGAAATATCGGTCACTATTAAAGGCTCCTGTGTCGATAAGCTCGTACTCCATTTCCTCGCGGGAGCGCCTCTTGTTTGTTTCCACAAGGTCCGCATATGGATAAGCAGCCTGGGGATATTTATACAGGTACTTCATATAGGAGTGGGTCGGAGTGCTGTCAAGGTAAAAGTAATATTCTTTCACGTCCTCACCGTGGTTTCCTTCGCTGTTCGTGAGACCGAAGAGGCGCTCCTTAAGGATCGGGTCTTTCCCGTTCCACAATGCAATGGCAAAGCAGAGCCGCTGATGGTCATCGGAGATGCCGGCCAGCCCGTCCTCACCCCATCGGTACGCACGGGAACGTGACTGATCGTGGGAGAAGTAATTCCAGGCGTCACCGTTCTCGCTGAAGTCCTCGCGTACCGTGCCCCACTGCCGCTCGCTCAAGTACGGTCCCCATTTTTTCCAGGGAGCCTGGTCGTTGCGGGATGACTCAAGTCGATTTATTTCTTCGTTGTTCTTCATTATCATTCGCCTCCTCAATATTTACCGCCTTCAGGCCATGGCCACAATCACTCCACTATGCAGCGCTGGTCCGAGAGTTCAACGATACTTCACTATTTACCGGATTGAGGATACAGCCACTTGAATTTATTCAACGTTGAGATACATTCAGACGACAGACTGACATAATTTACCTGCAGGCAATTTAACATCCCCAGGGGGTCTCCCTTTTCGATATTACAGCGTGAATCTATTTCCTTGGAGCATGCCGCTTTCAGAGCGTTTGCGTTTGACTTCACTCCTTCAGCCCAAGCCCTGCATGCCGAAGACATGCTGTTCTTGTTCTCTTCGTAGCAGCGAGCCAGGCGGCCGCCTCCCGGTGTAATATGGCCGCAGTATTGAGCAAAGTCCTTGGCGCATGGACTTGCCTCCTGCGCAAAAGCAGGCATCGAAAGCAAAAACAGAATTGGGATCGATATCATCAAGACAATCACAATAGATACCGAATAGATATATATTTTCATGTGCCCCTCCCCATTTTGCCGCTATTTAATCCTGTCAATCCATGAATGATTGTCCTTTCTGATTCACATACAAGCGTATTGGTTGCAGCAGCCTAATTGGTTTTTACAAATCACATTATTTAATTATCCAATATAAGTCGTTGAGACCAGTCGAGCAATAAGATGGCCTTCTGACGCAGTTCTGTCTCCTCGGTCCGCTCCAAGATGTGCAAAGCCAGCTCCTTTATATGGGCAGCTGCACGTGACTTAAGGGCCATTGTAGCAACAGGACTCTTGGGAAAGAGATGGCCGCACGCCTCGGCGAAGATTTCCTCATCCATGGCATCTGCAAGTTCGAGGACCCATTCGCACGCCATTTCCGGACGTGGCGAGGGATTTTTTTGCAGAAGCATTTCCACTTTTTTCAATGCATCCCGAACCTTGACCTGCATGCCGGCGAGTTTGTTAATCGTGCTCTTAGGCACATCCTTTTCATGCAGCTTATTCCGAAAAAAAGCAAGCAGATTAGCCAGGTTTCCTTCATTCAACGAACGATTGAGCCAAAACCCCATTTCCTCAGGGACTCCTTCGGTCGCATGTGCTAAATTAAGATAAAATTCAGAGGTTCGAGTCCTGAGTCCAATTGCCCTTTCTATGGCTTCCTGAAGCAGGTCCTTCGACCCTGTCCGGGGAAGCTTGGCATTTTCCAGCCAGTATTGGTAAAGGTTTGCCAAAGCCTCCAGAAGGCTCTTCGACTCAGGGACTTTGGGTATGTAACTGCTGGCCCCTAGCGCATATGCATCGTTAATGATACTTTCGTTGTCCTTGTTTGAAAGCACAATGACCGGTGTCATGCGCCAAACGGGGTTCGTCTTTACCTCGCGAATAACATCCAGTCCGGTCCCATCGCGAAGTTGCATGTCCGAGATTATCAGGCTCAAGGGTTCCTTTTTTTGCTCTCGCTCGTTAAGCACGTCAACCGCCGCGCTCACGGATTCCGCAGTGATTATGTCACCGTGAAAGCCAAAATGGTCGAATGCCGTTTTTACCAGTTGGGAAAGAAGAGTATCATCCTCTACATGCAGGATCGTCGGGTCCCTTTTGTCCATGTTCGTTGGCACCTCCCTCAATCTCGCATTATCCAGCGAGCACGGGGAAAAGTATTTTATGTCTATAGGATTACTGAATTACCCAATGATTTTACACTTTTTATTATTATAACTATATTTTCGGGTTCTTGCATGTTTCTCGCGGTCTCGATCAGTTCTTGGAACTGGGGGTACGCCTAATCGGACTCTCGAATCACCGTCTCTGGACATAATACTTTACATTTTTTAACTTTCCGATGGCTGAGAATCCAGCGGTCTAGATGCTGTCATCCGGTTTTGCCTGGGCGCGCAGCACTTATCCATAGGGGCGATTTAGCTCTTTCGGATACCCGTGGTGCATAATACGTGGCGCTGAATTCGGCGGACCGATCATGTCTAGATCTACATAGAGATATCATTATCTTCTAGGTATGAATGTCTCATTTAATCCTGAAAGAGGCTTCCTGGACGATTCTCTCATTTGACTGACAAAGTGAGAGTCTGAGAATAGTCCACAACCAGCATGTCGCCCTTCCGGATCTCGTCAAAGCGTTTCACCTGTGGGCCGACTTTGTAGGTTGTCAGGAAGCCCTTGCGGTTCTTAAAGGTGATCATGCGAGTATCATAATTAATGGACTCGACCCTTGTCTTAAGCTTCCCCTCGATGCTTCGAGTACCTGACGGTTTTGCGCCCGGCACGGCGCTCGTCTGGGATTCCGTTCCTATGTTCATGGTATCCCCAGGACCGGGCTGGACCTCGACCGAGATCGTCTGGTGAATCATAACCGTCACTTCATCTCCTATTCTTACTCGTTCAAGATTCGCCACTTCCTCTCCCACCTGCACCGTTCTGACGCTCTCTTCCTCGTCCTTTAATGTGACCTTTCGAGCCTGATAGTCGATAGCGACGACCTTCTCCTTTGTAGTCTTAGCTTCGGTGACGGTGAAGCTCGGATTTCCGCCCTCACCTTGCGCCAAGATTCCTTGCGGAAGAGACACCATAAAGAGAACTAACGTGGTCCATATTGCAACTACAATTTTCACGTAATACCTCCTTTGATCTTGCCGATATGGTATTTATATCTGTCGCAGGCAGAACATGCCAGCCGGTACGCGACGCAAGCGATTTGCGATTCCATGCTCGGTCAAACCTTGACATCAGGCAATGACCTATCCAGAATGACATACCCAATGATCGCCGAAAGGAACGACCCGGTGAGAATTCCGATACGCTCATCCACGCTCTCGCCAAGAGTGCCAGGCTCGAAGGCAAGCGAACTTATGAAGAGGCTCATGGTGAACCCGATTCCGCACAGGATTGCCACACCGTACAATGTCTTCCATCCAACCGATTCCAGAGGGTGTGCAATGCCCATCTTAACTGCCAAAAAACTGAAAAGAAATACCCCCACCTGTTTACCTAGGAATAGGCCCGCAGCGATACCAAGCGGCAGCGGATAGAGGAGTGAAGACGACCGGACCCCTGCGAGTGATATCCCGGCATTAGCAAAGGCGAAGAGAGGCAGGATCCCGTAAGAGACCGTGGCATGCAGATCATTTTCCAGTTCGCGGAGCGGAGAGGAACCGTTTGCATCGCTCGTCCGGAGGGGAATGAAGAAAGCCAGGATGACGCCGGCAATCGTGGCGTGTATGCCCGATTTCAATACCGCGACCCAGAGGGCGATGCCTATGATGATATACGGGGTCCTTTTCGATACGCCGAGGCGATTCAAAATGAAGAGAGATATGATCAAGACGCAGGCGAACAGGAGCGCCGCAATTGTCAGCTCCTCGGTGTAGAAGAACGCGATGATCAGGATGGCGCCTACGTCGTCGAAGATGGCGAGGGACGTCAGAAAGACCTTGAGGGAAACGGGTACACGGCTACCGAGCATGGCCATTACGCCGAGAGCGAAGGCGATGTCCGTAGCCGCGGGTATCGCCCACCCGCGCAAATACACAGCATCGCCATAGTTAATCGCAACGAAAACGGCCACCGGCACAACCATCCCGCCTAAAGCGCCGAAAGCCGGCAGAGCAACCTGACGCAAGCTCGAGAGCTCACCCTCCAGGAATTCCCGCTTCAGCTCGAGGCCGATGAGGAAGAAGAAGATGGCCATCAGACCGTCGTTGATCCACAGCAGGGCGGGCTTGGCCACCTGTATGGAGCCCACGCGCATCTCGACGGGCGTATCAAGAAAGGCATTGTACAGAACCACCACAGGCGAGTTCGCCGCCACGAGAGCAAGTATCGTCGCTCCTATCAGCAATATACCTCCCGCCGATTCGAGTTTCAGGAACTCCTTAACTGAATCTGTCATCCTCTCGAACATAAGGAAAGTCCTTTCGTTATTCGAATCAGAATCCGGAAATGCTGATGCAAGACGACTGACAGCTTTCGATCGCCCTGTCACATGCCCGCACCATGACATTCATGGCATAGCATCTCCTTCCACGCAGTACCGATGTCCACGGGATGGGGATATTTCATGACCTGGAACACGGCACGGTCCGGTCTGCCGGCGCCCGCTTCCCCTGCCCGTTCGATCAGGAGATGACAGAGACTGCAGTCACGTGATAGGACCGTTCCGTCGTCGCTTCGGTGCTTTCCGTCATGACATCGGAAGCAGCCGGGCGAGAATCGGTGCCCCTGGTTGTTTGGAAAGTTTTTCCAGCTGACCTTCATGGAAGGGTCATAATTTCTGTCATAGGCGCGCTGAAGAGCTCCGATTGCATTAGAGATCGCTGCCTCCCTGTCCGAGGAAAGAGCTGGATATGTTGTCTTATAGAAATCCCTGATTGACG
>DASPSR010000022.1:0-215857 GCA_035623825.1 Nitrospirota bacterium
AGGCACCGGGCAATTTCTCGGCTAACGCCAATAACTGTTCTTTCGATGCTTTATCGGGGTTTAAAGGGGAGGTATTCATGCCTCCCAGTATAGCATAAATCCAGCGAAATTGTAACAATATTTAGCGCGTTTATATTAGTATTAGAGCTTTCCTCATAGAATTTATTCCCCCTTTTAAGCGATTCCTGAAGCAATGCCTAGGTTTTTTAAGCAATATCAAATTAGGGTGTGGATCATCGCTGTCTTTTATCCAGCGAAAAGATGGCATAACACACCAAGACGCAACTCTTTTGTTCTCGATTTTGTAGTGCTTGATCGATTTCGAGGAGAGATTCTCTTTTAGCAGATAAAAGAAAGTGGGAAGCAGATCCTAATTGAACGTAGCAGTGCCTTATTATTGTGTCAACTAGTTAGATGGGGTATTTTTAGGGTAGTCACCACTCGCGTAACTCATTGGCGCGTATTATAGCTCGAAGGTCAGAGGCTTAAGTCTTGCCATATAGCACAATTAATCAACTACTTACGGCACAAGCTGCACCCTCCTTTACCGTCACTGAGGAGAACGCACAATCTCCAGGAACGTTCGAGAGCCGTCGAGCTCCAGTCTTACCGCACAAAATAGATGCCCGCTACGATCAATCCCACCGTGATGACCATCCAGCGTAGCACAGCCGGCCTGATCCTGCTCGCCACCCTGCCGCCGAGCACTCCGCCCGCGAGCGAGCCAACGGTCATGACCGCGGCGGCAGTCCAGAGGACCTTGCCCGAGAAGAGAAAGAAAACGGCTGCAGCGCTATTTATAACGAATGAGAGCGCTTGCTTCAAGGCGTTCAGCCGGGTGAGCGAGTCATCAAGCACAAGCCCGAGGACCGCCAGCATCATCACCCCGAGTCCCGCTCCGAAATACCCTCCGTAGACTGCGGCAGCGAAAACCAGCGGGATAGCCCAAACTTCATGCGGATGGGTGCGACCGCTTCCCCCCATGTGCGCCATCACCGCGGTCCGCAGACGGTCCTGGAAAGCAAGCAGTATGACAGCGGTCAGGATGAGATAGGGAATGAGCTTCATAAAGGTGGCATCGCTCGTGGAAAGGAGCAGGACCCCTCCGGTGATGCCGCCCAGGATACCCGTAGGCAGAAGACTCCACATGCGTTTTTCTTGCCCCCGAAGGTCAGCCCTCTGGGCAAGGGCCCCGCCGATGTACCCCGGGCAGAGCGCAACCGTGTTCGTTACGTTCGCGATCACCGGTGACACGTCTAACGCGGTCAGCGTGGGAAAGGTGATGAGCGTGCCTCCGCCCGCAATCGCGTTCGCGAACCCGCCGCATATCGAAGCTAATCCTATCAGGGTGATATCAAGATAACTCAATTGCCCTCCTACGAAGGAAAATTGTTGAAGATGATACTATAGGCGTTGATTATATGCAAGACTATTAATGCTGATTATTGTTGCAGGGCAAAAGGGCAAGAAATCGAAGATCCAGTCAGTTCGATAGTAGTTACTTGCCGATTAAAGTTTTTAAAGATAAAGCCGACAAGCATGGGAGAGGAGTATAAGGCTGTTAAGAACAGAGAAAAGGCGCAACGAAGAAAGAGCACACTAAATGTTCAGGACTGTTCGAATCATAACATGGGCGAGCCTCTTGTTATTGAACGTTTATTCCATGTTGCCCACCTATATTGTCCAAATCACCAGTGACGGCAGCGGACGGGTACAACCACATTATGCCAACGTCAGTACGTTGGCGAACCGGACATTCCGTTTACCGGGCACTGAAGAAATGGATGGCGATTTTCATCACCACGACTCCCAAGGCAATGACCTCATCCGTGTTGTGAAAAAAAGCGCCGTCATCAGGGAAAGCGGCAATTTCAGGCCGCACCTTGTCTCGCAGGTTCTTGCCGTCGCGGACCCGGGTAATAACCTCCAGACTAACGTTCACGACGGTTTTCCGCCCATTGACAATGGCTCTCAACTGTTCGTGAACGATGGATTTCTTCCGCGAAAAACAGGCCATTCTCCTCCACTTCTCCCCCTGTAGCCGATTTTTCTTCATCATATATCATTCTGTACTGCTGCGACCACCCGCTTGCATGAGGTGCGCACGGATACCACTAGATGACCGGGATGAGCAGAAGGGGTATTTGACGCAGCGGCTCAAGACTCGCTCAACCCCTCATAATATTTAGGAGGTTGTCATGAAACGCTGGAGTTTGATTGCTTTCGTTGTTGTACTTTTTTCCGGACTTTCGATATTTCTCGCTGCCTGCGGCGGCAGCGGAAGCTCATCTATTGGAGGAACAGCTTCCCAGGGGACTGTCAACATGTCTGTTACCGACGCCCCCGGAGATTACGACCATGTGTACATCACGGTGAAAGATGCTTGGTTCAATACAAGCGATGTAGCCGACCCGCGCGCGGCGGATTGGCACAAGATCCCGCTTGCGGCACCGGTGACCGTTGACCTCATGTCGCTCTCTAACGGTCAGATGCAGGCCATCTGGAGCAACATAAACCTTACCGTCGGGGCCTATCGGCAGATCAGGCTGTTCCTTGTGCCGACCTATGCTTCAAATCCACCCGCAGGCCATCAGTATTACAATGAAGTCGTCATAGGGTCGTTGACCTATCCGCTGTACATCCCGGACCCTGACCATGGCATCCAGATAATCGGCACATTTACTGTGTCAGGTGGAGGCAGGCTTAAACTTGCTTTCGACTTCGATGCTGGCGAAGACATTGTAGAATTCCATGACGGGGTGGATTATATTTTGAAGCCGCGGATGAAATATTTCGATCTGGACAATGCGGGAGCCATTATTGGCAAGCTCTCGTCCACCGGTACGTTCACAACGGCTTCTCATTACGTGATCAAGGCAGAGCGCCTTGCCACGGCGGCCGAAATGCTGGCCACCGGCAGTACGGGCACCTATCATGTGATAAGACGCTGGACCGTTCCCAACACAGACGGCACTTTTATCCTGTATCCCGTGTCTACTCTCGAAACGAACACTTGGGACGTGGTTATCCGCGGGGAGAACATCGATACTTTAATCATCAAAGGGGTCCCGATCACGAAAGGAGCGACCCCGGCTAGCGGCGCCACGGACCTCGGGACCATCATCACCACGCCGACAACTACGCCTAATAATGACTACATGGTCGCAGGAACCATTGGGTCGCCGACCGGTGCATGGGTGCAGTTCTATCAAACTCTTCCGGGCTCGGGAGAGTATCCGTATGAGATCCGGTTCAGGCACTTCAACCCCTTGTGGGGCGGGTTCCACCAGACTTTTATGCTGAACGACGATCAGGTGCAGGTCGGAACTTTTGTTAGCAGCGGCGCAACACTCACTTTCACTTCGGTGACCCCTGCGAACGGTATCGGCACATATGATGCCGTGGCCGGCGCCCTCATGTACCAACGCAGCGCCTCAACAGTCGTCACTTCAGCAACAACGACAGTTCCGTTTACGACTTTAAGCATCATATCGTCCTATTCGACCAACACCGTAACAGGTAACATTTCATTGGGGACGGACGCAGCGATGCAAAGCATGATGTTGGGGCAAATGAACAGTGGCCTTTTGTTCGCCGTACAGGGCGGCATGGTCGTCAACACGCTCAATAGCATTAACAGTACTATAGATAATCAAATGAGCAGTGGTGGGTCCTATCAAATCAATCTTCCGGGCGGTTACCCTGGAGCATTCTACGGAATTGACGCAGTCGCTTGGGAGGCCCCCTTGCCGAGCATATATAAGGCGATAGCAATACCTCAGATCGTTGATCTGCGCACGGGGAACGATACTGCAAATATGCAGATGCTGCCCTTGTGGTAGCCGTTATGCGGTCATAGGCCTTCCGGATTTTCCGGAAGGCCTGACTTTTTTAATTGCTGAGTTCCAGTTTCAATCAATCGACATATCCCTGTCTTGCCAAACCCTTCGGGGATAGGTGGACAGAGGCGGATAGAATAAGACCAAGATGGCCGAACTGCAGAAGGATAAACCCTTTGGTGGCTCGGCCTTTTTGATTTGATCTGTGATCGGCGATATGACCGGAGAGAGATAATCTTTAGTGCCGCCCTATGTTCAACACCAATAAGAACCTGCCCCGGAGGAAATGCAATGCTCCCGTAGGCGCGCAGCTCTCTTTTATCCCGGATTGGATGATTATCCGATGAGATAATAGTATTAGAGTTCCTGCCGGATCGTGGAGTCGAATTCATACGTCTGATTGACATTCATGCATAATTGCGCAATAATTTAACTAGTGAATGGGATTTGTCGATCTTGAGCGAATTATTCAGCATCGCTTGAGAAGTGATGATAAATGTGCCGATCCACGGGCATTGGTTGATTCAGTTGAGTCGAACCATTTCTGAAGCTTTAGCAATGCCACTGTCAAGTCCTCAAGAAACGGCTTCAGCGACCCCTCAGGAAAGAGTAAATCAACTTCGACGTGGTTGGCACGAGAGAGGAGATTGATCATGAATTACATAACTGTAGGTAAAGAGAATTCGACCGATATAGACCTATACTACGAGGATCATGGTACGGGTAAACCTATCATGCTGATTCACGGTTGGCCACTGAGCGGCGCTTCCTGGGAAAAGCAGGTGCCAGTCCTGGTAAGTGCCGGTTACCGAGTCATCACCTACGACAGGAGAGGGTTCGGAAAGTCCAGCAAGCCGCTGTCGGGCTACGATTATGATACCTTGGCAATGGACTTGGACAAGCTCATGACGAAGCTCAATCTTCGTGATACTACGCTGGTGGGCTTCTCGATGGGCGGCGGCGAAGTGGCCCGTTATATCGGCTTATACGGTACAAAGCGCATAAGCAAGGCGGTCTTCATG
Source organism: Nitrospirota bacterium (assembly GCA_035623825.1). Lineage (GTDB taxonomy): Bacteria > Nitrospirota > UBA9217 > UBA9217 > UBA9217 > DASPSR01. Next base: position 4,862 of record DASPSR010000022.1, read on the forward strand.
TCTGCGATTCCGCCATTCCTTTTGAAGACGCCTGACAACCCGGAAGGCGCGGATGGCAGCATCTTCGATGGGATCAAGAGCGCCATAGTCGCAGATCGTCCGGCATTTCTCACGGCCTTTCTTTCAAATTTCTACAACGTTGACGTCCTCAAGGGAAAGAAGGTCAGCGAAGAAGTCGTACGTCTCAGTTGGACCATTGCTGCCATGGCCTCACCGAAAGGCACGCTTGACTGCGTCCAGGCCTGGTTGACCGACTTCCGGAAGGACCTGAAAAACATCGATGTTCCCACCCTGATCATTCACGGCGACGAGGACCGGATCGTTCCTTTCGCCGCAAGCGGAAAGCGGATGCCCGAGTTGATCAAGGGCAGCCGGCTGTCTGTGATCAAGGGCGGGCCGCACGGCATGAACTGGACGCATGCCGAGGAACTCAACCATGAGCTGTTGGACTTCCTGGGAGAGAAAAAGGTGGAGAAGATTGCCGCCTAGCTGACGAGCAGTACTTTGTTCGTCATTTCCGGAGGTGGGGGACACGATATTCGAATCTTCAATGCGTAGTTTCTCCCTGGAATAGGGGATATGGTAAAACATCCTGGCAAGACATGAGACGGTGTCCCTCACTTGCTCCGGTTAAAAATAAAAATCCTGCCTGCAGCCGTTCTATTCTCTTGGAAATACGTAATATTTACGCCGGGATCAGCATATCATAGTTCAGCATATACCAAATATATGATCCATTAGGTACGCTCTTCTTTTCAAGAGACAATGCCTTGCCTTGACAAGTCCTTTTCTGTCTGGTTAACTCAATTTGTACCTCGCTCATGAAATTATGAACATGATGTTGCACGAATGAGCTTTTTTATGAATATGCCTTCTCTGATTCTTTTGACTATCGGCGATAGCCGATTGGCTGGTTTCAGTCTTTCATACGCATCAGGATGAAAGGAGGAGATTGCATGATCAACCTGAATATCAACGGGAAGACGTATCAAGTGGACGCATCTCCCGATACCCCGCTTTTATGGGTGATCCGGGAGCATATGAAGCTGACCGGAACGAAATACGGATGCGGCGTCGCAATGTGCGGGGCCTGCACCGTGCACATTGAGGGCGAAGCGACCCGATCCTGCCAGGTCCCGGTGAAGGATGCAGTCGGCAAGAAGATCATGACCATCGAGGCTGTCGGGACAACGCAGGCAGGCAGAGCGGTGCAGGAGGCCTGGGTCGCTGAGGATGTGCCGCAATGCGGGTATTGCCAGTCCGGACACATCATGGCGGCAGCCGCCCTTTTGAGCGCGAACCCCAAGCCTTCGGAAGGCGACATCGACTCAGCCATGAACGGGAACCTCTGCCGCTGCGGCACGTACCAGCGCATCCGGAGGGCCGTGCATCGTGCGGCCGATATGCTGGCGAAAGGAGGCAGGCCATGAACGGGATCGCGAACATAAGCCGCCGTGATTTTTTGAAGACAGGCGCACTTATTGGGGGCGGCCTGGTTCTGGGCGTGTCCCTGCCGTCGAGCGCACTATCGGCGAAAAAGGGTGCGAAGGCAGAAAGCGCGTCCCTCAATGCCTTTGTCCGTGTCGGCGCGGACGACACTGTGACCATCATCGTGAACCATTCCGAGATGGGCCAGGGCGTGTACACGTCCCTTCCCATGCTCGTCAACGAGGAGCTCGAAGCGGACTGGGCGAAGGTCAGGTTCGAGGCGGCGCCCGTGGACCCCGCTTACAACCACACCGTTTTCGGCTCGCAGACGACAGGCGGCAGCAGCAGCGTTTGGAGCGAGTACGACCGGCTCAGGCAGATGGGCGCAGCGGCCCGGATGATGCTGATAGCGGCGGCGGCAAAACAGTGGAAGGTGGATCCAGGTTCATGCCGGGTCGAGAACGGGAAGGTGATCAGTTCAAGCGGCAAGTCGCTCACCTACGGCAAGCTCGCTAAGAAGGCGGCAGCCATGCAGGTCCCGAAGGATGTGAAGCTGAAGGATCCGTCACAGTATACGATCATCGGGAAGCCAATGCACCGGCTCGATACGCCGGAGAAGGTGAACGGCGCTGCGAAATTCGGAATCGATGTATTGCTGCCAGGCATGCTGACGGCTGTGATCGCCCGCCCGCCGATCTTCGGGGCAAAGGTTTCGAGCTTGAAGGACGAAAAGGCGAAGGCCGCGGCTGGCGTAAAGGCAGTTGCCCAGGTGCCCTCGGGCGTTGCTGTTGTCGCGAAGGACTTCTGGTCTGCCGTAAAGGGCCGGGAATTGCTCGAAATCGTTTGGGACGAAGGACCCCTTGCAACGCTCTCGACGCCGGGGCTGCGGAAGCAGTACTCCGACCTCGCCTCAACGCCGGGGCTGACTGCTAAGAAGGAAGGCGATGTTGATTCTGCCATGGGAAAGGCCGCGCAGCGGATCAGCGCCGAGTATGAAGTCCCGTACCTTGCCCACGCGACTATGGAACCCATGAACTGCACCGTGGACCTGAAGAAAGACTCCTGCGATATCTGGACCGGCACGCAGATGCAGACCGGGGACCGGAAGGCGGCCGCAGACGCTGCCGGGCTAAAGCCCGAGCAGGTGAGAATACACACGATGTATCTGGGAGGCGGCTTCGGAAGGCGCGCCAATCCGGCGAATGATTTCGTGAAGGAAGCCGTGCACGTGGCAATGGCGGCCAAGGCGCCGGTGAAAGTGATCTGGACACGCGAAGACGACACACGGGGCGGTTATTACCGCCCGATGTGGTATGACCGTATAGCAGCGGGGCTGGACGAGCAGGGAAACCCAGTTGCCTGGAAGCACACCATTGTCGGCCAATCCATCCTTGTCGGGACTCCGTTCGAACGCATGATGGTCAAGGACGGCATAGACGGTACCTCGATCGAAGGCGCAGCGGACCTCCCCTATGCCGTTCCGAACGTCCTTGTGGACCTGCACAGCCCGAAGACCGGCGTTCCGGTCCTGTGGTGGCGCTCTGTGGGCCATTCGCACACGGGATTTGTGGTAGAGACCTTCCTGGACGATCTGGCGCACGTAGCGGGAAGGGACCCCTATGAATACCGCAAACGGCTCCTCGAGGGCAATTCACGACACTTGGGCGTGCTGAATCTTGTTGCCGAGAAGGCCGGCTGGGGGGGTCCGCTTCCTTCGGGACGCGGACGGGGTATCGCGGTACACGCGTCCTTCGGCAGCTACATCGCGCAGGTAGCAGAGGTTTCGGTGAACCCGAGCGGAGCCATCCGGGTGCACAAAGTCGTCTGTGCCGTGGACTGCGGAAAATACGTGAACCCCGAGATCATCCGGGCGCAGATGGAGTCCGGGATTGTCTTCGGCCTTTCGGCGGCTCTGCATAGCGCCATCACGTTCAAGGACGGCAGAGTGGAACAGAGCAACTTTTACGACTATCAAATTCTGAGACTGATGGAGATGCCGGAAGTTGAGGTCCATATTGTCGAAAGCACCGAGAAGTCCGGAGGCATCGGCGAGCCGGGCGTTCCGCCCATCGCGCCGGCCGTGGCGAACGCAGTGTTCGCCCTGACGGGCAAGCGCATCAGGAAACTGCCGATGACGCCGGAGGTCGTCATGTCGGCACAGAAGGCATAGTTCAGTCGACCAAACCGGCAGTGTTCCAAAAGACGGGTCACCTGTTCGAGGGGAGGCGCAAGTCTCTTCCTGTCCGTAAAGAGAGACATCTTTTCGAGGTCTGCCGGGATGTCGTATTCGGTCCGATTTCGGGCGCGAATGATCAAAAAACCTGTGCAATTTGATCATTTCATTACGAAGAATGGCGCATACGTGGACATTCAATATTTGGCAGATCATAAAGATGTTGTGTCGATCATTGCTGACTGGATATACGACGAGTGGTTCTATCTATATCCGGAGATGATACTGCAAGATGTTGTAAGTTTTTTGCGGGAGAGAATGAATAAAGAACAGCTGCCCCTTACCCTGGTGGCTTTCGAGGCCGGAGAACCAGTAGGGACAGTATCTCTTAAGATGTTCGACATGGAGACGAGGGGCGATTTGTCACACTGGCTCACGAGCCTCTACGTGGCCAAACCATGGAGGAGAAGGAAGATTGGCTCGCGTTTGGCGGAGACTGCGGAGGAAAAGGCCGCCGACTTGGGAGTATGCAAACTGTTCCTGTTCACAACCGATGCCAGTCTTCCTGGACAGTTCTACGCAAAATTAGGATGGATAGTGAAAGAGACGGCAATATATCACTCGTATCCTGTTATCATTATGGAGAAGGACTTGTGCAATAAACGGTGATCAGCTCGATCTTTAACGAGATCCGAGGTTTTACTGCTTTGGATATATAAAAACATCATCAATAAGGCGAAAAGTATCTTACTTCATGCAGTTCTTATATCACCGCTCTTTAAACGATTGGACGTGTCCCTGGGAACAGTAAAATGAAAAACACACTGGTGTTGATCCTGGCGGCAGGCGCCATCGTCGCTATCCTCTTCTTTATTTCGTCGGCCGGGAAAAAGGCTCCGGATGTCCCCCTTGACAAAATTCACCTTCCTCTGAGCGCACAGGAAGACTGTATAACATGTCATGCGCCGGGCAAACAAGCGCCTTTGAAAGACACCCATCCGCCGAAGGAGCAGTGTTTTATCTGTCACAAGACCAGTAAACGCTGATTTTGGGGACGGAAGAGGTGTGCATTCCTTCTTGTAATGTTCGATCATATCACCCATCCAAAAATTTGAGTCTTATCCAGAACTGCTACCATCATAAGCACAATATTTAACACAGCTTTGCATGAGATAGCCGGCCACGGCCATCTCTTTTTTTATTGTTAGAAATGCAGCAAAGTTGTATAAAGATAGCACTTCCCGGATTTGGTCTTGGAACATCGGCAAGCCCAAGTGGTTGCCCGCGTGCGGGAAGCATAGCGGGGTTTTTGAATCTGAGCTTTTCTGGCGGCTGCGGTTACTCGCTCCAAAATGTATAATTAGGGGTCAATAATGCTGAAAAATAAACAGATAAAATGTAATAGGTGCAACGGTATTTTTGATGCTGAAGAAAATCGCTTATTTGTATTCTCAAAGCTTCCACTGGAAGAGAAACGCTGGCCATACCCCGGTTTTGCAAATATACTGAAAGAAGGGATGAATTTTAATGTCGTCAAGTGTCCAAAATGCGGCAATAAATTTAAAACGAATAAGTTGAAGCTGCTTTACGTGTTTTCACCTTTGGGGCTTTTCGTATTCGTCGCTGTTTTTAAAATCTTCATAGCATTATACTTCTATAGGGCTTTTCTCAAGAAATAGGTGTGGTATGCAGCAGTTGAAGGATCAGAATCGTCCGTCTTTTTCACCTCCTCTCTTCCCGGGAAGGCATCGAGGATTTGCACGATCTTGGAGCTAGTGAAGAGTACAGGTTGATCCTAGAACATGCAGATGTTAACTCGAAGAACCGCCCGTAACCATCATTTCGAAATCTCCGCGGTCTGGAGCAGTAACAATCACCCATGCGAAAAAGAGGTTCGAACATCAGGCATATATCCCATAGGATTGCAGTCCTGTACGAGGACAAGGAAATCCTCGTAGTGGACAAGCCTGCGGGCCTCCTGACCGTCGCTACCGAACATGAAAAAAAACGCACGGCTCATTCAATTTTAACCGAATATATACGGACAGGGTGTGGACGGTGCCGGAAACGGCTTTTCGTGGTCCATCGTCTGGATCGGGACACCTCCGGAGTGCTCATCTTGGCAAAGAGCGAAGAGGCGATGTTCCGCCTGAAGGCGAGATGGAAAGAAACCGAGAAGAAATATCTTGCAATCGTTCACGGCACACTGGAAAAGAAATCGGGAACGATCACCAGCTACCTGGCAGAAGACGACAATTATACTGTCTATGCAACAACGGACAGTTCAAAGGGTAGGCTTGCTCAAACGGTATATACCGTCGTGAAAGAGAAAAAGGACCTGTCCCTTGTCGAAGTGGTTCTGCTGACGGGCAGAAAGAACCAGATACGAGTGCATTTCGCAGGCATCGGACATCCGATTGCGGGGGACACCAAGTACGGAAAAGAGGATGACCGGCTTCCTCGCATGGCACTTCACGCCAGATCCATTTCTTTCGAGCATCCGTTCAGCGGCAAAAAACTCTCTTTCGAATCAGAAGTCCCGGATCTTTTTAACCAGTTGTTCGGGCATGAGTGTCAATCGTCTCTTTCGATTAGCAATTAGTTTATAAGAGAATCGCTCCTCCACGGATTAAACGGCAATATAGTGCGGCTCGAGAAACAAAAGACAGATTTATGGCCCATTTTATTCTTCGAGTGATGCAATTGCTCCTATTTTTGACGGCTTTTATTACTCGTTTTATTATGAACGATACGGGAAAAACAGGTTCTGTGCGATTTTCAAATCGTATGCTTCATATGGAGAGGATAGGCCACTGATGGCAGTCAATACTAAATTGCTTGTTGCACAAATTGCAATCCTGTTTTTGGTCATAGCAGTGGTCTTGTTTCTTCCGGCTGGTACCATCGCTTGGCGTTCTGGCTGGATCTTTTTCGGCCTTTTTTTGGGTTTTGTCGTTGCCATCACATCATGGCTTTACGGGCATGACCCCGGATTGCTCCAGGAGCGCATGATCGTGTTTAAACCCGGCCAGGAAGTGTGGGATAAGGTGCTGTATATTTTTATGGAAGTTCTCTTCTTTGCGTGGCTGGGCCTCATGCCCCTGGATGCGGCGCGATTTCACTGGTCGCGGATGCCGGTTTGGCTTCAGGTTTTCGGCGCAATTATCCTGTTATGCTCGTTCTATCTATTTTTCCTGACCTTTCGTGAAAACCCTTACCTATCATCGGCCGTACGCATTCAAAAGGAACGAGGGCAGACAGTGATCTCGACCGGTCCCTACCACTTTGTGCGTCATCCGATGTATTCCGCCTTCATCCCCTTTGTTTTCGGGACCGCCTTATTGCTGGGGTCCTGGTACGGCGTTCTCTTGGGGCCAATCCTTGTGGTCATCGTTGCGAGACGGGCTGTGCTGGAAGAACGCATATTGAGGAATGGACTCAAAGGCTATGACATCTATATGGTTCAGGTGAAGTATCGTCTCATCCCGCGCGTCTGGTAGGGAGGTTGTCCTTGCCATTGAGACGCTACTCGCTATAAATCTGCATGCGAGGTTAGTGGTCATTTTGGGATGGCGTCAAGGGAAGAGCGAGACAGGAAAAAAATTTTGGATCGAACATGGGTCGTCTGGTTCTCCCCTTTATGTTGAAACGGATGGAGCATTGGTATCTGGCACTTGTGGCATTCGTGGCGCTCTCCTGCATGGGTTGCGGCACGATCACCACGAGATATGTGGGCCCGAATTGGAGCCCCCCTGAACCGGCACTGTCGAGAGTCTACAGCGGCGCGGTGTTCGATTTCAGATGCTTCTTGTATCCGAAAATGCACGAGACGCAGGGGATAGGAGGTTTCTGTCTGATTGATGTGCCGTTCAGCATCATTGCTGATACCGTTATACTTCCCCTAACAATCTATGAACAAATTAAATACGGCAGCTATTCGACAAGCAAATGAGCGCAGGGTGCTTAACGAACTAACTGCGTCCTTGAAGTTGTTTTCCGGTTGAAATCTTGATGAATTTATACAATAATAAACACCGCGCATAATTCTCGACCTGCGGGGTTTTGAGGAAGGAGTTATACAATGTTTGTTATCTTGGTGAATTATATTAAACCCCTGAGCGAGATCGATGCGCTTTTGGAGGACCACCGTCGTTTTCTTGACGAAGGCTATGCAGCGGGCTTCCTCCTTGCTTCCGGACCTCGGATACCCCGTACGGGAGGAGTCATCCTTGCCCACGCCACAAGTGCGGAGGAGCTCAAGGCTTATATAGCCAAAGATCCCTTCTATCGTGCAGGCGTCGCAACATATGAAGTCGTGGAATTCACTGCAGTGAAGTTTGACCCGAGATTGCAGCAGATTGATGAATAGACGGATAGCCTCAGGATCACAAAACCCATTGCAATTTGAATAGGATAACTATTTTTGCACTTGCTGCATAATGCTTCTCGGAAAACAAACGTCAATACATTTTTTTGGAAGAAGATCAGTAAGCTGAAATCTCGTAGCGCTAATTTTGTGCTCATCATCGTGCATTATTAGGATATCACATGAAAAAACCCTCTGTCACCGGGACACTGAGTAATTTATCAACGCGAGCCATAGTAGAATGTATGCTCATGCTTGTTACGGTCATCATGTCACTTACCTCATGCGAACACCAATCCGTGCCAAACAAAGTGACGATTGCGGAAAAGATTATCGAAACCTATGGGGGGAGGGAACGGCTGGCGAGGGTCTTATCGGTTGCTGCCGAGGGCCGGATAACAGCTCTGATACGGGGCGACGAAGGAACATATAAGCGTGCCATGAGAAGGGACGGCAAGTTGTTTGTCGATATCAATTATACCCGTTCTACGGAACGAAGGATCCTGAACGGTACAAAAGGTTATCGGGGTATCGGAGGACAGCTCGAGGAAGTTTCTGGACCACGCTATCTTGCCATGGTCTACCAGTATGATGAACTTAGCCTCCCGTTCGGGTTGCTCGACGACAGCTTAACGGTAGCTGAGCCACGGAGGGACATCCTGAACGGCGCTAACGTGCTCGTCCTCAGGTGCACTGATCGCACTGGTAATGATATGGAGGTGTTTGTGAGCGAAGAGAACTACCGCATCGTCAAAAGCATCGGTACTTTTTCCATGGGAAGTCAGTCAACGAGCTTGAGCTCTGAATTCAGCGACTTTAGAACTGTTGATGGCGTTCTTTTCCCCTTCAGAATTATCAATTACGCTGGCGGGAACAGAATCGCTGAAATCGTTATTACACGGTACCTGGTCAATCCCAAAATTGACGATTCGCTGTTTACTCCATGACGGGACCAAGGAGAGTCCTGTGTTGAACAATCAAGCCATAAGGCATTAAACCTTCGTCCTGAAATATTTGATGGTGCGATTTATTAAAACATCCTCTATAAAAATCCTCATCTTTTTTTCTTTCTATTTTCAAACAATTCTTTTATACTTTTCACAGCTAGTTACATGAAGCTTCCGGTATGGATTTGTAAATATACAATGAGTGGTGTGGCCTGTCATTGATATACTTGATTACGCCTCGAAGGGGATGTCATTGGCACATGGATCGGGTCCGCTGGCCAGGGTTAACGCATGCAAGAGTAATTTTTAGCCTGCAGATACTGATAATAACAATATTTGTTATCCCCGGTTGCGACCTGCAAAACAAAATGCTCTATTACCCCAGTCAATCAGTCCCTTCACAAGAAGCGCTTGCTGCAGATAAAATTGCATTCTGGCCCTCAGGTATCGAAGGATATCGAGGCTTTGTCAGCATCGGTCCGGCCAACAGCCGCAAAGGCACAGTAGTGGTTTTCCATGGCAATGCAGGCACTGCGTTTGACAGAGCGTATTATGTGACAGCTTTAGTACCCCTTGGATTTCGAGTGATACTCCCAGAATATCCGGCATATGGAGGACGGAACGGAGAACTGGGAGAAACAGCATTCGTGAATGACGCAAGGGAGACGCTGCGTCTGGCACTGGAAAAATTCGGTGGGCCGATTTTTGTGCTCGGAGAATCCTTGGGATGCGGGGTAGTTGCGTCTGTCGCCAAGGACGCTCCTGTTCCAATCGATGGGATAATCCTTATTACACCTTGGGATACCCTCCTGTCCGTTGCAAAAGAGAAATTCCCATGGCTCCCGGTCCGTCTGTTCCTGAGAGATAAATATGACACCGTCGGAAATATGAAGGCATTTACAGGGAGGATGGCGGTTGTCGGTGCCGATCGGGACCAAATCATCCCGATACGGCACGCGCTTGCATTATATGAATCACTGCAGGGGAGCAGGAAGATGTGGATAATTAAAGGGGCCGGACATAACGATTGTGCCGAACTCGTGGAGCGATCATTTTGGAAAGAGCTTACTGACTTCATCGCAGGTTGACAGCAGAACGTTGAAGGAATATCTGGCCAGATATACAGTGGGTGCTGGTTAGTTCATAAAATGGCTCAAAACGTTGTATCCTGTAGCCCCCGATCTTTCGGGATTTTTAAAAGGAGGAACCATGATGAAGAACAGGGAGGAATACATTGATAAGTTGGCTGCACAGCTTAAGGAGTGGTCCGCCAAGGTCGACGAGCTTGAGACTAAGGCCCGTGCGGCCAAGACCGATGCGAAAACTGAGTATGAAAAACAGATCAAGCAAATGAAGGATAAGCGGGATGCCGCAATTCAGAAACTCCAGGAGCTTAAGGGTTCGAGCACAGATGCATGGGACGCTCTGAAGGCGGGTTCGGAAGCAGCATGGACAGAGCTTAAGAACGCTGTCACTGCGGCGAAAGAGCGGTTCAAAAAGAGCTAAAGAGAGCCGGGCGCGCAGGGACCGACCAGGGGACCGAGATAGCCCAATGGGATCGTGGAGGCTTTAATCAAGCTTCATCATCCACATAACGTAGGCATTGTATGGCGATAATCTTGATTACAGGATCTGCCGACGGGCTGGGAAAAATGGCTGCTCGGTCGTTGGTTGCAAATGGACACACGGTAGTAGTACATGCCCGCAGTCAAAATCGGGCTAAAGAAGCACTGCATGCTGTCCCCGGAGCTGAAACTGCTGTAGTCGGCGATCTTTCCAGCATTTCGGAAACCAAACATGTTGCGGAACAGGCAAATGAGCTCGGCTTGTTTGATGCCGTTATCCATAATGCAGGTGTGGGCTATCGCGAATCCTATCGTATCGAGACGATCGATGGGTTGCCGCAGGTCTTTGCCGTAAATTCATTGGCCCCATACCTTCTGACATGCCTGATTAAAAAACCAAGGCGCTTAATATATATTAGCTCAAGCATGCATCGCAGTGGCGACCCTACCTTGAAAGATTTGACCTGGAATGACCGACCGTGGGACGGATCTGGCGCTTATGCTGATTCTAAATTGCATAATGTCATCCTTGCCTTTGCTGTTGCTCGTAAATGGCCAAGCGTATTATCTAATGCATTAGAACCTGGTTGGGTGCCCACCAAAATGGGCGGGCCGGGCGCACCAGATAGCCTCGAGGAGGGAGTTAACACGCAAGTCTGGCTGGCTACAAGCAAAGAAAAGGAAGCCTTGGTTTCAGGACAATATTTTTATCATCAAAAGCGTCGGAATTTTCATCCGGCGGCTGCAGATGCCGTGATACAGGAAAGATATCTTTCAGAATGTGCACGTTTGTCCGGAGTTTCATTTCCGATGGCATAGACAATGGTATATCCTGTATTCTTAAAGATTACAGAGTCAGGGAGTGGAGACCATGAATGACTTGAAAGGCAAAATTGGGCTGGTCACCGGGGCCAGCAGGGGCATAGGGAACGCTATTGCTTCGGCACTTGCTCGGGCGGGAGCCGATGTTGCCGTTAATTTTCGAATCGATGAAAGAGGTGCTCGGACGGTAACCGAGCAGATACGGCGGGAAGGGGCACGGTCAATTATGATACAGGCCGATGTCTCCTCCCAAACAGAGGTTACAAGGATGGTTGCCTTTGTCGAGAAGGAGCTGGGTCCCATCTCAATCCTCGTAAATAACGCCGGAATAGCCACGGCGCGAACGATTGATACGATTTCCGAACAGGATTGGGATCAAACCCTTTCCGTCAATCTCAAGTCGGCCTTTCTCGTCATCCAAGCCGTGTTGCCCGGAATGCGGGAGCGGCAATGGGGCCGCATCATTAACATTTCTTCAGTAGCGGCGCAGATCGGAGGGATTGTCGGCGTTCATTATGCTGCGTCAAAGGCAGGAATTCTCGGGATCACCCATTACTATGCCGCGCAGCTTGCGAAAGAGGGTATTACGGTAAATACCCTCTCGCCTGGTCTGACCAGCACGGATATGGCACGGTCCCTCCCCCAGATCCGTCCCGATATAATTCCAGTTGGAAGATTGGGAACTGCAGAGGAAATCGCGGACGCAGCGATCATGATAATCCAGAACGCGTATATGACAGGACAAACGGTGCAGGTAAACGGTGGCCGCTACATGAGTTAATCTCTGGAAAAAACGCTAGACTCTCCGTCTGGCCTCAAGGATCAGTATGACAAGGAGCATATTGAACATTCAGCTATAATATGTTTCTCCCGGCTGACAATGACCTTTCCTTTGTGATTTCCGGAAAAGCCAAGAAGTTCTTTTTCATAGAGACTAGCTGCTTTAAACGATAAGCTATGGGCAAAAAACCGTGAATAAAAGGCCTGCAGCAATAGCCGTCGCAATCGGCATACTACTTTCCCGCATCATGGGGCTTGTGCGAGAGCGCGTTTTCGCTCATTACCTCGGCAACTCCGACGCCGCGGGCGCTTTTCGGGCCGCTTTGCGAATCCCCAATCTTTTACAGAATCTTTTCGGGGAAGGAGTGCTCTCTGCCTCGTTCATCCCGGTATACGCCAAGCTGCTGGCGGAAGGGAAGGAGGAAGAGGCTGGCCGGGCCGCTTCCGTCGTCCTTACGCTTCTTGTGTCCGTGACGGCATTGCTCGTGATCATAGGCGTAACATGCAGTCGGCCACTTATCGAGATCCTTGCCCCCGGATTTCACGGTGAGGTCCGGGAACTGACCATCAGAATGGTTGCTATCATGTTTCCCGGAACGGGACTCCTTGTGCTGTCAGCATGGTGCCTCGGTGTACTGAACAGTCACCGGAAATTCTTTCTCTCCTACGTCGCGCCGGTGCTCTGGAATTTGGCCATCATTGCAGTTTTGGTCGGTATTGGCGGATACTATCTGGCAAATCGCTCCCAGTCACAGGCACAGCTTGTCATCTGGGTAGCGTGGGCGACAGTCATTGGTGCGGCGCTTCAATGGGGAGTGCAGTTCCCCTACGCCCTAAAGCTTAACGGCTTGTTCACGTTTTCGCTGAAAACCCGGCTGGCGCCCGTGCAGAAGATTATAACCAACTTCACGCCGGCGGTGGTCACTCGGGGGGTTGTGCAGCTGTCTGCCTACATAGATCAAGTTTTAGCTAGCTATTTGGGACCCGCATCGGTCGCGGCCATGGCTTACGCCCAGACTATCTATACTCTTCCGGTGTCTCTGTTCGGAATGGCGATATCTGCGGCCGCACTGACGGAGATGTCAAGAACCACCGGAACAAAAGTGGAAATTGTCCGGGAACTGGAAGCCCGGCTGACCGTCGGGACCAGGAGGATGGCATTTTTCGTTGTTCCGTCAGCCGTGGCGTTTATCGTCTTGGGCGATGTCATCACAGCTATGCTTCTTCAAACAGGGCACTTTGGAGGATCGGATTCGCGTTTCGTCTGGTTCATATTGGCAGGGAGCGCAGTAGGACTAGTGGCCACCACACAATCCCGCCTCCTCATCTCGGCCTTCTGGTCACTTGGCAACACCAAGACACCGATGGGCATTGCATGTTTCCGTGTTGCTTTAACGGCCCTCTTGGGTTTCATTGTGGTGTTTCCCATGCGGTCCTTCTTTGCGTTGGATGCCGTATACTGCTCCGCTTCACTTACCGCATCTGCGGGTGTCGCCGGTTGGATCGAGTTTTTGCTTTTCAGATACGCTCTTTCTGCAAAAATCGGCCAATTCAAGCTCGGCGGCCGGATGATACTCGAGCTTTGGGGCATAGCCGTTGTCTCCGCCGCCATCGCCCTGGGAGCAAAATTTTACCTCCTTGGATTTCACGTCATTATACGCGGGGTGGCCGTACTGGGACTTTACGGACTGCTGTATATTGGCGGTGCTACTGCAGCAGGAATCCCGGAAGCAGTGGAAGCGATTCGTCTGATAAGGCGTTACCTTTCAGGCACGAAGTGGAGGTAACCTTTATCTCGAAACCGGGGGAATTACCCGGCAAAGCTTTAGTTCGAATCTTTGAGCTGAAAACAGAAGGGGTCTTTGCTTACGAAGACATTCAGGCCGTGGCTGTAGGCGCTGGCCAGACACCCGCCGCAGACCGGACGGACCATGCAAGACCGACACTCAGCGCTGCCCAAACGGTAATGCTGCGCCTGTTCCGAGTCGTAAATATTGGCAATACCCTGACGATGAATGTTACCGATGGGAGAGGGGAATTTCCGACAGGCATGGACCTCGCCGTCGGCGAGAAGGGTAATGAAGTTGAAGGCCGCACCGCAGCCGTAGCCGGTGCAGCCGCCGAACGGGGCATTACGGCGGTCTCGGCGGATGATGTTGATAAGATTATCCTTGATTCCCATAACGGGATTGTTGCAGGCCGCATCGAGATAGGATTCAAGAAAAGCGCGGTATGTTCGCACATCGGGCAATTTGAGGTTTGCACCCTCGCCGACCTTGGAGAGCCGGCTAAAATGAAAGACGTCAGCCTTGTCTCTGAGCACCTCGGCAAGCGTAAGCACTTGGCCGATATTCTCGCTCGTCAGTGTAAGCATGACCATTGACGATACCCCGAGTTCCCTCAGCACATCCAGGAACATCATGACCCGATCAAAATGACCGTGGCCGCGGATGGCGTCATTGTGATCCCTGAGCCCCTCGAGGCTCACCTGGTAAAAGGACGGCATGTGGATCTCAATCAGCTCGGCGATCCTCTCCCGCGGCGCGGGGTTGCCGAGGATGGCCAGGGCAAAACCACGCTCGGCGGCTGCGCGATAGATCTCCGAAAACTCAGGATGCAAGAGAGGGTTCCCCCCGGTAAAAGAGACCGCTCCTATAACGTGTCTGCTGTTACAGAAAAGACGAAGTTCGTCGAGTATGCGGACTGCGCTGCTGAACGTTATTGGCGTTCGGGTGCTGCGGTCATAACAGTGTTTGCAGTGCAGGTCACAGGCCTGTGTGATATGCCATTGAAGAGTAAAGGAGGGCGAGGTCAGGTACAGCTCGGGAATGCTGTTTTGACTGCGAAAAAATTCAGGATCCCGCCGGAGGCGGGACCGCGGCATGAGCAGGAGACCGCTTGCACCGGCACGATAGAGGGCGTTATCCACTGCCCCCACGGGCAATCCGCCCTGTGCCGCAACGGCTTCCGGAGCTATCCCCTCAACAACCATTTTGAGGACAAGAAGGTCTTCGTCCGTTGCAGGCCGTGCCATTACGCGCCCGGAAAGAGCATGATACCAGAGGATGACCCGCTCGGCCTTTTGCGAAGGATGGATGTCGGAAAACTTGAGATGCCTGTGGAGAAATGATGTAAGATTGCTCCAAGATAATTCAAGGATTCGCAGCGTCGGGTTGACGCTCGGCAGTTCTACTTCCCTCGGGAGGGATCCCTTGCTCTCCTCTACGGAGGCATGAACCTCCTCGAGACGGGCAAGATCCTGCAAAAAAGGGGGAATCGAGCCGTCTTTATTCGGGCTTAATACGGTCGAAAGGGTGCGCGAAACAACGGCTTTTGACTCCCGTGAGGAGAGACGTAACCACGCAGCCTTACCCAGCATATCCCGACATGCACGATATAGGGTCTCTGGTCCATTGGCGATCATATAATCCGTCAAGCCTGGGAGAGAGTATCCCGGGAATGTCATCTACGGTCTTGCTCGACGCTCCCGGGATCGCGAGAACGAAACTGTTTCATGCATTTGGCATTGCGAGAGGCTGGCGCCTCCCTTATGTTCTTGGTTCTTTGATAGTGCAGACTGCACTATTTGCTGCCGCCTGAGCTTCCGGATGGCGCTGGTTGATCCGGCTTCTCATTTGAACCGGTTCCGCTGCCTGAGGGAGCCGATGTCGGAGCAGCTTTTGTGCCGCTTCAACTGCTATGCGTTGCAGTCTGTTTTGTGGTAACACCTGTACCACTACCCGTACCGCTTCAGCTGCCTTCGGCTTTGTGCATGCTTCCGTCGATGACAAGACCGGCGCCGGCAATCAGTCCGACTATACCGAACCCCATCAGAAACTTTTTCAGTTCCCGATTATCCATAGGTTCACCTCCTTTTTGTATGATGTTCGTTGATATGAAGAGTACACAAATCCGAGGTAAGATGAACTAAGGGGTTCACTCTATGACCTCATTAAAGAAGGGGGAGGTATGGTGCATACCGATGACTATTGCAAATAGTTATAGGTTAATTCTATATATTCTCCGTGCCGCTGTCAAGGTCGAGAGGTGATTTTGTCAGCCTATCTCTTCACATGATTCCCGAAATAGCATCACCTGGTCACAATCGCCTAAACAATTCAATACTTTTCAAATCAGGGCACCCGTTTAAGGCTGTGAAGAACGCCACTAGGAATGAAGGGCGGATTGAGGGGATAATCATGGTAAATCAGTCTGGTTCGCGTACCTTAACTGTACATCAGTTTTCGCTCCAGGTCTTTCGAGCGAGAGGTCCGCTTTGCCTCGTCGAGAGTTATGAATTCCGCCCGGCAGAGCTGGATGAGATGCTGGTCCATCGTCTGCATGCCGTATTCGTCTCGTCCCTTCTCGATGTACTGCTCAATATCATCGAGGTGGTTGTCCCTTATGCACGCCTTAATGGTAGAAGTCGCATACATCACTTCAAGGGCAGGCAGGATAGTCTCGCCGCTTTTCCCTCTTACGAGCCGCATAGATGTGATGGCCATGAGACTCTCCGCCAGCCTGTGCCTCGCATTCTCCTGAGCCTCAGGCGGAAAATAACCGACGATGCGGTTGATGGACGAAGCGGTATTATGGGTATGAAGCGTGGATAGTACCAGATGCCCAGTCTCGGCGGCCTTAATACAGGCGTCTATGGTTTCTAGATCGCGCATTTCTCCGACCATGATGACGTCCGGATTCATTCTCATCGCAGACCGCAGTGCAACGCTGAAACTGTCCGTATCGATGCCCACCTCCCTCTGAATAACACAGCTTTTGTTTGAGGAGAACAGAAACTCGATTGGGTCCTCGATGGTAATGATATTGTAATCGAAATTATCGTTGATATACTTCAGCATCGATGCGAGTGTCGTCGATTTGCCGTTGCCGGTCGGCCCGGTGACGAGTATAAGGCCATTAGGAACCTGCGCAATCCTGCCGAGGACGGATGGAAGATTCAGCTCCTCGAAGGTGCTAACCTGATGCGGTATGACCCGCATGACGATGCCGAGATTCCCGCGTTGCCGGAAGATGCTAACGCGGAAACGGCCGACGTTCGCCAGAGTATAGGAAGTATCAAATTCCTTCAAGTCTTCATGCAGCTTACGGTGATGCTGCTCCATGACCGCGTTTGCGACGAACTCGGTATCCTGTTTCGTCAAGCTCGCGAGCTTGGCGCGGATGAGATGGCCGTGTGCCCGGAACATCGGCGGGTTGTCGACCTCAAAATGGATGTCCGAGACCCTTTTTTCGAAGGCAATTTGAAGGATCTGATTCAGTATCGCATTGTCCATGATGGTCTTGCACCTCCGCATTTTCTCTTGGCCCGAGACCCGTTAAGGTATCTCTGATTTTTGGGACGCCTTGTTCACCTGTCTCCGGAAAAGACCATATTCCAGTAAAATGCCGACCTGTTGAGCAAGGATCTCGAGTATATCAAGCTGCACCGGGGACGCCTCCTTATTCCCGAAATCCCCATATACAATCGCTATTACTTTTCGATCGACTATCAGGGGCAGCAGGACAAAAACCGGGCTCTTGGGTTTGCCAATTTCCTTGAAAAGGTCCTTTATCGTTTCATCGCTGCTCTCCCCATAGTACGCCAGCCCTTTTTCGAGCACATCCCGGAAAACCGAAGGCTTTGAGAGCGGTATTTTAAGCCCATCGGCCGGGGTCGGCCCCATATCCTTTTCAGAGCTCATTCCTATGGCCCTTTCGCCAGTCAATTCTGAAGGACGCACAAAAAAAGTGACCGCACGCTCGAACATTCCTGCAACACCGACGAGCATCGCCAGAATTACATCAGCAGGGTTGGTGCTTTCGCGAAGCGGTTTGATGTCGTTTTTTAGTTTTTTCACGTATCGATCAATGGTGTCGGGTTGGTACTGAAAATTTTTAATATAAGACCTGAAGGCGTCGAGAAACTGCATCGTATCCTGGATGTACGTTTCTCTCCGTATTTCTTTCAGCGGCCTAGGGAGAACGGCCCTGACACCGTCATTGTACGATTGAAGGATGAAATTACTCTCCAACGGAGAGGCGAATTGCAGAAGAGGGACTGAAGAGTACTTTCCTCTCAACCGGTTCCGAAGGGCTATGATTTTTCCCTCGGAAAGCCCGCCCCCTGATCTCACGGGACTGTCAAGAACGACCGCGGGCATTCTCATGGCAGAGATGCATTGGGATACGATCCGTTCGAGGTCCATCTCATCGTCCGTTGCAAATACGGGTATTCCTTCATCATTGCATATCGTCATAACAGAATGACTTATCAGCTTGTCACCGCTGAAAATGATTACAGCCTTGTCCGCCTGCTGCGCCGCAGCGCCGGGCGCGGCTTTGCGGGCTACGGATTTCCTCAAAAAGGTAACAAATGCTTCCTGCTCTTCGGAGGGAAAACCCGTGAGTATTTCCTTTATTTTCTGGCGATGGATTTCGACCGGGTTGAAGTTTTCCATTTCAGACGCAGGCCGGGATATTTTTTTCTCAAGTCGATCAACATCGGCAAGCCCGAGATCATCCGCGGTAATTATCGACCGCGCTCCTTTTGTCTTGCCTGCGGTTCCCGCTGGAAAGACGTCGGCATAGAGTGCCTCGAAGGACTGAACTTCTTTCCCGATAGCACGGTCACGTTCACGCTCGTCAAAGATACGAGAAGCATCCATCAAAACCATCTGGGCATCGACCCCCACAAGCTGCTCAATGTCGCCGAAAGCAGGCTCACCTTCTGGAGAGAAGAAGATAGTGTCCGTATCGAACGTAAAAGTACCCTTGGTCCAGCTCATCAGCTCGACGATTGTCATTTCGACCAGCTTTCTCAGCCCTCGAAGAGCATCTTCCGGCTTGAGCTTGCCCATCTGCATTAAAGTAACCATGATCGGCCTGCGATCCTTAGTGGCGTCGTTCTGGGCGTCCAATGCCTGCTTGAGATCTTCAAGTGTTATGGCGCCTGTCTTTACCAGAACGGTCCCGATGCGGATGCTATCGTCGATGTGATTTGCACAAACAATGGATCCGTTGCTGAAGACAATATTACTCTCCCCCTTGTCCCCCTTAACGGAAAAAATCCCTGACTTCCGCGTTGTGTGGACCAGCTGGATGATGTCTACTATCGGCAGATGTTCTAAATCCCCGGTAAAAGCCATAGTGGTAATTATCCCTCAAGGGTGCTGACATATCAGCACCGAAAGTGGATGTCCCATAAATTGGGAAGCAAAAACATAGACTTTCCTTAGTTCGCAGCAAAACTAAACTTGGTTGAAATAGTACTCCTCTATAAAATGTATCACGGCATGATGCAATCTTCTCATCGGGATATTTTGATAAAACTTAAGGTATTTAAAGAGTTTATATGGTAGATAGTACCGACCCGGGATGAAAATAATGTGCTTTTAAAAATGTCAACTTCAACTGCTTGAGGAAGAACCTGATTGAAATATCCTCGCTGAACCTGTTTTTCGTATTTAGGAAGGCGCGTTCTTTATAAACTGATAATCTGACAAAGGGCAGGGTTGGAGAGCATATATTATGACTTCTACAATTAATGTGTGAGTCAAATCACAGATTCACCGGTGATTAACGGTCATAATCAATTATGCCTGCAATAAGGTCTTTGCCATTTAATTATGCTCGTCGTCGGGAGAGGTCTTATGAAGCGGCTTAAATTATGCTCATCATCGCTCGCCCTTGCATTAATCGTTTCCTGTACGAGTGGCGGCACCACCTCGGGAGGATACACGACTGCCGGCGGTGACGGCGTCGACGGACTTCACGTAGTTAGCAATCAGATTCAGAACGCCAATGGTCAGGATGTCCGCATTCACGGAGTGAATCGCTCAGGCACTGAGTACGCTTGCATCCAGGGTTGGGGCATCTTCGATGGTCCAAATGACGCCGCCTCGATACAAGCGATCAAATCTTGGAAAGCGAACGCCGTACGGATCCCTCTCAATGAGGACTGTTGGCTGGGAATCAACGGCGTTTCGTCGCAATACGGCGGCACCAGTTACCAGCAAGCCATCTCAGACTACGTCAGCGCCATCAAGCAACAGGGGCTGATTCCCATCCTTGAACTCCACTGGTCAGCTCCCGGCAGTTCGCAAGCCGTTTCTCAGCAGCCCATGCCAGACGAAGACCATTCCCCCGCATTCTGGACTCAAGTTGCGCAGATGTTTAAAGGCAACAGCTCGGTCATTTTTGAGCTTTTCAACGAGCCCTTCCCTGATTCCAATCAGGACACGGCGGCGGCTTGGACCTGCTGGCGCGACGGAGGCGTTTGCCCGGGTGCTACGTATACAGTAGCCGGCATGCAGGAGCTGGTTACTGCGGTTAGAGGCACGGGAGCGACCAACATCATCTTGCTTGGAGGGGTGGAGTACTCGAATTCATTGACAGGTTGGGTCTCGCACAAGCCCAACGATCCGCTCGGCAACTTGGCGGCGGCTTGGCATGTGTACAATTTCAACATGTGCGCTGACGTGAGCTGTTATAACAGCAACACTGGGCCGGTGCTTTCCGCAGTACCGGTAGTGACCACCGAAATCGGCGAGAATGACTGCCAGGGCGTATTTATCAGCACGCTGATGGGGTGGCTTGATAATAACGGCGGCAGCTACTTGGCCTGGGTGTGGGATACGTGGGGATCGTCGTGCAGTTCCATCTCACTGATTTCAGACTATAGCGGTACTCCCAGCGGCGCTTACGGCCAGACCTACAAAGACCATCTCGCCGCGCTCAATCCATAGGTTCTTGAGTGTAGCAATGTATAGACGGAAAAGGGACACTCGCATGGAGTAATGGACATACGCGATCAAGATCACCGGCCTGAGCAGCCTCCCAGATGAGATTGAAGCGAAACCTCAACGATATTCAGGTTCATTCATAAGATATTTGCAGCACCATTATATCCTGAAGCCATTGCTTGTGGCTGACAGACCGAGGTGTATGCTTCATCCCCGAAACTTAGAGTAATCCTTCATCTCGACCTTTATGACATCGACCCGAAATGCATCGATTCGATATCGTTGACAACACAAAACAGAAAGAATATATTCGTGGCATGATGCAGAAACAATAGCAGGCGGCGATAAGACTGTTCACCTATTCACCGATTTTTTGCGTAGCTTAAGCAGGGGGGGCGTGCTTAATAAATGGATAATGTATTGCACCCCTGATCGGATCAATGCGAACGGCAACAGCCGATGCGGAGAACAATCCCATGGGCCAGGTCGACCAGAAATTTGGCAAGCCCAACCCCAATGCGCCGGCAGCTCTATCCCGATTTGCCTTTCTCATCGGCAGATGGCGGTGCGAAGCAAAAGCGAGGTCTGCCGATGGAGAATGGCAGTCGTTGCGAGCAACGTGGCTAGGCCGCTTCATCCTCGACGGCTATGCAATCGCAGACGAATACAGGATGACAGGCTCGTCCGGAGAGCTGATCGTGCTCGGCATGAATCTCCGTACGTATGACGTTGCCAAACAGATATGGAACATGAAATGGCTAAATGCGCTGGCTGGAACGTGGGTGGACCTGGGACCGGAGGAACTCGGTGGAGTCAGGTTCGACGGTCAATCAATCATCTACGCCTTCAAAGAGCCTGTGGCCGCCCACTCTTACACGCGCGCCACGTACACGAATATTTCCAGTATGCACTTCACGTGGCGAGGCGAGAAGTCCGACGACGGGAAGTCCTGGAGCGAATTCATGGTCGTAGAGGCCTACCGCAGCAAGGAGCAGGAGACCGTCCTGAGCTTCACCCGCGGATCTTGAGTTCTCAGCGAACATTCAAGGTGCCAATCTTCTAAAACACTTCATGTTGCATTCAGTAACATTTGACGATATTTCTCCGTATAATGCTCCTGATTCTTCATTTATTTCCTAAAGTTATGTCATGAGGTTCCGATGAGAATATCAGGAAGTTTTCGTTAGGAGGGCCTTGAGCATGAAGTTACATGATGCCGTTTTGTTGGCAGTACATGCCCGCAAGCTGCAAAAGAGCGTAGAGCCAAATACTAAGAAACCGGATGAATATTTTCGCCGGGTGAAGGCCCTTTTACGGGAAGGCAAACAAAAGGAAGCATTCATGCTTTTACAGGAGGCGGTTTCGATTTACCCGAATGAGCCTACTTTGATGTCATATTATGGATATCTTCTGGCAACGGTTGACAGGAAATACCGCATGGGAATAGATACTTGCCTGAAAGCCATGAAAAATCTCAAGACCTTAGAAAAAAATTGTGATAAACGGGATGTAAGCGGGGCTTATCCTGTTTTTTATTGCAATCTCGGCAAGGCATATTCCGCTGCGGGCAAACGAAAAGAATCTTTGGATGCATTAAACAAAGGGTTGTCTTGCGATCCGGGCAACAGCGATATCAAGAAGGAATTGCAGAGGATGGGTGTGAGAAGGAAGAAGCCCCCGATACCGTTTCTTGATCGGTCAAATCCGATCAACAAATATCTTGGGATTGCGTTATATAGACGCAAAAAATAGCAATTTTGGGTGTGCTGCGGATACTTCCTGAGATTCTGCTCTTTTTACAAGGAGGATGGCTTATGACCGGTATTAGTATCCATAGAAGGACCTTGGTGCGGTTGGCATATCTGCTTGTTGCTGGATTTTTTATCGTAACAACGGGAGCGTCTCCTTCCCGCGCAGAGGAGCGCGGCGTAACGAATCAGGAGATCATAATAGGGATGTCGAATGCCCTGACGGGTCCAGCAGCGGCTCTGGGTACAGGGGTCAAAGCCGGTGCTGTGGCGTATTTTCAGAAAATAAATAATGCAGGAGGGGTGAACGGCCGCAAGATTAAAGTGATCAGCTACGATGACGGGTATGAACCTCAGCGTACCGTGGAGAACACAAACAAGCTGATGAACGAAGACAAGGTATTCGCCCTATTCGGATATGTAGGGACGCCGACGTCCACAGCGGTGCTGCCGATCATTAACAAGGATCACGTGCTCTTCTGGGCGCCTTTCACCGGTGCGGAGTTCCTCAGAACGCCTGTAACAAAAAACATTTTTAACGTGCGCGGCAGCTATTTTGATGAAGCCGAGATGCAAGTAAAGTACCTGACAGAAACACTGGGTAAGAAGAAGATCGGAGTATTTATCCAGAACGATGCCTATGGGCTTTCGGTCAAGTTGGGAGTGGTCAAAGCCCTTAAGAAACGCAACCTCGAAATTATGGGTGAAGGGACCTATGAGCGGAACACGGAGAATGTCGATGCCGGTCTGGAAACCGTAAAATCCTACAATCCCGATGCGGTCATCATGGTGGGGACCTATAAGGCCATGGCAGCATTCATCAAGAAGGCACAGGCGCAGGGATTCAAGCCCGTCTTTCTCAATGTTTCATTCGTGGGGACGGCGGCCCTGGTCAAAGAACTTGCTGGCGCAGGGGGCGATGTCATGGTCACCGAAGTCATGCCGTCCCCGCATGATTCACCGTTGCCCCTTGTGCGCCAGTATCGTCAGGACATGCATGCCGCTGGACATCCCGAACTCGACTATACGGATCTTGAGGGCTACGTCGATGCAGTTGTATTCGTGGAAGTCCTGAAACAGATCACAGGTCCGCTGACCCGCGAATCATTCATTGCTGCAGCCGAAAAGTTGAACGCAACCGTCGGCGGGCTTCCCTTTGCTTTTACTGCCGAGAACCATCAGGCAATGTCCAAAATATACCTCACCAAGATTGTTGGTTCCAAGGTTGTTGAAATTCAAAAATGAGGGTTTGATCACGATCCATCTGATCGGCAAAAATCGTAAGAATGTCCCGAAGAAGCCAAGCATGCCGGCCTTACTCCTGCGGACTCGTTAATTTGGCTCTTCGGGAATGTTTCATCTGCAGTTAGTCCGTCGTTCCAAAGTGTTTGAGTTCTCTTTCATCACCGCTAACAGAGTTACGTTCAGTAATCAGTAAAACAGCCTCACTTTTGGCGAAGGCTCTTCCGGTCAGTCAAACGGCTGACAGTGTTCATCGGGATGATGACTTCCTCTATTCATTCGCCTTCAATAGTAAGTGCCTATAAAATTTGTAATTCTGATGTACTTCTAATTCTAGAATTTTAGAACTTGGAATTTTAGAATTTTGAGAATATGGTATTTTATTTGCAAAGAAGATGTTATGACTTTGTTCGACGATTTTTTTCTCCGTGGAGGTGGAATCAATGAACGCACTTACATTCAAAACCTTCAAAGTCAAGCATCGGGCATGGACGACGAGGCTCAAGGACTTTCTGGAGGGGAAAGGCGGTCTTACTCTAGAGCAGGCTATCTCACACAAGGACTGCAGCCTGGGCAAGTGGATGTACGCCGAGGGGCTTGAACATTTCAGCACCATACCGGAGATGAAGAGCCTGGAGAAGGTGCATATCCACCTGCACGAGATCGTGAAGAACATTGTTTCTCTCAAAGGCGAGGGCAAGGCCGCCGAGGCCAACGCCGAGTACCTGAAGATCGGGCCGATCTCCGATGAGATCATCAATCTTCTCACGGTGATTGAAAAGGATGTTTCCTTAACGCGGTAACATTTACCATCGGGTCTATCCCGTTTGGAGGGAAGAAATTTCAGCCGATCTGCCGGCAGCCACTATTCTGCTCACAGCCTTAATAAACAATAATATTTCGAAGGAGCAAGATCATGATTCAAAGGAAAACAAAATTGAATTGCTGGGAATTTAAACGATGCGGTAGGCAGCCCCAGGGTATTCACGTTCATGACCTTGGTGTCTGCCCCGCTACTCTGGAAAAAAGGCTTGATGGAGTGCACGAGGGCGTGAATTCCGGCAGGGCATGCTGGGCTGTTGCAGGAACCTTATGCCAGGGACAGCTCCAGGGGACCTTCGCTCAGAAATTTAAGAATTGCAAGCAGTGTGATTTTTATCTGAAAGTACAAGAGGAGGAGCAGGTGGATTTCCAGCTCTCTGCGGTTCTTATCAGCAAATTGAAATAATCCTGAGCACTCCGCATGACAGTATCAGAAAGTGACGCAGTTCATACCATTGTCTGCCCCACCCTATAAGCGTTGCCTTCGGGTTTACAGCACCAAGGTCGTCGAGCACCGGACCCGTGATACGGGAGAGCGGAGATTTAATAGGAGCGGAGGGCGATGCTATCATTTCACAAACCCGGCTGCTTTTAGTTCGCGCGCTATTTTGCTTGTTGTAGCGTACATGAATGCCTCGGGTGTAGTGCTATCGATCGATCGCCCTCCAACCATGGTTTTCCCGAGCCAAGCGATGTTGCCGCTCTGGCGATCAAAAAGTCCCAGCTGTCCGTAGGCAACCCCTTGATACCCAGATTTTGATTCTAAGGCGCGTAGTACAGAATCATCTGCCCCGCCCCATAACGCCACATTCTTATAAAAATTTAATGAACCACTCGCTGTTGCCGAGGCTGATGAAGATAAGTCTGAAATCGTGCCGAAGTACTGCGTTTCCGATTGATCATCAACACGCACCACGACGAGAATCGCGTCCGCGCCTGAATCTTGTAGGTACTTTGCGACCTCATCGGCTGTATAAAATTTAGCTTGAATGGTTGGCGGTAATACTGATGTCCCAGGATTACATGGTGTCGGAGCAAGCTCCTTGCACATCTGCCGCTCGAATTCAATGCCATACCTGGGCGCCATGCCATGGGCAAAAACGACTAACGCGGTAAACTGCCTGGTTGCGAATTCAGGATTTCGATATGCCGTGATTTTCGCAGTGGCACAGCCCGATAGCAGGAATGCAGAAATCAAAAGGCAGGTGAACCGGCGCATAATTAATCTCCTCAGGTTATCATGAAAACCGTGCTGGAACTAATATATGCCTGTTTCAGGGCGTTGTCAACGAGGGTGAATTAATAAGTTCGGAAAATGAAAGGCCCCGGTCTCCCGGGGCTATCCAATCCGTTTAATGAGAACGGGAAGGGTGCGGAGTGCACCTTTTCGGCGTGGGTGACCTATCCTGTATCTATGAAAAGCATACCACAACCAGCACGCCTATGCTGCGGAAATTGCATCGAAGACGAGAATTATCTTTCAGGAAAGAGTTCTCGTAACCACTGCCGGACTTCAGCCTGCAAGCGAGGATTCTATCTCGCGCTCCTCTTCTTCCGCAATTTTGGCTCCCTTGTCGACATCAATGCGCAGAAGCAAAATGATGCCGATCATGAAGAAGACGGCGATTGACAGAATGCTCGATTTCGGGTTGTGCGTCACCTGCCCCACTACGGCATAGAGAAAGGGTCCCAGGATGCCGGCAAATTTTTCGCTAAGCCCGTAAAGCCCAAAAAACTCTCCTGATCGCGAAGGAGGGGACAGCCTTGCATAGATCGTTCTGCTGAGGGCCTGGGTCCCTCCCTGGACGGTTCCAACCAGCCATCCGAGCATAAAGAATTCCGCCTTCGTCGATAGGAAAAAACCCCAAATCGGGACAATCATGTATATCATCAATCCCACGATGACTGCCCGTTTCGTATCGATCCTTGTAGCGAGGCTGGTAAACAGGAAGCGGCCGATAGCAAGCGAAAAGATAACACCCCCGATCTGGTCTGCAGCCACGATGAGCAAGGCTGAAGGGAGATTGTCCGTACCAGCCGTTTTTGCATAGACACCGGCCAGCGGCAGGGTGATGGCGGTCCAGAGAAGCATCGAGAGGTACGCTCCCCGCCATCGGTTCCCCCGGTCGGGGATACGACCGAATAGGATAGCATACGGGAACGCCACAAACTGGGTCATGAGTAGCGTCGTAATGAGCACTCCCATGTCGAGGCCGAGCGCCGCGCCGTATGCCGTTGCAAGAAGAATGATCGCGCCCACTCCCTCCATATAGAACCAGAAGGCAATGAGCATCTTGAAAAGCTCCTTATACCTCCTTATGTCTCGAATGGTCCGGGCAATCTGGACAAATGAGTCGCGCAGCGGCAGACTGCTTCTTCCCCAGCTCAGCGACAGTATCCGAGGCTCGGGGACATTGAAGGCATAGGGAATCGTGAAACCGATCCACCATACCCCGACGGACAGAAAAGCTGTCCGGATGGCAACATCATTGCTGATCCCAATGCGGCCGGCCAGGAAAAAGATCGTCGTATTCAGAGCCAGCAGCAGGCCACCACCGATATAACCCATAGCATAGCCAAGGCTGGATACGCGATTCAAGTCCTCAGGATGAGCAGTATGCGGCAGGAGACTGCTGTTCAGGCCAAGCGCAATGTTCATGATGACCTGGGTCAGAAAATACAGGACCAGCGCGGGTATCCACATCCCGTCCTTCAGCAGGAACATCGATGAGGCCAGGAGCCCCCCTGCAAAGGTCAGCCGGATCAGTATGCTCTTTCGCCTGTCGGTCAGATCGGCATACGTGCCGATAAGCGGGGCAAGGACAGCGGCGGTAAAAAGGGAGAGAGCAATCGTAAATGCAAAGATATTCGAAGCGCTGTCGCGTGCAAGGGCCCTTGCCGCTTCATTTGTTTCGCCCATGCCCGTTGTCAGGAATGCTGGAACGGCCAGCGCAAGAAAATAAGGAGGGAAATAGGTCGTCGCCGTTGTCGTGATATAGGCGTGGTTTGCCCAATCGTACAGCGCCCATGAGAGAACACGGCGGCCATATGTTTTGTCATTTGTGTGCTGGATACGTCGCAATTCAGTCCTTTTTATGCCGGTCGTTTTGCGGGTTAGGCTGTCTTACGGCACAATCTCCCTGGACATCGATATGCCGGTAATGGACGGCATTGGATTCCGCGGTGCGCGCACCATGCGGATTTATTTCCGCACTGTCGGGCGTTTTTTAATCCGGATAGTCCGATTATCTGGAACAGACCGGCATCCGGTATCTGGCATAGCCAGCGTCAGAGAAATCGTGACCGATAAGAGGACATCCAGCCGGGGTATCTGGACCGTCGTCAAGAGCCAATGTTGCCGGTCATCTCCGACGTCGTGCCAAGGTCCAAATCCCGATCGCAGCAGCTCCAGCTATGAAAAGTCCCCAACCTGCCCGCAGAAGCGGCGTATGGTACTCAAAAACGACGCTATGGGTGCCAGCTTCCACCCAAACTCCGCGAGCCAGATAATTCGCAGGCAGGATTTCGGACGCGTGCCCGTCAACTGATACAGTCCAGCCTGGTGCATAGGCGTCGTTGAGGACCAACAAGGCCCGATGGTCTGACCTTGTCTCTAATGCCGTATGTTCCGGTTCATCCTGAATGATCTTCGCATCGCCATATGACGGAGCATAATCAGTCGGGACTGACGACTCCAACACGACAAAACCTGAGGAAATTGCATTGGGCTCAAGAGCGAACATCAATGCCCCCTTATCGTCAGCCTCCATGAGCTTTTTCGCCAGGTAGGCGCGAGGGCGGTGCGGTATCTCGACTGCATAGGCAGGCAGCTCAGCATCGGTGCCTAAGACTCGATAAGGAGGCGGCACTTTTACCTGTGCTGCCGCGTCCGGTTTGTCGGGTACAATCGCCGACGAAACTCCCCAAAGGCCTGCTCCGATCATCGGTGTGAAATTTGTCGCTAATTCGTATCTATACATCCTGTCCTGGATCATGCCTTCATAGGGCCGGAAATTGCCAACGTGAGAAGGCACATTCCACGGGGCATCCAGGGTATGAGCAAACCAGCGATACATCCTCTCAAATGTGTCCAATGACGGCCAGCGATCTATTTGGGGACCAAATGGAACGATCGTTCGCTGGATACCGTCCTCCTGATTCAAGGCTGAAGCCAACGGAGGAGGGCTCCAGTGGAGGTTGTCGCTCAGATAAAATGCTCCTCGGTTTGCCAATGCGACATCGACGATCAGTACAAAGACAAGTGCTGCCCGAGATGCACGGGGAATCCAGTTTCGGCTT
Organism: Nitrospirota bacterium; assembly: GCA_035623825.1. Lineage (GTDB taxonomy): Bacteria > Nitrospirota > UBA9217 > UBA9217 > UBA9217 > DASPSR01. Next base: position 33,795 of record DASPSR010000022.1, read on the forward strand.
ATGGAATAAGAAACCAATCCTAACGGTACGGATGCGAGTGCCACATGCAAAAAGCCTTTGAACAGGTTCATGACCAGGGCTTCAGCCAGTGCTTGATTGTTTCCTCGTAGAACAAGTTGCGAAGCAGCATCGGGTGCTAAGGCAAGTGACGCCGCCACTAAAAATGAGACGACAGATGCTGTTCCTGCCAAGACTGCGAGACGCTTTGCCAGATGCCGGTCATCAGCTACGGCATCGATGCCAAAAGCGGACGCCATCGATACAAACAGGGTTGTCCAGATGGCCATCTTCTCCCAGTACCGGAACGATCTGAGAATCGGGATCTGGCCTGCTATTTCCCAAAAACCACCATTGGCTCCCATTGCCATCCATGCGAATAGCGCTGCAATGACCAGCATCCACCGCGCAGATCGCGCGCGAAATGCGCCCGTTACGGCAAGGGTGAAGCACACCGCCCCGAGATATATGGAGAGGGCCCACGGATAAGGTGTCCATTCATTACCGGCGTATAATTGATAGAGAGGGTTGGCCAAGCTCCCCGGATCGCCCCGGAAGACGTGGGGTACTATGAACTCGGCAAGTCGGAAGGCGTGCAAGTTCCACTTCTCATAATCGAGCGGTAGGAGAGCCATGTTACGCGATGTATGCGGCAACCAAGCGAACACAGGAAGGTAGAAAGGCGCCGCACTAACGACGCTTGCCAGCAATGCGATGAGCCCGCGTGCGGCCGCGCGTGGGCGTCCTTCTTTCGGACCAGCGGCAAATATCGCATAAAACGGGAGCATCAGCACGACGAAACCCCAACTCTGGGGATCGCCCGCAGAAGCGCATAGCGCTGAGGCCAGGCATAGGAGTGCTAGTCGAGAAGGAGTACCATGAATGAACCAGGCATGTGCCACGGCGAATACGAGCGGGAGTGTTGCATATGCCGAAAGGAATTGCAGATTGCTGCTCTCGCTCACCAAGAACCCCGAGATCCCAAAGGCGAGACCAGCGCCGATCGAGGCATACCAGCTCCTTCCAAGGCAACGTGCCCACGCAAAACCTCCCGCCATGGCGATAAAATACATGAGGAGTATCCAGAGTTTGAAGCCTAAGTCAAGCGAAGGGAGCAGAAGCAGATTGAACGGATGCTGGGCAGAATCAATGGCTCCTGCCACGATGGGTACGCCCAATCCTGAATAGGGATTCCATGCAGGGAACCGACCATGCAACAGTTCCTGCGAAATGTATCGCTTCATCGGCTCGAATAAGCGGCCGGTGTCCAAATACACAAACTGTGCGGAAGAGAATACAGCGGGAGCAAAAAAAACGACCAGGACTGAAGCCATCACTGCATGTGCGAGAAGAAGCGCATGTTTCGGGTTGCCTTTCTGAGACTGAGTGGTATCGTTGATTCGAATATCCATGTTGTCGTGAGAATTATCGTTCACCACTATCTCCTCGCCAGGCGGGTTCGCCATGTGCACCGGCCCGTCCGACTATTGACCGCACCACATTGAACAATCCAGAAAAAAGATGTGAAGCATGTGACCTGCACGAAATCACCAATCACGGAGGAAGGTGGTCTCGTTTGATGGCGACATTTATTATAATACTCAAACTAATCCATATCAAGTACAACATGCTCGCAATCAATTGCACGAGCTGCCTGGTCGAAGATAAGGAGAAAACCATGAAACACCTTCCTCTTGCAGCGCTGCTCGATGTCGCGGGGTCTTATCGGCGGATCAGGAACAAGTGAACGAAAGGGCGTAACGGCAAAAGTCGAGCATGAAAGGGTGATTTGGGCCATTTGGATGACCTAAACGTCAAGTACAAGTTGCGAATTACCGATCTGATTATTTGACCGGTGAGGCGTGCAAGAGAACGTAAGCACGCAGATTCGCAGCATAGACGGCTTGGATATGGGTTATTTGTAAGGAGAGGTTGATGGCCGGAGGATTTTCGCGTGCTCACGCCTGCATTGATCGTGGATGCCTTCCCGATCATGCGCGGGGATTTCTACAATTAGTGATTACGAATATCTGCCATTCCGCGACGGGATTTTTTCCCGCGATTCATGACTTCATTGTATCGATATTGGTGCCGCGATCCTGCAAACCAACGCTATGAGCGGGGGCTGACGCTGGCGCTGCGCATAACTTTTCTTTTGTAGATCTTGTTTTATGCTCCTTCAGATTGGCTGTCGTGAGGCAGTCAAGGACCGTTCACTCCTTTGCCGGCGTCCATGTCTTGTCGGGATTGTATGATTTCATCTGCTGGGCGATCTTCATGGTGTCCGGTCCGAGGTTCTTCTGGTATATCTTCCCTTGCTGGTTAACGATAAAGGTCATCACTCCTGACTTGCCCCAGTCTGATGGGAATGCGACAAGGGCAAAGCCTCCGACCATGTTCCCATTGACAATGTAATTGTACTTGCCTCCCGGGGCATACTTCCCCTGCCGGGTCAATATCTTGAAATAATATCCATGAAACGGTACCGGCTGTTCCTTGAAGAGGGACTTTCCTTTTTTATATCCCTCCGTGCGGGCTTGCGTCACGAGTTCGCCCAAGGGGCTTACTGGTTCGCCCGGCGCGTGCCTCCAGAACAGACCGTTCTTCTTGCCGGGATCACTCCGGAGCTTTTGCGCATACGCGAGGATTCCATTCCCCTCCCAGTCTATCAGGACATAGTCGCGCTGCGCCTTGACATAGGTGCGGCAGACGAAGATGGCCGTCAGTTCATTTTCTCCGATACGCCGGTTCAGGATCTCCTCTTGTCCCGATGCGCTATCAAAGAACCATTGACCATGCTGTTTTACCAGGGGAATCGGAAAGGGCCAGTTTTCATTGCCTATGTAAATAATCGCCCTTGCATCATTCTCTTTGACTATGTTGGTCTTCTCAGCAACATGTTTGGCAAATTCCTCGAATTCAGCGGCTTCCTGCACCTCATCGCTGGAGCGGAGGTCCTTTGCGGACGGTCCGAATATCTGCTCAAGCGCGGCCTTGTCGTGTGCCGTGACCGCGTCGACGAGTCCCTTTAAGGCATCTTCAGGGGTGGCAAATAATCTTTGCTGTGCTTCCCCCATGAGCGGTGTGCTCCAAGAGGCGCACAAGGCCGCGGTAACCAAAAGCGCAGCGATAAAAGTTATGCCTCGCGGCGTACGAAATGAGAATTTCCATTGCATTGTCTCCATAACGTTCTTCCTTTCCAGATTCAATTTGTCCCGTCATATCGAAACGTAACTGACGCAATGCTGCAACCGTGTCATCGCTGCTAGCGCGGTCTCCCCGTCGGTGCATTCCCGCCAGCGGGGGCACGTGCGTGACCCTCGGCGGACCCGGTCGGGCGCATCCTTTCAGCGCTTTGACGACTGGCCTGGCCACGGAGGCTCTGTTCCCTGGCTTCATTAGCACCTCTGTATCCGCCGAAAGCAACTGATGGGGTCCGGCCGGGCTGGCTCGAGGGGCTGCTGCTGACGCGCGGAGTAGCCGATGTCGGCTGCTGACCCGTCTCTGGGGTCGGCGTAGTCCGCTGCTCCCTTAGGTCGGAAGGAGGCACTGACGGTTGCTGGCCGAAAGCTGGGGCAGGCACGTTGGGCCGCGGGCTTACGCCTGGGTTCACTGGCTCAGGCGGTGTCCCGGCTATGCCACGGCTTTCTCGACCGCGACTGCTGTACGCGTAGGTGTCCCCCCTGGGGCCGAACATTCCTCCAGCCGGCCTCGGTTGTATCGCCGTCCGACCCTCGACCTCACCGGTACGCATGTGCCATTCTGCGTTCGGGCCGCTGGGGTGAGACGCGAGGTAACTAGCCGGACCGCCGTGCGATCTATCATGTATCCATGTCTGATTTACATACGGCCTGCTGCGGTCGATATATACATTCCTTACATGAACATATGGCCTTGCATTATTGACCCAGCCGGGGCGGTCCCATCCGTGGTAGATTACGTGGTGGTGACCCCAGTCAAAGTCCATGCTCAGCCAGCCTCCGATCGCAAGGCCATAACCAAACGTAATGAAAGGCGGACCGCTCGGGATGGGTTCCTCGATATATACAACCGAAGGGTCATACTGGGGGACATAAACATACTGAGGTTGGGTCGGGACGATCTGTATATAGTCTCCCTGGATGATGACGGTTTGTTCATTGTTACTGACTAGATTGCCGACAGACCGCGCCCGCCACCTGAGCCGCTGGATCGAATTGGCTACGTCTTCCGGCTGGTTGAGAAAGGCATCTCCCAAATTGGCCGTCCAGTCCATGTTAGCTGCCATCATCTGAAGAATATTTGGATAGTGGGCAATTGCCTTGACGGAATCAGCCCAGTTCTGCTCATCAACAATTGACACATCCCCGCCGCTGTTAAGCCACGCCGCAGCATCGGCGACCTCCATCGGATACGTCGAGGCCGGAAGAATCTGGGCCAGCAGGGGATCGGGGTATAGTGCTACGGGGGCGAGGAGATCTTCAAGCTCCTGGTCCGTAAAGGATGATGAGTATGACAGATCCGTGTCTTGCGCCCTGGCCTGAATGGACAGGAAGGTTGAAAGGAATAACAAAAACGCAAGCAGGAAGCCCTTTATAAGGGTGCTGTTCAAAGGCGCACGTCCTTTCTTTTTATGCAACGGATCTTTATAGACGGTATTCGATTCTCTTCATGACGCCGAGTTTTTCCCAACTTATTCGATATTGTATTAGACACGATTTGAAGTTAAAAGTTGCACCGTTTTCCCCCGTTATCGAAAAATAATAGGAGCTCATGGTATCAATTTCTAAATGCCACATTGCTCGCGGCTGGATTCACACTATTGGAGCACATGAATTTTTCCAGTTAAACGGAAAAATTAAAATGCTAGAATTGTCATATCATAAAAAAGCATAAAGAATATATCCTGTTTCAGAATGAAACACATATATTCTCTAAAATGCTGTCGGATTAATCACAATCGATCTTAGAATTCAATGAAGTAACCCTCGGTAGATATTAATTTATTTCCTGATAATGGAGACGTGTCTCGCGAGTATTCACAGATAATGTTCGAACGTGTTTAATCATGAAACAGCACTAGAAATCACATTACAATAAATTACCAATGATTACAACGTGTAGCGATCTGGCACCACATTTGCTCATAAATATATGGAAGAAATCATTCCATAGGAGGATTCTATCATGCCCAGGGAACATATGTTGTTCGTAACTTACCATGACTCAGATATCGAGGACGGGATTGCCTATGTGGTCGAATTAGCCAGAGCCTTGAGTGAGGATATCGTCGTTCTATTGATTCATAAAAAGGACACCATCCTGAAGAAGTTAGAAAATAAAATGATTGCAATCACGTTTGCTGAGGCCGGCGATCATAAGACAGCAGTGGAGATGGCTAAGCCGGCCAATGAAAAGAGTCCGAGAGATGATAGCGGAAAAATCAGGGATCTCGTTCTCAGAATGCGTAAGTCAGGACTCCACCTGAGCGTAGAGAGCACTAATCAAAAGCTGGTTCCCGGCATTCGCAGTTATGTCAAACAATATCCCAGCGTAGACAAGGTCGTCCTGAGTCCTGCAGTGACCGAAAGCGAGGCATTGACCACGCGCGACCTGAGCGCTTTGGTACGGACGGCATCCCGTCCGCTTGTAACGATGACAAGACAAGCAGTTCGCGAAGCGCTCCACTCTGCAAATTCCCCAAAGAAAAGATTCGCCGCATGAGTATTCATCGGCTCCGTGTTTTTTGATTTGCTTTGCCATCCCGGTTTATGCGGTGTCAGGCATTACCGGTCTGCTCCTTCCAGTCATTTAGATCCGGTTGTCAGTCCAAGTGAGGATAATTCGTGATAATTCTGTGCGCCGATGTTCCAGCCTGACAGGAAACGGTCAGTCGTCGCCGTACTGTTGATCCTGTATTGCCAAGAGGGCATCAATTCATGAAGAAACGCGAAGTGCAAAATAATAAACTCAGGATTTTAAGAACCAAAGGAGCGATTTATCTCCTGTTTGCGGTTTTTATGATACAAGGTTTGAATACTTCATCCGCTCATGCTATGATCTCCATCAAGGCAAACCACGAAGACATCAAGATCGATTTCTTCTATCACGGAAGCACGGTAATTTTTTCAGGAGAGGCAGATGAGGGGACCGATCTCGTCATAAAGGTCGCTTCACCCGATAGTCATCAGATTATGAAGAAAAAGGGCAAGGTCGGCGGACTTCTCTGGATGACCGTGGGAACCGTGAAATTCGAGCAGACGCCGAGCTTGTATCATATCCATAGCACAAAGGCGCTGGACGACATTCTCGGGGCCGAGGAGCAGCAAAAGTATGTAATCGGGTATCCCGCACTCAGGAAGCACGCGGAGATCGTCCCCGTCATCGACGAGGCCGATAAGAATCATTGGCTCAATGAGTTCGTGATGTTCCAGGAGCAGATGAGATTGTACACTGTGTCAGCCGGGAAGATCATTGCAACACCGCTTGGGAATGGACGGCAAAGATACAGCATCACGACCGAGTGGCCATATCAGGCCGCACCCGGCAACTATACGGCCACAATCTATGCAGTAAAAGACAGGAAAGTTTTGGATCTTGCTGCAACAAAGATTTCGGTCGAGCAGACAGGCATCGTCGAGATGCTATCGACGATGGCGAAGAACAGAGCGGCCCTCTATGGGATTCTCTCCGTGGGAATCGCGCTGGCGGCCGGGTTCGGCGTGGGCATACTATTCAGAAAGGGAGGAGGTTCTCACTAATGTACAACACGATAATCGTTGGCTACGATGAGTCCGAACCAAGCAAGGCGGCTCTCAAGGAATCGTCGCTCTGGGTCAAGAAGCACGGTGGGAGACTCTACCTGGTCCATGCCGTCTTCTTTAACGAGGAGGAGTTTACGAATTTGCCGGCACAACGGGAGCAGCGGCTGGAACTGGGCGGCAAGATATGCAAAACTGCAAAACAGACCGTCCTGGCAGAAGACGCCATTGAAGTGGAATCCCTCCTATGCGAAGGAGAGCCTCCAGAAGTCATTGCAGACGTGGCCCGAGGCAAGCAGGCGGACCTCATCGCCCTGGGCACCTACGGCAGAAGGGGACTCAGGCGGCTCCTGATGGGGAGTGTGACGGCAGAGGTCATCCTCAAGGCCCCATGTGATGTTCTGGTTGTGAAGAGGCAATGCAGCGAGTGCACCGGTCGATACAGTTCGCTTCTGGCTTCTTTTGACGGGTCGGAAAACAGCAGAAAGGCGCTTCAGCGCGCGTGCGAACTGGCCAAGGCTGACAATGCGGTTGTTTCCGTCCTCTATGTAATTCCGAGATATGAGGAGATGATCGAGTTTTTCAAGACCGAATCCATCCAGAAGAGCTTGAGACGAGAGGCAGAGAATATTATCACCCAAGCGCAAAAGATTGCAGTGGAGTCGGGAGTGAACATAAAGACTTATATCCGGGAGGGAAACGCTGCAGATGAAGTTATCACCGCGACTGAAACAATTGAGAGCGACCTGATCATCATGGGCACTCACGGATGGAAAGGATTCAGTAAAGCCGTCATGGGAAGTACGACGAGACGGGTTGTTACCCACGCATCCTGTCCGGTCCTCGTCGTGAAGTGAGGGGATTTTCATCATTTCCATGCCAATTTCCTCTCTGCTCGCGGACGACCTACCTATATATTCTTGGCAACGCTTGCTTGCAATCGCGCCCTGCTGCGCCTTCGAGTTGCACGAGGGTATGTTCTTCTTGAATTGAAGAATTACCGGCCTTTTCCAGATCGATCAAACTGGGATCAGCGAGATATGCGACTATCGCACTATTTGCCCGAAAGCGAACGCGGGACCTGCGGAAGGTGTGTAATAGTCCTTGCGTTTAAAACCCCATGTTTTATAATGTCATACAAGGGCGCGAGCTTCGCAGAAAAAGACACGGGAAAACTTTTCATCACGGACAAAGCAGACGGATTCCAGCAGCGATCGCCAGTGCAGCTTTGCGAAGCCTGATTATTTGATCAGGGGGGGCGATACGAGACCCCGAAGCTTCCGCTTGGCCAAAGATCCTCTAACGAAAGGGAATAAGTACCATGCCTCAAATAGAATCTAATCTCATTGAGTTCTTTTCCCGTTTTACAGCATTGATCATATTGATCGCCATCGCACTATTCCTTTTATGGCTTGTCACGATCATCGATATCGTGCAGAGCGACTTCAGAACAAATGCCGACAAAATTGTTTGGTTCTTTTTCGTTATGATGATCCCGCCGGTCGGTATGCTGTTATACTGTATTATCGGTCGATCGCAGAGGATTGAAACAGGACCTGTTGGGCGGTCAACGCGATATAGGGATGTCGGGCGGGACTGAATATTATTAAAGGATAAGGTTGATGTTTTATTGCTGTCCTCCTCTGTTTGTGCCCGCCTGCGGTGTTGCCGGAGAGATGCGCAATGAGTAAGGGACGAATGGAAGCGTTTAGCGATGGTGTGATCGCAATTCTCATCACCATCATGGTGCTTGAATTGAAGGTGCCGCAAACGGCTGACGTAGTCGTGCTGCGCCCGCTGGTCCCCGTATTTCTGAGCTATGTATTAAGCTTTGTGTATCTCGGAATCTACTGGAACAACCACCATCACCTGCTCCAGTCGATCAAGAATGTCGATGGCCGTGTGCTTTGGGCTAACTTGCATTTGCTGTTCTGGTTATCTCTGATCCCCTTCGTCACAGGCTGGGTAGGCGAGAATAAATTTGCCTCGTGGCCTGTAGCGCTTTATGGAACAGTACTATTTTTTGCTGCCGTGGCTTATTTCATCCTTACTCGGGCTCTCATCGCCCTCCACGGCAGGGATTCGGTTCTTTCAGTTGCGCTTGGGCGTGACTTTAAAGGCAAGATCTCCATGATAATCTATCTTGTGGCGATTCCCTTCGCTTTCGCGGAATCATGGGTTGCCTTTGGGCTTTACATTCTGGTTGCGTCGATATGGCTCATCCCTGACCAACGCATTGAGAGGGCACTGTTGAAATGAGATGCTGACCACATGGATATAAAACCGCTCCTCGTACTCCTGGCGCTTGCCGTCATCTTTGCACTTGAAGGTGTGTTTCCTTATTACCGAGGGCGCAGAGCGAGGGTAAGACACGCCATTCCTCACGTCCTGACGGCGATCATCAACGGCCTCTTGACTAGGTTTGCTCTTGCCGGCGTGACAATCAAAGCAATAGCCTGGGCAGGGAGTAACTCGCTCGGGCTTGTCGGCAGGCTCTCGCTTCCGGCGTCCGCGGAAACGATTCTCTTTTTCGTGCTCTTCGACGTGTGGACCTATTTTTGGCACATGGCGAATCACCGCATAGGCTTGTTGTGGAGATTCCACCGTGCGCACCATGCGGATATCGACATGGACACGACCACCGCCCTTCGGTTTCATCCCGGGGAGCTTGTTTTTTCAACATTTGTCCGTTTGCCCATCGTTATCCTGCTTGGAATGAGCTTTGCGCAGCTGGTCATCTTTGAGATCCTGTTGAACCTATCCACCCTGTTTCACCACAGCAATCTTGCGGTCCCGGAAAAATGGGATCGTGCGTTGCGCGTGGTCGTGGTGACGCCGAACATGCACCGCGTGCACCATTCGGCGGAACGGTTTGAGACGGATTCTAACTTTACAAGCCTCCTGTCGATCTGGGACCGGCTGTATCGGACGTTCCGGATGAGGGAAGACACACGCGCAATCACCATCGGGCTGCCATTATTCAGGGAGCCAGAATATCAGCGACTGTGGGGGTTCTTGATAACACCGCTCCGGTGAACCCTACGGCGTAAATTTCAGATAGCAGACGTCAAGGTCGCCACTCCTTGTAATTCTTAAATATCAGCCAGCGTTTTATCTCCCCCAATCAATCATCTCCCTTTTCGCCACGATTGACATAATCCGGAATCGGGAATATATTTGGTATTGAAGAATAATTGAGACGGTGATCGTAGTAATAAGGAGAGATCCCATATGGTTGATGCGAACGCGATGCGTACGTTGCATGAGGCCATAGATGCGCATGGCGGGATGGATTATTGGAATAGTCTCGAGGCTCTTGAAATGGAAATATCGGCAAGCGGCTTCCTTTTCACGGCAAAGCGAAGGCCTATTCTGCGACATGTTCGTATGAGAGCTGCCACTCGTGAACCGAGATTTACCTTCTTTGATTTCCCGAATGAGAATCAGACATCTGAACTCATCGGGAACAACGAGGTCCGCATCCTTAACAGTGAAGGAAAAATCATTGGGCGGAGAGAGAACCCACGAGCGGCTTTTCGCGGCCTCCGCCGGCAGTTTGCCTGGGACGATCTGGATTTCATCTACTTTGGAGGCTATGCTATCTGGAATTATCTTACGACGCCATTCCTGCTGGCGCGCGCGGGCTTTGTCGTCGAAGCCCTGAAACCGTTGCGTGGATCGCTGGCATCGCTGATCAGATTGCGAGCGACCTTCCCCGATGATGTTCCCACGCACTCTCGCAGGCAGATCTTCTACTTCGACGAGCGACGATTGCTTCGGCGCCTTGATTATACGGCTGAGGTCGTTGGCGGCTGGGCGCACGCCGCTCACTTGTGCGAGGAATATCGTATGTTCGACAGGCTCAAGGCCCCGTGCCGACGGAAAGTGTTGCCGCTGCTCTTCGGACATAAGCCGTTGCCCGGACCGATTCTGGTCGCGCTGGACGTGCACAATATTACTCCGGTTCCGACTGAAACGATTTAGATTTACAGATTTAAAGTGACTGATCGTCTTTTCAAAGCCTCAACAGGTCATCCAAATTTTTGTTAAAGGAGGAAATCGTGGAAGACCGCGAACTTTACGAACGGGCAAGAAAAAGAGTTGAAACTCGGATTGGTTTTTATATCCACTTATTCGTTTATCTGGCGGTCAATGCATTGCTGATCTTCATTAACCTTACTACGTCCCCTGATTATTACTGGTTCAAGTGGCCACTGCTTGGATGGGGTATTGGCCTGCTGTTCCATGCTTTAGGAGTTTATGCATCATCCATAGGCGGATCTGTGAAAGACCGAATGATAAAAAAAGAAATGGAAAGGGAATCGTCGAGAAAATAAGCAAAGTTATGCCGCATCATAATTTATGACGATATCGTCGGATACGAAGTGCCGAGACGTTCGCTATGGATAGAATGATAATCTTATACAGCATGATTCGCGTGGCCGTCGTAGCTCTCATCTTGACTCTACCGGGGTGCACGTTCGTGAAACTGATGACCTTGGAGCAGCCAACATTCACCTATACGGGAAGCGAACTGGTCGAGTCTTCGCAAAGCACGACGACCGTGAATTTTCTCTTCTCCGTGCATAACCCGAATGAAGCGGGATTGAAGAGCGTAACCTGCTCATACACGCTTTTTGTGGAAGGCAAAAAGATACTGAAAGGGAATGAGATCCCCTTGACGCTTAAGCCGAAAGGCGACACGGAGATCAAGATCCCCGCAACGATCACCTATACGGACCTCTTCCCCGTTGTGGGGTCAGTCGTAAAGCGGATTTTATCCGGCCAGAAAACAATCCCCGTGGCAATCGACGTCGTCTTTTCCGGTAAACCGGCGATTTATGGCGAAGCAGGTAAAGAAAAACCGCTTTCCTTCGAGATGAGATTGATCAAGACGGCAGAGATTCCGTTGCCGCAAGTAGAGATGATGTAAGGACAGCGGGAGAATTCGATGCAATATCGGCGAAGCGGATAGCCGCTTCCAAAACTGTACACTTTTGGCGATCTGAGCCCGTGTTAAATTTGTGCCGGAAACTTACTATCGACGCTAATTTCACCACATGGTTGCCGTCGGAAGTCACGGTTTGGGTCAAGGCAGGGAGGAAATCTTCGCAACTTTTTAATTGACCCGATTCCCCGCTACCGGCTTGCGTGCAGAATCTCGCCTACGACCGTGGCGGCGGGAGTCGACTGGTTAAGGAGAGAATGATTGCATCATCGAAGACGGCGCACAGCGCCTTCCTCCGGGACGCCGCGCCCCTTCTCCGGTCGCCCTCCTTTGAAGGAGACACACGTCACCTTGAAATAAACTGCAGCCTTGATTTTCCGAGGTGCACGGCAAGCGATGTCTTTGCTATCCCGAAGACGATACCGCCAAAAACTTTGCTGCCCCGGACGTACTGGCTGGTTCGCGCTTCCAGACGCCGTAAAGTTGATACGTCAAAGCAGGGCAGCGATCGGAGATAACCCTGTAAAATGCCGTTCAAGCGCGATAATTAGCGTTCTCTTTCGCCGGCCTCAATGCCTTTCTTGGTCTGCTCAATGGCTTGATGCACAAGCTTAAGAGCTTTTTCGCGGTGCCCGCCCTTATTGTGCTCCGCAACTTCCAATTCCATCTGAGCTTTTTTCAGGGCCTCAAGGGCAGCCATCATATGTGGCTGTTGCATCGCAGCCCAACCGCCGATTGCACCGCCAATAACAAGACCGGTAACGAGAAGAACGACCGTAATCCTTTTTCCCATATGCCCTCCCTTTTCCAGGATAATTTAACGAAAATTATATCACCGATAAATTGTGTTTGCAATCGCGATGTGATATAGTTAAAATTACTTCCTGAAACCGTGAGTCGCCGGAGCTCTTCGATATTCTAAGTTTCATGTCTCAGATCATTGCTCTTCTTTTAAGGAAAATGCGAGTTGCAGGTGGCTTCGACAAGTATCTGCGAGTTACTGATGTAGTTGCCAGAGCGTCTTTCTCCTGAGCTTAACAGAATTCCAAGCCCTGAAACTGCACGGAATAAGCAGTCATTGACTGCGCCGGAAAAGATAACAATAAAAGATTATGCATTCACTAAATCTCTTCATTTCATTTGTCGAGGCGCACCGATACTGGGGATACGGCTTGCTTTTTATGGCCATGATTTTCGAGGGAGAACTTTTTTTGACCGCAACCGGCATGTTGGTTCGGCTCCAGGCATTTGATTTCTTCGATGCATTTTTCTTCGCCCTGGCAGGAGTGCTGACCGGAGATATGCTCTGGTATTGGGCAGGGAGATTGCTCCAATATAGATATCCGAACCATCGCATCACCCTGTTCGTCGTGCACCGCGTCAAGCGATATCTTCCGAGCATTGCGAGAAACCCTTTTCATGTCATTTTCCTGTCGAAATTTATTTACGGTTTGAACCATTCAACCCTCGTAGTCCTCGGCTTTCTCAAAATCCCCTTCGGGCATTTTTTTCGCATCCAATTTATTACCTCTTTCATCTGGTCGCTGCTCTTTTTGATCGTCGGATATATGTTCGGGGGCGTAGCGCTTACGATCACGCACCGAATGCAACGCTTCATGATAGTCGCTTTTCTCTTCTTGGTGGCAGTTGCGGTGATCGATTACGTTGTCGGACAGTTTATTGAAAAGGCAGAACGAAAACATAAGGAATAGAAATAGATGGTTTCCCGTTTATAAAGACGCTTCGTTAAAGCAGCGTGGTTGCGGTTTCGCCGAAGTCCGTATTTGTACTATCATTTATGTAATTTTGTGTTATAATATAAAAGTGTCGATTTTGCCGGTTCCTTAATCCCTGCTTCAAAGCATGAGGAGGTACTTTATGTTTGAAGGACTGTTTAGACCAATGCACTTGCTCGTGATACTATTTATCGTATTAATCATATTCGGCCCTGGAAGATTGCCGGAAATCGGGGAAGGGCTGGGAAAAAGCATCAGATCATTCAAGAAAGCCTTCTCCGAAAAGGACGATGAGCAAAAGTCCATTGAACAAAAAGAAGAAAAAAAGGCGTAAAAGAGCATTCTCGATAAGTTCAGCACCCTTCGAAAAATCGGCAGGTTTCGTATCCGTAAATTCATGGAGCGTACCTGCCGATTTCGTCAATCCTAACCACTTCAAAATTTGATATGAAAAGGCCGATTCGTTGCACATATTGAAGACCATGGTGCAGCGGATCACGCTGTCACGGGCATTTTAAAGGGTTCAAATTAACGCGCGATGCCCACAGCGTTTTGGCGCACCTTTAATTTTGTAGCAGACGAGGGTTTTACGGGCATGCAGATTCCATGTTGAAATGGAGAGGGAAAAAATGACTGAAGCAGAACTTCCCCGGCTTGAAGAGCTCGAAGAGGTCAAGTCAAAGATTTTTACAAAACGCGTCGCCTTGACCACGGCAATATTTGCGGTGCTCCTCGCCATCACCTCGCTGGGCGGCAACTACACCATGAAGGAAATGCTGCTTTCACAACAGCAGGCATCGGACCAATGGGCCTTTTACCAGTCAAAGGTCCTGCGGGAGCACCTCTACAAAACGAACAGCCGGCGGATCGAAATGGACCTTCTAGAGAGAGGCACGGGCATGGGTCCGGAGGCAAAGAGGCGGTATGAGGCCATGCTTAAGGACATGCGGGCGGAAGAAGCCAGATACGGCGAGGAAAAGAAACAAATAGAAGAAGAGGCCAAGCACCTCGAGGCTGAGCGGGACAGCAACCTCAGTAAGGACCCTTATTTCGACTTCGCCGAGGTCCTGCTGCAGATATCCATTGTATTGGCATCGATCTCGATACTGGCTGTCTCTCGCCGGATATTTTATTTCGCGATTGTTTCTGCGTCACTTGGCACCATCCTGATGCTGAACGGGTATTTGTTGATCTTTAAGTTGCCATTCTTCCATTGACCGCCGTTGGCTGCAAGTCAAGGTGTGCTTGCCGGGTGCGACCGGGATGATATCCGGAAGTTTCAGATAGAATTTATCAGAGGCAAGCATGATTGCAGAGGCCATAATTCAGGGCGCAAATATCGGTTTTCTGATCGGCATTATTTTTGCCACATACTACTGGTTTAAAGCATTTCAGCACAGAATAAAATCAGACTCCTCTTTGTTCGACTGGACGTCTTACGGCTTGTCCATTTTTTCTCCCAAGTATTTCACTGCGGAAGGCAACCGATACAGGAAAAGATTCTGGCTTGCGACCCTGGCGGCCTTAATCATGCTTGCAGTCCCTTGGGTCGCAAGATATTTCAAGTGATCGTGCATTTTGATTCTGGGCACTCCCTGCTTCTGACCGGCATGGCTATAATTTTCGCTTTTTAGCAGCATGTGATATCCCATCCGGGATTGTCGAGGCAAATGGCCGATCGGGGCCTTCGTGGGCCATTAACGTCTTGACAAATCGATCAGCAAAGATTAATCTATGCTCACCCGGAAAGGTGAGCCATGCGCTGGTACAAACAGGTCATAGCTTTTTTAATACTTGTTCTCCTGGTCTCCGTGGTCGCTGCGGCGCTCCATCATCACGAGAACACCGCGGACAACCACGACTGCCCTGTCTGTCTTGTAAGCTATCATCAGCAGGCAGCCAGCCGGGCCACGGTCGCATTTGACGGCATCCCCTTTATCACCGAAACAGTATATTCTGCCCCCGCGCCAGAGATTACCGAGCAGACTTTCATCTCCCTTCTCGCCAATCGCGCTCCTCCGGCATAAACCGTCTTCAGAAGTGATATCCTACTGCGAACGCGTAAGGACCATGCAGACCCGTGAACGGTGTTCGTCCTGATGCTTTGGCATGATCCTGTGCGTGCGCTCGCCCTGGTATCGAGACATTACACTGTTTACTGACGGAGGTGTCATGAAATCTATCGTCACTTCGTCTGGCATGTTCACGCTCATGCTCGTATTTTGCGCGGCACCAGTTTTTGCCGCCGACGTGGATGAGCGTCTGAACCAGCTGGAAGATTCGGTCAAGAAGCAGGAAGTAACAATACAGCAGCAACAGGAAACCATCAATAACCTTAAAGCTGATCTCGAGAAGCAAAAGGCTCAGACTGCCCCGCAGGAAGCAACTCCCGCTCCCCAGGCGCCGAAAGCGAGCGGTCTGTTCGGCGGCAGCATTTTCACCAACCCGAGCATCTCAATGGTCCTTGACACTTTTTACTATAGATCGAACCTCACGAACGACGAACTCGCAAATTGGACCATCCCGGGATTCACGACGCAGGGGCCGGACCAGCGGAACGGGTTCAATCTCGATTCGGTCGAGCTTTTCTTCTTTTCTCCCGTTGATCCCTATTTCGACATGTACGTCAATATTCCCGTGACCGACAACGGGGTGAGCATTGAAGAGGCCTATGTCGTAACCACGGACCTGCCTGAAGGTTGGCAGATCAAGGGCGGCAGGTTCAAGAGCAATTTCAGCAGGCTCGACGCCCAGCATCCACACGCGTGGGATTTCTGGGACATAGCGCTTCCCTATCGAGCGTTTCTCGGCAATGAGGGTCTGGGCGGCGAAAATGGCGTACAGCTAACCTATCTCCCCGTTCTGCCGGTATACACGCAACTAGGCGCTGAGGTCCTCCAAGGGGAAAACGACCTTCTGTTCGGTCCGGATGCCGCTCAAGGGCCGCACGCCTATAGTTTTTTCGTAAAGTGTTCTGTCGATACGAGCGACTATTCGACCTTTTACTTCGGACCGTCCGTATTGTTCGGCGAGACGAACAACCAGAACATTCTTCCCGGCTCAGTGGTCGCGGCTGACAGCGCCCTGTACGTTTTTGAAGCGGTCTGGAAATGGAAACCATCGAGCAGGGAGGCATTGACGATACAAAGCGAGTACCTGTTTCTGCTGCAAGAGGGCACCTCGACGGGCCTGACGAGCGGTATCAGCGAATCTCTACGACGCAGACAGGACGGTTTTTACGTCCAGGGCGTCTATCGTAAGAACCGCTGGGGCGTTGGCGCTCGTTACGATGTGCTGGATCTCTTTCAAGACACGTTCAAGCTGGGCGGCGTGCAGCAGAACTTCGGCGGCAAGCCTCACCGCGAGACAGCCAGTCTCGAATACAACCCGAGCGAATTTACTCGCGTAAGACTCCAGCTGAGCCACGATCAGTCCGATACGACCTCCGGGCGAACGAACGACGAGGCTATTTTGCAATTCAATTTCAGCATCGGGGCGCACCCAGCGCACTCATTTTAGGAGAAAACAATGAGAAGACTACTCTTATCCGTTTCGCTCTTCATTACTCTTTCGACCCCGGCCTTTGCCGGGGTGAACGTCGTTGCCACTCTGCCCTGGATTGGAAGTCTTGCGCATGAGATCGGCAAGGACAAAGTCAATGTGACCGTCCTGGTAAAATCCAGCCAGGACGCCCATACGATAGAGGCGAAGCCGAGCATGATCCTCGCCGCGAGGAAGGCCGACATTATCATGTATGACGGGCTCGATCTGGAGATCGGCTATCTGCCGCTTATCATCGAATCCTCGAAAAACCCGAAGCTCATGCCGGGCAAGATCGGCAATTTCGACTGTTCGCAGTTCATCACGGTCCTCGAAAAACCGGCGACGTTTGATAGAAGCATGGGTGACGTGCATCCGCTCGGCAATCCTCATTACCACTACTCGCCCTCAAGAGTGCTCCGGGTTGCCGAAGGGATGGCGAGACTTTTCACCGATGCTGACAAGGTAAATGCCGATTTTTATCGTGCAAACTACAAGGCGTTTGCCGATCGGGTGAAGGCCAAGGAGACGGAATGGCGAGCCGTTCCGCTCAATGGGAAGAAATACGTGGCTTATCACAAGTACTTCGAATACCTTGCTAACGAATTCGGCTTTCGGCTCATCGGCTACATGGAGCCGAAGCCCGGCATACCTCCGTCTGCAGCTCATATTGAAGAACTGGTTCGCCTTATGAAGGAGGAAAAGCCGGACGCAATTCTCGTCACACCGGCGATTGGCAAGGAAGAGGCGGAGGCACTGTCCTCTAAGACCGGGGTCAAGGTCATCGTGCTGCCTAACGACGTCGGCTCCCTGGAGGGCACTGACGATCTGATTTCCTTCTGGGATAAGGTCGTATCTCTGCTAAAGTAGTCGTGTAAAAATCAGTTTGCCCGATCTGCTGACGGGCCAATTATTCTTATTTAACGGAGATGCTATGGACGCAATCAATTTTCTCGTGTATCCTTTCCTGGCCTGCCTCTTGCTGATCGTGATCCATGCCTATTTCGGCATCCACATCCTGCAGCGCGGCATCATTTTCGTCGATCTGGCACTGGCCCAGTTCATCGGTATGGGAATCGCCTTGTCATTCCTTATCGGAGAGGAGCACGGCACGGTGCTCGCTCTCGCATTCGCCCTGATAGGCGCCTTCATCCTGTCGCTCTCGAAAAGGGTGTCGCGTCTCGTGAATATCGAGGCATTCATCGGCGTTCTTTATATCTTTTCCGTATCCGCGGCCATCCTGATCCTCGACAGGTCTCCTCACGGACTTGAGGAATTCAAAACAATCCTGAACGGCAACATCATCTGGGTCACCCCGCACGAAGTGTTCACAACGTTTCTCGTGTACGGGGCCGTCGGGCTGCTCCATTTCGCCCTGCGCAGGCACTTTCTCGCACTTACCTATGAAGGCAAGGGGACCGCGCTCCTTGAATTCCTGTTTTTTGCCAGCTTCGCCGTGGTGCTGGTCAAATCGGTCAAAATGGCCGGCATTCTGCAGGTCTTTTCCTTTCTCGTTATTCCGGCGCTTATCGGTCGCCTTTACTCTCTCAGGCCTTTCGTGATCCTGATGATCGGGTGGATCGTCGGTGTTCTCATAACTATTGCCGGAATCGCCCTTTCCTACAAATTGGATGCGCCCACCGCGCCCGTCATCGTTGCAGGCCTGGCGACCGCTTTCTTTGTGCTTTTGGCCGTCAAGGCTGTTCGCCAAAAGGGCGAATGAACGTTGAAAAGCCGGCAGAACCTTTAGGCCTTGCATGGAAGCAGATCTTCTGACGGCGAACGGGGCAGAGGCAATGAGAACGGAGCAAGAGAACAGGCCCCGTCGAGATCACCGAACCGGTCAGACATTCGTGATAAAATAAGAATAATTGATTCCGCCGAGGGCTCCTTATGATGGGAATAAATGATGGACAACACCTATCCCTCTTGCGAAAAATCGCCCGTCGGGCGATGATCGAACGAGGGCTTCTCCCGGATTTCTCTCCCCGGGCGCTCGCCGAGCTGGAAAATATCCACGGGCCTGCGACAAAAGCTGAGGAGGCGGTGCGCGACCTGCGGCACCTTCCCTGGTGTTCGATAGACAACGATGATTCACGAGATCTGGACCAGCTCACCGTTGCGGAAGCAATGCCTGGCGACAGCGCGAAGGTCCTTGTCGCCGTTGCCGATGTAGATGCTCTTGTCAAGAAGGACTCGGCACTCGATGAACACGCTCACCAAAACACCACTTCGGTGTATACCGCGGCGGAGACATTTCCGATGCTGCCCGCGAAACTCTCGACCGACCTGACTTCACTCAATTACGAATCAGAACGATTTGCCGTGGTCGTCGAAATGATCGTCGCCAAGGACGGATCGCTTCAGAAGTCCGATGTCTATGTAGCGCTGGTCCGCAATCAAGCAAAGCTCGCTTACAACAGCGTCGCAGCTTGGCTGGATAATGCAGGGCCAATGCCGTCGGAGATCGGCTCTGTTCCCGGCCTCGCCGAAACGCTGCGGCTTCAGGACCGTGTGGCGCAGCAGATGAAGACGCTCCGGCACGAACACGGTGCGCTGACCCTTGAGACAATCGAAGCACGCTTGGTTTTTGATGACGGCGAGCTCAAGGATTTTGAGGCAGAGAAAAAGAACAGGGCAAAAGACATTATTGAGGATTTCATGATCGCGGCGAACGGCGTTACCGCGCGCTTCCTTGCTTCCAAAAGTCTGCCCTCATTGCGGCGCATCGTCCGGACCCCCAAACGATGGGACCGGATCGTCGAGCTTGCCTCGGAACACGGCTTCACTCTGCCCTCGGAGCCTGATCCAAAGGCCTTGGAGCAGTTTCTCATACAGGCCAGAGCTTCTGACCCGCTTCGCTTCCCGGATCTTTCCCTTTCCGTCATCAAGCTTTTGGGTGCGGGTGAATACGTAGTCGAACAACCCGGGGGCACATCAGACGGCCACTTCGGCCTTGCAGTCGCCGATTATACCCATTCCACAGCCCCGAACCGGCGCTATCCGGACATCATCACCCAAAGGCTTTTGAAAGCCGCAATAGAGGGGCATTCACCTCCCTACGGGAACGACGAACTGGCAGCGCTCGCAACTCACTGTACGGAGAAGGAGAATGCCGCAAAGAAGGTCGAACGGCAGGTCAGAAAATCCGCAGCAGCGCTGCTGCTGGAACCACGGATCGGCGAGCAGTTCGATGGCGTGATCACGGGGGCAGCAGAAAAAGGCACCTGGGTCCGAATTTTCAATCCGCCTATCGAGGGAAGGCTGACGAGCGGTTTTGAGAAGATGGACGTCGGCCACAGACTGCGTGTGCAACTGGTCAGTGCGGACGTCCAACGCGGATTTATTGACTTCAGGAAGGTGGGCTGAACAGCTGCGTAGATCGCCGAGAGATCGCAACCCTGTGGATAAACTTTTGGGGCCTGTATGCTCGGCGGAATCAAGCCTTGGCGCAGCAGCACTCACGCAAAGGATAACGGCCGTGTAGCCTATAGCGTATGATGCGTTATCTGTCGCAATGAGGTATCATTCTAATATAGGGGGTCTGTATGAATTACGATGCATGTCTACCGGATAAGTCGCACATTGCGCGCGAGATTCTGACGTATCTGGAAAAGCATCCGGATGCCCAGGATACGCTGGATGGTATTTCCAAGGGCTGGCTTCCTCCAGGTCGAGGGAGCAGGTATAAACCAACAGTTGTACGAGAGGTGATAAAGGACCTTGTTCTCGAGGGGACGATTCTAGAGAGTAAAATACCGGGTCAACATGCAGTATACCAGCTTAACCTCGCTAAGCGCAACAAATTGAAAGAATTATTGAAGAAAAAAGAGTAGTACTTCCCGGATTACGGGCTACCACAGTATTGCCGACTTGCACGTTGTTAAGGTGATTTTCAATCAGTCGCATTCGGACGTCTTTATATGATCCGGCTCTTGAAAGATATCATTTTAAAGCCGATAAGAAATCCCTGCCTGCACGTCACTCCAAAAAACGAATTTAACAGGCATGATTCTCAGCGATACACGTGGCAGCATTCTCTTGACATCAAATATATCCAGTGCTACACTAAAATCAAGATAAGGACTATCCTGTTATTTTGAATTCCATATTCTAGTTCGTGCTTGGAATGGATTTACGATTATCAGGGTTAATTTTTACGGGTGTGCTGGAAGGGAGGTGTTGACCGTGGCGGAAAAGCTTAAAAAAATCGAATGTGATCCGAAGTGTGGCTTTATGGTGCGGAGCCATGACGAAAAGGAAGTGGTCGAAATCGCAATGAACCATGCGAAAAAAGCTCATAAAATGAGCATCACGGAGAAAGAATTAAAAGGCATGGTGAAGGATGGGTAGAGCGGCCTTACTGCACCCTTTTGCATTTAAATGTTAGTTATACGTTATCCCTGTTGTAATTTCTTGCACGCCTGTCTCATCGCAGCTGCAGAGATTGAGCGTGAGTGCAGGCGTCGGAAAACAGGGTGGAGGAAACAGGAGTGAATCGACTGTCAGCCCTGGCCTTCCGATATAGCCAAGATGCCGGGGCGAGCTTGACTTAAGTCAGTAGCTTTGATAGATTAAAGACAGTGAGAAACGATTCTCACACGTTCATTGACAGAAAAAGGAAGATGTGAGTTTATATTCTTCTCTGCTCAGAGCAAACTGGGGGAAACCCCGGGACGCAGAGCAACGGGACTAGCAGGGTAACTGAAACGAATGTCCGCCGAGCCGCCAGAGATTATCTCTGGCGGCTTTTTATATTTGTGGAGAAGGAGGAAGACGTGCCATGGCCAATACATCGCGCAGCAGAGGCAGATCAAAAGAAAAGAGATCTACTCCTCGCAAAGCTGCGAAGAAGTCTGTGAAAAAAAAGAAAGTTCTCAAAAGGAAGGTCAGCAGGAAAGCTGCGGAGAAGATCGTTAAAAGATCCATTCCAAAACCGCAGAACAAGATTCCTCTTCCCGGCAGTGAACGGTCTGCTCTTCCGGGGGCACGCGTTGTCGGTCCAGCCGATCCGACCGAACGCATCCTGGTGACGGTGCTCGTCCGGCGTCGTCCCGGAAGCAAGGATCTCACTGCCATGATCGAGGAGACGGGCGCCCGCAGGCCCCATGAACGCAAGCACCTGAGCCGTGAAGAATTCGCTGCTTCATATGGCGCCGATCCTCATGATATCAAAAAAGTTGAAGCGTTCGCTCACGACTACGGAATCGACGTTGTCGAATCCGACGCTGCGCAGCGCCGCGTAGTGCTCTCCGGAACCGTGGCTGCCCTCAGTACCGCCTTCGGCGCCTATCTGGCTGACTACGAACATCCGGGAGGCGCCTACCGCGGGCGTACAGGGTCCGTGCAGGTGCCTGAAGATCTCGCGCCCATTATCGAAGCAGTCTTAGGTCTGGATAACCGTCCCCAGGCCCGTCCCCACGTGCGTGTCTCGAAACAGCAAGAGGGAGCAGCCAGCCCCACGGAAAGTACCTCTTACACGCCGCTTCAAATAGCGCAGCTCTACAACTTCCCGCAGGGAGCAAACGGCAGAGGACAGTGCATCGCCATCATCGAGCTCGGTGGTGGATACCGGACTACGGACCTCAAGGACTACTACAGCGCCCTCGGAATTGCCATGCCGAAGATCGCGAGCAAGTCCATAGACGGAGGCCGCAATAAGCCCATGGTGGATACGAATGCTGACGGCGAAGTGCTCCTTGATATCGAGGTGGCCGGGGCAGTCGCCCCGCTCGCGAAGATCGTGGTATACTTTGCTCCCAACACTGACGCGGGCTTTCTTGACGCGGTCAAGAGCGCTGTCCACGACAAGCGCAACAAGCCCTCGGTGATCTCGATCAGCTGGGGAGGGCCGGAAAAGGGATGGACTCGCCAGGCGATGCAGGCCATGGACCAGGCTTTCCAGGAAGCCGCAACTATGGGTGTAACCGTGTGCTGTGCGGCCGGGGACGCCGGGTCGTCCGACCTCCGCCCGCCGGAAGCCGATGACGGACTTCTCCATACCGATTTCCCTGCGTCCAGTACCTATGCACTTGCCTGCGGAGGCACCCGGCTGAAGGGGTCTGGTGCCATCATCAGGGAAGAGGTTGTCTGGAACGAAGGGAGAAATGACGGCGCTACGGGAGGGGGAGTGAGCGACGTATTCGACCTCCCGAAATGGCAGGCAGGGGCCAGCGTCCCTCCGTCGGCTAACCCCGGCGGACGCATCGGCAGGGGAGTCCCCGACGTGGCAGGAGACGCCGATCCAATCACGGGCTATCAGGTCCTGGTGGATGGACAGAAGGGTATTATTGGAGGAACCAGCGCGGTGGCTCCGCTCTGGGCCGGCCTGATCTCCCTTCTGAATCAGAAAATAGGCTCCGCTGTCGGATATCTCAATCCGCTGCTATACAGCCTTCCCGCTGCTTCCGGGGCGTTTCACGACATAACGGCAGGCAATAACGACATCACCGGCAACAACGGGGCCTACAAAGCCGGCCCGGGTTGGGACGCCTGCACGGGATGGGGGTCTCCTGACGGAACCAAACTTTTGAGCGCCTTGAGCGGCAAATGAAGTACATGGGGGCCGTAACATGAGATTGAGAAGTCCCCGGGGTCGGTCACACGGGTTCCCTCGGGTCCATGGCATACCCGCGTTAGGAGGGAGGAATGTCCTATGCCGCAAAACAAACCCAACCCCTTGCAACATGTGGTAATGATTGTTAAAGAAAATCACTCCTTCGACAATTACTTCGGAACCTTCCCCGGAGCCTTAGGCGCAAAGATGGTGCACTCCGCCAATCCGCCATCGTCGGATCCCGATCATCGTCATGGTGCATGGTTGACGCGCGACAAGACCTCTGTCCGAATGCAGTTCATCGAAAAGGATATCCCCGACTACTTTGCCTATGCACGGCAGTTTGTCCTGTGCGATCGCTATTTCACCGATGTAGCAGGGCCATCGACGCCCAATCACCTGATGCTCATAGCCGCTGCCTCGCCGATCATCGACAATCCGCCGCGCTACCGGCTTCCCGTAGGCACTCCGTTGTACAACCTTCCGTCGCTTCCCATGAGCCTGGAAAAGAAGGGGCTGACATGGCGGAACTACGGAGGTTACGCATTCGATTTTATCCAGGATCTCCACGGAAAGCCTCAGTTCAAGTCTGAGCAATTCGCTCAGGACGCGGCTGCGGGAAATCTCCCGCATGTCTCGTGGGTTTATGCGCCTCATGACGCGAGCGAACACCCTGCTGACCCGATCGATAAAAGCAGCAATCCCTTAATCGGCAACGTCACCCATGGCATGGCATGGACCGTTGCCCAGGTCGATGCCATCGTAAAGGGCGGCTTATGGCCAAAGTCGGTCATTTTCATCACATGGGATGATTGGGGCGGCTGATTTGATCATGTCAATCCGCCTGAAATCGAGAAGTGGACCGATGGCACGCAGTTCCGCTACGGGTCGCGCGTCGGCTGTCTGGTGCTCTGCCCCTATGCCAGGCAGGGATACATTTCAAACACCGTGCATTCACACGTGAGCCTGCTCAAGTTCTGTGAAACCCTGTTCAGCCTGCCGGCGCTGAATGACCGCACGGCGAATGCAGATGATATGTCAGATTGTTTCGACTTCAACCAACAGCCCGCGGCTCCGCCGAAAAGCTCTTCGTAGCACGCTGCGGTCAGCGTTAGGCATACTCGAGAGCACCGGGGATCCGTTGGAACTTATCGAAACATGCACAAGCGCTATGGGTCGCGCCAAATAGCGCATAACCCGCCAAACCCTGACAAACCCGCCTCCGGAAAACTCTTCTTTTCGCAACCCGCCCGGCAGAACAAGAAAGAAAAATCGATCAAAAGAGAATTCACTCTCCCTTTGCCGCCTCGTGCCTTGGGTACATCGAATAGGTGGCTGCGGCGAGGATCACCATGTACGCGGAGAGCACGGCGCACGTGACCCATTCCCAGAAGGCAAAACTTAAATACACAGGCACCCCGCGGGCACGCCATGGGAGCCCTACCCACGGGAGCTCGGGCAGCATAAAATGGACATACGCCTGAATCAAGCCCGCCAGCGCGATCGGGAACACTGCTGCGCTGGCCAGGATGGCTGCATACAGCCGCGCGTGGACGCTGAACCTGAGCATCCGGCTCAGCAGGGTCCGCTCAATGGTCTTGAACATCAGCTGGATCATCCCGATCAACAGGCCGGCAAAAGCCAGTACCGCGAGGATTTCGTGCCCTTTTTCTATCCGGCGAAGCCAGTGGGACAGCAAGGCGGCACACATCAGGCAGGAGTTTCCGAACTGCAGAGCCCTGACCCCGCTCAGCCGGCCTCCCGCACCTTCGAGCTTCCAGAGCCGGGCCAATACCGCCGCCCAGCACAGCCCGCAGAGGCCGCATATCACGACACCCGCCGACGCCCATAGATAGCCGGCTGGGTCGCGGCCGAGAGAGAGAAGATTGGACACCGGCATGTACCGCCAGTCATACTCAGAAGAATACCTCCGCGCCGCCATCGCCATGCCGCTCCAGAACGCCACTACTCCGAGAGGCGCGGTCACTTGAGAGGCCCGTAGCAAGAACGACTTATCCAAAATTTCTTTTTTGAGTTCGGAAAAGGGAGACATAACCGGGCATGTCCCGTCTTTGACGTCCTTCCGCGGCTGTCTTGAGTCTTGTCGAGGGCATCCCTCTCTGGAGGCGCCGCGGCCAGATCGTTCATGTAAATATTGCAATGAAAGGGGAGAGACTCTACAGCTTTCGTGCCGTCTTAGCTGTTCATCCTGCTTAACTCTATTCTTGCTCCTAAGCAATAAAAAAGACTGCCCTAAAGGGCAGTCTTGGCAGGACGCCGATACGCACTTATTTTTTCTTGTGTGTTCCGCAATACGCCGATTTTGCCATTGCGGGCTTCTTGCACTTTGTTCCCTGTTTTGTCTTGCCGGCGCACATTGCTTTCTTTGCAGATGCCATATTCACCTCCCTATAATCGTTTATCTTTGCTAGAATTATATCATATAAAAACCGGAGAATCTGTTTCCAAGAACGGTTTGTGCACTGGAGTTGGATCAGAGAAGCAGCTCTGGGAGAGGAGTGACCATGGAGAAAAGAGATTGCAATGACAGGATGACTCATTGGGTCATATTGCTTTGCGTGATTGTACTCCCTGGATGTGCAGGCCTTGAGGTGCCCGACACGACGAGCCTGCTCTTTCCCAGGTTCCATCGGTCTGAGGTTTTTGGCTTTGTGGCGGGCCTGGGGACGACCTTCGCCGCCTTTCCCGATCTGATAAAGATGCTCAAGCGGCGGTCAAGCAAGGGTATGAACCCGATGATGGCGGGCATTATGGGCATCTTCCAGGTCGTCTGGATCTATTACGGCCTCTTGATTGCGTCGCGGCCGGTGATCGTATGGAACATGATCGCCGTGGTTATCAATTTCCTGACCGTCGGTGCGTACTTTCGATTCGCACGGAGGGAAGGGACTAAGGATAACGCATGAACGCGTCCGGCCATCGGCATATCCGAGCGCGGCCTTCTGCTTCCGGAGGATGCTTCTTAAAAAGAGGGAAGCAATGGCCAGCCGGTTTTCTGATCCGACATCACGTGCATTTGATTGTTATTCGCCTGCTGTCTCACGGGCGTCCGACGGGGAATGACATTCGTGCAGTATACCCGAAGGTCATCTGAGGTCATGCGTCCGTTCATGAGCAACATGTGTTTTTAGCGTTGGTCCCCCGGCTGCAACCTTGATTACTTCTAAATAACATCACCGCGTCCGAAAACCTCATTTTTTTGCGTTCCACGCACCAATCGGCACTACCGCGATAGAACAATAGCTATATCCCCTCCAGTAAAATCTTTTAAACGATACTCACGCCCAAAACGTAATTTATTGATAAAAAAGGGGAAAATCCTGCAACTCTGCCTCAATGGCGGCGTGGGGAATGACGCTTATATTCTTGGCCCTCAATCCGCCAATTATGTTCTCAGCATCAGTACGGGCAGTGCGTTCACTTCTCTCAATCCAGGCGGGGGTAATTACACACTGGCACAGCTGATAGGCGGTTCCGCGCCCCAGATAACAGTTACCACGCGGATCGCGATCTGGGTCGGGATTAGTGTCAATTCTGGCAGTAGTACGGCCACGGTGCAATCTCTGGCGATAAATTAGTGCCGGGGAGAACAAGAACGACATCGGGTATGTAAAAAAGGGGGCCCGGATCAACCGGCCCCTTGATTTGAACTTCTCGCGATATTCCAGTAAACCATCATTTTATCCTTTATCTTACCGAGAAATTCCACTATTATACATCGCAGGTCTGGCCAATGCTTTCTTCACTGGTTGACGCATGAAGGTAGAGCCAAAGCTGATCACCATCGCGCTTCGCGATTTCGCCCTGCCGGTCCCCAGAACGGGTAGTATCGAGGCCTGTTCTGGATATGGGCGGGCGGCTTCCGCGGGGCAGGAAATCCACGTCCGTGCGCAGAAGAAGCGTTCGAACTCCGATCCTGCGTACGAACCCGAGGTCCCGATAAGCCACTCATTCGGCCGGGGACGGTATCTATTTCAGATCGACGGCCGCATGGACGGTATTTTTCGCCGAGATCCTCCAAAGATCGAGGAGATCAAGACAAGCTTCGATGTCGACGATATGGCGCACCGGCTCGCCGGCGATCCGACAGCTCATCCATACTGCCTCCAGCTCCTGACGTACGGCTACTTCTATTGGCTCGATCATAAGGTACTTCCGCTGCTCAGCTTTCATCTGGTGTCGACCCGAAACAGGGAGTCCCTGGACCTCGAATGCAAACTCGATCTCTCCGCTTACGAGAGATGGCTGGATCTCCGACTTGATGAACTCGTTGTCGAGGCAAGAAATGCCGAAAGACGCGTCCTCCGCCGCAGGAAGATCGCATCCAATTTCTGCTTCCCTTTCGAGAACCCGCGTCCAGGTCAGGTCGAGATCGTTCAGATGATCGAGCGGGGAATGCGCGAGGGGCTCCGGCTTCTCATGCAGGCCCCGACAGGGATGGGGAAGACGGCCGGGGTCCTCTCTCCTGTCTTGAAGGACGCTATGAGCCGAGGGCAGAAAGTCATCTACGTCACGCCCAAGAACAGCCAGCACTCCGTTGCCGAGGACGCTGTCCAGCGTTTCCAGGAGGCGGGTTCCAAGATCAAATCGCTCACGATCACGGCAAAGGGAAAGATATGCTTCAAAAACGAGCCGCTCTGCAACCCGGTTTATTGCGAATACGCCAAGGATTATTATTCTAAGATCCATGAACACGGGGTCCTCGATATCCTTGCGAAAAAGAGAAGGTTAACGGGCCGAATGTTCCGCGATCTGGGCGAGGAGCACGAGGTCTGCCCCTTTGAACTGCAGTTCGACGCCTCACCGGATGCTGACATCGTGATCTGCGATTACAATTATGTCTTTGCCCAGCGTGCTGCCGTCGGGAGGGTTGCGGCGATCACCGCCGGCCAGGTTGGCAAACCCAATCTCGTCATCGATGAAGCGCACAATCTTCCCTCACGCTCAATGGAGTACTATTCCCCCTCGCTCTCGTCCTCCATCCTCGAGAATATGCGGGGAGAGATCAGAGGAGTCCCCGTTTCCTTTCAACGCCAGGCAGAGGAGCTTCTCGATGACTGCATTCAGACAATCGTATCGTGCCGGCCCGATGACGGCTCGAAACCGGCGAGGATCGATCCGCCGGCCGGATCGTTTATAGAACAAGATGCAAGGCTCCGGGCCTTCCTATCCCGGTACCTTGACTCCGGAGTAGATATAAAGCCGCATGATGTGATCATGAGGCTTTGCTTCTCCTGGTCCGAGTTCACGGAAGCCCTCGGGTATGTAGCCGATCTTGAAAGAGAGGAGTTCTTCGCGACCTTTCACCCCCATTCGTGCGGAGGCACCGTTAAGATAACCTGCTGCGATGCATCGGAGATGATAAGGGATCGCTATGACGAATACGAGCATGTAGTGGGGTTCTCGGCGACGTTGAAACCATTTGATTATTATGCAGGGCTTTCCGGGCTTGATCCTGGGGCGGTGAAAACCGCTGAATTTCCGAGCCCGTTCTTGAGAGAAAACCGCAAGATTCTTGCCATTCCCCAGATCTCGACCAAATATTCGGATAGAGAAAGAAACTACCCAAGAATTGCCGATGCCATCCAGCGGATTGCGGCGCTTCGCAAGGGGAATTATTTCGCGTTCTTCCCGAGCTTCGAATTCCTGGAACGCGTGCTCGGCCTTTTTCAGCCTCCTCACGGTTTCGCGGTTCTCCGGCAGGAACGGCACATGAAGAGGCATCACATCGAGGAAACCCTGGACCATCTCAGGGCGTGTACCGTCCCGACGATCGTGTTCGCCGTTCAGGGAGGAATGTTTTCCGAGGGAGTCGATTACCCGGGAGACATGTTGATCGGCGCATTCGTCATCGGACCGCCGCTCCCGAATTTCGACCTCGAACGCGAAGAGATGCGGCGATATTATGAGCGGCGCTACGGTGCGGGTTTCGATTATGCCTATTCGATCCCTGCGATGGCCAAGGCGATCCAGGCCGCCGGAAGGGTCATCCGCTCAGAGACCGACAGAGGGCTTATAGTCCTCATGGACAGCCGTTTTGTGCAATCCTGCTATTCCCGTTCGATGCCGGCAGATTGGTACGAGTCCGGCGCAGCAGATCTCGTTTCCGAAAGAATCTTAATGGAAGTATCCGATTTTTGGGAACGAAGCCTTACTTCGGAAGACCGTCTTGCTGAAAGCGCGGTCAGAAAAATGCTTCCTTCCGGACGATGAAGCGGTGCCGGGCAATCTGCAGAGAAAAAGCGCTTCGTGGCCAGTCTTCATTCCGGGAGGTGCAACCTGTCATTGTGCCGTGCAAAGTACGGAGCAGTCAAAAGTTCATCCCGAATTGCTCGTGATTGCCCTTAAAATTCCCATTTACCATTGTTGACATCATTTTGGATCGGGCATAAGGCCATTCAGCTCGGAGGTGTCAAGTGAGGAATAGTGGAATATCAATAATCACTGCCGCGTTCATTCTATTATTGAGCGGGTGTGCCGGAACGAC
This sequence comes from Nitrospirota bacterium, assembly GCA_035623825.1. GTDB lineage: Bacteria > Nitrospirota > UBA9217 > UBA9217 > UBA9217 > DASPSR01. The sequence goes on from DASPSR010000022.1 coordinate 63,820, forward strand.
ACCAATTAAAAACCTGGCGTTACCTCCCGTAAGTGTGATCGAAGGGAGAATCACCCAACTTGATGAGGGTGGATTTACTCTAACGGATAGCTCCGGATCAATCTTTGTCAGGGCTGAGTTGCCGGACAGTAGAAAATTAAATTTATCCATTGATGAGAATGTCAAGGTATATGGTAATTTACTAGGCGGCCAGAAAAAAATATTTGATGGATATGTAATCAAAAAGCCTACGGGCGAGCAGATTATCATCAGCTATCCGACACCTCACTTCGGCTTCATTATTCAAAGCTCTTTTAAGTAGCGCGTATTCTCGTGAATAAAGAAAAAGATTATCGATCTCTCGCGTCTGTTTGTGAGATTTGTCGGAAAACAGCGGCTGTCCCAATATTCCTGATCGCTCCGGTTAAGGCAAAGATTTCATGATAAAAAATACGTTGGAGCTATTATCTGTTGATAACTTTATATCCCTTTAAAAATATGAGGAATTTTCAGTCTATCATGATAAGTTATTGATTTTACTGAGTTTGCACTGCTTATTCTGTATGCAAGTTACAATTTCGTTACGATTATAAGGCCTGAAATTATCTATCTAACCCAGTATTCAACAAGTTATCAACATATTTTGTTTATAGTATAAGTAACCAATTCTTCCTTCGATCTCCCGACATCCCAATTGACATATCCAGTTCTGACTGCTATCATTGCTCCGGAAAAATGCCTTGACCTGCTGCGCCGAGCTCCTCTGAGGGGGAATCAATGCAATCTTCTGCCTCGATTGAAATTGCCAAACAGATCCTTCTTACCTTCAGCATAATCCTTGCCACGGGCGCTGTGTCCGGAGCTTTTGCCAAAAGGCTGAAAATACCTGACGTGGCTGTTTTTCTCGTAGCCGGTGTAATTCTGGGACCGGAGGCCTTCGGTCTCATAACGGTAAAGGCCGAGTCGGTATTGAACCAGATTATTCTGATATTCGGTTCGTGTTACATTCTCTTTGACGGCGGAGCGACCGTGCGTCTATCGGTCCTCAGAGAGGTCTGGATAACGATCGTCGTCATCGCAACGGTCGGCGTCCTGATTACGGCGGGTGTAACGGGCATTGCAGCCCATTTTATCTTTGACGTACCGCTCATCATTGCGTTGCTTCTCGGGGCAGTGCTGGCTGCAACCGATCCGGCGACCCTTATTCCCATCTTCAAGCAGATCCGGATTGAGGACCGAATCGCTCAGACGATCATGAGCGAATCAGCGTTCAATGACGCGGTAGGCGCTGTCGTTACTTTCGCCGTCCTCGCAGTGGCGACAGGGGCGGAGAAATTCTCGATCCAGTCCTCATTGACCGATCTCATGAAGCAATCACTTCTCGGCATCGCTGCAGGAGCGGCGGTGGGATATGGTGCGGCATCCCTGATAGCTCATCAAAAATACAACCTCCTTTCCGAGTATGCCCCCGGGGTGACCCTAATGTCCGTTCTCGGAGCATACTTGGGCGCGGATGGGCTGCATGCCAGCGGATTCATGGCTGTCTTCGTCTTCGGCATTATTCTCGGAAATAAGAACGTGTTCGGCTTCCGGATGGAAAGGCGCGAAGAGGAAAGAATCGAGGACTTCGTTCTCAGAACGGCCTTCGTCATGAGGATGTTCATTTTCATTCTGCTTGGGGCGCAAGTCGATTTCGGCTTGATGAAGCAGTATCTTGCGGGCGGATTCGCGGTGGTCCTGATCTTCATGCTTATAGCTCGCCCGCTCACCGTGTTTGCCAGTGCCCTGGCCGATCGAAGGGCAAAGTGGAGCTTCAAGGAAATGCTTCTTATGTGCTGGACCAGGGAGACTGGGGTCATACCTGCCGCTCTTGCGGGGCTCCTTATAGGCATGAACGCCCCGGGGGCGAAGATGATCGCATCGGTGACGTTCATCGCTATCGTGACGACCATCCTCATTCAGGCAACGACGACGCGTCTGCTCGCCCGAAAGCTCGGTCTGCTTCTCGAAGAATAAGATAGACAGGGTGTAAGCACCATCTGCAGAGTTTATGGCGGCACAGTCATGAGCGGCAATCGTCACAAGCCCCACTTCTGCGAATCACGGCCAGTAGTGAAATTTTCAGTAACAACATTGGGAACACCCCAAGCGTGTGTATGCCTTGTGCATGATTCCCACGTGATTTTATGGCATGATTAGGCTTGCTTAACAACGGGCGATGATATATAGTAAAGACAGATAGTGAAAGAATGACCTGCACGCCGGAGGGATGTTGCCCTTGTTCCGAGAGAGAGGATGATAATGCCTGACTCTCCGCACGCTTAAGACCAGCCTGTGCATTTGACGGAATTTCCAATGAACCCTATTTGCATAGTAGATGACGAATCTTCCATCGGTACCACCATAGCCGGCATCCTGAGGGATGAAGGGTATCAGGCCGTGGTATTTCCGGATGCCGAGAGCTTCTGGCATAAGCTTGACATCATGGAGCCGTCTCTCGTGCTGCTGGATGTCTGGCTGCCGGGCATGGACGGCATGCAGCTCCTGAAAAGACTGAGGGAGCGGTATCCGTTGCTCCCTGTCATCATGATGAGCGGCCATGCCCGCATCGAGGCGGCTGTTGCGGCCATCAAGGACGGCGCCTATGATTTTCTCGAAAAACCGCTGCATCTTGAGGTCCTTGTCGACAAGGTGAAGTCCGCGCTGAAGCACCGGCCCGCCAGCCGCGACGCGGACCTGCCTTCGGATACGAGGCTTGAAATAGCCGATGCTGATCTATCGATCCCTCCCGGTACGGTAGAAGTTTCGGATTCCCCCGTGCCGCAGCGCACCATCAAGGGCAACGTTGTCCTGAACGGCATCGGACTTCTTAGCGGACGGAACACCGGCATCATCTTGAACCCGCTCGGGATCAATGAGGGGATAGTCTATCAGACGCTGGACGGCCATTCCATCAAAGGCCATATCACCTCCGTTGAGGACTACTCCCAGCCAGGGGCGAAGAAGACCTTCTCAGCGAACTCAACCGCCCTGTATAACGGAAGGCGGAAAGTGCGTACCGTCGAACACCTCATGGCGGTCCTTTCCATGTACGGCATCACGAACGTCCTGATCAAGGTCGATGAGGAGATCCCGAACGTCGACGGTTCTGCAAAGGACTTCTGCGATCTCATAGAGGAAGCGGGATTAGTAGAACAGTCCGCCTTCACCAAGGTCGCCATCATCCGCAGCAAGATAGGAGTGGGGAATGAGGGCCGCCAGGAAAAGCATCTCTACGCGGAGCCCTTTGAAGGATTCGAAATATCGATGCGCGTCGACTACCCGCCGCCCATCGGAGAACAGGTTCTTTCATTCAATCCGGCAAAAGATTCCTTTAAGAAGGAGATAGCCCCGGCCCGCTCTTTCAACACATTCGAAAATATCGAAATGGCCCAGAAGCTCGGAAAGGTCGGCGGCGGGTATCTTAATTCCCACATTATTATGTACGACGGCAAGGTCATCAATACCGAACTTAGGTATGCCGACGAATTCGTGCGCCACAAGATATTGGACCTGATCGGAGACCTCTATCTTCTGGGCTTGCCCATCAGCGGGCGCATTACCGCCAACATGACGTCCCATGGATACAATCAAGCGCTCGTGCAGCGCTTGTACCAGGCTGTCCAGAGCAGCACCCGGTGACGCATGGGTTTCACGATCACTCTATTGTAAATTCCATCACTCGGCATTTCTCTGCCTCTTCTGGGTATTCCCGCCAGCAGTTTCCTGTGAGGACGGAAGGAGGAAGCTACATTATCTCAGAGACGGTATCGGCATCTCTGACATGCCCTAGCATCTTGAGCGGGCCCACTGTGGACCTCCTCTTATCCACGACATAGACGCTTCCCCCTATGGTCTTGGCGTACTCTTTCAGTTCCGCGGCAATTTCCGACACTTCGAGCGGGTTGTTCAAGCTGCGCTGGACATTTGTTACGATCGCTACGGATATTGTCATGATCGGGAACCTGATCTCTTCTCCTAGCCTGTTGCTGCCGAGAATATATCCATTGTCACGGTCACACTGATCGTAGAACCCCGGTATGCGCCGGTCAAACTCACTTATGATTTCACTGCAGATATGGTGCATGTACTTGGGCGTGGTGATGACCACAAAGTCGTCGCCGCCCACGTGACCAACGAAATCCTCGTGAATACCGTTACTTTTAACAGCATTCTCAATGATTCGCGCGGTTTCTTTAATCACTTCGCTGCCATGGGCATAACCGTAGCGGTCGTTGAATGCCTTGAAGTTGTTCATGTCCAGGACGCAGAATGCCATAGGTTGTTTCGATTCGAGACGTTTTTTCAGCACGTTTTCAATGGCGATTCCCCCGGGGAGACGAGTGAGCGCATTTGCATCGAGGTGCAACTCCTCGAGCTGCTGCAGCCTCTTGCCCATGGAGAGAAAAGATTCCGAGAGGTTGCCGACCTCATCTTTTGTATTAATCCGAGGGTCATAATCGAAGTGCCCTTTCGCAATATGCTCCGTTGCGACACTAAGCTTGTGGATAGAGAAGCAAATATGGCGGGTCACGATTATACCGGCCAAGCCGCCAATTATTATGCTAAAAATACAGAGCAGCGCTGTGGTGACAAAAGCGAAACGACCGATCCGGCCGATTCGTTCCATCATGTTTGCCTGGGATTCTTTCGCCTCGACCGACATTGCCTGGATCGTTTTGAAAAGCCGTATCCACTTGTTCTTTAGCTGACCACTTGATAGGGAGCTCGCTTTCGCCGCATTCCCGCTCTTTATCAGAGCCACTTCCTTGACGAACAAATCGCTGTACTGCCGGTGGAGGCTCTCTAAGTTTTTGATGGGCAGGCCTTTTTGGCCGGGGAGCCCATCGAGTACGGCAAGCCAATGATTGAACTCTTTTCCACGCTTCCAGAACAGATCGACCATATTGCCTTTCAGGATCAGGTATCGTTTCTCATAATTGTCTTGAGCCAGGATTGCATCGAGCATTTTCTCCGACACTTCTTGTACGGGGATGTCAACCGTGATAATACTCTTGTTGAGGCTGTTCAGTCGCAGAAGGCTGATCAGTGCAAAGGCCACAACAACCACTGTCAGCACAGCCAGCATCATATAACCAAGTATCATCTTGCTTACGATGTCCAATCTGGCGAAAAGCTTGTTAGGGGTCAGGAAATCCAATATTCTATGCTGTACAGGGGGCTTCATCATATAATTCTTTTAAATAACAGATTGTTACCAATGCTATCAAAGTTATACCTTAGTATTACAAAATATTAACTAATAATATTAGTTTTGTCAAGTATTTTTATTATAATGTTGCAGGCCTGTCTTTGGTCAGGGTTTAAGAAAAACCGGTATTTTTCTCGGGGCTCCAGGTCTTTTAACGATATTCAAAGCAAAATTTTCGAAAACGGCGTCACTGTCTTCGGCTGGACCTCCAGCCGTATGCCTGAGAATCAGCCGTCCGCGATCGCCGAGGGGACATTTTCATTTTGGCTTGACAACAGGGGAAGAAATACTTTAAAAAATTTTCATTTTATGATATAGTGCCCTTGGATTGTTTCACGTAGCCCATATGCACGAGGGGTTCTGCAGACGCTGGTAAGTTTGCGCCCGATTTGAACTCGGAGCTCTTTAAGCTTATCGCCTCGATGGATTGTGATCTGAATCACGGTCTAAAACGTAACAGTCTTTTATAATCAGAGTGAGCATCATTAGTTTGAAAACGAAGGCACAGGAGAGGGCTTTAAGATTATGATGACAAGAAGGCTCTTTTTGCAGTCAATGGCGCTTGTTGCCCTGTCCGGCTACACCAGGAACGTCTTTGGACTCGATAAAAGAGAGAGGGCGCTGAATCTTTACAACATCCATACCGGAGAAAGACTCGATGCAACGTATTATTCCTCGGGGATCTACGACCATGACGCCATGAGCGAGATCAATAACATCTTTCGGTGCCATTATACCAATGAGGTAAAACCCATGGATGTCAAAGTTGTCGACCTCCTGTGTGACATAAAGGACGCTCTCGGGAAAGACAGAGAGGTGCTCATCGTTTCAGGATACCGATCACATGTCTATAACGAATATCTGCTGAGTAACGGGAAGGGCGTGGTAAGTAACAGTATGCATCTCCAGGGGCGAGCAATAGATTTCCGCATCCCCCGTGTTGATAACCATAAGCTTGCGACTCTGGCAAAGTCCTTTTATGCGGGCGGGGTCGGGAAATACCCTGAGTTCGTTCATATCGATGACGGGCGAGTCAGGTACTGGTAATCGTAGAGAAAACCTCGTCACGCCGCATCGTTCTATTTCAACCACCTGAAAAACAAGAACCGATCAGACAAAAATCCTTCCTAACCTATCTGGAGCGACGTCTGCTTCCCGGCGCATTGCCAATGATCAGGACCTTGGGCCCGTCTTCCAAGGGGCGTAATCCATCGCTATCAGGGGGCTGTGCGATGACCCATTCAAAGAGCTTCCGGGCATCTTCGAGTTCCGGCTGCACGGGATTTTTATAATATTCATTCTGCATGGCCTCGTCGTAAAGACCAATACAACCGTGTGATGCCGGATACCCGGGTAGGTCGCGGCCATGAAACCAGTAGGAGACCCCGTCTCTGTCTATGTGGAACCTGAGCCCGTAGTTCATCGGATAGAATGTGGATGTGTTCGGAATTTGGTATAATGACGACTCATGCTTCCTGCTGTATGCGGTTATCCTGAATTCACCCGTCGGGGTTTTGTTTTCCGGATTCCCTGTTGCGATGGGCGTTGAGAACACCAGCTCCCCGTATTCATAAGCGCCGAGGAACTGCTCCGAGAGGTCCACGAGGATAAATTTAGCCTCTGATTCAGCGGGTTGATAGTGACGGGGCATCGGCGTATAGTCCCGTATATCATCCAGACGTTTGGGGACTTTAAGGTACATGCCGGGGTATGTGTGACGCCTGTCTATCCTGTTAAAACGGGCAACGTCCTGCCACCTATCACCGAACATGCTTTCGAGCGTTTCGCCTTTGAGCAGACGTTGACAGTTCCATTCTATCGCCATATCGCTCATGTGATTGATTTTACAAGGGGAATAGGCCGTCTTCGCCGCTACGCTCCCCGAGTGGCTGATCGCGAGGAGCAGTGAAAGGCCGGCAAGCAAAAAGAAATTAGGGACTGAAATTGTCCTGTTTTTCATCATAACTCATAACTCCTCTTCATGGACGTCTCAAAGGCCGCTGCAGCCTTCCTCAAAGCGTCCGCATCGGATTTGAGCCCATGCAGCGTGTCCGAAACACCTTGAATCATTCCCTGATTATATTATAGTGCAGATTTTCCCTGTTGTCACGATAGCGCGCAGGGGGAGCCGATCGATTCATATCAACAAAATATAAAAGCACGAACAGACTCGATCGCTTTGACAGCCGGATTCTTTTTTCGTATAATAAGGCATTATCATGGGAGGAGGAATCCGATGAAACTAAAACCGTTGCACGACTGGGCCGTGATTCTGCCCTCGACAGGTGATGAAAGGACCGCCGGTGGCCTGTATATCCCGGACACGGCGAAGGTCAAGCCGCAGGAAGGGGTGGTTGAGGCCGTCGGGCCGGGGGCGTATGAGGAGAAGAAACGCGGCAAGAAGACGAAGGAAGAGAAGCAGCGCAAATTTTTTTCCACGACAGTAAAGCCGGGCGACCATGTGCTCTACGAGCAGTATGCGGGGCAGACCTATAAAATAAATGGTGAGGAGCGCATACTGGTGCGGGAGCGTGATATTCTCGGCATTCTGCCGGAAAGACCATTGCAGATTCCCTCCATTACAGCCTCTGCGGGAACAACGGCGCTCACAAAGCGTGCGGCGCGTCCACGCGAGGAAACGTTGAAGCCCGGGAAGTCATCAGGAAAGACAGCGGGAAAAACGACGATGAGAGCTGCTTCGGAACCTGCTCCGAAAAAGAAGGCATCTAAAAAGGCCGCTCCGAAGGCGGCAAGGAAGAAGACCGCGGCCAAATCAACAAGGAAGGCCTCGGGCAGCGGGGCCAAAGGCAGGAAAACGGGGAAAAAGAAATAGGGGCGTACCATGGATGACGACGTCGAATCGCGCGTGAATAAGATACGACAGCTTTTGGCACAGGAGATTGAGGACGGCGAGAACCTGGCCGCCGAGGCACGGAAAATGATCGCATACCTTCTTCTCGAAAAGAAGGGGTATCGACCGGATGATGTCCAAAGAGGCGTGGCCTTCGAGGTGGAACTCGGCGGGGGAGCAGCCATGTCCTCGGTGGATTTTATCGTTTCAGTCGACGGTATGAAGGCCATGATCGTTAAGTGTGCAGCGGGCTCGCTGGACTCCCGGCAGCGGCAGGCCGTTGCCGCTGCGAGGGTAATAGCCTCACCCCCTGTCCCGATTGCGGTCGTTGCTGACCCGGAGAACGCGGAGGTCATCGATGTAGCGACCGGCAAGGTGATCGGAGAGGGCTTCGGCGCCATTCCTGTCAAGGGACAGCTTGTCCGAATCCTCGCTGAAACGGAAACCAAACCTCTTGCCCTCGATCGCATTGAGAAGGAAAAGCGCATTCTCCTGGCATTCGATGCCATCAAGTGCTGCGTTCCGCAGGGGACGGACGGGGGAGTGCAGCTTAAGAGCGGCGAAGTGAAAGAAATGAGCTGAACAGGCAGGTCAGGATTAACCGCGCCGCCGCGAAGAGCCTTGTCCTCAAAGAGAACGCATGAGGATTTTTGTCCTTAGCGGCGTCGCGGCAGATTGGTTCCCCCCTCAACTTCCTTTTTGGTATGACCCGACTCACCGAAGAAACCTTTGAGCAGACGCTTCAAACCTTTATCCACTCCGAAGAGATTGATCTCAGCGACGTCTCCTTCATCGACCCCTATGGCATGCTGGGTCTCCTCGAGATCGGCGAACTCTGCACATGCGAAGACGTACGGAAGGCTGTTGTTCTTCCGAGGTCCGGTGAGGTCCTCAAGTACCTCGAACGCATGGACTTCTTTACCCACGCGGGCCGTTATTTTTCTCTTGAACACTCCTCTGATGCACCTGAGAAATATCAGCGCAACCCCGATTCCGATGTATTGCTCGAGATCACTCCTATTGAGCAATCCAACGATATCCACTACATCGTCGGGAAGGTAAGAGACCGCGCCCAAGCCATCCTCGCCACCCACCTGGGCTACAACGATCGCGCCATCGACGGTTTCATCGTGGCCCTCTCCGAGGTCTGCCAGAACATCATTGAACACAGCGAGAGCAAAGGATTCGTGGGCATCCAAAAGTACCGGTTCCAGAGCATGAATAAGAACGTGGTCAAGATCGCAGTCATGGACGCGGGCATCGGGTTTCGGAAGTCCCTGGCCGGCAGGTTCAAACTGCGGAGCGACCTTGAGGCCATCGACAAGGCGCTCCTGCATGGGGCGTCCCGGTACGAGGAAGAGGGCCGCGGCCACGGCCTAGCCGCTGTCCGCAGATTCGTCAATCAATGGCAGGGCAAGCTCTCCATCCGCTCAGGCACGGCCCGTCTCTGCATCATACCCACATGGGCCCGGGGCAGGGGACAGGAGCGGAACCTAACCCGCTTCCCCGGTGCGCAGATCAATATCCTCCTTCCGGAGGTGTAAATCTATTGCTGCTCCCTCTTGGCACTCTGATCGCCCGTCCTGCCCGCACGAACCCGGCATGATTATTGGCTGATCCTATGCTTCAAAAATTCCCTTGACAAAATATGGGAAATATGGTTCAATTGATTCAATTGAATTTGTTTGATCCCGATGCGAAGATGATCAGATACGACCTCTATAAATTCCTCAAAGAAGAGCTCGTGAATGGCTCGAAGGACCTCGTGACGCGGCCGTCGGGGGAAAAAATCAGAAGACGGATCGAGCGGGGCATGGAGAAGGAGCCGGACGGGGCTGTCGTTGGGCTCGATTTTGCGAAAATCGGGATCATAGACTATTCATGCGCAGACGAGATCGTGGCGAAGCTCGTATCGCGCCTTTTAGGCGGCGAATACGGCGACAAGTATCTTATCCTCACAGGGCTGAACGAAAACCAGAAGGAGAACATCGAGGTGGCCCTCGAGCGGAAGGACCTGGCGGTCATGGCCTCGATGAAGGACGGCGGCAGGATCGTTTTGGGGAACCTGAACAACTATCTCAAGGACACTCTTGCTTTTATCTCCGTGCGGAGAAAAGCGACCGCCAAGGACCTCGCGGATGCAAGGAAACTCGAAGCAAATACGAGCGGCACCCGGCTCCTGAACCTGCACAAGAAACGGCTCGTCAAGCGAAACGAGGAGAGTCGGAGCGATGGAACAGTATGGGTCTACGAACTGTTGTGAGGGCCAATTTTCGTTGACGGATGATGTTAGCCGATGCTACAATATACGGTCTTTCGGGATTGCATGCGATGAACAGATTCACGAGAGAGGTCGTCCTCTTCATGGCCCAAGGGGCGTACAGCGGCAGGGCTCCCATGGCGCCTGGGACCGCTGGTACAGCAGTGGGCGTGCTCGCCTATTTGTGGATGAGACGGCTTTCGCCCGGTGCCTACGTTCTGTCCTGCATTCTGATTGTTCTTATCGGGACCTGGATCGCGGGCCAGGCCGAGGGACTGCTCGGGAAGAAGGACCACCCATCCATTGTAATCGACGAGATCGCCGGATATCTTGTTTCTGCGGCCATGCTGCCCGGGACATGGGTTTTCATCATCGCGGCATTCGTTCTCTTCAGGTTCTTTGATATTATGAAACCCTATCCTCTGAAGCGGCTTCAGAATCTCCACGGAGGCGTCGGGATTATGTTCGATGATATCGGGGCCGGAGTGTATACGAACCTTGTGCTCAGGATCGTTGCTGAAGCGTTTAATGTATGACCGCAAAGGGCGGAGAGCGCGGTGCGGAGCGAAAGGATCTATGCTCATGCGCTCTGCTCTCCGCAGAGGTGCTTTTGCATGCGCGCAGAAATCATAGCTACAGGGACCGAACTTCTGTCCGGCGGTGTGTCCGAAACCAATGCCCTTTTCCTCTCGGAAGAGATCCTGCTCATAGGCCTTGAAACGGCTTTCAAGACTGTGGTCGGAGATGATGAGAAGGACATGGAAGAGGCGCTCCGCAGGGCCATGTGTCGGGCCGATGTTGTCATAATTACCGGCGGAATCGGCCCGACCGAGGACGACATTACCAGAAAAGTGATTGCGAAGATCGTCAAGCGGCGCCTGGTGCTGAACGAGGATGCCTTTAAAGCCATCCGTGCCATGCTTTCCAGGAGGGGCAGGGAGTACGCGATTGCGAACGACCGACAGGCATTGATCCCCGCGGGTGCGCGGCTCCTGCAGAATCCGGTGGGATCAGCGCCTGGCTTCTTTCTTGACGAGGGGAGCACGTTCATCGCTGTCCTCCCCGGCGTCCCCAAGGAAATGACGGCAATGTTCAGAGAGGGGCTCAAGCCGGCCCTTGAGGAGCGGTTCGGCGGCAAGGCATTCATCAAACGCAGGATATTGCACACCTGCGGCATGTCCGAGTCAGCGGTAAATCAGGCCATACAGGACATCATGAAGCGCGAGGCGCCGGCAGTGGGGCTTACGGCAAAGGAGACGGGCGTGGACATCCGCATCATCGCCAGGGAGTCCGATGCTGAACGGGCTCAGTCGATCGTGGACATCACGGAGACGGCGATACGGGGAAGGCTCGGCGATGTCATCTACGGCGTGGATGGTCTGTCTATGGAAGAGGTGGTGGGCGCACTCCTGAAACAACGCAGGATTAAGCTCTCGGTCGCCGAATCCTGCACTGGCGGTCTGATCGGAGCGCGTATCACGAATATCGCCGGGAGCTCGGAATATTTCGAACGGGGTGTCGTCGTGTACAGCAATGTCTCGAAGTCCGAGATGGTCGGAGTGCCTGGAGAATTGATCGAGCGTTGCGGCGCGGTCAGCAGCGAGGTGGCGGCGGCCATGGCGCAGGGGATCAGGCAGACGGCTAAAACGGACCTCGGGCTTGCGGTCACCGGTATTGCAGGCCCCAGCGGCGGCACCGAGCTGAAGCCCGTTGGCCTTGTGTACGCGGCGCTCGCGAGTGCTCAGGGAGTCAAGACTGATGAATACAGGTTCCTGGGAAACAGGGAGCAGGTGCGTATGAAGGCGTCCCAGATGGCGCTGGATATGGTGAGAAGGTATCTCATCGGGTAGACAAAAGATCCATGGTTTCAGCCGCAATGGCATCAGGGTGCGAGGAGTAAATATTGATTTTTTGACTCTATGACGCGTGTTTCGGTGGCGGAGATTTTCGAGCATGAGGACCTTCATAGCCGTAGAGATCCCTGATGGGATCAAGAAGGAAATGGAGAAGGCCCAGGAGCAGCTCAAGCGCTCCGGCGCAGATGCGGGGTGGACCAGACCCGAAGGGATTCATCTGACGCTCAAGTTCCTGGGCGAGGTGATGGAAGCGAAGATCGACGAGATCAAGAACACCCTGACCCGCGCCGTCGGTGACATGGGCAGGTTCCGGCTGGAGATAGGCGGTGCAGGCGCCTTTCCGAACTCGAAGAATCCCCGCGTGGTCTGGCTCGGGGTGTCGGGAGACATTGACAAGCTTGAGGCCCTTTGGCGTTCGGTAGAGGATTCGATGACAGCGATAGGGTTCGACCGGGAAGAACGGGCCTTTTCGCCTCATCTGACGCTGGCGAGGATCAAATATCTCCGGCCACGATTCTCTTGGCAGAAGGCGATAGACGGCATCAAGGATATACGGCTCGCCGGGTTTGAGGTGGACCACATCAGCCTCATGAAGAGCGAGTTAAAACCGTCAGGGGCGGTGTATTCGGAAATCGCGAGGGCGGATTTAAAATAAATTTAAATTCAAATTCGATTTGATGAGCCGCGGCTGCGGCGAAAGGAGATTCGTAATGGCTGACAAGGACAAGTTGAAGGCGCTGGAACTGGCGGTGGGCCAGATCGAGAAGCAGTTCGGCAAAGGATCCATCATGCGGCTGGGCAAGGAGGAGGTCCCGGCAGGGATTCCCGCCATATCAACGGGCTCCCTCGGCCTGGACATCGCACTCGGCGTGGGCGGTGTTCCGCGCGGGAGGATCATCGAGATCTACGGCCCCGAGTCTTCCGGAAAGACCACGCTCGCGCTCCATGTTATCGCCGAAGCGCAGAAGGCCGGGGGCCAGGCGGCCTTCATCGATGCGGAGCATGCCCTCGACGTCGCCTATGCGCGCAAGCTCGGGGTACGTACCGATGACCTGCTGATCTCGCAGCCGGACACCGGAGAGCAGGCGCTCGAGATCACGGAGACCCTCGTTCGGAGCGGTGCCATCGACGTCATCGTCGTGGACTCCGTTGCAGCACTGACTCCGCGGGCCGAGATCGAAGGCGAGATGGGAGATGCACACATGGGGCTCCAGGCGAGGCTCATGAGCCAGGCATTGAGAAAGCTCACGGGCGCGATCAGCAAGTCTGCGACAACGCTTATTTTCATCAATCAGATCCGAATGAAGATCGGCGTGATGTTCGGCAACCCCGAGACGACGACCGGCGGCAACGCTCTGAAGTTCTACGCCTCGGTGCGGCTCGATATCCGGAAGGTCTCAGCGATCAAAGAAGGCGAGGACGTGACCGGCGGCAGGGTGAAGGTGAAGGTCGTAAAGAACAAGATCGCGCCGCCATTCAGGTCCGCTGAGTTTGATATAATGTTCAACGAAGGGATCTCCAAGATCGGCGAGATCATCGACATGGGTGCCGATAAGAATATCGTTGAGAAGAGCGGCGCCTGGTTCTCCTACGGCGGCACGCGTATCGGCCAGGGACGGGAGAACGTCAAGCAGTTCCTTGCGGGGCATCCCGATATGGCGTCTGAGATCGAGCTCAAAGTGCGGCAGTCCGCTGGCCTGCCGGCCGCAGTGGCGCAAGTGGCGGAGGGCAGCGCCTCTGCCAGGGACAAGGATTCGGCCGCTGGAGAGCGCGGAGGCAAAGCCGCGAAAGGTCAAAAGTCGGAGAAACACATGGAGGCGTAAATGAACCTGAATGAACTGCTCAAGCTCACTTTTGAAAAGCGGGCATCAGACCTGCACATCAAAGTGGGGAATCCGCCGATTCTCAGGATCGACGGGAAGCTGACCCCCATCGAGGCCGAGAAGAGGCTCACCCAGGAAGATGCCGTTGGCATCGCGTCCGGCATCATGAACGCGAGCCAGAAAGCGAAGTTCAAGGAAAAGAACGAGCTCGATATGGCCTATGCCGTGCCGGGGCTGGGCCGTTTCCGCGTGAACGTGTTCCAGCAGCGCGGCAGCGTTGGGATGGTCTTCCGCCAGATTCCGATGAAGATACTGAATTTTGAGGAGCTCATGCTCCCCGCGGTGCTGTTAAAGGTGGCTCAGGAGCAGCGCGGACTGGTCCTGGTGACGGGAACGACCGGAAGCGGAAAATCGACCACTCTTGCGTCGATGATCGATTACATCAACACTTCCAGGACGGCGAACGTTGTCACCATCGAGGATCCCATTGAGTTCCTCCACCGGGACAAGAAAAGCATAGTCAACCAGCGCGAGATCGGCACCGATACTTTTTCATTCAGCGAAGCTCTGCGGAGCGCCCTGCGTCAGGACCCTGATGTGATCCTCGTGGGCGAGATGAGGGACTTCGAGACCATCTCTACGGCGCTAACCGCAGCCGAGACCGGCCACCTCGTGCTCTCCACCCTGCACACCCTGGATGCAGCCGAGACCGTCAACCGCATCATCACCGTCTTCCCTCCGTATCAGCAGAAGCAGGTAAGGATGCAGCTTGCCTCGGTGATCAAAGGTATTATCTCGCAGCGTCTCGTCGCCAGAGCGGACGGCAACGGGCGCGTGCCGGCTGTCGAGGTAATGCTCGGGACGATGTCGGTGCGCGAGGCGATCATCGACGATGCCAAAACCCGTCAGATACCGTCGATCATTGCAGCCGGGATGTCTCATTACGGAATGCAAACCTTCGACCAGTCGCTCCTTGTGCTCTATAGGAAGGGCGTGATCACGTATGAAGAGGCGATCATGACCGCGAGCAACCCCGATGACTTTGCGCTCAAGGTCAAGGGCGTCCAGTCCACGAGCGACATGGCCGAGGAGGAGGAGGATCTGCGAAAAAGAGCCGCCAAACCGGCAGGAGGGACGGCGCCGAGGCCGGCCGGCCCAGGGAGGCCCGCGCCGAAGGAACAAGAGGCGAAGGAGTACACCGGCGGGTCGCAGGACACTGACTTCAAGATAGACCGGTTCGGGGACAAGTAGAAGGGCACGTGCGGGGACGCGGTGAATGGATGACGCGAATGACAAAGAAGGTGTCCGAGCAAAAAACGTCGCCTACCGCTATCTCTCATACCGGCCCAGAAGTCATGCAGAGGTCGAGAAGAAGCTGCGCGACAAGGGATTTGGGCATGACGCTGTTCGTACGGTCCTTTCCCAACTGGTCCGGCTCGGATACATCGATGATGAGAAGTTCGCGGATCAATGGGTACAGAGCAGGGTTAGACTCCGCGGGCTAGGCAGGCACAGGATCGAAAGGGAACTGAGAGACAAAGGCGTTGACCGTGAGACCGTCCGCCGGGCGCTGGCCGGCGTTCTGACCGCTGATGTCGAAACTGAAACTGCGAGAAAAGCGGCCAAGAGGAAGCTCACAATGATGAAAGACCTCGACCGAGAGACAAGGCGCAGACGGATTGCGGGTTTCCTGGAAAGAAAAGGATTTTCGCACGGAGTAATCTGGGACATCTTGAAGAATACTGACTGACTTCGAGACAACAGATAGTCGAAAGCAGGTGTTCCGCAGAGACAGGCGATCAACACAGGCACCCATCCTCAGGGCGCATCATTGGTAACCGGTTTCCCACCGTATTCATCTGCGGTTATTTAAGTTTGATCCGACATAAGGAGTGTGACTTGAAGGCAAACGATTTGCGGAAGATTTTTCTAGACTACTTTGCGGCGCGGGGGCACAAGATCGTGCCGAGCTCGGCTCTCGTCCCCCGGAGCGACCCCACGCTCCTGTTCACGAACGCAGGCATGGTGCAGTTCAAAAGCGTGTTCCTCGGAGAGGAAGCGCGGGAGTATAAGCGCGCAGTGACGAGTCAGAAGTGCATGCGCGCCGGCGGCAAACACAACGATCTCGAGAATGTGGGACATACTGCGCGGCACCACACTTTTTTCGAGATGCTTGGCAACTTCTCGTTCGGCGACTACTTTAAAAAGGAAGCAATCACCTTCGCCTGGGAGTTTCTGACGACTGTCATAGGGCTTCCGAAGGAGAAGCTCTGGGTCACGATCTACAAGGATGACGACGAGGCGTTCAAGCTCTGGCAGGACGTGGCCAGGGTCCCTCCCGACCGCATCGTGCGTCTCGGCGAACAGGACAACTTTTGGCAGATGGGCGACACCGGTCCCTGCGGCCCCTGCTCCGAGATCATCATCGACCAGGGGCCCGAGATCGGATGCGGGAAGGCGGAGTGCGCCGTGGGATGCGACTGCGACCGCTATCTTGAGATCTGGAACCTTGTGTTCATGCAGTTCAACCGGGACGCATCGGGGACACTCGCGCCCCTGCCCAAGCCGAGCATCGACACGGGTATGGGGCTCGAGAGGCTGTCTGCCGTGGTGGAGGGCGTCAAGAGCAATTTCGAGACCGACCTGTTCCGACCGATCATCAAACAGATTGCAACGCTTGCAGGCGTGCCGTACCATAAGGACCAGCAGGCGGACATCTCCTACCAGGTGATTGCCGACCACCTCCGGGCAATGACTTTTTTGATCTCTGACGGCGTGCTCCCCTCGAACGAGGGCAGGGGTTATGTGCTCCGGCGCGTGATCCGCAGGGCAAGCCGATACGGCAGACTCATCGGTATCGACAAGCCGTTCCTGTACAAACTCACAGGAGTAGTGGTTGACGGGATGCGCGAAGCCTATCCTGAACTCGTTGACACCCGTGAACATGTTGCCAAGGTCGTTCTGCTCGAAGAGGAACGTTTTGCCACGACGCTCAGCTCGGGCATCGCGCTGTTGAACGAGACGGTCGCGAAAATCAAAGCAGAGAACAAGGACGAGATCCCCGGCGATGTGCTGTTCAAGCTCTACGATACCTTCGGCTTCCCCCTCGATCTGGTCGCGGACATGGCCCGGGACACGGGCCTGCGGCTTGATGAGGAAGGATACCATAAGGCCATGCAGGAGCAAAGAGATAAGGCTCGGGCGGCTTGGGCCGGATCGGGAGAGGCAAAGATAAACCCCGTGTATAGAGAGGTTGCCGGCAGCATTCGCAAGCCGGCGTTCACGGGTTATGATATACTTCAAGATAACGGCCAGATCGTGGCCATCATTAAGGGAGACAAAAAGGCCGCGGAGGCGCATGAGGGCGACGATGCCGAGATCATCCTGGACCGCACGCCCTTCTACGCCGAATCCGGCGGGCAGGTGGGAGACAAGGGGGATCTTCTCGGCGAAGGCTCCAAATTCTCGGTAAACGGGACCGTAAAACCCTACGAGGATCTCATCGTTCATCGGGGCAGGCTCAGGAAGGGCACCCTCAAGGTCGGTGACACGGTGCTCGCACGGGTGGACGAGGAAAGCAGGGGCGATACGGCTCGACACCACACCGCCACGCACCTGCTCCATGCCACGCTCCGGTACGTGCTCGGTGACCATGTCAAACAGGCGGGCTCGCTCGTGGCACCCGACCGGCTTCGCTTCGACTTCTCGCACTATGCGGCGCTGACTGACCGGGAACTGAACAGGATCGAAGAACTCGTCAATGATTACATCATCGAAAACCACCCCGTGGAGACAGCGGTAATGGACGTTGACCAGGCGGTCGCCTCCGGAGCAATGGCCCTGTTCGACGAAAAATATGCAGACAAGGTGCGGGTCGTCACGGTCAAGGACGTGAGCAAAGAGCTCTGCGGCGGTACGCACACCCATGCGAGCGGCGACATCGGCGTGCTCAAGATCATCTCCGAGGTGGGCATCGCCGCGGGTGTCCGGAGGATAGAGGCCGTGGCCGGCAGGCATGCGTACCGGGCGTTTAAGGGCGAGGAACAGAGAATCGTGGATATCGCCCAAATGCTCAAGGCGTCGGAGTCCGACGTGGTTGCGCGCGTGGAGAGACTTGTGGCTCAGGTGAAGAGCCTTGAAAAGGAGATAGACCAGTTCAAGCACAAGCTCCAGTCGTCTCAGGCGGACGACGTGGTCGGCGGCGCGCAGGTGATCAACGGAATTAAGGTGCTTGCAAAGCGCGTTGACGGGATGGACCCGAAGGACCTTCGCGACTTCGGCGACAAGCTGCGTGACAAGCTCGACTCCGGCATACTGGCGCTCGGCTCGGTAAAGGACGGGAAGGTGAGCCTTATCGTGATGGTCACGAAAGATCTCACGAACCGGTTCCACGCGGGCCGGATCATCAAAGAGATGGCGGGCATCCTCGGCGGCACCGGAGGCGGCAAACCCGAGTTGGCGCAGTCCGGAGGAAAAGACCCGGCTAAGCTGGACGCGGCGCTCGGGGCGTTGTATACTATAACTAAGAAGGCATGAGGATCCGTGCGGCAGCGGGACAACCAAGGGAGGAGGAGATCATGACGGTTTCAGAGATTATCAAGAAGGCTATGCTGGCAGGACTTGGCGCGCAGGAAAAGGCCAAGGAGTTCATCGATGATCTGGTTAAGGCTGGAGAGCTTTCGAAAAGCGAGGGCGCATCGCTGGTGAAGGAATGGGTCTCCAAGGCCGAGGAGAGCACCAAGGATATGGACCACAAGGTCAAGGACGCCATGTCGGCCGCCTTTGAGAAACTCAACATCCCTACCCGCGGCGACCTCGAGAAAGTCGAGAAGAAGCTCCAGAACATCTCCGCAAGGCTTACGAAGCTTGAGGGAGGCGAAGGGAAAGGCGGGGCGTAGCTCGCGGCCCCGCAATACCAATGTCTCTTTTGGGCTTTTGGAGAAGACACTACCGGGACATACCCAGGATCAGGCAGATTATCATGGTGGCGTCCCGGCACGGGTTCGGCCATGTCGTGGAGCAGCTCGGCCTGCAGCGGTTCATCTCCGTCGGCAGGCGGGTACTGACGTTCAAGCAGCCCCTCCCAGAACACCGGCTGAACGCGCCGGAACGGCTACGACTCGTATTCGAGGAACTGGGTCCCTCCTTCATCAAACTCGGGCAGGTGCTGGCCTGCAGGCCGGACATGATGCCCATAGAGTATGCCCAGGAACTTGTCAAGCTTACCGACTCAGTCTCTCCCTTTCCATACGATGATGTCAAGACGATCATCGAAAAAGATCTAGGCGCGCCCATAGAGCAGGTCTTTGCGCAGTTCGACCGAGTCCCCATCGCGGCTGCGTCAATCGCACAAGTCCACAGGGCGGTTCTCAGCGACGGCACCGAAGTGATAGTCAAGGTCCAGCGGCCCAACATCGACCGGATCATCTCACGGGACATCAGCATTCTGCGCGGACTCGCCGAACTCATCGAGATGTACGTCCCTGATGTGGCCGTTTACAATCCCAAGGGCATCGTCGAGGAGTTTGCGCGAACCATAAGCCGGGAGATGGATTTCTTCATAGAAGCCTCGAACGCCGCGCAACTCAGGAAAAACTTCGAGAAGAGCGACATCCTCTACATTCCCGAGGTCCATGCCGATCTGTCGAGCAAGCGGGTGATGGTCCTGGAGAAACTCGAGGGTGTCCGCATCGATGATTTTGGCGCCATAGAACGCATGGGTTTCGACCGCGGGGAGCTATCAAAGAAGGGTGCCGCTGCTTTCTTCCAGATGGTCTTCCAGGACGGGTTCTTCCATGCAGATCCCCATCCCGGCAACATCTTCGTGCTCAATGACGGACGGCTAGCCCTTGTCGATTTCGGGATCGTGGGGAGGGTGAGCGAGGAAAATATGGAATACTTCGCCAACTCCTTTCTGGCCCTGGTGAACCACGATTATGATGCCTTGGTCCGGCAGTACGTGAACCTGGGATTCGTTTCGGACGAGGTGGTTGACCTCGAACGCTTCCAGCGGGAGCTCAAGGAGGACTTTACGGAGCTTCTCGAACCTTATTACGGGATGAAGGTGAGGCAGATCGATTTTGGGGCCTACGTGGACCGTGTGACCCATATCCTCCTCCGGTACCACCTGCGTCTTCCGCAGAACCTGTACCTCATCGACAAGGCGCTCATAACGCTGGAAGGCATATTGAGGCAGCTCGATCCCGAGTTTGACTATATCGAGGCCGCGAGGCCCTACGTGGCGGACCTGATCCGCAAACGCCACAGTCCCTTCAGGTACGCCCGGACCATGCAGAAAAACGTGGCGGAAATTTCCGACATGGTATCCCAAATGCCGCGCCAGCTGCGGAACGTGGTCAGGAAGATCCTGCGGAACGACGTCCACATGATCCTTCATCACGAGGGACTCCAGCACTTGATTCGGGACCTGGACAAGGCGAGCAACCGAATCGCGTTCAGCGTCATAACCGCTGCAATAATCATGGCGTCCTCCATCATCATCCATTCGGGGGCGGGGCCGACGCTCTTCGGTCTGCCGACGTTCGGGCTGATCGGGTATGTAATTGCTGCGCTCTTCGGGATATGGATCCTCATCGGCATCCTGCGGTCGGGGCAGCTGTAGGTAAGAAATCTGCATGGAGAAGGAAAGACCACAAAAGGCATTGATCTCCCGATGGTTGGGCGTCCAGAAATGGGTCAAGAAACACCCGTGGCCGTCGTTCCTGATTGCCACGATCATGCTCACAGTCATTGTCCATTTTTATATTGCCCTGTTCGTCCCCCCGTCAAGGGAAAAGGTGTGGGTTGAAGTTCAGGTGACCGAAGGCATGAGTTTCAAGGCTATTGCGGGCATGCTCCAGAAAGAGGGCATTATCCGCTACCGCGGGTATTTCGAGATCATCGGCAGGCTCCAAGGCATCAGCCGCAAGGTGCGTCTGGGCTATTACGGGATGAACACGAACATGAGCATGTGGGAGGTGCTGGAGGCTCTCAGGAAAGGCAAGATCATCGAGTACGAGATCGTGGTCCCCGAGGGATACAATCTTTATCAGATTGGATGGACACTAACCGGCACACCCCTCATCTCCGATCCGCAGGAGTTCATCAACCTGGTGAAGAACAAGGACTACGTCCATTCACTCGGCGTTGATGCCGATACGCTCGAGGGTTACCTGTACCCGGACACCTACTTTTTCCCCAAAGGCATCAGACTCGAGGATATCCCGAAGAAGATGGTTCAGCGCTACAAGGCAGTGTTTGACGACAGCTACCGCGCCCGGGCGAAGGAACTCGGGTTTACCGAGCAGCAGATCATTACGCTGGCCTCGATTGTGGAGAAAGAGGCCAAAGTGGCTTCTGAGCGAAAGCTCATCTCCGCGGTGTACCACAACCGGTTAAGGAAGGGCATGAGGCTTCAGGCAGACCCGACAGCTGTTTACGGGACCAAGGCATGGGTCACGAAAGTATCGGCGCAGGATCTCAAGCGGCATTCCCCGTACAACACGTATCTCCACAAGGGCTTACCGCCCGGGCCAATCGCAAACCCCGGCCAAGGCGCAATCCTCGCTGCGCTGTATCCTGAACCCGTGGACTATCTCTTCTTCGTGGCGCAGGGCGATGGAAGCCACTATTTCACCACGGATTTCAATGCGCATACGAAGGCTGTGGACAGATATCGGTCGAATAAGAGGAAGGCAAGGCAGCAGGCGCTCATGAAGAAGAAACAGGATTGAGCTATTCGATGCGGACCATGAAGGCAGAGAACGCGGGCAGAGAAAGCATCTTTTTCTTCAGCCCCTCGATTTCGAATTTCCCATAGGCCATCGAGTTGTCGTAGAGCTTGATGGTCTTTCTCTTCGTATCGATTTCGTATTTTCCGCCGCCGGCGACCGACCACGCACGATCGGGGATGACGTACCGCTTGCCTTCGGAGTCATAGAACCCCTCAACTCCCTTATCGAGACAGAACCGCTCAACGATGTTGGCATGATACTTCGTGAACTCCTTGGGCGAGAAGACAAGATATTCCGTGGCCTCGTTCCGGATCTGGACGAACTTGCCGCTCATCACCGGAGGGACCTCGGTGCGCGCGATCGCCTTGTAGTACAGATGCGCGTAATCAATGATCACCATGGTCATAATGATATTATAACCCTATTCCCCGAACTCCCCGATGCATGAAAACTGCGTGCAGCAGGAGTTTGAGCAATCTACTCCCGCTGCCTCGGGTCGAGGGCATCGCGGATGCCTTCGCCGAGGAGGTTGTAACCGAGCACGGTGATGAGGATCGCGAGGCCGGGGAAAGCCGAGAGCCACCAGGCAATCTCTATATTGTCCTTGCCCGAGGAGAGCAGACTGCCCCAGCTCGGCGTAGGCGGCTGAACGCCGAGTCCGAGGAAGCTCAACGCCGACTCGATAAGGATGGCTCCGCCGATGCCCAGGGTCGCTGACACGAGAATGGGCGAGAGCCCGTTCGGCAGAACGTGCTTCATGATGATGCGTCTGTCGGAGGAGCCTATGGCGCGGGCGGCGATCACGAATTCCCGCTCCTTAAGAGATATGAACTCCGCACGGATGAGCCGGGCCGGCTCCATCCAGCTCGTAAGCCCGATCACGGCCATGATGTTGATGATGTTCGGCTCGAGGATTGCAATGACGGCCAGCACCAGAAAAATCGTCGGGATGCTCAGCATGATGTCGACTGCCCGCATGATGAGGCTGTCGACCCAACCGCCGTAGTAGCCTGCAATCGAGCCCAGAAGGATGCCTATGACTGTGGCAATCCCGACGGCTACGAACCCTACCTCAAGAGAGATCCTTCCGCCCCAGAGCATGCGAGAAAGCACGTCCCTGCCCAGGTCGTCGGTTCCGAGCGGGTGCGATATGCTCGGCCCGACGAGGATGTTTTTGATGTCGATGGTGGATGGGCTATAAGGGGCGATCAGCGGCGCAAATATGGACAGGATGAAGACGAGCAGCACCAGTATCCCGCCAATGACGGCAAGCCGGTTCTTCATGAGGTAATGAAAAGTTTGGGAGGTGAAGGACTCAGAGCTGATCGCCATTCGTACTCCTGTTTCTTATCTTAACGCCGGCGGATGCCCGGCATGCGTGTCAGACCTGCGGCTGTAGCATGAAATCCTGGCCATGAATTACCGCCTTCCAGGATAGAAAGCGCAGGCCAGGATCTAAGGTCCGCATGCGATATATTGCGCTTCGAGCTTGATATGTGCGCGTGTCAACGCAATCTCACCCTCGGGTCCGTAAAGGCATACGCAATATCGGCAAGGAAATTGCCGAGCATCGTCAGAAATGCCGCCGGCACGAGGATTCCCATAGCGAGGTTGTAGTCGCGCGAGAATACCGCCTGATACAGGAGCAGGCCCATGCCGGGGATACTGAAGACCGTTTCCATGATTACGCTGCCGCCAATGATGCCGGGGAGCGAGAGGCCGAGAATGGTGATCACGGGCATGAGCGCGTTCCTGAGCGCGTGCTTGTAAATGATTATTTTTTCCGGAAGTCCCTTGGCCCAAGCGGTACGAATGTAGTCCTGGCGCAATACCTCGAGCATGTTGTTCCGGACGTAGCGTGAGAACCCTGCCAGCCCGCCGAAGGCCGATACAAGGACCGGCAGGATCAGGTGCCTACCCCAGTCCGAAATCCTGCCCCAGAACGTCAGGCTTGCCGTATCCAGGCTCTGGATGCCCGAAATGGGAAGCAAGCCCCATTGCACGCCGAGCATGTAGATCAGCAGGAGTGCGAGCCAGAACGAGGGCGTGGAAAAACCTACAAAGACGAAGACTGTCGTGAACCGATCAATGAACGAGTATTGTCGTGTTGCTGACATGATGCCGATAGGTATCGCGATCAGGAGTACGAGCCCGAGGGAGAGCAGGTTGATCGTGAGCGTGATCGGAAGGCGTTCCAAGATCTTGTCCTTGACCTTGCGTCCATCGGCAAAGGCCTCGCCGAAATCAAGTGTTATGAACTTCTTGAGCCACGTGGCATACTGTTTGTAGAAGGGTTGGTCCGCGCCGTAGAGTTTCCTGAGACGCTCCCGGGCTTCGGCCGACGCCTTGGCCGAGAACTCCATCTGCGCCTCGGCAGGCCCCCCCGGCGCGAGGCGCATGATGCCGAAGCTCAGCACCGTGATGCCGAGCAGGATGGGGATCATCAGGAGCGTGCGTTTTATGATGTAGATGAACATTGGGCCGGCGATCTATCCAGTGACCTTGTACACGAGGTCGAAGGGCTTGACAGGATGGGAGAGCTTTATGCCGGTGAACTGGCCGCGGATGGCTTTCTGCACTGGCTGATGGTCGAACTCCATCATTTCAATCTTCTGAGTGAAGTCGGAACTGCTCCCCTTGATGCGGACGGTATCGCCCACGGAAAGGTCGCCGAACTCCAGTTTGACCGCCGCGACGGATGTTTTTTCGAAAAACCGTATCACTGACCCGATCCGCTCTTCCATAGCCGTAATCATAGTATAAAATACGCGGTATTACAAGAGAAAAGCTGTTTGAACGGACGAAAATCGTGTGGAAGTTCTGTCTCTGTGAAAGGGGAAAATGTATATTCTTCGGATATATAGAGCTTGACAACACTAGGCGGCGTGAGTATTATCAAGTTGCGCCGTAAAAAACCTCTGTCGCTCCGACGGGATAGAAGGCGCTGATTTTCTATTTGCTCTTTAACTGCCCGTTAGCTATATATATTTACCATCTTGTTCTTTGACAATCAGCATGGCGTTGACTGTCAGGCGTGGTTGACGGAGAAAGACTGTCGACATCAAAGGAGCTGCGGGTCAGGGATAAGCGGTAAACAGCGGTAAGGTACCTCGGGGCGTGGCGCAGCCCGGTAGCGCGTCTGCTTTGGGAGCAGAAAGCCGGAGGTTCAAATCCTCTCGCCCCGACCAGTTATTGCTCATGGCCCATAGTCGAGGTTCATAGCTATGAGCTTCAGAGCAATGAACTCACGTGCGCCTGTAGCTCAGGTGGATAGAGCAACAGCCTTCTAAGCTGTGGGTCAGGGGTTCGAATCCCTTCAGGCGCGCCATAATACTGAGAAAATTAAATAGAAAAGTCCGTGATTTTAAGGTATCATTTATATCAATCGCGCTTTCTTGATTTTTTGCATTTTTTCACATTGGTTTCACATGGTGGGCGTAGCTCAGCTGGTAGAGCACAAGGTTGTGGCCCTTGTGGCCGCGGGTTCGAGCCCCGTCGCTCACCCCAATTTTATGAGTGAGACGGCCAGTCGGGCCGTCTCACTGTTTATACGGTAGATTCCGCGCCCGTAGCTCAGCTGGATAGAGCGTCGGACTTCGAATCCGCAGGTCGCAGGTTCGAGCCCTGCCGGGCGCGCCAAGTAATTGCATGGCTGCCAGCCCTGTTCCCGTTGTTCAGAACAATACGCTATCTGTTTTGATCTAAGTTGCGCCCGTAGCTCAGTTGGATAGAGTGTCGGCCTCCGAAGCCGAAGGTCGTGGGTTCGACTCCCGCCGGGCGCGCCATAAGATCCACAAGAAACAGAAAAGAGAAGCTGCATTCGTCCCGTTAGGTCGTGGCGTCATGCGGGAAACCGCGGCATCGGGAATTTCAGAGTGGGTCTCTCTCGGCGTCGGGGACATGCCGGAGGGGACTGGCACGCCCTGGGAATCGTTCATGAGTAAATGAGTGTGTTCGGCTCGTATCGGGTGCCGTTAATAATTGCAATATTGGGAATAAAAAAGGACTCAAGTCAGTTTCCTCGGGTTGAATCATTAATTTTCTTGTTGCATACAATAGCAAAGATAAGTATAATACACCCGCTTTTCACCCGGTTCTATCATCAATCGTTACGGGCCGTTAGCTCAGTTGGTAGAGCAGCTGACTCTTAATCAGCGGGTCGAAGGTTCGACTCCTTCACGGCTCACCATAAAACTGTAAGGGAGCAGTGAGCAGCAGGCAGCGAGATCATGAGCTGCTTATCGTTCACTGCTCTCTTTGTTCGTGCGGCGAGAGTGGCGGAACTGGCAGACGCGCCAGACTTAGGATCTGGTGGGCAACCGTGGGGGTTCAAGTCCCCCCTCTCGCACCACATATTCAAATAGACAGTGCAGAATGTAGGCCCTTGCTGCCGAGCGGCATATTGAAAA
Organism: Nitrospirota bacterium; assembly: GCA_035623825.1. Taxonomy (GTDB): domain Bacteria; phylum Nitrospirota; class UBA9217; order UBA9217; family UBA9217; genus DASPSR01. The sequence goes on from DASPSR010000022.1 coordinate 89,982, forward strand.
TCCTGTCCCGACACATCTTCACGAATTAAAAATTCACTAGGCTCAGAAGACCCTATAGACTCTCAAGCATAAGGTGGTAGATCATGAAAGTAGCCGTCGAAAACATCAGTCCGGTAAAGAAAAGACTCAATATCGAGATCGCACCAGATTCCGTCGCCAAAGAGATGGACAAGGCTATTTCGGATGTGGCGAAGAAGGCCAGGATCCCGGGATTCCGCCCAGGAAAGGCCCCAAGGGCGGTCGTGGAACGGCACTATGGGGAAGAGGTCCGGTCCGAGGTCATGAACCGTCTGATCTCAGATTCGTATTTGAGGGCGTTGCAGGAACACAATCTCAGCCCTGTTGACGTGCCCGCGATCGATAATGTTTCGTCTTTGGCAAAAGGCTCGCCGCTGAGCTTCACGGCTACCGTTGAGGTCCGGCCGAACATCGAACTCGGGATATACGACGGTATCGAGGTGAAGGAGAAGGACGTCACGGTCAATGACGAAGAGGTAAGCAAGACCATTGACCACCTCCGCGAAATGTATGCGCAGCTCGAGGTCGTTGAAGGACGACAGCTCGAAAAGACCGACACCGCGATCATCGACTTCGAGGGATACCGGGAAGGCAAGCCGATTGACGGCGCCAAAGCGTCCGATTACATGCTGGCCTTGGGTACAAATACACTGATCCCCGGCTTCGAGGACCAGCTTGTCGGCATGGACAAGGGTGCGACGCGGGAGGTCCGGGTAACATTCCCCGCGGACTACAACAACAAGGACCTTGCCGGCAAGGACGCAACATTCAAGGTCACGCTCAAGGAGATCAAGAAAAAGATAATTCCCGAGCTGAACGATGAGTTCGCTAAGGACATCGGCGGCAACAAATCCGTGGACGAATTGAAAGAAGGCATCAAGAAGGACCTCGAGGCCCGGAAACGGGACGGTCTAGCATCGGCTCAGCGCGAGGAACTGCTGTCGAAGCTTGTGGACGCCCATACCTTCGATATTCCTTCCGGTATGGTGGATCGTGAACTGCAGGCCATGGCCCGTCAGCAGGCCACGCGCATTGCTCGTCAGGGAGGCGATGTGAAATCATTCGATATCTCCAAATTCCGCGAGGAGAACAGGTCGCTGGCGGAGAAGCGCGTCAAGGGACTGCTGATCCTCGACGCCATCTCTGAGAAAGAAAAGGTTGAAGTGAGCGAGCAGGAAGTCTCCTCCGCGCTTGCCGCTATGGCCAGGACATCGGGCCAGTCAGTGGATGCGATCAAGAAATACTATGAATCGCTCGATGGCGGCCTGGACAACCTGAGTTCCTCGCTCAGACAGGAAAAGACCCTCGGTCTCTTGCATTCTCGCGCAAAGAAGAGTTATAATTGAATAAAAGAAAGACGTCAGGAGAAAATAACAATATGTCATTGATCCCCATGGTGATCGAGCAGACAAGCCGCGGCGAGAGGGCGTATGATATTTATTCCCGGCTTCTCAAAGACCGCATCATATTCCTCGGTACGCCCATCGACGATATCGTCGCGAACACAGTGATTGCGCAGCTCCTGTTCCTCGAGGCGGACGACCCCGACAAAGATATCTATCTGTACATAAACTCGCCCGGGGGCATCGTCACGGCGGGATTGGCGATCTACGACACAATGAACTATATCAAGTCGCCAGTCTCGACCATTTGCATCGGTCAGGCCGCAAGCATGGCGGCCTTGCTGCTGGCTTCCGGCACCAAGACCAAGCGGTTTTCGCTTCCCCACGCCCGCGTCATGATCCATCAGCCGGTCGGCGGATTTCAGGGCCAGGCATCAGACATCGAGATCCACGCCAAGGAAATCCTGAAGCTCAAGGATACGCTCAACCAGATCCTCGCCAATCATTCGGGGCAGCCAATTGAAAAGATCGCGACCGATACCGAGCGTGATTTTTTCATGTCCGGGGAGGACGCGAGGCAGTACGGCATTGTTGACGAGGTGATTACGAAGAAAGCTGCTCGCGGCACAAAGGAGAAGTGACCATGACAGACAAAGAGAAAAAAGAGCATGCCGCCCCGCTCAAGTGCTCATTCTGCGGCAAAGGTCAGGACGAGGTGAAGAAGCTCATTGCCGGCCCATCGGTATTCATCTGCAACGAGTGCGTCGACCTCTGCAACGAGATCATCGCAGAGGAGTGGGAGGAGGTAAAGGAAGCCAAGATACCCCGTCTGCCGAAGCCGGCGGAGATCAAGCGCACCCTCGATGATTACGTGATCGGCCAGGAGCGCGCGAAGAAGATCCTGTCGGTTGCAGTGCATAACCACTACAAGCGGATCGGCGTTCAGCACGAGATCGGCGACGAGGTGGAACTCCAGAAGAGCAACATTCTCCTCATCGGCCCCACAGGCGTGGGCAAGACCCTGCTGGCGCAGACGCTGGCCCGTATCCTCGATGTCCCGTTCACCATCGCCGATGCCACCACGCTCACCGAGGCTGGGTACGTGGGCGAGGATGTGGAGAATATCATCCTCAAGCTCCTCCAGAACGCTAACTACGACGTGGAGCGCGCGCAACGCGGCATTGTTTACATCGACGAGATCGACAAGATCAGCCGCAAGTCCGAGAGCCCTTCGATCACGCGCGATGTCTCCGGTGAGGGCGTGCAGCAAGCGCTGCTGAAGCTGATTGAGGGCACCGTAGCAAGTGTTCCGCCGCAGGGCGGCCGCAAGCATCCGCACCAGGAGTTCATCCAGGTAGATACGAAGAACATCCTCTTCATCTGCGGCGGCGCGTTCGTCGGCCTTGATTCCATCATAGACCAGAGAATCGGCCAGAAGACCATGGGGTTCGGCGCCGATATCCAGAGCAAAATGGAGCGGAAGCTGAGCGAGACGCTCTCCAACCTGCAGCCGGGAGACCTTCTCAAGTACGGGCTCATCCCGGAATTCATCGGCCGTATGCCGGTCGTGGCCACACTCGAAGAGCTTGACGAAAATGCCCTGATCGACATCCTCACGCGTCCCAAGAACGCCCTCATCAAACAGTATCAGAAGCTTCTGGGGCTCGAGGGCTGCAAGCTGCGCTTTACCGATGGCGCGCTCGAAGCCGTGGCCAAGAAGGCAATCAGCCGGAAGACCGGTGCACGTGGTCTCCGCGCCATCCTCGAGGACGTCATGCTGAACGTAATGTACGATATCCCGTCCCAGCCCGGTATCAGAGAGTGCATCATCAACGAAGAGGTGATCAATGACGGAGCCGAGCCGCTGCTCATTTACGAGAAGATAGCCTAAACCAGACGGCAGGAGAGGACAGACAGGAGACGTCAGTATTGCAACGTGTTCAGCTGTCCTCTCTTTTTGTCCTCTGGGTGCCGTATCGCGCCCTCTGAATTTCATGAAAATACTTTCTGCCAAATTTGTTACGAGCGCTACGGGCCCGAAACAGTTCCCCGATGATCGGCGGCCGCAGATCGCCTTTGCCGGGCGGTCGAACGTGGGCAAATCATCCGTCATCAATTCTCTCCTGCACCGCAAAAACCTGGTAAAGACAAGCTCCACGCCCGGGAAAACCCAGCTGATCAATTTTTTCATCATCAACGACGCATTTTATTTCGTTGATCTTCCGGGATACGGTTATGCACGCGTTCCGCAGGCAGTGACCGACTCCTGGAGGCCGATGATCGAAGGCTATTTGAAGCATACTGCGGAATTACGCGCTGTCGTCGTGCTGCTCGACGTTCGACGGGAACCCGATGAACGTGATGCGCGTCTGACTGAATGGCTGAAGCAGTATGATATACCGGCGATCTACGCACTGACCAAAGCCGACAAGCTGAACCGTCAGGAAGCCGAGCGCGCGCGGCGTAAAATCTTTTTCCACCTGGCGATCATGGAGCCATTGATCCTTACGTCGGCCAAAAACGGCCAGGGGATCAAGGAGCTGTGGGGAGAGATCAATAAAAGAATCGAAAATGAGAAGGGGGGGGCGCGGAGTTAAGGTTGGCTGAAGCTGTCCGAAATTTTCATTTCCTTTTCGTGTTTTTAATATTTCAGGGGGGATTCGATGGATTTCCTGCACGTTCTCACGGGTTCTCTGATATGGGCGCTGGCGCTTAGTGTCGTCATTTACGTCGGGGGCAGCATCGCAATCGGCTTGCTCGCGAAAAAATCAGACCTCCTAAAACCCATCGGTACCGGTCTTAAGCTGATCGTATTATTCATTTCCCTGCAGATATTCCTGCGTTTCGGCGCGGCTGGATATCCCGTGATTTTTGATGCCCTCGATTTTCTTTCATGGCTGGTTTTTGTCTTCGCGGGGCTCCGTCTCGGGCTCTATATATACGGTGACCTTTTTGTGGTCCGGTGGAAGCGGGGCAGCTTCCCGGCCGCATTCAAGAATATCATCACGGCTCTTGTCCTCGTCGTACTGACGCTGATTCTCCTTAAGGAAATCCTGAGGATCAACGTCACATCGCTTATCGCGACAACCACAGTCCTTACGGCAACCATCGGTCTGGCGTTCCAGAGCACACTCGCCAATGTGCTTGCCGGTCTGGAGATCCAATTTGAAAGGCCGCTCAAGCAGGGCGACTGGATCCTTGCAGGTGGACATGAGGGTCGCGTGCTCGACATAACGCTCCGGTCGACGAGGATCATGACCGTCGAGAACAACGAAGTGTTTATCCCGAATAGCAAGGTTCTGGGCGAGGCTTTGGTGAACTATAGCCGGCCGGATTCTACCGTGATGCGAAAACTTACCATAGGAGTGAGCTATGCCATTCCGCCGAACAAGGTAAAAAGAGCCGTCCTCGAGGTCCTTTCAGGCGTGCCTGGCGTTGTCAGGGGCCTGGCATCCAGGGTCCGGGTGATCAGCTACGGCGATTTTGCTGTCCAATACGAGATACGGTATCCTCTTGCCAGTTTTGCCCTCTATGGGGATACGGAGGGGCAGATAATGGACCTCCTCTGGTACCACTTCAGGAGAAGCGGCATCGACATCCCCGTGCCGATCCGGGAGATAAACATGCGCCACATCACTCCCGGGAGCCTCAGGGCGGAACAGGAACAACAGGCAGAGGAGATTGTGGCTCTGCTCGAAAAGGTGGAAATTTTCTCGCCGCTCAGCAAACCTGAGCTCACGAAGCTGGCCGAGCATTTGAACGTGAAATCCTATGCAGAGGGTGAGGTTCCCGTGCGACAGGGGGATCCGGGAGATTCGTTCTACATCATAAAGAGCGGCAGGGTGGACGTGATCGTTGAAAAATCTCCAGGCGAATCCGCGGTCGTGGCAACGCTTGGTCCCGGAAATTTTTTCGGCGAGATGAGTCTGCTCACCGGCGCGGTTCGTACGGCAAGCATCCGCATGACAGAGGATGCCGAATGCATCGTGATCGACAAGGAGAAGTTCGGGATCACGCTCGCCAATAACCCGTCTATCGCAGAATCATTGAGTCGCATCCTAACCGAGCGCCAGGCAGGACTTGATGCGGAGCGCGGACGACTCGATGCTGCAGCCCTTGAGCGCCGCAACAAGGATGTTTCGGTCAGGTTGCTCACGAAGATCAGGGATTTCTTCGGCTTGAGTTATTGACCTTCAATATTATTCCCAAAGGTCGCGGCTGCAAGGTGTCTGGCCCCATCTGTGCCACTTGCCATTAGGAGCAATGAATTGGACGGGTGGTGAGAAAACGAAAAGAGAGGATGACGAATCTCATCCTCTCTTTTTTTCACGTGGGCTGTTCTACCGGTATCACAATGTTATCTCCGTCCCGATCCCTTCTCTGGTGAATATCTCAAGCAGGATGGCGTGGGGGATGCGTCCGTCGATGATATGGACCTTGGCGCAGCCCGCGTCGAGAGCCTCGAATGAGGATTTTGTCTTGGGCAGCATGCCCCCGGCGATGACACCCGCATGGATCATTGTCTCGACCCTCTTTTTGTCCAGCGTCGGGATGAGGTTCTTGTCCTTGTCCAGGATCCCGGATTGATCGGTGAGAAGGATGAGCTTCTCTGCCTTGATAGCGCCGGCCACGGCGCCCGCTACCAGATCGGCGTTGATGTTGTAAGTCTCGCCGTTCTCTCCGACGCCGACAGGAGCGATAACCGGGATAAAGCCGCTTTGCTCCAGGGCCACGAGCGCTCCGGGCCGGACCTCGGTCACTTCGCCGACGAGGCCGATATCGATGATCTCGGCCTCTCCTGTGCCTTCGGACTTTTTCGACATCTTAAGCTTCTTCGCCTGGATCAGGCCGCCATCCTTGCCGGTGAGGCCAACAGCCTTGCCCCCTGTGCGGTTGATAAGGCTCACGATCTCCTTGTTCACCTTGCCGCCGAGGACCATCTCCACGATATCCATGGTTTCCTCGTCGGTTACGCGCTGGCCCGATACGAATGTGGGCTTTTTACCCATCCGCTCCATTGTCTTGCCGATCTGCGGCCCGCCGCCGTGAACGACCACAGGATTGATACCGATATAGCGCAAGAGGACCACATCCTGGGCAAAGCCCACCTTTAGGGCCTCATCAATCATGGCATTCCCGCCGTACTTGATGACGAAGGTTTTGCCCCGGAAGGTCTGGATATAGGGCATGGCCTCAATAAGGGTTTTAGCCTTTTCGATAAGCTTGTCCATGAACACATCCTCTGCACTTGCGACGGTCAAAATTTCCTGGTCATTGCGGGCACAGAAATCAAGGTTCAAAGTCCAGGAGAACCAGTAAAACATTTATCTGAACCTTCAGCCTTGGATGTTGCCTCCCCTATAGAATATACCTGCTCAGGTCCTCGCTCTTGACGATATCCATCATGCAGTCCCGCACATAGGCGGCATCAATGGTGATCTTCGCCCCTTTTTTCTCGGGTGCGTCAAAGGATATCACGTCGAGAAGCCGTTCCATGATGGTATAGAGCCTGCGTGCACCGATGTTTTCGGTGCGTTCATTCACACGTGCGGCAATGTCGGCGATCTCCTCGATCGAGTCCTTGGAAAAGTCGAGGGATATCCCTTCTGTTGCGAGGAGCGCGACCTGCTGCTTGATGAGCGCGTTCTGCGGCTCGGTCAGGATGCGGATGAAATCGCCCTTGCCAAGAGAATCGAGCTCTACCCTGATCGGGAACCTCCCCTGAAGCTCGGGAATCAGGTCTGATGGCTTTGATACGTGAAAGGCGCCGGCCGCAATGAACAAAATGTGATCAGTCTTTACCGGTCCGTACTTGGTCGTGACCGTCGAACCTTCCACGATCGGCAGAAGGTCTCGTTGCACACCTTCCCGGGATACGTCGGGACCGTGGGTCTCACGTCCTGCTACCTTATCGATCTCGTCGAGGAACACGATGCCCGACTGCTCGACACGCTGGAGCGCTTCCTTGATCACCTTGTCCATGTCGATGAGCTTCGTTGCTTCTTCCTGGACCAGCAGCCGGAGCGCGTCCGGGACTTTGGCCTTGCGCCGTTTCGTTTTCTCTGGCAAGAGCCCGCCAAGCATCTCCTTCAGGTTCATCTCGATCTCTTCCATGCCTACGTTTGAGATGATGCCGAAGGGCATGACCTTTTCTTTCTGCTCGATTTCAACCATCCGATCATCTAGTTTGCCCTCGCGGAGCTGCTGCCGGAGTTTATCACGCGTGTTCTTGTGATGCTCCTGTTGTTCGGCGGAAGGCTGGTCGAAGCCAGGCGAGGTCCTGGGCGGCGGCAGGAGCAGGTCGAGCAAACGCTCCTCAGCCAGTGCCGCCGCTTTTTCCTGCACCTGCTCGGACATTTCGTTCTTGACCATGTTGATGCCGATCTCGGAAAGGTCACGAATGATGGAATCCACGTCGCGTCCGACGTAACCGACCTCGGTGAATTTGGATGCCTCAATCTTGAGGAAAGGGGCCTGGACGAGCCTGGCGAGCCTTCGGGCGATCTCGGTCTTGCCCACGCCGGTGGGGCCGATCATGATGATGTTCTTGGGCATGACCTCGTCACGGAGTTCTTGAGGCAGACGCTGGCGCCTCCAGCGGTTCCTGAGCGCGATAGCAACGGCCCGTTTTGCTTTGTGCTGGCCAATGACATATTTATCGAGTTCTTCTACGATCTGTCGCGGTGTCAAGGTGTCTTTCAATAAATCCTCCGAGAAATTCAGGATAAAGGTTCCAAGGCGCGGCGTCCAGGGAATCATAACCTCGCCACCGGCCTCTGACCGCGGTTCTTACAGCTCTTCAATCGAAATTTCTTTATTGGTGTAGATGCATATCTCCGCTGCGATCTTCATGGCTTCTTCCACGATCATTCGTGCGTCCAGCGCGGTGTGATCCATGAGCGCCCTGGCGGCAGACAGAGCGTAGGCGCCGCCAGAACCGATGGCTGCGATGCCGTTTTCCGGCTCGATCACATCGCCGCTCCCTGACAGCACGAACGAGCGTTCAGCATCCGTCACGATCATAAGCGCCTCAAGCCTGCGGAGGACCCTGTCCGTTCTCCAGTCCTTGGCAAGTTCCACGGCGGCGCGCGTGAGGTTGCCGTGGTACTGCTCCAGCTTGGCTTCGAATTTTTCGAAGAGGGTGAAGGCGTCTGCGGTGGCTCCGGCGAAACCGGCAAGGATCTTGTCGTTGTACATCTTGCGCACTTTCTTCGCGTTGTGCTTCATGACCGTGGCGCCGACCGTTACCTGCCCGTCACCCGCGATCGCCGTCTTGCCGTTTCGTCTGACAGACAGTATCGTTGTACCGTGTAAAGGCATTGTCCCGCTCATGGTGCCTCCCGCAGAGGATCGGAAGCCGGATATCCGGCCGTCAGGAGACCGATAGCAAGCCGTCACATGACGGCCTCAAGCGGAGCATCTGAGGCCCCGAGCAATTCCTGACTCGTCCCTTCTATCCTCTTCCGTTGCCGTCTATTTTTTTCTCGCCTTCGGATGCGCCTTGTCATACACATCCATGAGCGAGTCGAGATTGAGGTGCGTGTATCGCTGGGTGGTTGAAAGACTTGCGTGGCCCAAGAGCTCCTGGATTGCGCGGAGGTCCGCGCCGGATTCGAGCATGTGCGTGGCGAAGCTGTGTCGGAGCGTGTGCGGGCTCGCTTTCTGCTGCAGTCCCAGTTGTTTTCTGTAATTTTCTAAAATACGCTGAACCGTGCGCGCTGTCAAGCGTTTTCCTGAAGGCCCGGTGAAGACCGCCTGCGTTTCGCCGCCCCCGGGCTTCCGGTCGAGATACGTATCGATTGCGGCGAGAGCTTTTCGTCCCACGGCCACGACCCGCTCTTTCCTCCTTTTGCCTCTGATGCGGATGAGCTGATCATGACGATTGATGTCTTCTCTATTCATTCCGGTAAGCTCGCTTGCGCGAATGCCGGTGGAGTAGAGGGTCTCAAGCACAGCGCGGTCCCTGAGCACCGAATCGTGGCCCCCGGCCTCTTTTTTGCCGGGTGCTTCCATGAGCCGTTGCGCGTCATCAGCGGTCAGTACCGCGGGAAGACGTTTTTCCTTGCGGGGGGTCGAGATCAGTCTGGCGGGGTTGTTCGTGAGAATTCCCTCACGGTTCAGGTACTTGAAGAAAGCCCTGATGGCCGAGAGTTTCCTGGCTATTGAGGATTTCCTCACCTCCAGTTCCAGGAGGTGCGCAATGAATTGCCGCAGGGTCTGATGGTCGACGCTGGAGAAATCGGTTTCGCCGAGAAAGTCCGAGAACTGCTCCAAGTCGGAAAGGTAGCTACGCTCTGTGTGAGGAGAAACATTTCTTGCGCTCTTGAGATAATTGATGAAATCGAAGATGTGCTTTCGCATAATGTTACTTTATCGCAAGAGAGGCGATTTTGCAAGAGAGATGGAGGGGGGCCAGCAGGCGGCATCGAGAGTCTATGCTGCGCTCCCTGTCGGAGCTTGCTCTTTTCCATCCGGGTTCTGTCCAGTGGTTTCGGTTTTCGGTTCCTCCTTATACCCGCACTCTTTCTTCAGGCAGGCGATAAAGGGCCCTGTCTTCTTCGAATATTTTTCCACGAGGAACGGCGCGCCGCACTGTGGACAAGGCCTGGAAACGGGCTTGTACCAGATGGCGAATTTGCACGCAGGATAGTTGGAACAGGAATAGAACACCTTCCCGAAGCGAGAACGCCGCTCAACGATCTTTCCTCCGTCTTCGGGGCAGGTCACGCCTGTTGACATCCCTTGGGTATAGTTGCATTCGGGATAGCGCGAGCAAGCGAGGAACTTGCCGAACCTTCCACGTTTGACCACCATCGGAGAGCCGCACTTCGGGCACTTTTCGTCCGTGGTCTCCTCGGGCGCGGCCTCTACCTCGCCGTTCTCCCTGCGCACGAAAGGCTTCGTGTTTTTGCAGTCCGGGTAGCCGCTGCACGCAAGGAACTGTCCGTTCCGACCCCACTTGATGACCATGGGTTTGCCGCATTTTTCGCAAGCGATGTCCGTGGCTATCTGCTCTGCCTTGAAATCTTTCATGTCCGCCTGCGCCTTCTCAAGGCTCTCGTTAAAGGGTTTGTAGAAATCTTTTACCGCTTCGACCCACTGCATCTGGCCTTCTTCGATCTTATCCAGCTCTTCTTCCATGCGGGCGGTAAAGGCTACGTCCATCACCACAGGGAAGTGGTTCACGAGCAGGTCACTTACGAGAATGCCGAGTTCAGTGGGCCTGAACCTGTTCTCCACCTTCTGGACATAGTGCCGGTCCTGGATAGTGGATATTATGGCCGCATAGGTGCTTGGTCTTCCGATGCCTTTTTCTTCGAGCGTCTTGACGAGTAAAGCTTCTGAGAAACGAGGCGGCGGCTGGGTGAAGTGCTGCTTGGGATCGAGCTTGATGAGCCTGAGCATCTCTCCTTCGCTGAGGGGCGGGAGGACGGCTTCCCCGTTTTCATCGTCGGTCACCATGTCCTCGGGCTTCTCCTCCATGTAGACAGCCATGAACCCGGGAAATTTGACGGTCGATCCCGTGGCGCGGAATGTGTAGTCGCCGGCCTTGATGTCCACCGATGTCTGGTCGATGACTGCGGAACTCATCTGGCTTGCCACGAAACGGTTCCAGATCAGCTTGTACAGTTTATACTGGTCTTTTTCGAGATACTTCATCATCGACTCGGGTTCGCGCAACGCCGAAGTGGGTCGTATGGCTTCGTGCGCCTCCTGTGCGGATTTGGCGCTGGCGTACACCGGCGGCTTTTCCGGCAGGTAGTCCCTGCCGTATTTGCTGGCAATGAGCTCCCGCGCCTCCTCCTGCGCCTCCTTTCCCACACGGGTGGAGTCGGTCCTCATATAGGTAATGAGCCCGGTGGTGCCTTCCTTGCCCAGGTCAACGCCCTCATACAGCGACTGGGCGATCCCCATTGTTCTCTTCGCGGTGAAGCCCAGCTTGCGGCCGGCCTCCTGCTGGAGCTTGCTCGTGGTGAAGGGCGGGACGGGATTTCTCCGTCGCTCCTTCTTTTCAACTTTTGTCACGGCATAGGGTTTGCCCTGCAGGTCATCGAGGATCTTCTGAACCTCTTCGTTGTTCTTGACCCTTAGTTTTTCTTCGTCTTTCTTCAGGAGCCTGGCCTCGAACTGCGGCGGGGTTTTCCCCTCGAGGAGCGCGGTGAGCGACCAGAACTCCTCAGGTACGAATGCCTTGATCTCTTCTTCACGCTCACGGATCAGGCGCAGGGCAACGGACTGCACACGGCCCGCGGAGAGTCCGCGCCGGACTTTTTTCCAGAGAATGGGGCTGATCTGGTAACCCACGAGACGATCGAGCACGCGCCGTGCCTGCTGGGCATCGACTTTGTTCTCGTCGATCTTGCCCGGATGCTCGATTGCCAGGAGGATGGCCTTCTTGGTAATCTCGTTGAACAGCACGCGGTAGATCTCCGCGGTCTTGGCGCTGTCCGCTATGGTCTCCGCAACATGCGAGGCGATGGCCTCGCCTTCTCGGTCCGGGTCGGTCGCGATCAAGATGCGGTCGGCCTTTTTTGCGGCGGACTTGAGCTCTTTCACGACGGGGGCTTTCCCCTTGATCATGATGTACTTCGGCTCGAAGTCCTTCTCTATGTCCACACCGAGCCTGCTCTTGGGCAGGTCCATGATATGGCCAACGGAGGCTTTGACCGTAAAGTTCTTGCCGAGGTACTTGGCGATGGTTTTCGCTTTTGCCGGTGACTCGACTATCACGAGTGATTTCATTCTATAAAAACCTTCTTACCACGGAGCGCATGGAAGGGCTTACACGCGAGCGATGTCTGGGATTCGATTTCGCCCTGCAGCGATTCCGGGTGAAGCAGTCTATTTAATTCCACGCTGTCTTTTTAATGCGCCGGAGGTCCGCAGCGAAGCTGTGCTCTTGTTCCTGAGGATTCACGAACAGAACGAATGCGATGAGGTTTTTGATGTGGTCAAGCTCGATTCGCCCGGCGTTTATCGTCATGGCCTTCTCGAGCAGATCCTCGCGCTCATCGTCGGAAATTATGCCGAGATGGGCGAGCTTTGAGGCAAAGCCGAAGGCATCGATTGTGAACCGATCGCGTTCTTCCCGGTTCATAGCCCTCATCCGGACTGTTGCCGCGTTCTGTACCGTGGTGAAAAAACTTTCGGACTGTTTCTGCACGAGCGTCTGCATGAGCGTAAGCGCAGCGTCCGCCTCATGGAGCCGGCACCCGCTGTTAAGCAGGACCTGCATGATCTTGCCCTCGTTGTCAAACAGTTCCTGCTTGTTCCTCACCTGACCAGCGATGAGCGAGAAAAGGTTCATCATCAGTTCGTTCAAAATTTCCCCCAAGATAAAAGTTCGAACGTGGCCCTCTGGGCCCGCGGAACGTTGCTGAGCCCTTTCAAGAAGAACGCAGGATGAACGTTTTCCCCAATCCGCTGTCCGTCTAAGAGGCAGTCCTGCGTTCAAGGGTAGAAATTATACCGACTCGGGAAAGATAGTCAAGTTTTTTTTTTGCCCTGAGGGTCGGGTTGCGTTGGGGAAGATCATCATCGGCAAGAGCGCCAGCACGCCCCACCGTATCCCATTTTTCTAAGGACAGGTCTGCTAAAAGTTGGTATAATTCTTTTATATTACTTTTTTATGTGGCAGATCCATAGCGCTTCGAGTGACAAAAAGTTGCATAATAGCTGGTGCCGGCCACGAGATTGGTAAATTTGACCGATGGCGGGCGATGAAGAAATCGGTATCCCGGCAAGTCTGGACATCGGAAATGGCATCTCGCCGGGATTGCACCTGGTTACACTCTTGTCGCAAGACCAGCCAGGCGGCCACGGTGAATTTATGCGGAACGGAAAAACCGGCTGCCGAATCCGGTTTGAAGGAGTAGACGCATGAACAAAGGGACAATCCTCGTCGTTGAAGACGGGGTCATCATTGCTGATGATATAAGAAGCCATTTACAGAAATTCGGCTACGACGTCCCGTCGATAGCAAAGTCCGGAGAAGAAGCGCTGATGAAGGTCCGCAACATACGGCCGGACCTCGTCCTCATGGATATAGCGTTGCGCGGAAGGATGGACGGCATCGAAACGGCGGAAAGAATCCGTTCCGAGTTCAATATCCCGGTCGTGTACCTTACAGCCTTCGAAGATGATCGGAACCTTAAGCGGGCGAAAATAACCGAGCCATTCGACTACATCGTCATGCCTTTTGCGGATCGGGACCTGCATAAGACTATCGAGATGGCCCTCTACAGGCATAGGGTAGAGGGAAAATTAAAAGAGAGCGAGGAGAAATTCCGCAGGATCGTTGAGACGGCGCGGGAGGGGATCTGGGTGCTGGATACGGAGGACAGGACAACCTACGTAAACAAGCGCATGGCGGAGATGCTCGGATACCGCGAGGAAGAGATGATCGGGAAAAAGCCATTTGACTTCCTCATTGAGAGGGAACAAGCAAGGGCGCAGCAGGGTTTCGAGCTCCACGGGGTTGAAATAGGGGAAGTCCGTGATTTTAAATTTCATCGCAGGGACGGTTCATTCCTCTGGGGAATGCTTTCCACCATGCCTATCCAGGATTCTGAAGGCAAGATCATCGGGTTCCTCGGCCTGATCACCGATGTCACCGAACGCAAACGGGCAGAAGCGGCGTTAAAGGAATCACATGAAAGGCTCATAACAATTCTTGAGAGCCTGGACGCTATCGTGTACGTAGCGGATATGGAGACGAATGAGGTGCTGTTCGCGAACAATTATGCCCGCAAGGTTTTCGGCGACATCGTCGGCAAGGTATGCTGGAGTACGCTCCAGGAGGGACAAGACGGCCCCTGCGGCTTCTGCACGAATGACAAGTTGCTTACTGCGGATGGTAAGCCCGCGGGTGTTTGTGCATGGGAATTTCAAAATACCTTCACCGGAAAGTGGTTTGATGTCCGGGATCGGGCCATCCTTTGGCTCGACGGCCGCATGGTCCGTCTGGAGATCGCAACAGACATTACAGCGCGCAAAAGGATGGAAGAAGAGGTCATCAAGTCGCAGAAACTTGAATCCATAGGGATTCTTGCCGGAGGCATCGCCCATGACTTCAATAACATTCTGACTGGCATCATGGGCAATATCTCGCTTGTCATGCTCGACAGGGATCTGGCGGAAAAGACTCGACAGAGGCTAGCGGGGGCGGAGAAATCATGTCTCAGGGCCAAGGACCTGACCCAACGGCTGCTTACATTCGCCAAGGGGGGCGCCCCTGTGAAGAAAATCTCTTCTGTGCCTTCATTACTCAAGGACGCGGCTGGATTCGCGCTCGCGGGAACAACGGTAAAGTGTGAATTCATTCTGCCTGAGGAAGACTGTTTTGCTGAAATTGATGAGGGACAGATTCGTCAGGTCATTCATAATATCATCATGAACGCCGTCGAGTCCATGCCGCAAGGGGGAATGGTAAAGGTGGCCTGTGAAAAAATTGCGCAGAGGATGGACGACGGCGTGCCCCTGCAGGCAGGCGACTATGCAAAAATTACCATCCAGGACTCGGGAACAGGGATCTCTCCTGAAAACATGCCGAGGATATTTGATCCTTATTTCACGACCAAGGAGAAGCGGGCTGGGATGGGTCTCGCTACAAGCTATTCCATAATCAAGAACCACGGCGGATACATTACCGCAGAATCAGAGCGGAGAAAAGGGACGACCATTCTCATCTACCTTCCGACTGTCATGACGGCATCTATGCCCCCGACGGCAGAAGACGTGAAGTTCACCGCTACCGGCGGCAGGATTCTGGTCATGGATGACGAAGAGGTCATCAGGGACGTTGTCGGTGAGATACTCGTTCACCTCGGATATGAAGTCGCATTCGCAGGAGACGGCGCCGAAGCAATAAGACGTTATCAAGAGGCGATGAGAGCTTCCCGGCCGTTTCATGCGGTCATCATGGACCTGACCATCCCGGGAGGGATGGGCGGAAAAGAGGCTATTGCCAAGCTGCGCGAGATTGATGCAAATGTGAAAGCGATCGTATCGAGCGGCTATTCGAACGATCCCGTCATGGCCAACTTCACAGAATACGGCTTTAGCGGAGTCGTTACAAAACCCTATAAGATGAAGGAGCTCGGCGAAATCCTCAGAAGGGCACTTTCTGATACGTGAGGACTTTACTGCCCGCCCTTCAGATGTTTCTCGATGGACAGATGTCGTAGAGGACGCATTCCCCGTGGTTCGGCTTCTTCGCCTGGCATATTTCCCTCCCGTGAAAGATAAGGAGATGCGATAAATTGCCCCATTCCCTTTTGGGGGTGATAGACATCAAATCGTCCTCGATCTTGACGGGGTCCTGGTGTTTGGTGAGCCCGAGCCGGTTGGCAAGCCTCTTCACGTGGGTATCAACGGCGACGCCCTCATTGATCCCGAAAGCGTAGGACAGCACGATGTTCGCTGTTTTCCGGGCCACACCGGGCAGGCTGATGAGCCCCTCCATGGTCTGCGGCATTTCCCCTCCGAATTTCTCGAGAATCATCTTACCGGCCTTGTTGATGCTCTTTGCCTTGTTGTTGAAGAAGTTTACGGACCTGATGTCTTCCGCGAGTTTTTCGGGTGTCGTTTCCGCGAAGTCCCGCACGGTCCGGTATTTCTTGAACAACCCTTCGGTCACCTTGTTGACCTGCACGTCCGTGGTCTGCGCCGAGAGGATTGTCGCGATAAGGAGCTCGAAGGGTGACGAGAATCGGAGCGCCGTCTGCTGCGTACCAGCATATTCCTTTTTGAGGCTCTTCAGAATGATCGTTATCTTGTCCCGCTTGTCCATAAACCCTCCCTTGTCCGTCTCCCCTCTTTCCGGCCATGTGCGGGATCGGGTTTCCCCATGTGCCGCATCACTTCGGGAAAAAGGGAATAGCGGCACTGTCTCGAGCGTTCCTCGAGGAACGGAGCGAAAGAAATCTCTACAACCGTCCCCATTGCAATTCCTTTCCCTCTGGATTGGTTCTGTGAGGGGTCTGGCAGAATGTCTGTCCCATGCCATCTCCGGGTGCAGAATAACGCCTCAAGAGAGGAATCGATCCCTGTTCTCCATAAGATATGCCATGGTCCTCGATTTGTCAAATGTCGTATCCCTGTTCCGTTCGAAGAGCGATTTGAGGTCGTCCTTGGTGTCCACATCCTGCCACTCGGGCACGAGATGAACTCGAAGCGACGCCTCGTGAAGAATGCCCATAGTCTCCCGAAAAACCGTACTCGTGCCCCAGACAATGCCGTGAAATACGTTCGGCAGGAACGAGCCCCTGTTACAGCCGATGAGGTAATATCCGCCATCAGCAGCCGGGCCCATGACCACATCGTTCGTCCCGAGAGATTCAATGGCCTCATTGAGGACAGCCGGAGTGACATCCGGAATGTCACTTCCGAGGAGCACGGCTCTCGTAAAGCCTTCTGTAAAGACTTTTCTGAAGGCCCTCTCCATGTTTTCTCCCAGATCATCCCCCGCCTGCGGAATATAGTGAAAGTGAGGGCCGAGCCAGCTGGCCAATGCCTCACCGGCGTCAGGCGGATGGAAAAAGATCCTGAACGGGTGGCCGCTCTTCACTATCGCGTCGATGGTGTCGAGGACGAAGTTCCTGTACAGTTCGAGAGCGGCATCTTCGCCTATGGCCGAGCCGAGGCGCGATTTTATCTTTCCTTTGACCGGTGCCCTGACGAATAGAAGGATGATCGATTGATTCCGCATTTGTAGAAGTTCGGAGGAATACTCACCAAAAGAGCGAATTTTGGAGCACAAAAGGTTCTCCTGTGCCCCTTTTCGCATTATAGTAAGTATTACACAAATAAAGGGCCAATTCAAGGGGAACTGCCGGGTACGCAAACGTCAATCAATGAAAGTATTGATCACTGAGCTCGCAGAACCCGCTCCCCATCACATTGAGAACGGCGCGCGGCTTGACCGGATTCGATGGGGAAGCGGATTGTCAGACATGGTTGTGAGAATTGGGATCCACGCAAGCCGGAAAGAGTTATAATGTAGATAATCAAGGGGAGATGGATATGCCGAAGGAAGATACCGTAACGGTGCGGGGGAAGATCACCGAAGCACTCCCCGGCAGCAGGTTCAGGGTTGAATTGGAGACCGGCCAAACGGTCGTGGCGTATTTGTCAGGGAAAATGCGGATACACTACGTGAAGATCGTGCCGGGAGACCGCGTGATGGTCGAGCTCTCCGCCTACGATCTGACAAAGGGCAGGATCACATATCGGCTGAAACATGAAGCTGCGTGAACTCCAAAGAGCACGGGAGGATTTCTCAGCGGGCACCCTGCCTGCTAGGTCGCTGATCCTGTTCAGGTGGATCCACTGCCGGCGGTGCAACCGAAACAATGATCGTCCACCGCTATGAGCCGCGCAGAGAGGCGAGCGAAGTCGAAGTCCCTGATATGCGCGGGAACGGAGGAATCCACCGTGAGACCGAGGGCCTGGTTGAAATCACAGTCAAAGAGGGTTCCGTCCCATCGTACGCTGATCAGGTGACGGCACATAATGTCATCGAGGGTTCGGTGGTTGAAGGCGCAGACAAGAGCATGCATATATTTTTCGAGGTTGCCGGTCCGTGCGAGAAACTCCCTGAACCTGCCAATCGGCATGTTCGTGATAGCAAAGAGACGATCGAATGAGATGTCGAAGCGGTCCTTCAATTCGCGCTTGTATTCATATTCGAGGGTGTTCTGTGCCGGCGGGAGGAGCGCTCCTGGAGGATTGTATACGAGGTTCAGGTTCCTCTCTCCGGTCCCCTTGCCGTATCCGAGGCTGTTCAGTTTCTGCAGGGCTGCGATACTTTTTCTGAATGTTCCAATGCCGCGCACCCTGTCCACATTATTTTCAAGATAGTAGGGGAGAGAGGCGATGAGATCCACGTCGTTTTCATGGTAGAATCGGGGGAGATCGTCCATGCCTTCCTCCTGGAAAATGGAAAGGTTAGTCCGGGCGATCACCTTGCGGCCTAGTTTTCGCGCTTCCTTTACCAGATAGCGGAAGTTAGGATTCAGCTCCGGCGCGCCTCCTGTTATGTCAAGGATGTTGATGGGGCTTATTGAAAGCGCCCGGAGAACCTCGTCAACCGTGCCTCGGTCCATCATTTCTGTCCGTGAGGATCCGGCCGCAAGGTGGCAATGTTTGCAGGCCAGGTTGCATCGGTAGCCGATGTTCACCTGGAGCGTCGCTATCTCCAGTGCTTTCAACGGTCCCGGCCTCGCGGAGAGGACTTTTTTAGAAAACTCGGTTTCTTTCATGGCACCCTGCATGTCCGCTCGTACCGTCTACAGCGACAGCGCGTCGGCTGCGTTATGCGCCTGAATAGCGTGGACCAGCGAAGCTCCTCCACGTATGGCGGCGGCCACATGTACTGCCTCGGTGATATGCTCGAGGCTCATGCCCTCCTCAAGGCATGCCTTGGTATAGGCGTCGATGCAGTAGGGGCATTGAACCGCGTGCGCCACGGCAGCACCGATAAGAGCTTTTTCCCGTTTCGTCAATACGCCGGGAGCGAGCGCGGCGTTGTACCATTCAAGGAATTTGTTGAAAAGTACGGGATTGTGCTTGCCCACTTCACCGAATCGATCGAGATCTTCCGGCTTGTAATAGTCGCCCATTCAGGAACCCTCCTTATCATTTTTATTCAATATGTCCACGGTCTTCGTGGGATCCCGCCACAGCGAGATCGCCTATGCGTAGAGCATGATCTTTCCTATGTGGCCTTTGAGATCATCAGCGGCTTTCACGAAGGCATCGACAACTGCGGGATCGAAGTTTTTCCCCGAAGCGGCAAGAATTTCCTGATGCGCCCCTTCAAATGGCAGGGCTTCTCGATATGGTCTTGTTACCGTGAGCGCATCAAGGGCATCCGCCACGGCAAAGACTCTCGCCCCCATCGGTATCTCTCCCCCTTTGAGCCCGAGAGGATAGCCCGTGCCGTCGAAGTGCTCGTGATGATTCCTGATAATCTCCGCTGCCTTTGCGAAATATCCGATATGGCTTATGATCCGATGGCCAATTTCAGGATGGCCATGCATGATAGCCCGTTCCTCGGGGGTGAGCGGGCCTGTCTTGTGGAGGACCGAATCTGGAACCCCTATCTTTCCGATGTCGTGAAGGAGTGCACCGCAATAGAGGTCCACGAGGTCTCTGCCGGTCACACCGCAGGCATGGCCCATGATCATGGCAAACTGCGTCACGCGCAATGAATGGTCGCCGACTTCGTGCTCGCGGGCGTCTATGGCGCTCACGAAAGCCTCAAGCGTCACGAGATAGCTCGTCTCGATCTTGTCGACGACGTCTTCGAGATGAGTATCGGCAAAATAACAATGCTCGCAGCGATACGTGCCGTCTGCCCTTTTGATGTAGCGGTTGCCTTCGATCTTTGCTCCGCAGTGTGGACATACGCGGATGTCTTCCTGGGCCTGCATCACGTGGCCGTGCCTCCTCCTTCTTGGTACCATTTCTGCAGTCGTTCGGGAGGGACCCCAAGCGCATACAGCGTTTGCACGGTCCAGTTCCTGAAAGTGCAAAAAAGGATCCCCTCCTTTTCCCATCTCCGCGGGGACGTGCGGACCTTTGCCGGGATTATGCAGATGCGGTCCCCGCGCTTCTTTATGCGTCCCATGATTTCGGCGTCTTCCATGAGGGGGATGTCCTGGTACCCGCCAATTTTTTCAAAGTACGATCTCCGGATGAATATCGCCTGGTCCCCGAAAGGGACCCTTGTCAATCGGGTCCGGAGAAAGACGTACTTCTCTGTAATTCTGAATATGTGTCTGTCACTCTTTATCCCCAGGTCGAACGCTCCTGCAACAAAACGGCCGTCACTCATGGCCGTTGCTACCGTGGCAAGGGCGTGGTCTGGCAGAAGGGTGTCGGCATGGAGAAAGAGGAGGATGTCGCCGGACGCGACTGACGCGCCGCTGTTCATCTGACGCGCTCGCCCCTTGACTGAAATTATTTTGACGACCCCTTCATCTCGTACCGCGGAGATCGTGCCGCCAGATGGATCGCCGTCGACAACGATGATCTGGGAAGCGATAGCACGATTTCTGGCGCGAATATGGTCGATCACTTCGTTGATTCTTGCGGCCTCGTTCAAAACGGGCAGGATTATTGAAAACCCCGGTTGCTGGCTTGTCACGGCGTCCTTTGCTCCCTATGGTATGGGCATGGAAGGGTACGAGCGGCAATTGGAGTACGCGGCAACTGTCGTGCACATCTTCTATTTTAGCGCCGTTTCGTCACATTCCCGATGCCGCCCACGATTTCCTGATATCCTCCAACCGCTTCCGGTTCACGCCGAGATCAGAATGCCCCATGCGTGACGCGGATCGCATATGAATGAGCTTTGCGTTCTCGTCGCACGAGAACTCTACATCATCGACAAACCGCCACAGCGCGCTCGTGAACTCCGCGTGCAGGTAGATGCTCGTTTCGGTGACGATCTTAGTTCTCTTCTTCTGCAGGATGATGTTTTTGAGAGCGGCCATGGCGTCAGATGTCGGCGAGGAATAGGAGAGGGGTTCGACGTGATGTTCCTTATCCAGGCTTTGACTCGAAACACAGTTCGGGGTAGAAGGGCAGGGGGCCAGTCTCCCGTCCCTCAATCCAAGGTTGGCTGGCTGCGCCCCGCTACAACCACTTATGAACGGAATCAGAACAAGGACCAAACGTGAGCTTATGACCACTCCAGTCTTCACAATCAGCCATCCCCTCCCGAGTCGCGGTGTTATATGAATTATTATACTCCACTTTTCCCCTCATGTCATTGTTGCCTCGCACTTCCGCCGCAGCGGGAGGGGCTATCTCCACATCCCCAGGATCGCACCCATGACCAGCATGCCGGCGAGCGAGTGCCCGGCCTGGATCAGGAACAGTGACCAGACCAGGTCCTTGTCTTTGCCGCTGAACAGGGCCGCGCCCAGTACAACGGGGAATATGAAGCCGAGCCACGCCCAGAACCCGACCTGCATTCCCTCGACCGCCGTATAGACGTGCAGCCCGCTGATAAAGAGGGCAAAAACGAACGCTCCCACCAATACGCCAGCGAACATGATCCCAAAGTATGGTCTGGTATCCTTCTTCATCTGCTCCCGTTCCGCTTGGCTCATATTTTCCCTGCCGATTATTTTCATCCACATCCTCCCGAAGAGAGAACGAGAATACCAGACGATCCCAACGGTCATGGCTGCGATTGCCGCCACAACGACAGCAAGGTAATTCACATGCATATGCATCATACAGTCCGCCTGGTTATGCCGCTCTTGACAGTTTCACGCTGCTTTCTTTCTTCCGGAGATACTCGTGCCAAGGTTTCCAGTAATACGTGTCCCAGCCCTTGTTGACGTCATCGTAATCATATTCCGGCACATTGACATGGACCAGCTCGATTCTGCCGCCGTTGTTATCCGCCCAGAAGCTGATAATCAATGTAGAGTCGATGTCCCCGGCCTTCCAGTCCTTCCCACGCCACGATTGTATGATGAGGCGCTTGGGCACGACCTGCAGCGTTCTACCGGTGATCATGCCGCCAAAGGCACGAAATCGCGACCCCGGTGTCCGGCTGATGGTCACCGGTCCCCCGGTGATTGCCCCATGGGCTCTGGGGCTCAGATACATATCAAATAGTTTTTCCGCAGGCGCTGGAAGCGTCACGGTCTGCTGTATTGTTTTTAGCATGGAAATTCACTCCCTTAACCAGACAATTTGACTCCTCTCTTTGAGAGTAGCGCCGAATCTTCGATCTGTCAAGGCAGCAGGGTGTGTCCGGAAACCGTTGCGGATGAACCAGCAGTCTTGCATCGGAAATAACCGCCGTCCCTGCTGATACATCTGCCTCTCCGAACACGAAATTGAGTTCGGCAACAAAGAGGTCAACATCGGCCACGCCGAGCGCACAGTCGAAATCCTTGTGACGCACGGTCCGTATCACATTGAGAACCCTTGAGGAGTGATACTGCGTCCGCTGTGAATCATAAGAGATCGTCGGGAGGGGCATCGTCATGGCCCTTTCTACCATGCAGCGGAAGGTCTCCACTAGGGCTATTGAGATGGTATTGACGATATCAGGATCTACGCTTCCTACGGGTATGATGACGATACGTTCCATTGCATGTCTGCGGCATGATCAGTGCTCGTTCACATTCCCAACCGATCGGGATATAGCTATAATTATACCATGCGGTGTTCGCACTCACTGAAAGGGCCATCATGGCCCCGTAATCTTGTAGGCACGTAGAACGGTGTGCGGACAGAAGAACATTCTCATAACCGGCCTTCCCGGCATCGGCAAGACCACGGCCATCAAGAAGCTGGCTGAGGGGCTGAAGGAACTCGGTCCTGAGGGTTTTTACACGGCCGAGATAAGGGAAGGCGCTGAGCGTCAAGGTTTTGAACTGATCGGCCTCGACGGGAGCAGGGGCCTGCTTTCCCATGTCGGCATAAAAAGCAACTACCGTGTCGGCAGATACGGAGTTGCTCTCGGGGACTTCGAGAAATTCCTTGACGCGCTCATGCTTGCCCGCCCGAAAACTCGGGTCATCATCATAGACGAGATAGGGAAGATGGAGTGTTTGTCACAAAGGTTCAAGGCAGTTGTGCGTAGCGTACTGGATTCAGAAACACCGGTCATAGCTACGGTCGCGCTCAAGGGTGCGGGGTTCATTGCTGAGGTTAAGAATAGAGGGGACATAAAGCTTCTTGAGATGACGGCTGGGAACAGGGCCGCTCTCCCCGTGGAAATAGCGGGGTACGTCCGGGAGATCCTGAAAGCATCAGGGCAAGAGGACCGGAATCAATCCAACCGTATGAACGGATAGCGCTTCAAGTCTTCCCGCATCACGAGCGTGAGTCCGGCCCACGTGCCGATTGTTTCGATTGCGATGATCGCGTCGGGGTCCTGGAACGAGATGCGGCCGGGTGCCCCCGCTTTTTTGAGCGCTTCAAGAAGCACAACATCCAAAAGCCTCTCTTCGCCGGGACTCGAAATCTTGCCCTTGAAGCCGCGCCTTCGTATCCTCACGTAGAAGCTCTTGCCCGCCAGGTGCTGCGTCCACGTGATTAATATTTCCCCGGCCTTGAGTTCGAATTCATCGGCAGAATCGAAAGTAAAGGTGTGCGTGATGGGTATCAGCCTGGCGAGAAAGGAGAGCGTCGAGGGATTTTTTAATGTCCGCTCCCTCAAGGTCTCGAGCATCTGGTTCACATCACGAGCCCTCAGCAGCAGAACATTAAAAAAATCGGTTCGTTTGACTTCTCCGAAATCTCCGAACACATTGATTGCCTGCCTGAAGCCGTGTTCGTGAACACTGATGACTGCATTCCATTCTTGCATGAGGGATTGCCTCTCGATCAGGTTCCGGCAGGTTTGCCTGCTCCGGCATCAGAGGCCGGCGCTCAGCATCTTCTCATGACGTCTAAAAACCTTCCGGAAATGGAATCCGTAGATCGAGAGGGTAATTGCGAGCGGCAGGAGCCTTGGACGGCGCACCAGGGACCATAAAAATAGTTTCCAGTACTGCAATCGTTCCCTGCCGACGATGCCCAGACGCACCACGGACTTGATCAAGGCTTTGAAGTGGCTCATCCGGAAGCGGCCGCCGCGCGACTTCGGGGGGCGATATTCCTTCAGGAATTGTTTCACACGCGCGTAGTAATGCTTCGGGGAGTAGATCGTGTTGAGTATCTTGCGGTAGCCGCTGATCAGATGATCAGCGTTCATCTTCGGTATGAAATTGATCGAAAAGTCAGTATTATCGCCTGTTGTGGCCTTCACGATCCGACCTTCGCGATTGAGGCGATGATAGAGTTTTGTCCCGTGAAGAGCGTTTAACAGCCCGACCATGGCTGTCGCGATCCCACTTTCCTGGATGAAGGAGATCAAACGCTCGAAGATAGAGGATGGATCCTTGTCAAAGCCAACGATGAACCCTGCCTGGACCTCGAGACCAGCCTTCTGGATCTTTTTCACGCTGGCAATGAGGTCCCGGTTCCGGTTCTGGACCTTGCTGCACTCGATGAGGCTCTCCTCGTTCGGCGATTCAATGCCCACGAAGACGGTGTCGAAGCCCGCCTGGACCATCAGATGCAGGAGCTCCTCGTCATCTGCAAGGTTGATTGAGACCTCAGTGGAAAGGGCAAAGGGGTGCTTTTTCTTCTCCATCCATTCGATGATGGCGGGGAGTATGTCCCTTTTCAGCTTCGACTTGTTCCCGATGAAATTGTCATCGACAAAGAAAACGCCGCTCCGCCATCCCAGGGCATACAGCCTTTCAAGTTCCTCCAGGATCTGATTCCGGGTCTTCGTCCTTGGCACGCGTCCGTACAGCACCGTGATATTGCAGAACTCGCAGTCAAAGGGGCAGCCCCTTGAATACTGGATGTTCATGGATGCATATTTCTTCATATCGATAAGCTCGCTCATGGGGGCGGGTGTGGTGCTCAGGTCAGCCCATTGGGGAGACGTGTAGATATGCTTGGCGCACCCATTGCTCAGATCCTCCAAGAATGGCTGGAGTGTGATCTCAGCCTCGTTCAGCACCAAGTGGTCCACGCCGTCGAAGTCCTCATAGCTGGCAGTGAAAAGCGGGCCGCCGGCTACGATCTTGACGCCGTGCGCCTTGCATCGGGAAATGACCTCCTTCGCGGACTCCTTCTGAATAGACATGGCGCTGAGCATCACGTAATCGGCCCACCGAAGATTTGCATCGGTGAGCGGTTCTACGTTTATATCCACGAGCCGCTGCTCCCATTCCGCGGGAAGCATCGCGGCTACGGTCATCAGCCCCAGGGGAGGGTAGACCGCTTTCTTGGAGATGAACTTCAAGGCATATTTAAAGCTCCAGAAGGTTTCAGGATATTTGGGATAGACATGGAGGATCTTCATATTAAGTGGGCTCCTTCGAGTTCTTGGCTGTCGTGAGTCCGGCGACCCTGATCGACTGTTGAACCTTAACAAAACGAGAATATGTTGTCAAGCGATATCGCCGGAGCTCGATTAGGAAGAAAGTATTAATCCGATGATTTCGTTTCGGTTTTGTCGCGGAGCTATTCACGGTCAGATCTGCATTCGCGCACGGTTTTGCGCGAAGCAAATTGTATTTGCATAGGTTTATTGATACATGTTAATATATGCTGTTCCATGAAGATGTCTGCAGGGCTCTAGGCCTTTCCCGAGTGTTATGACATGAATCCTTCGTTTAGTTCGAAATACATCGTTGTTCTGGGGCTGGGGTTACTGGTATTTATCGGTATCGGGGTCCTCCTCTATGAGAGCAGCGCTCACGTGGTCAACGCCATCGATGCCCGACGGTCATCGGAGGAAGTCCTTGTGCATCTCGATGGAATGCTCGCAGCTCTCACGACCCTGGAGTCCGTCGAGGGAGATATCACTCTTGGCGGACACAAGAATTATCTTGACCCCTATCGCGCGGCGGTAAGCAGAATCCAGCAGGAAGTGACCTCCATCAAGACTCTGACCGCCAATTATCCGGACCAGGGGCGCAGGGTTGCTCGCCTCGAATTCCAGATAGCGCAGAGACTGGAGCATGCACACCAGCTGGCTGACACTCTAGAAAAAGAGGGTCGCAGCGCAGCCGAGGGGATGGTGCGGGATGAAGAAGACCGCGAGATCACTGAAAGCATCCGTAAAACCGTTTTCGAGATGCAGAATGCGCAAAGCGAGCTTCTGAAACTGCAGGACAGTCTTGTCAAGCCGGGGATCTGGACGGCAGTAACGCTCATCGCAGCAAGTTACATCTCTGCGATCCTCCTTGTCTTGTTATTTGGAGCCGTTGCCCTGCGTGAGGACGCATTACGCCGGCGGGCGGAGGATATGCGGAAGCGGCTATCGCTGACCGTCGATCAGGCAACGGACCTCGTCGTGGTAACCGACCGGGGGGGGAAAATAGAATATGTTAACAGGGCCGTCGAGGAAACAACCGGCTACACAGCAGCTGAGCTTCTCGGGAAGAGCGGCGACTTATGGCATTCGGGGAAGCATGATGCGGAGTTCTTCCAAAAGAAACGCGATACGATCCTTTCGGGAGGAACGTTCCAGGCGACGGTAACCTACCGGAAGAGGAACGGCGATCTCTTTTATCTTTCCGAGACACTGACCCCGCTCAGGGACTCCGCGGGGAACGTCACGCACATCGTCTCCACGGGAAGGGACATCACGAACCAGAAATCGCTGGAAGAGCGGGTCGATTACCTGGCGTATTTCGACGTTCTCACCGGGATTCCGAATCGAGCTCTCTTTGTCGACCGGCTGCAGGAGGGAATTACCCGGTCTCAGGGATCCTCGGAGCATATGGCGGTGCTTGCGATTGACATCGATCGATTCAAGCTCATCAACGATGTGTTCGGTTTTGCTGCCGGTGACGAGATCCTCAAGGTGATCGCCGCGCGGTTATTGGCATCGGTCGCGGAAGGGGACACGGTGGCACGCGTGGGAAACGATGAATTCGACGTGGCTCTCCATAATATCTCCCGGCCCTCCGACGTCGTGAGCTCGGTGAACAAGATCATGAAGAAAATCTCTGAATCCGTCATTCTCAGGGGGGAAGAGATCATCATGTCTTTCGCCGCAGGCGTCACGCTCTACCCGGATGACGGCGACGACGCCGAAACGCTCATCCGGAATGCCCACCTCGCCCTCAGCAAGGCAAAAGCACAGGGAAAGAACAATTTCCAGTTCTATACGCCCAGTATCATCGAAAAGGCCTCCGAAACTTTGGTCATGGAAAAGCGCCTGTCCAATGCCCTGAAGAAGGAGGAATACCTTGTATATTATCAGCCGTATGTTGATATGACGACAAGACGGTTTGGTGGCGCTGAAGCCTTGATAAAATGGAAGAGCGACAAGCACGGGCTGGTTTCTCCCAAGAAATTCATTCCCATGCTCGAAGATGCGGGGATGATCATTGACGTGGGGGAGTGGGTGCTTAAGACCGCCTGCCGCCAGATCAAGGAGTGGGACGGGGGAAAATCTCGCTTCCCCGTTGCCGTGAACCTCTCGTCGCAGCAGCTCCATCACAAATACCTGGTGGAAATGGTCGAAACCACGATCAAAGAGGCAGGTGTCGATCCGGCGCGTCTTACCCTCGAGGTAACGGAAGGCATCGTCATGCACGACCTGGATTATTCGAGTAATGTCCTGAGGCAGTTGAAAAGCCTCGGCGTCTCCATTTCCGTCGACGACTTCGGTACGGGCTACTCATCGCTCAGCTATCTGAAGCGATTGCCCATCGACAATGTGAAGATTGATATGTCATTTGTCCAAGACATCACATCGGATCCTGATGCCGCCTCGATTGTCATGGCGATCACGTCCCTGGCACGCAATCTGAACCTTAAGACCATCGCCGAAGGCGTTGAGACCGAGGAGCAATGGAAAATCTTGCGCCTCCTGCGATGCGATATGGGGCAGGGCTTTTACTTCAGCCCTGCGTTGACTCCAGAGGAGTTCGGGAAATTACTGCTATAAGAGCCGGCAGGCAGCGCAAACTATTCAGCACCCTCCTTAAGCTGTGCCCTGAGCCGCGCGTCTTCTGCGCTCCTTTCACCCTGTCGCCGGTGTCACCTTTTTGAAGTACCGCAGTGCCTTCTTGAAGTCAGCGACGATGGCATAGGCCTGCAAGCTCCCGGTATGCCTGAAGTGCGAGGCGACGAGCGTTTTCAGTTCCTCGATGTCTTCCTCTGCGTCCACCTTCTGGGCTTTCACATACGAGGCGTCAATCCTGGACCCGAGCCGGTCATGTCGGTCCAGAATATAGATCACGCCGCCGGTCATGCCGGCACCCACGTTCAATCCCACGTCGCCGAGCACCACGACGGTGCCCCTCGTCATGTATTCGCATAAGTGATGGCCCGTGCCCTCGATCACTGCCCGCGCCCCGCTGTTCCTTACGGCGAACCGCTCTCCAGCCATACCCGCGGCATAGAACTCTCCGCCTATGGCCCCGTAGAGCGCTGTGTTTCCCACGACGACTTGTTTGTGCAGCTCGTCGGCGATGTCCGGAGGGATGATAGCGATCCTTCCGCCATACATGCCCTTGCCGGCATAATCGTTCGCATCGCCGAGGAGCGTAAGGGACAAACCACGGTGGTTGAATGCGCCGAAGCTCTGGCCCGCGGTGCCTCGAAAGGTGAGTTTCAGCGTATCATCAGGAAGGCCATGCTCGCCGTATTTTCTGGCGATGAAATAGTTCAGCTTCACCGGAACGCTTCGGTGGATGTTCCTGATAGCATACTGCACGGCTACAGGCTGCCCCTGCTCGATGGAGGGAAGCAGGTCCGCGATGATTTGGTCATTGACGGATGGAGCGGGATTGTCGTTCCGGTCGACAGTGCAGTGCCTCGGTCCTCCTTCGGGATACTTGCGGAGCAGCGGTGTTAGGTTCATCCTCCCGGAACCTGGAGCGACATTTGCCGGCTGAGCTACGAGCAGGTCCGTTCTGCCGATTATCTCGGTCAGGCTGCTGGCGCCCATTTCCGCCATTATCTCCCTGACCTCGCGCGCAAGCGCCTTGAAGTATGCTGAGATCCCCCCAACGGTACCCCGGAACCGCTTCCGAAGCTTTTCATCCTGAGTGGCGACACCGGTGGGACAGGTGTTAGTATGGCACTGGCGGGCCATGACGCAGCCCGCGGCAACCATAGTTGCCGTACCGAAGCCAAACTCTTCTGCGCCGAGCAGGGCGGCGATGATCACGTCCCTGCCGGTGCGCAAGCCGCCGTCCACTCGCACCCGGATGCGGTTTCGGAGCCCGTTCTCCATGAGCACGCGAACGGTCTCCGCAAGCCCGGTTTCCCAGTGGCCGCCGGTGTTCTTGATGGAAGTGACCGATGCCGCACCCGTGCCGCCTTCGCAGCCGCTGATCTGCACAATATCGGCGTAGGCCTTTGCCACGCCTGCCGCGACGGTGCCCACCCCGGTCTCGGATACGAGCTTGACGCAGACGTGCGCGTGCGGGTTCGCCTGTTTGAGGTCGTGGATGAGCTGAGCGAGATCCTCGATGGAATAGATGTCGTGGTGCGGCGGCGGGGAGATGAGCAGCATGCCCGGCTTGCAATGGCGGAGCTTGGCAATGTAATCGGTGACCTTGTTCTCCGGGAGATGGCCCCCTTCACCCGGCTTAGCGCCTTGGGCGATCTTGATCTCGAGGTCCGTGGCTGATGCGATGTAGGTGGGCGTCACTCCGAACCTGCCGGACGCAATCTGCTTGATGGCGCTTCCTCTGATCGTGAAGTAGCGCGCCGGGTCCTCGCCTCCCTCTCCGCTGTTGCTCTTGATTCCGAGCCTGTTGCAGGCCTCGGCAATTGTCTCGTGCGCCTCGGGCGAGAGGGCGCCTACGGACATGGCGCCCGAGAAGAACCGCTTGAGGACGCTTTCTTCCGGCTCCACCTGTTCCAGAGGCAAGGGTCTCCCTTTCTTGTACCCGAGCAACTGTCTGATGGATGTTGGGTGCTCGTTGGCCTTGTGCGAGAATTCCCTATAGATTGAATAGTCGCCGTTCTTCATGAAGCTGTTCAGCGCCTGTACTGCCTGCGGCGACCACCCATGCCGTTCGCCGTCCTTCCGGTACTTGAGAGCGCCGCCGTAGCCGAGCGACGGCGTAGTGTCGTCGAACCCCGCGTCATGCCGCGCCAGGAGCGAGCGCTCGACCTCCGGCAGACCGTCGGCCTCGATCTGCGACGGAGTGCCGGGGAAGAAGGCGTCAATGAAGTCACGATTCAGACAGGCGCCGTCGAAGAGCTGCGCTCCATTGTAGGATGCGAGGGTCGAGATGCCCATGCGGGCCATCACTTTCAAGAGCCCGTCCTCGAGCGCCGTCAGGTAATTGCAACAGGCTTCCTGGAAGGGGCGTGCGATCACCCCGCGCTCACAAAGATCCCCCAAAGTCTGGAAAGCCAGCCAGGGAAAGACGGCCGCAGCGCCGTAGCCGATGAGACAGGCCATGTGATGCGCGTCGCGGGCTTCCCCTGTTTCGACGACGACGCTCACTCGATTGGCGAGTCCCCGTTGCAAGAGGGCCTTGAAGCACGCGGAGACCGCGAGCAGGGAGGGGATGGACGCACGGTCATGCGACAGTTTCCGGTCAGACAGAATGAGGATCTCCGCGCCCGAGATGACGAGGTCAACAACGCGCTCTTGCAGCCTGGAAATGGCGCGTGACAGAGTTGAGCCTGCCCGCGCATAGGTTATCGGGACGTTAGCGTCCCTGATGCTCCTCTGCCCTCTTATCGCCTGGAACTGCGCGTAAGAGAGGATGGGAGAATCGATACCGAGCCGACGCGCGTGCTCCGGTGTCTGGTTCAGAAAGTTCCGCTTGTATCCGAGGTTCATCCGCAGGGACATGACCATGCGCTCCCTGATGGGATCGATGGGAGGGTTGGTGACCTGCGAGAAACGCTGCTTGAAGTAGCGGAATAACAATGGCGGCTGTTCTAATAGCGGGGGCAGGGGCGTGTCATCGCCCATCGAAAAGATGAGCTCTTTCGCGGTGTCTGCCATCTCTCGTAGCTGCATCTGGATCTCTTCCTGAGAGTACCCGAAGGCGATCTGTTTGCTCGTGATGTCGCCGTCAATCTGCTGAGACGGGACCGGGCCGCATTCGAGCTTCACGTGGTGTTTCCCCAGCCACTCCTGGTAGGGATACCGCGAAGCGAGGTCTTCCACGATTTCTCGTGTGAACCTGACCGCGGAGGTCCGCAGGTCCACGGAAAGGATCTCCCCGGGGCCGAGCCTGCCTTTTACCTGGATCGGCCTGTCGCTGAGGTCGACCATGCCAATCTCGGAGCCGAGGACCAATAGTCCGTCCCTCGTGATACTGTATCTGAGCGGCCTTAACCCGTTCCGGTCCAGGTGCGCGCCGATAGTCTCGCCGTCCGTAAAAGCGACGGCTGCCGGCCCGTCCCAGGGCCGCATGAGCAGAGACTGATATTCAAAGAACGCTTTTTCCTGAGGGCTCAGGTCGGATTGTTCCCAGGCCGGGGGGATGCAGAGCATGATTGCGTGCTCCGGTGAATAGCCCGAGAGGATGAGCAACTCGATGATCCGGTCGAGCGAAGCCGAGTCGCTCTCGTCTCGGGAGACGAGCGGGCGGAGAAAGTCGGCCTGCGCACCGAATACCTCGTGTTGGATCTCGTGCTCGAGCGCGGTCATCGCGTTCCGGTTCCCCTGGAGGGTGTTGATTTCTCCGTTGTGTGCCAGCACGCGGAAAGGCTGCGCCAAGGGCCAGTCAGGCGACGTGTTGGTCGAGAACCGCTGGTGGAACATGCAGAATGCGGATTCGAAGGCCCTATCCCTGAGATCGGGATAGAATTCGTCAAGGTGGGGGGCGACGATCATGCCCTTGTAGGCCATGGTCTTCGACGAAAGGGAACAGACATATGCGCTTCTGTCATAGGTCTTCTCCACGGCCCGGCGAGCGAGATAGAGCATGGCCTCTTTTTCTGCGCTCGGGATGCCGGAAGCATCGATAAGCAGCTGCCGGATCCTCGGCCTGGACAGCAATGCCGATCTGCCGAGCGCGTCGTAGTTGACCGGCACATCCCTCCAGCCGATGGGCTTGAGGTTGAACCGCAGCAGGATGCTCTCAACGCCTGATTCCACTTCCCCGAAAAGAAAGAAGAATCCAGCCGCGAGGTCATCAGTACCCGCGGCGGGGAAGCCGAGCCTCGTCATTTCCTCTTGGAGAAATCTCCGCGGGAGCTGGACCAGTATACCTGCTCCATCACCCGTTTTTCCGTCAGCACCCACGGCGCCACGGTGGGTCAGGTTCTTGACGGCTTCGATCCCCATTGACACGATCGAGTGGCTCTTCGCGCCGTTCACGTTACAGACGAACCCCACGCCACAGGAAGCTGAAGAATCGGAGCTCGGCATCGTCACCTCGTGTGCATCGAAAAAAAGCACGAACAGGAACGCGTGGGATCATTTCGGCTGCAGCTTTACGCAGGCAATCGCAGACCGAAGATCAAGAGACTTCATAATTCGAAGTTCGATCTCCCGATCCCGCCGTTCTGCATTCAACGGTGTCCCTTGCGTGAGATTTTCTTGTCAGAACTCGAACAGGCGCTTGTTGATATCGATCGCCGCGACAGCACCTTCACCTGCCGCTATCACGACTTGATCGTTCCCCGTGTTGAGCGGGCCGACGATGTATAGGCCATTCACCGATGATTCGTAGGCGCTGTTCACGACATACTTGAATCCTTTCGCGTCACGCTTCAGATTGAGCTCCTTCAGGAACTTATTGTTCAGCTTGTACCCGAAGTTTGACATGACGGCCTCGCAAGGGACGCGAATGCCATTCTTGAGCTCCACAGCCTCAAGACGCTCATTGCCGATGATCTTCGTCGGTTCGCCCTTGATGAGGCGGATTCCTTCATGCCGCAGCTCCTCCTTATAGTCCTCGGGTGGATCGTAGAAATAGAGAATGAGCGTTACATCGTCGGTGTACATTGCCTTCATGGCGAAAGCCAGCCGGACGGATTCTATGGTATTTCCGATGATTACCAGTTTTCTGCCTGTGGTCTTGTATCCGTCGCAGTCGACGCACGTGAAGAAGGATATGCCGAGGAATTTATGAAAGTTCTCGAGCGGGGGGAAATTATCCTGCACGCCTGATGAGACGATCAAGAATCTAGAGCGAAAGCGGATGTCATCTGCATGGACCCCGAAATGCTCTCCCTTCACCACTGAGGTCACAAGCCCTTTAACCACGTGGACATTAAAACGATTCGCCTGCTCGAGGCCGAGCTCGATGATCTCCCTTCCGGAAATGGCCTTCTGCGTCAGAAAGTTTTCAATCGATTTCGCATGCGCAGTCCTCCCCCCGCCGCGATCGATGATCAGGACATCCCTGTTGAACCGTCCGAGGTAGATGGCGGCTTGGAGACCGCCGGGCCCGGCGCCGATGATAATGCAGTCGTACAGACGGTCGGTGTCCTGATTCAGTTCTGGATCATTGCTCCTCATAGGGTGATGGTCCCGGCCTGAAGTTCAGTGTGCTGGTCTGAAACGGCAGATGTCATTTTATCGCGGGAGATCCGTGTTTGCTCTTTATCTCCTCTCCCCCCGGGGCTAAAAAAATGACTATCCGTTTTTCAAACTCGTTAATTGTCGTAAAGTGAAGCGTTCTGAGACCTTCGCTCTCAGCCCGTTTGATGTGGCCGATGTTATCATCCACAAAGAGCGCTTCATCGGTCCGGACGCCCAGAACGCGGCAGACATTCCGGAAAATCGATCTATCCCGCTTGCTTTCATGGAGTCTAAACGAGTTAAAGACTATGTCGAAATGCCCAAACAGGAGCGTCTTGCGGTCGATCTCCTCAAGCCAGTTCGTCTGGTCGCTCAGCATGGCGACCTTCAGCCCCGCTGCTCTCAAGCGGTCTGCGTGCGCTAGCATAACAGGCCTAAGTGCAAACCTCGCCAGGATCTCCTCTCGGAGCGCCTTGTCGCTCCCGGTTATCCCGGTCTTCTTTCTGACCGTATCCCAGAAGGTTGCTTCATCGGTCACGCCGGTAAGATATCCTGTGTCGTAGATGAGTCTATCGACTTCGGAGAAAAAACGCTCCGGGTCCAGGCTGTTTCTCTTCCCGATGGCCGTGAGCCCTTCCCGGAAGCCCTCTTCAGCAATCACCCCGCCGAAATCAAAGAGTACAGCTTTTATCTCGTCAGCCATATACGGGACAATGGCCCTTTCCGCCATCACTGGCTATTATAATAATTCTCATTATACCTGATTCCGCGTTTCTGTACATGCTGAGGGCGATTTTATTCAAATAACCCGATTTAATACGGCCTGGACTCAAATTGCTGAACTCGAATAACTTGTCAAATAACTTCTTGTTTTTAAAAAAAAGTGGTGATATCTTATGACACAGCACATGACCGAAAGGACCCATGGTCATCTGGTTTTCGGGCGGTGGTCGATAGACTCGAGCAGGACAAAGCTACTGTCCCTAAAACTGTCCAGGGGCCATCGTGAGACGGAGGTCAGGCCTCGATTTCCTGAATGCGGTCTTCCACATCATCATTCGGGCCATCGAAACAAAGACCACAAGACGGCCTATGAACGAAGCGTGATCGCCAGGCTCGTGCACCGCGAACAAGGATTTTGTCATGAGGAAACGGACGAGATCTGGACAGGAGCAGAAATAATGACCGAGGAAGCAAAAAAACTAAATGAGCATCTAAGCGGGGAGATTACCGAACGTGAACAGATGGAAGAAGCCTTGCGCGAGAGCGAAGCTCAGTATAGGGCGCTGTTCGAAGGCTCGCCAGACGCCGTCTTTCTTGCCGACCCAGAAACGGGTATCATCCTTGATGCAAATCAGGCAGCGTGCAGGCTCCTCGCTCGGCCATATGAAAGGATCATCGGCCTCCATCAATCCGATATCCATCCTCCAGACAAGAAATCATACTCCCAAGAGACGTTTAACCAGTATGTCGAAGGAGCGATGGAACAAAAGGGACTGCATCCTATCGAAATAGACGTTCTCCGGCCGGATGGCTCGGTAGTGCCCGTAGAGGTCCTGGCGCAGCTGGTCACCATCAGAGGGAAAAAGATACTTCAGGGGGTATTCCGGGATATCACAGAACGGAAAATGACCGAGCAAAAGCTCGAGGAAAGCATTGTGC
Source organism: Nitrospirota bacterium (assembly GCA_035623825.1). Taxonomy (GTDB): domain Bacteria; phylum Nitrospirota; class UBA9217; order UBA9217; family UBA9217; genus DASPSR01. The sequence goes on from DASPSR010000022.1 coordinate 125,001, forward strand.
GGTTCCGCCGGTTGTCCGAAGCCGGCTTCGAGGGTATTGTTATCAGTGAACAGGGAGTTCTTGTTGATGCAAATACAAGAATGGCCGAGATATTAGGATGCTCAATCCCGGATCTGCTAGGCAGGAAGCTCTCCGATTTCGTCGCGCCGGAGTCTATGGATTCCATGCTGGAACATTTCCGGTCAGGGTCTGAAGAACGCTATGAGCTATTTGCCAGGAGAAAAGACGGTTCTATATTCCCGATTGAGGCACAAGACAAAGCCTTGCCGTATGCAGGAAGAATGCTGCGAATAACCGCTATCCGGGATGTCACCGAGCGCAAGGAGGCAGAGGAACGGATCCGCTACCTGGCTTATTATGACAGCCTGACGGGACTTCCGAACCGCACGTTTTACAAAGAGCTTGTCAGCCGGGCCCTCCTCCTGGCAAAGCGCCACCGCTGGACCATAGCCGTCCTCTTCATCGACCTCGATGATTTCAAGCGGATCAATGATACCCTTGGTCATAATATAGGCGATCAGTTGCTGCGTACCGTCGGGGACATCGTGAAGACTTGCATTCGCAAGAGCGACTTCATCACTCGTTCGGAAACGGACGAACTGGAGAATGTCGTGGCACGTCTTGGCGGGGATGAGTTCATCGTGCTTCTCAATGAGATCGCTCACAGCCAGGATGCATCCAGGGTAGCCATGCGTATCCTCAAGGAACTTGCCAGGCCCTTTAACCTGGCAGGCCATGAAGTGCTCGTCACCGCCAGCATCGGCATCGCCCTCTATCCCCTCGATGGCAGCGATGCAGAGACCCTTTTCAAAAATGCCGATGTGGCCATGTATCATGCAAAGAATCAAGGGCGGAACAATTACCAGTTTTATACGAAATCCATGAATGCCATGTCCCTCCAGCGCTTGGATCTCGAAAACGACCTCCGAAAGGCACTGGATCGCGGCGAGTTTCTGCTCTACTATAAACCGACTGTGGACGCCCAGACCCGGAAGATCATCGGCGCGGAAGCCCTCATACGCTGGAAGCATCCGAACAGGGGGATAATCTTGCCAGACGAGTTCATACCGCTGGCCGAAGAGACCGGACTTATAGTCCCGATCGGCGAGTGGGTGCTGCGCACCGCCTGTTCTCAGAACAGGGCGTGGCAGCATGCCGGGCACAAGCCCTTCCGGGTGGCAGTGAACCTGTCTGGCCGCCAATTTGACCAAGAGGATCTCATCGATGTTGTATTCAAGACCCTCAATGATACCGGACTCGACCCGCGGTACCTGGAACTGGAGATAACCGAAAGCACCATCATGAAAAACCCCGAGAAGGCGGCTACAACGCTGCAGAAATTGAAACGTATGGGGATATGCCTGTCGATCGACGATTTCGGGACTGGATACTCTTCCCTGGGGAACCTGAGGAAATTTCCCCTTGACAACCTGAAGATCGACCGTTCCTTTGTGATGAACCTCACTGCCGACAGCGATGACGCGGCCATCACGACCGCAATTATCGCAATGGCGCACAGTTTGAAATTGGGAGTCATTGCCGAAGGCGTTGAGTCGGAAGATCAGCAATCGTTCCTGCGTGAGCGGGCGTGCGATGCTGTCCAGGGCTTCCTCTTCAGCCGTCCCGTCCCCCCAGAGGAATTTATCAAACTCGTCAGTGAAAAAAATCATCTATGAGGGGAAACCCGCATGCAAACAGAGCGAAAAGCGATATTGCGCACGAATGTCCCTGACAGGGCCTGCAAAGGTTTCATGTCTATAATTACGAGTAAAGTTAAGCACAGGTGAAAACGGAGATTTTAAGGCCAATTAGACCTTGAAATAAAAGGAGAATTCTTTTATTTCAATGCTTTTTCATTACTTTATGTTTGCATGAGATAGCGTGATTCATGTTTTCTGTGGCCAACGGGCTTCAAAAAGGGGCATTAGTTCCGATAGTATGAAAGTTCAAGGCCGACAGATTCACAGAGGGTAATCCGGGTAGTCTTAAGTCTTGCTGTCAACCATCAAAGTTATGCTATAGTATTAGTTAGATGCAACTTCCGTGATGCTGCGTCTGGGTTGGGATTGGATTATTGATCACGGTACTATTTAATTGAGAAATTTTATTGCATTTTCCTTGATTCTGGTTCTGTTAATCATGAAGACAATCTTCGCTTCCTACCGGGAGAGCGGGGGAATGCCAAATTTCTCGTAAAGAGGTTCTTGTCCATGGCCGAACAGGAAGATTCGCATCGTGCAACGCGCATACTCATCATCGTGGCAGCGCTCGCTATTATAACTGGAGGCATTCGCGAGGCGCAATCGGTCCTGGAATGGTTTCTCGTCGCTGTTTTTCTGGCTGCCATAGGCACGCCATCGGTCCTCTGGCTTGAGCAAAAAGGCATTCCTTATGTTGTCGCGGTATTTTTCGCTGTGGCGGGCATGGCGACTGTTATAGTGTTTATCGGATTACTCGTCGGAGCGTCGCTTAACAGTTTTTACAATGACCTTCCGTTTTATCAGGCTCGGTTGCAGACTCATGTTTCTTCACTCCAAGCGTTCTTGGCAAGCAAGGGTATCACGTTCACAGACTCGTTTCTGGTCGATCAGGTCAAGCCGGAAGCGGTTAAGAGCCTGACCGCCAGCCTTCTCAGGGGGCTTGGTTCCGCGCTGTTCGAAATAGCCCTGATTCTGCTCACCGTAACCTTCATATTCCTGGAAGCCTCAAGCTTTCCCGTCAAACTCCGGGCCATTCTCGGTGACCCTCAAAAGGACTTTCACCCGTTTATGAGGTTCGTGTATGATATCAACCGCTATATGGTCATTAAAACGGCGATTAGCCTGACGGTGGGCGCCCTGATCGGGATATGGCTTTCTGTTCTTGGCGTGGATTTCGCGATCCTCTGGGGTTTTTTGGCATTCCTGCTCCACTATGTGCCCAATATCGGCGCCCTTATCTCAGCCGTTCCAGCGGTTTTTCTCGCCCTCATCCAGCTCGGGATCGGCCGCGCAGCACTCGCGGCTGCCGGGTACATAACTGTTGATTTCGTACTTGGCAATGTGATTGAGCCTAGGCTCATGGGACGGAGGCTTGGCCTATCCACGCTGGTTGTAATTCTCTCGTTGTTTTTTTGGGGAGGCCTGCTCAATCTTATCGGGGTGGTTCTGTGCATACCCTTGACCATGACCGTGAAGTTTGCATGCGAGAATAACAAAAGCACCCGCTGGATCGCGGTATTGCTCGGTCCCGAGATGACCCCTGCGCAAGTTTCACCGGCTTCCAAGAAGGGGACCGATAAGGCGGCATGACATAAATCAAGAAGGCTCGGCAGAAAGGAGCGCCATGTTGATGCATCGGTGCGCCGTGCATAGCAGGCTATGGGTCACGGCGAATTGCATGACCTAGATCCTTACGTTTTGCCCGCTATTCCGCATTTCATAGAAGGCCAGCGGCAATCAGTACATTCCCGTACGATAGAGGTATGATGATATGAGCATATTGAAGATATTTGTTCTTGCAATCGTTCAAGGCGCCGCCGAACTGCTGCCCGTTTCGAGTTCCGCACATGTTATTGTTGCGGAGAAATTAATGGGGCTTGATCCTACAAGCCCTGAAATGACACTCCTCCTGGTGATGCTCCATACCGGCACAATGTTCGCGGTCATATTTTTCTTCTGGAGTTCCTGGAAACAAAATTTTTTCGCTTCGCAAAAGGTATTTTTAAATTCAGCCAAATTCATTGTAGTGGCCACCTTATTCACGGCAATCACAGGCCTTTTGCTGAAATTACTCATCGAGAAGATCTTCATGAAGGGTGTCCCCCATGCGGAAATAGAGCTCCTGTTTGGGAATTTGGACCTAGTATCGATCTCGCTCGCATGCGCTGGCATTTTAATCATGATCGCCGGGTGGAAGACCCACCAACGCCCGGGCGCAAAGCCTGGTTTGGACACCAAAAGCTCAAGCTGGATCGGAATCGTGCAAGGTGTCTGCTTGCCGTTCCGCGGGTTCTCTCGTTCCGGAGCGACGATATCCACGGGACTTCTCTTGGGCATTGAAAAAGCGAGGGCTGAAGAATTCAGTTTCGCCCTCGCCGTCGTGCTTACCCCGCCCGTTATCGCCAGAGAAATCTTGAGGCTGTTAAAGGCGCAGCATGTGAATACACTAACGTCAGCGAGTACGATGAGTCTCTTTTACCCCAGCCTGCTCGGCATGGTATTGAGTTTCATCGCAGGTATTCTGGCCCTTCGTTGGCTTTCCAACTGGCTGGTCCGGGGGCGTTGGCATTTCTTCGGGATCTATTGCATAGTCGCAGCGCTTGCCGTTTTTCTGCTTAATGTGACCCTCTTCGTGGAGTAGTCCATTCCAGGCGTAAAATGAGTGAAATTATCGACTTCCTGCAGTCCATGGCATTTGAGGCGGTCAACATATTAGTCCTTCACTCTTTTTGCAATAGTAGTCCTCTCTATGCCGTGTATGCATAGTAGAAATGATTCCAAGTATTTTGTACATTTCACCCCATCAAATCTTTTGCGGTCTCGAGCGGCTTGCAAAAACATTCAGACTGTAATATACTGTGGCAATCAGCTTGATGATATCGAATAGAAAGGATAATAAAATGATAAGGACATCAATCCGCGCAGCCGCATGTATCCCCCTTGTTGCCATCTGCCTGCTCTTCGCGGGCCGGCCTTCCCATGCTGACATTGAGTGGTCAGAAAAAAAACAGATCAAAATCGAGGTTTCACCGATTGACATGGTGACATCTCCCGATGGCAAATGGTTGATTGTCCTGTCTTCGGGCGAGATTCTTGTGTATTCAATGCCCGAAGGCAAAGTAATAAGCCGTATGCCGGTGGACAAGGCCTTCGACAAGCTCACATACTCCGCCGCGGACGAGACCATCATCTTATCGAGCAGCGCCGGAAAAACGGTGGAATTTGTCCAAATTGCCGAAGTTCACAAATTTTCCCTGGAAGGGCTCCCCTTCAAGGGTCCTAAGAACGCCCCTGTAACCGTCGTGGTGTTCAGCGATTACCAATGACCATACTGCGCACGGCTTGAGCCGTTCTTCCAGCAGTTGCTGGATAAATACCCCAAAGAGATCAAACTTGTTCTTAAAAACTTCCCCCTTCCCATGCATCCGTTTGCGCGAAAGGCCGCGGCCGCAGCACTTGCGGCGAACAATCAGGGAAAATACTGGGAATTCAGCCAGATGCTGTTTCAAAATTTTTCGAGTTTAGATGATGCGAAGATCGAGGACATTGCTAGACAACTCGGTTTGGACATGGAAAAGTTCAACCGGGATCTCACTGATGCGTCCGTGCAACACCTCATTGACAGAGACATAAGCGAAGCCGAAAAAGCATCTGTCCAGGGAACCCCCTCGATTTTTGTCAACGGCATGGCGCTGAAAAATCGCAGACCTAATGAATTTCAGGAGATGATAGAAACTGAATTAAAGAAAAAGAAATAAATGGGTAGCCCGGTTTTTTCCTCTCGAGTCATCCTCATGTTGGAGGCCCTGACAAGAGGTAAGCACAGAGTATGTTGCATGTGGTGAATGACCCTTGCTTTTCCTCGGGAGTGTGTCAAGTTTTTTTGAGGGAAAAATCTGACTGCGTCAATTACCCATAGGGGCTGGTGAAACGAGAGCTGCGCTTTTCTACCGAATATCGATCTATTCTCCGCCTTACGTTTGCCGCGGTTGACCTGACCATCCCTGCCACGCCCATATGTGAACACACCCCCTATCTTCGAGGTTCATTGTGCTGCTCGTCCGGCACTCATGAACATCATACGTAATATATGATGACCGGCCCTCCCTTTTCTTTGAGCTGCAATATCGTCGAACCGTGTGTATTGCTTCATACCGTCAACAGCGTATGCGCATCGGTTTTCGGCAGGAAGGAGACCTGTACGGGGAATGCAGACCGTGGACAACAGCCAGCGATTTTTTTTTATAAATGCGTGCTACTATGTGAGGGTCATTGTGGTTTGAGCACAGGCAGGCATATCAAGAAGGAAAGGGGAGCCCCAACCCGGGAGCTCATCGCCGTGCTGTCGCACGAGGGAAGAGTCTTGCGGAGCAGGGTGGCGTAGTATGCAGCTGTTGTTCCGGGCATCATTTACCGTATTTATTTCTATCCGGGAGGCCGCGCTCACCTATCAGATCCTTGGACAGATCGAGTTCATTTTTGTGAACCGGCGCCGTGTCCGGAAAAGGATTCCCACCAGCAGCTTCTCTACTGCCGGAAAACACATCTCTCGTCGAAATGATGGTGGAGGCAGGTGAAGATGTGATGGTCTCCCCGGTGTGACTGGATGACACCTCTAAAACGATTGATATAGTTGACATCGTTTGTTGTTTTTGACGCTGCAGATATGATACAATGTCATATCAAAGAAAAGGAACCCGGTGACGTGCTGTGCCCACCCTTTTGCCTTTTCTGAAAAAAGGGGAATGAACGGTGATGAAAAGATTCCGCGTGCAGTATCTACGCCTGTTTTTTCTGGCGGGTGCAGCTCTTTTGATGACCGGTGCTGGCACGCAAACCACGCTTTCACCATACGCCGAGGCCGTGGCGAAAATCATTAAGTTCGACCGGCAGGTGCTGCTTCTGGTGAAGGAAGAGTCAGGGGAGAGTATCCATCGGCTTATCGGCTATGACGAAAAAGGCTATCAGATCGTTGCCGACGGCATCTATGTGCCGGTCCCCGAGGACAAGACGGAATCCATTCTTGGCTCGCTGCGGAAAAAACTCGCTCCCCTCAGGTATATGGCCTTCATCGTCGAGTTGAACGCCGCGATCAAGACCGACAAGATCGGGGTGCTCAAAGGCACGGACCAGTACGACATTCTCAGGATCATGCATACGAACGGCGACGACTTCGACATATCCAATGAGGATGTGATCGAGCAGCTGAAAGAGTGGGAGAAGGCCTATCCCTTTGACATCATTGGCGCGGAAAACGATTGGGTGGAAATAGAGTTCAAGACCTTACCGAAAGACCTCAAGTCCTTTGCCGAGGAAGTATATGATTTCTGCCCCGATGCAGTTGACCAGGGGGGGAGTCCTGCGGAGCTGGCAAACGAGATCCAGCAGACCAAGAGGCTGTTCCTATGGTGGGATTGACGGTCGTTACGATTGCGGGAGAATAGACTAAGGCTTGATTCGGTATTCTTATTTACTGTGATGACAAAAAAAGCAGGTGGTTCTCAAACCACCTGCTTGGCAAAGTATTGTTTCTGACAAGATAACTTTTTTCCGCCCGAGTATAATGAATTGGCGGTATTGTTGAACTACTTTCCTGCCGGGGCTGCCGGGGCTGCCGGGGCCATCGGGGCCTCTTCCTTCTTAGCGGCCTCCTTCTTCTCCTTCTTCTTCTTCTTCTTCTCGGCCTTCTTCTCCTTATGGGACTTCTTCTTAGGAGCCGTCTCTGCCTTCTTCTCAGGTGCCGGCGCCGGAGCCGGAGCCGTCTCCTGTGCGAACGCAACGCCGAGGGTCAGGACAAATGCCATTGCCGTGAAAAATGCGATAAGCTTTTTCATTCAGTTTCACCTCCTTTCATCATTAATTAGCTTTATAATTTATCAAATTCACAATGCATTGTCAAGATAAAATAAATTGCCAATCTTAATAGTGCCCGTTGCACCTTGGAAGCATCCCTGACGTAAATTCTTCAAGTCGAATTAAGACTTCCATGCGTTCACTGGTCACATAATTAAGACACGTGTTTTCACCAAAAGTTTAATGCAGTCAAAAAACCACAAAAACCTGCGTACAGTACGTTTTTTATAAAGACATGAGCAGGAGAGCCTGCCGGGAATCAAGCACATCCCCGTGGAAGAGCAAGATCCGAGGTAACGTCCAGTCGAATGCTGAAGGCCGAACAACCGCAGACAGTCGAAGCAGGCATGCCCAGCCATGCTTGTTTCATTGAGAAACGGGTGTTCAGCATGCTGGCTGATGCGGAAAGCATCATCCGGACAAGATGGCGCCGCTCATGGAAAGCAACGTCTGACGATGTTTCTCTTGACAACAATGGGGGAATTCGATAGATTGCGTTGGTAAGCGAATGTCCCGAGTCGATACGCGTAGCCACTAGCTTGCTGAAAGAAGAGCATTTTCGCCACGAATCCGTTCTTTATCGAAAAGGACGGTTTTTTTCTTGAAATTATCATGAGGAGGGATGGACTGTGAAAAAAATATCATTATCTATCGCGGCTGCTGTTGTGGCGGCGATGATGCTTTTCGGATGTTCAAAAGGGTATGAATCACAAAAGACGGTAGACGACCTTAAGATCACGCTCTTTGTCCAGCGCTATCCGCTCGTGAAGGGGGACAACACGCTGAATGTAAAGATGGAAGATTCGACCGGTAAAGCGGTGACCGATGCAGCAGTGAACGTCCGTTACTACATGCCGACCATGCCCGGCATGGCACCAATGGACTTCAACACGCAGGCGGTCCCCAAAGGCGGTTTGTTCTCTTTCTCTGCCAACGTCCCTATGGAAGGCGGTTGGAAGACAGAAGTGTCCGTGGCGCGGCCGGGAAAGCCTGCTGTCATGGCCACTTTTAATCTCGATGCGAGGTAGTCAGAAGGCAAACCAGAGATTCTCGCGTCGGATGGAAGAAATCGGAATTTCGCTGGGAGCGCAGACGATCAAATGTTTTAAAGCTTGAGGTTTGATGTTGTTTCGGATTTAGAGCTAAGTGTTCCGGGTTTGTCGCATACATCAATTCATGCCTAGGTTCTCCTTCAGGAATCTCAAGGGTATCAGGGCACTCGTGCTCTCAGGCCTTCTTGCGCTCATCACCCTCGTGCACTATCTCGCTGGGGGGGCGCGGGCGGGGATGCTCCACGGCATTCTCGGCCACCTCTACATCGTGCCAATTATCCTTGGCGCCTATTGGTACGGGATCAAGGGCGGTTTAGGCGTTTCAATCGCAGCGGCAGTCCTCTTTTCGCCTCATCTGCTCCTTCACTGGACGGATCCATTCCTTGATATCTATAATTTCGTCGAGTTGTTCCTCTTCCTCCTCATAGGCGGCGTCACGGGCGTCCTGAGTCAGATGGAGCGCAATCAACGCATGCGCTACGAACATGCCTTGGTAAGGCTGGACGAGTCACACCGGAAATTGAAGGAACAGACGGACATTCTGTTCCAAACAGAGGAACAGCTCAGAAGGGCTGACCGGCTGTCTGCGCTCGGCGAACTGTCCGCTGGCATGGCGCATGAGATACGGAACCCTCTCGGCTCCATCAAAGGCGCGGTAGAGATACTGCAGGACGATTACCGGCCCGGCGAAGCCAAGTACGAGTTCATCCAGATCCTCCAGAAAGAGACGGACCGCCTGAATCAGATCGTGCAGGAATTCCTGAGCTTCGCCCGGCCCAAGCAGCCTGAGTTCCAATTAGCCGACATGAATATGTCCATCGAGTCCGTGCTTACCTTGACGGCTCAGGAAGCGAAGAAGGCCGGAGTAACGGTGGAGAAGAGGCTCGATCAGTCAATTGGAAAACGCAGCCTTGACGCCGGTTTACTCAAGCAGGCGTTCTTGAACCTGGTCTTGAACGCCATCCAGGCCATGCCCAGCGGCGGCGTCCTGAACGTCGAGAGCGGGCTTCGAGATGATGCTGTTGAGGTCACGATCCAGGACACGGGCATCGGCATCCCAGAAGAGAACCGGAAGAAGCTCTTTAGCCCCTTTTTCACGACTAAGAAGAACGGTACAGGGCTCGGCCTCGCCATCACGTACCGTATCATCCAGAACCACAGGGGCACCATCGACGTGAAAAGCGAGCAGGGCAAGGGGACGACGTTCACGGTGAAGATCCCGATCGGGTAAAGCCTGCCATGAGGAAATGGCAGCGGCGTTTTATTGTATGAAGAAGCCTTCAGTCCTCCTTATAGACGATGACGACAGCCTGCGACGGGTCATTGAGTTCAGCCTGACCGAAGCGGGGTACAATGTCCAGGCTGCGGCAAGCGGCGAAAAGGGACTCGCCTTGTTCGAGACGGGCTCCTTTGACGCGGTTATCACGGACATCACCATGCCCGGCATGAGCGGCATGGAGGTCCTCGCGAAGATCCATCAGCGCGACGAAGCGCTTCCCGTCCTTGTCATCACTGCATACGGCACGATCGAGAATGCCGTGGAGGCCATGAAAAGAGGCGCGTTCGACTATGTCACGAAGCCTTTTAACCGCGATGAGCTCCGGCTTGCGCTTAACAAGGCTCTCAGGATGCGGCGCCTGGAGAAGGAAAATGTCGAGCTGCGTGCCGAGATCACGGACCGATACCGCTTCCAGAGCATCGTTGGAAACAGCCAGAAGATCAAGGAAGTGCTCGAGATTGCCGGGCGCGTGGCTGCGAGCGAGGCAAGCGTGCTGATTACGGGTGAGAGCGGCACGGGCAAGGAATTGCTGGCAAAGGGCATCCACTATAACAGCCCCCGCGCGGACGGCCCCTTCGTGGCCGTTAACTGCGCGGCGATTCCCGAGCACTTGATCGAAAGCGAGCTCTTCGGTCATGTCAGGGGCGCATTCACTGGCGCAGTTAAGGACAGGGAGGGCCGGTTCGAGCTTGCAACGGGCGGCACGCTGTTCCTCGATGAGATCGGGGACCTTCGCGTGGAACTGCAGGCTAAGATCCTTCGCGCGCTCCAGGAGCGGCAGGTGGACCGCGTGGGCGGCAAGCATCCGGTTCCCGTCGACGTGCGTATTATCGCTTCGACGAATAAGGACATCGAACGGGCGGTCAAAGAGGGGATCTTCCGCGAAGACCTGTACTATCGGCTGAGCGTGATCATGCTGCACATGCCGCCGCTTCGTGAACGGAAAGACGACATCCCGATTCTCGTGCAGCATTTTCTGAAGAAGTTCAATAGGGGGGCAGAGGTCAGCATTGATCACGAAGCGCTCTCACTGCTGACGGCATACGGATGGCCCGGAAATGTGAGGGAGCTTGAGAACAGCATCGAACGGGCATCGGTGCTCAAGAGGGGGAATACCATAACCGCGGGAGATCTTCCCGATAGGCTCAAGAAAGAAAAGTCGATCGTCGAGAACATTATTTTGAACCTCCCGGACGAAGGAATAGCGCTCGAGGACCTGGAGAGAAACCTCATCATCAAGGCCCTTGAGAAGCACAATGGCAACCAGACCCGGGCGGCGGAGTATCTCGGGATAACGAGGCCTACCCTCATCTACCGCATGGAAAAGTATGGAATAAAATAATGTTTGGGTGATACGCGGTTCAAGACTCTTGAGAGAAAAAATCTTCCCCTTCCGCCCTGAATCGTGTATCATATATCCGATAACGTGGATTCGCGCTGCCAATTTGGAGGGAGGAATATCGTGTCATGGTAAAGACAACGCTGAAGATTCAGGGAATGACCTGCAATCATTGCGTGATGCGTGTGACAAAGGCGCTCAAGGCAGTACCGGGTGTCCAGGATGCGCACGTGGATATGAAGAAGGCTGAAGCGGTCGTAACATATGACGAAAGCAAGGCCGGCACTGGCAAGTTGTCTACCGCCGTTGTTGAGGCTGGTTACAAGGTTGTATCAAGCGGGGAATAAGCCATATTTTTTCAACGCAGCTTGACAACGGAGCTGCCTGTCAGTATAATTCCACCGTCCGGAAATCCGGTCTTCAATATCATCATAGGAGGGCTCAATGGCCAAGACACTTCAGGATCTGATGCCAGCAAACGCAAGGAAGAAACTGGGGGGAGCGAGCAAGCTGAACGTACTGTCCTCTCACGATGTCTTCAGGATGCTGAAAGACGACAAAGTGATCATTATGGCATGCAACACGAGGATCAAGCACGTGATCCCAAGTATCATGCGCGCGGCCGAGGATCTTGACGCAGTAGTCTGCTTTGAGCTCGCCAAAAGCGAGGGGAACCTCAAGGGCGGCTACACAGGAATGGACCCCCACAAATTCGCCGATACCGTCTTCGGCTACGCCGAGGCCGTAAAGTTAACGAAGCCTTTCTTTATCCATGGAGACCACGTGACGACCAAGAGCCCGGACCCCCCAGTCGTCGGGGAGTCCCGTGATCTTATCAAAGCGGAGCTCGAAGCCGGTTACACGTCGATCGCCATTGATGCCTCGTTCAACGAGACCCATGACAACATCAAGATCAGTTCAGAACTTGGCCGCATGGTGCTTGCCGCCGGCGCAGGGCTTGAGGCTGAGGTGGGCGAAATCAAATCCACCAAAGAGGGCGGGGAGATCACGACGGTGGAAGAGGCTGTGGAGTTCATCGACGGAATGGAGAAGACCGGCGTGCATGCCGATCTGCTTGCCATCAATAACGGCTCCAAGCACGGCAACTATAAGCCCGGCGAGGAAGTTCATATAGAGCTGAAGCGCACAGGTGACATTTACGAGGCGATCAAAAAATGGGCGGTCTGCATAGCGCAACACGGGATCACCGGCACCCCCCTCGACCTCGTGGGACAGTTCGCGGACTACGGCATCCGGAAGGGCAATGTCGGCACCAACTGGCAGAACATAGCCCACGACGGGCTGCCTGCAGACCTCATGAACAACATGAAAGAGTGGGCGAAGAAGGAGAACAAAGATATCAAGTTCGCCACGAAGCAATTCCTCTCCGATATAAACTCGATACCACGGGAGAGCGTAAAGAAGATCGAGGATATGGCCTATAAATCGGCCGTCGAGTTCATTACCGCTTTTCGCGCCAAGGGCACGGCATCGCTCGTGGCCAAGAGGCTCCTCGGGAAATAGGATTTAACCTGAAAGAACGCTGATGCATGCGGGTTTGACGAAGGAACACCTCACGCGTGGACCCTATCATCCATGCCTGTCATTGTGGACGCGGGAGCGCCATCCAGATGCAATTATGAGAGGCGGCAGATGGACCCCCAATCCAAATGGGCGGTGATATTCGCCCGGTCCAGGAAACGGAAGCTGCTTCCGCTGGACGTAGAGAACTGCTCGCCGATAGCCCTTCGCAACATCATCCTCGATGTCAGCACGCCAGACACCATCCTTGAGCGCATCGCGCAGGTCTATTTCGAAGACGAGAATATCCTTCGCGATCTCGTCCGCTGTCCAAACTTGTCCGAGACTACGCTTACGTTCATTGTTCTGGTGGGATCCGATGAGATAAAAAGCTTCATCGCGGGCACCCGGGTGATGGATCTGGTCGTGGCAGAGACTGCCGTTGCGGCGCCCGGTGCAGGCGCGGACGTGAAAGGAAGGGAGACAGGGGGAAAGAAGAAGCTGAATGTGCTGCAGGTGCTCCAGACCATGACGATCCCGCAGAAGATCAAGCTCGCGGTGTCTGGCGCCAAGGACGCACGGTCTCTACTGATCAGGGAGTCGAGCAAGATGGTTTCGCTTGCCGTGCTGGAGAACCCCAGGATCACTATTGGCGAGGTCGAGTTTTTTTCCAAGTCGACGAACCTGAGCGAGGATGTCATGCGCAAGATTGGCTCAAATTCAGAGTGGTCCAAGAGATATGCTGTCGCTTCGAATCTCGTGAGCAATCCCAAGACCCCGGTGGGGATTTCACTTGGTTTTGTCAATAAACTGACCGATCACGATCTCAGCATGCTCGAAAAGAGCCGCAACGTGCCCGCTGCCGTGAGGACAGCGGCGAGGGGGTATCTCGCAAAGAAGAAGCTCGGTAAAGGATAGTTCATCGTTTTTTCTCCTTCCCCGATCATGCAATCGTTATTCCCATGGTCAATCAATGACAGAGATATCGACATGAAACGTCCCATCGTCATAATTCTTGCGCTTCTCCTGCTCACATCCGGTTGCAGCAGGCCTAAAACCATGCAGAAGACCGAGTCCATCATGGGCACGGATGTCACGATCACGGTCGTAGCGCGTTCGTCCGAAGAGGGCGAGGCAGCCATAAAAGCCGGGATGGCGGAGCTGCGACGGCTTGATGCCATGATGTCGCTTTACAAGGACGACAGCGAGATCACCAGGGTCAACCTTGCGGCAGGGAAGAACCCTGTTAAAGTTTCTCCCGAGATGATCGAGGTCTTGGAGCGTGCAGATGAGGTTTCCAGGCTCTCGAACGGGGTATTCGACGTGACTATCGGGCCGCTCGTTGTCCTGTGGCAGATGCGTCTTAAGGAGGGGAAGGTCCCTACTGATGGGGAGATAGCCAGGGCCCGTTCCCTTGTGAACTTTCGCAACATAGTCATTGACGAAAAGGAATCGACTGTCTTTTTAAGGAAACGGGGCATGATTTTGGATCTTGGCGGAATGAAGGGGTATACGGCAGACCGGGCTGCAGCCATAATCAAAAAACGCGGAATCAACAACGCCATTATTGCCGTTGCCGGCGATATCTGGGTGTTGGGAAACAGGGCGGACGGAACATCCTGGAGGATTGGCGTGCAGCATCCGCGGGAGCGGGACAAGACCCTGGCCGTCCTGGATATGAAGGACAAATATATATCCACGTCCGGCGATTACGAACGGTTCGTCATCAGGGAGAACAAGCGTTATCATCACATCATCGATCCCCGGACCGGGAAGCCGTCGAAGGGGGTCATCTCCGCGACTCTTATCGGGGACAGGGGAGCTCTTATTGATCCTCTCACTAAGGTGCCTTTTATCCTTGGTCCTGCAGAGGGGTTGAAGATCGTGAGAAAGCTCGGCGCTGAGGCCATTATTGTGGACGATCAAGGCAGGGTCTTCACGACAGACGGGATTCAGAATCTGCTGGACCAGCCGAATCACTGAAAATTAAAGGAGTCTGCGTGAGGGGCAAATGTAATTGCCACGGGAGATAAGGATGATAAAAGTGATGTTCCTCTGCACGGGCAATTCGTGCCGGAGCCAGATGGCTGAAGGGCTGGCGCGGGAGCTCGGCAAGGACTTGATAGAGCCGTACAGCGCAGGTCTTATTGCGGCCGGTCTCCACCCCCGCGCGGTTGCCGTCATGAAGGAAGCAGGCATCGATATCTCTCATCAGAAATCCAAAGAGATCGACGAGGACCTGTTGAGGAGAATGGATGTGGTCATCACCCTCTGCGACAACGCCGCGGAAGCATGTTCATGGATCCCTCTGGAGATCACGCGTCTTCACTGGCCTATCAAGGACCCTGTGGGGACTGTCGGCACGGAGGAAAAGATCATGCAGGAGTTCCGTCGTGCGAGGGAAGAGATCAGAGCGAAAATAGAGCGCGCTGTGTCCGAGATCAGCGCAAAAGGGACCATAACCGTGGAGCAAAAAGCGGCCAAAAGCTCCTCATTCATAGGTTGGTTCCTTCCCCTGTGGATCATCGCCGCAATGGCCCTCGGCGTCGCACTTGGCCATCTCGTTCCTGCAATGGAGACCTTCGTCAACGAATTTCAGGTCGGCACAACCAATGTCCCCATCGCGATCGGCCTCATGCTCATGATGTATCCTTCTCTGGCCAAGGTCAGATATGAGGAACTCGGCGAGGTATTCAAAAACAAGAAAGTACTCGGATTGTCGCTGGTCCAGAACTGGATCATCGGCCCAGTTCTGATGTTCCTTCTGGCAGCCATATTTCTCCGATCCCATCCCGAATACATGGTTGGACTCATCATGATAGGCATCGCCCGCTGCATCGCAATGATGATCGTCTGGAACGACCCAGCCTGCGGCGACCCCGGATACGCCGCCGGTCTGATCGCATTCAATTCACTGTTCCAGGTCTTTTTTTATTCCGCTTACGCCTATGTGTTCATTACTGTGCTCCCTGCGTCGTTTGGCGTGAGGGGTGCGGTCGTGGAGGCGACCATCGGGCAGATTGCACAAAGCGTCTTCACGTATCTGGGGATCCCGTTTATCACCGGCATGGCGACCCGCTTCGCCTTGATCAGGCTCAAGGGCCGCTCGTGGTACGATCAGACCTTCGTCCCGCGGATAAACCCGTTGACGCTCGTCTCCCTCCTCTTTACCATCGTCGTGATGTTCTCGCTTAAGGGGGATAGCATCGCCAGACTCCCGTTTGATGTCCTCGTAATAGCAGTCCCTCTTCTTGCGTATTTCATCGTCATGTTCGTCGTATCTTTTTATATGGGGCGCAAACTGGAGACCGACTACGCGAAGACGGCGGCCTTGTCCTTCACGGCAGCTAGCAATAATTTCGAACTTGCCATTGCGGTCGCTGTCGCGGTATTCGGGATAAATTCTGGGGTGGCCTTCGCCACAATTATCGGTCCCCTTGTCGAAGTCCCGGTGTTGATCGGCCTGGTCAATATCGCCAGAATCTTCCAGAAAAAATACTTTACGGTCGAATATTGCAAGATAAGAGGCTCGGAACCGCTATAGACTCTTTTATGTCCCTGCCTTTGCAATCCGCAGAAACTTTTGCTCACCGGTTTCAACTGCTCGAAAGGGGAGCAACTCTCTCATCCGAATTCATGAAAAGAATATAAAAAACAGTTGCAAATATTTGAATATCATGGTATAATAAAATTTCTTGATATAATTCTGCCAAGAACAGACAGGATCAGAATAACAACAAGGAGGAAGAATGGTAAGTTTGACAGACAGTGCGGTGAGGAAATTCAAGGAAGTTGTCGAGAAGCAGGGATCAGCAGGGGATGGCGTGAGGATTTTTGTCGTGCCTGGAGGCTGAAGCCCGTCCCTGGCTATGGACATAGCCAAAGCAGCTCAGCTCGGTGATACCACCCTTGAGCTAGACGGATTGAAGATTTTTGTGGAAGAGCGCGCCAAAGGGATGCTCGTTAACACAAGCATCGATTTTAATGAAGGGCAGGGTTTTGTGCTGACCGGAATGCAGCCGAGTTCCTGCGGTTCTTCGTGCAGCTGTTAATTATCACTGATATTTGACTACGTTGCCACTACCGCCGTCTTCATGTTGAAGACGGCTTTTTTTGTGCTCCGCCCACCCCCCTGATTTTCCGGTCAAGGAATTGCATTAAGTTTCACAGCTGCCGGAAAAAGTAGTGCTAGAATAGAAATAGAAGGTCATCCTCTTCCTGGACTCCTTGTTATGGCGATTCAGTCTGATGTCGAGGACATTTGCCCAGAGAGTGTTCTGGCAAGGGATGCCCAATCTCTCTGGCATCAATTCGCCTTTGAGCCCGGTTACGTTCCCGCTCTTAATTGAGAAGCAGGAGTTTGTACCATGGTTAATATCAGGAAGTTGTCCGTAAGCGTCGAAGGAAAAAGGATACTCACTGACGTCAATCTTCATGTTGGCCGGGGAGAAACCGTCGTCTTGTTCGGGCCGAACGGTTCGGGAAAGACCTCGTTTCTGAAGACAATCATGGGGATCCCCCAGTACAGGGTGGAATCGGGAGAAATAATCTACAAAGGTGAGATGATCACCAAAAGCAGCATAGATGAGCGTGCAAGGCTTGGGATTGGCATCGTATTTCAACATCCTCCAGCGGTAAGAGGCGTTAGGCTTAGAGACATGCTGCGTCTCTGCATGGAAAAGAAGGGCACTTTCAAGGAAGAAAGAATCAACGAGGCCGCCGAGAAATTGAATTGTACCGATTTTTTGGACAGGGATGTCAATCTGGGCTTTTCAGGCGGTGAAATCAAGCGGTCCGAACTTCTTCAACTCCTCGTACAGAACCCCGAATTCGTAATGCTCGATGAACCGGACTCAGGCGTGGACCTCGTTAACATCAATCTTGTGGGCCGCGTAATCAATGAATTGCTTGAGAAAGATAAAAGAGAAGACAAAAGGACCAAAGTGGGGCTGATCATAACCCATGCCGGATACATCCTGGATTATGTCAACGCCGACAGGGCGTACGTTATGCTGAACGGCACCGTGAGGTGCTCCGGCAACCCGATGGATGTTCTGGAGGACATCAGGGCAAAAGGATATGAGGAGTGTGTACGATGCCGAATGTAACTGTTAAGGATAAGGCGAAAAACGCTGAGAAAAAACCCGCCGTCTTCGGCCCGGACCTCGATCTCGCTTCGTATTCCATCAAGGCGAAGGAGCATGAAGAGATTCAACGATTAACAGGACTGACTGATGAGGTAAAAGAGCAGGCTGCCACCGTGGGTATTGATGCGGAGGAGACGTGCAGGGCAGGGTCATTTTTCCAGATGGACCATTCGGTCATACTTTCTTCGGCCTATCAAAGCGGCCTCGAGGTGATGAGCACCACGGAGGCGCTCAAAGAATACGAGTGGCTCAACGACTACTGGTGGAAGGCCGTGCAGGTGGACGCTGACAAGTATACTGCCCAGGCTGAGCTGCAGCAGCATCATGGATACTTTTTGAGGGCGCTGCCCGGATCACGGGCGGAATTTCCCCTGCAGGCCTGTCTCTACATGACCGGGGAAGGGCTGGCGCAGAATGTCCATAACGTGATAGTAGCTGAGGAGGGCTCGGAGCTCCATATCATCACAGGCTGCACGACATCGCAACACGTGAGATCAGGGCTGCATATAGGCGTATCAGAATTTTACATAAAGAAGAACGCAAAGGTCACCTTTACAATGATCCATAACTGGGCTGAGGACGTTGCGGTCCGGCCGAGGACAGGCACGATCGTGGATGATAACGGCGTTTTCATGAGCAACTACATCTGCATGAGACCGGTCAAAACCCTCCAGATGTACCCCGTCACATACTGTGTCGGCGAGAACGCCACCGTGAGGTATAATACCATTTTATTTGCACCGGAGGGGTCTAACATGGATGTAGGTTCCAAAGTCTTCCTGAAGGCCAGGGGAGGCAGGGCAGAGGTTATTGCAAGGGCGATTACGAAGGGAGGCGCCATCGTCACCAGGGGGAGCTTGATTGGCGAGGTTCCTGGAATCAAAGCACATCTGGAATGCAGAGGGCTCATCCTATCCGAGCGGGGGTCGATCCTCGCCATCCCCGAGCTGGATGGCAGAGTGAGCGGCGTTGATATGTCCCACGAGGCGGCAGTCGGAAAGATTGCCGAGGAAGAGATCCAGTACCTAATGGCGCGAGGGCTGACCAGCGACGAGGCGACTGCCGCAATCGTCAGGGGCTTTTTGGATGTCGAGATAAAGGGACTCCCGGAGCACCTCAAGGAAGAGATAAAAAAGGCGGTTGATCTGGGGGAAAAAGAGGAACGTCTTCTGTGAAGAGCATGAAAATTGGATGCGAATAAACACCGTATCTCTTGGAGCAATAATCGGATCTTGCCTTGCAAGAGACGATGCCATTAAGAATGTGAATGACCACGCAAGTCGAGCGAGGCGATTTCCCGCAAGGAGCACCATGACGCTCTCCCGCCGTATTCGAAATTCAAACACCTACTATTCGATTATCGTATAATTCGATATTACTCGTGCCTCCCGTCAATTCCCCTTTCTTCTGCTTCATACATCATAACCGTCAGTATCATAACGTTTTTCCCTCACGACTGTGCCGCGATGTAAGCTGGCTTCCTTCCTGGCATGTTCGATGCATAATGAATGCTCCGAGAGAGCATGATGATAATGTGAGGAGCATGCTATGAAACAGGATTTGAAAAGCTGCTTGAAAAAAATCTTCTTCAGTGCCGGAGAACAGCACACTACCCAGTCATCATTCGTTACACATAACAACGGAGACACTCGCGTGCTCCAGCCCGCATATACCGTAAGGCTGAAACCCGAGCCGAATGAAGAATTACCTGCTTCTGCTCCTCAGGGGGGCGCAGGCACGGCCCAGCGTTCTACGGCAGAAATGTCTCTCGTCTGGTGCGGACTTACGGACACAGGCTTGATACGGGACCACAACGAGGATTTTTTCTCGTGCAAGGCACTTGAAGAGAGCAGCTTGTTCATCGTTGCCGACGGCATGGGTGGACACGATGCAGGTGAGGTAGCCAGCAGACTGGCCGTGGAGACGGTATGCAAAGAGGTGCAGGAGAGCGCGAAGGGGGTTTACGATCCGGAGAAACTGCTTGAGCGGGCGGTGCAGCACGCCAACGCAGAAGTCATTCGCGAAGGGGTGAACAAGGGCTACATCATGGGAACGACGCTAACGCTGGCCCTCATGGCGCGGGAGAGAGCGTACATCGCGAGCGTAGGTGACAGCCGGACCTACTGGATCGAGAATGGCTCCATCAGACAGATCACGGAGGACCACTCGCTTGTTGCGAAACTGGTATCGGCGGGAAAGCTGATGAAAGAAGAGTCCAGGACCCACCCTAAAGCGAACCTGCTTTACCGCACGATCGGCACTGATGAGAATGTAAAGGTGGACACGTTCAAGGTTGACCTGAAAAGAGGTGACAGCCTTTTGCTCTGCACCGACGGACTCTGGGGAGAGGTGACGGACGAAGATATCCACAGGGTCTGTTCAACGGAGGAGGACCTGACAACAGCATGCACGAAATTGATCCAGGCGGCGAATGATAATGGTGGTAAAGACAACATTACTGCAGTCGTGGTTAAGTTGGTGTAGGAATCGAGCAGAGGGCAGGGAAACTCTAGTATTTACCCTGCCGTATGCTCCACGCGGTTACAAGGAGAGGAGGAGCATATCATGAAAGAGGATATGAAGATTCGGTGTCTCTTGAGCAAGGATACATTGCAGGTCTCCGAAGCGGAGCAGGCGGTGTATGCTTTCGTGGAAATCAAGGCAGAAAGCGGAATAATGTTCGGAGCCACGCCGGCGAACTTTGGCCTGGTGCTGGACCGGAGCGGGTCCATGGACGGCGAGAAAATAGACAATCTGAGGGAGGCCGTGGGATATGTCGTCGATCATCTAAACGACGACGATCTCGTCTCAGTCACGATCTTTGATGACCAGGTGGAGACGCTCGTTGCGAACCAGCCTGCAAAGAACCGTCAAGAGATCAAAAGCGGGCTCACAAAGGTGATTCCGCGCGGCGGTACCCAGATTTCAGACGGTCTCAAGGCAGGATTGGCCGAGGTTCGGAAGGGATATGCAAAGAACCGCGTGAACCGCATCCTCTTGCTTACGGACGGTCAGACATGGGACGATGAGGATGCGTGCCTCGAACTCGCGGACGAGGCGGGGGCGCAGAACATTGCAATCACCAGCATCGGCATCGGGGAGGATTGGAACGAGAAGCTCCTCCTCCAGCTCGCCGAGCGCTCTCATGGCAACTCGCACTGGATCCAGAACCCCATTTCGATCCTCGATGCGTTCCAACAGGAGGTTGAGGGCATGCAGTCTGTTGCCGCTGTGAACCTGAAAGTGACTGCCCGCTTGAGCCGGGGAGTAAAGCCGGTCAAGGTCTACACAACGATCCCGATGATCGCCGATGTGAGCAATAAGGCCGTAAGCGGCAGCAACGTGGTTGCCGAACTCGGATCTCTCGACGGCAAACGGGGCCAAACAATGCTCGTCGAGGCCCGCGTTCAGGCGCAGAAGGCGGGAAGGTTCCGGCTGGGACAAGTGGAAGTCACCTATGACATTCCGTCGCAGGGCGCAAAAAGGAAGAGCGTCAAGGCGGATATGTTCGTTAACTTTTCTGCTGACGCGTCTGCCGCAATGAAAGTGAACTCAGAGGTGATGAACCTCGTTGAAAAGGTAAGTGCGTTCAAGCTCCAGACCAGGGCTCTGACCGAGGCAGAGGCGGGCAATATCGCAGCCGCCACACAGAAGCTCCGGTCCGCGGCAACGGTGCTCCTGAACCTGGGAGAGGATGACCTGGCCAAGGCGGCGGAGCAGGAGATCCTGTCTCTCAGGAAGACGGGTACATTCACGGCAGCAGGGACAAAGAAGCTAGAATACGGCACCAGGAAGCTCACACAGGCAATGACGGAACGGTGACGTAGGATGCGAAAGAAGCACGGATGCGGAGCGTTTATTTGGCGACAATGCCGGCATCCGGCTGACAACTGTGCGTTAACCGTCGAAAACGAACATAACCTGCTGCCCGAAGGGGTTTCACGACCATAACCGCTTGAAAGCGATTCAAAAAGCGAGAGGAGGGTATAATCATGAAATGCAAAGAATGTCAGATGGAAAACATTGAGGGTGCACTCTTCTGCGAGGAGTGCGGAGCAAAGCTCGAAACAATGGGCGTAATCCAGGACCCTGCTGCCGGCAGCGGCGGTGATTCGGCAAGCCTGGTGTTCAAGACCGCCGATGGGAGCAAGCTGGAAATTCCTGCCAAGGATGATGTGGTTATCGGCAGAGAAGATCCTATCAGCGAGGTTTTCCCCGACCTTGACCTCACAAACTTCGGGGGGGCCGAAGGCGGCGTATCGCGCAAGCATGCGGTCATCCATCGCCTGGGCAATGGCTTCACTATCGAGGACATGGGATCCACGAACGGGACATACCTGAACAAGAAGCGCATTCAGCCACACGTCCCGCAGACGATAACTCCCGGCGACGAGGTGAGGTTCGGAAAGCTGGCGTTCTCGCTCCAAGCCGCATAAATAAACAAGGGGCCAAAGACCAGGATTTCATCCGTTAGAGATAATGCTCTTCGCAAGGAGAGCACAGAATCGTTTCTGTAGCGCATAGGTGAGTTCTGTGTTTTTCTCTGATGAGGTAAAGGGTCACGAGTCAACCCAAATCACGGCCCCTCGTTTTTGTTTGTTGATCGCTGCTTGCCATTTACTGATTTTGGAGGTGCCTCATGCGCAGATTCTCTCATAAGATACTAATGTCCGGTGCAACAGGCGCACTCGGCGGTTCAGCCGCTTGGGCCTTTGTACTGTATGTGTCAGGCGCTGCCAGGGGTGGACTGCCTACGGAGGTCATGCTCGGCGCCCTTGCGGGCATCTGCATCGGAGGGTTCATCTGGAGCCATGAAGCGCTCACTGGCAGGCAGTTCCATGCCGCAATGAAGCGCGCGGCATACGGCGCCACGGCGGGTATCCTCGGCGGCGCTTCAGGCGCGGCTCTGGGCAACACGGTTTTCTCCGCACTTGGCAGAGTGGTGGCGGACCTGGGAGGGTTCAGGGCATCCCTCGCCATGACCCTGTCCGTGGCACTGGGATGGGCAATGCTTGGTGCGGCTATCGGCATTAGCGGTGGACTAATGATTCGGTCTCTCGACCGTTCCCTCTATGGACTGCTCGGCGGCTCTTTCGGCGGATTCCTCGGAGGCCTTCTCTTCTCCGCCTTGTCGGCAACGAACATATGGTCTGCTCTGGCCGGACTTTCGTTGCTGGGCATGTGCATCGGGGCCTTCATAAGCCTCGTCGAGGAGGCGTTCGTATCAGCGAAGCTCAAGGTAATAAAGGGAAGACACCTGGGCAGGGAATTCCCGCTCCTCAAGGAGCTGAACATCGTGGGCAGGGACGACCGCTCCGATGTATGTCTCTCTGGAGCGGAAGGTGTGGGCATGCAGCATGCCATGATCAAGCGGAAGAAAGGGCGCTACTCTATCGAGGCAGACCGGCTGGGAAAGGTGGTGTACGTGAATCACAAGCTGACGCGGAGGGGTAGCCTATCCGACGGAGACGTCATCCGCGTTGGGAGCATCATCCTGATGTTCACAGCAGTGCGGAGAGCGGTTGCGTACGCGGCGATCATGATCATGCTCTGCGGAGCGATTGCGCTTCACGGGAATGCCGCATGGGCGGGCGACGGCGCTTCGGTCCAGATCACCCAGTTCGACCTCGGCGCATTTCCCAGGGTCAAGGCCTACATCTCGATACTTGATGAGGCAGGGAGGCCTGTGCGCGGCCTCGCGAAGGAAGACGCAACGCTTACGGAAAACGGCCGTCCTGTCAAAATCGCGGAGATGAAGGCGTCCGGGACGGCAGGCGGGCGTGAGCCCCTCAGCTCTGCGATAGTGCTGGACCGGAGCGGCTCCATGGCCGGGAACAAGATAATGCGCGCAAAGGAATCGGTGCTCCGGTTCATCTCGCTCATGGAGCAGGGCGACCGCGCTTCTCTTATCGCGTTCAGCGACAAAGTGGTAATGCTTAAGCCGCAGACCAGCAACCAGGGCGAGCTGAAGGAGGCGGTCCAATCAATCCAGGCCGGCGGCCACACCGCGCTCTTTGATGCAATCGCCAGGGGCGTGGAATCGGTCCGGGGGATTTCCGGCAGGAGGGCCGTTATTGTGCTGACCGACGGCATTGCAAACCGGGGTGCGCTAGATATCGGCCAGGCGATAGAGGCCGCAATAAAGGCGAATGTCTCCGTCTACGTGATCGGAATCGGTGCGGACGTTAGGACCGCTCGACTTGAGCGGATCTCCAGCGAAACAGGCGGCTTCTATTTCTTCACCCCTTCCGCAGACGGGCTCGCAGAGATTTATGAGAGCATAAGCAGAAGGATTCACAATGAATATGCCGTCAGCTATACGACTGAGAAACGAGGAGAATATCTCAGAAACGTAACGATCTCGCTCCGATCCGGCCAGGTGGCAGTTCGTTCCTTCTTCCAGCCGGAGTCATCGCTTTTCGGCGCGGGAGGAAGCTTGCCGGTATGGGCTTTCGCGGTACCGCTCATGAGTGTTGCAGGGCTTATGGCCCTTTCAATCAGGCACCTGGAGCGGAGCTACCCCATTGGCCATTTGAGCCTCGTGCGCGGCAAAGGAACGAAAAAAGAAGTTGATGTCAACTCCACCGTGACCATCGGCAGGGACGAACGCAACGCCCTTGGGCTGTTCAAGGACAGCGCCATCGAGCAATTCCATGCCGAGGTGAAGCGAGAAGCTGGACGTTACGTCATCGAAGACAAATCTTCAGCTTCCGGCACGTTCGTGAACCAGGAAAGGATCTCGGGCAGGCATGCGCTCAAGGACGGCGACGTCATAGACATCGGCGGCAACCGAATAGTATTCAACGAGGAAAGCCATCGCGCCTGCTCGGGGTGCGGCAGTTCGGTGAAAACAAACTCGAAGTTCTGCCCGAAGTGCGGGGCTAAGGCAGCATAGGTTCCAGGGTCAGATAGAAGTTTATGCTAACCCGGATAAATTCCGACCCTGGCGCGTGTTTTATTTTATATGAAAAGGACGTTAAAAAATCGATATGAAATCCTGGAGACTCTCGGCAGCGGGGGAATGGGGTGCGTGTACAAAGTGGCGGATCGGTTCCAGGACGGGAGGATCCTTGCAGCCAAGGAGCTTCTATCAGGCACTCTATCCGCGGCGAAGGCGAAGGACGCCCTAATCCAGTTCCAAAACGAGGCGAGGATCCTGGCGCGACTCACGCACCCGAACCTTCCGAAGGTCTACGACTACTTCAGTTTGCCCGGCAGGCAGTACATCATCATGGAGTTCGTGAAGGGAAAGACGCTGGAAAAGATCCTCGAGAAGCGGAAGGGAAGACCCTTGGACGAAGGGCTGGCCCTGTCTTGGGCACTCCAGATCTGCAGGACCATGCACTTCCTGAGCGTCCAAAAACCGCGCCCTATCGTTTTCCGCGATCTCAAGCCATCGAATATCATGATTATGCGCGACGGCAGGGTGAAGCTTATAGACTTCGGTATCGCCCGCTTCTTTAAAGAGGACAAGCACGAGGACACTTACGTTTACGGCACACCGGGCTACGCTGCGCCTGAGCAGTATGGGAGCGGCCAGACCGACGTGCGCTCTGACATCTTCTCCCTCGGAGCCACCCTGCACCATTGCCTCACCGGCAGAAATCCGTCGGAGAATCCCCTGGACTTCCCTGACCCGCAACAGTTGAATCCGAAGCTGAGCCGAGAGACCGGGGCCATCATCAAAAAGGCGCTCGCGCCGGACATGGACAAGCGCTTCCAGAGCGCTCTTGAAATGAAGAAGGCGGTCCAAAAAGTGATGTTCGATTCGGCTTTACGGGCACAAGACGGGAGAAGGATCATCCTTGCACAGGCGGGGAAACCGATTAAACTGCCGTGGTGGCGGAAAACGTGCTGGGTGGGCGTCCCTGTGACGGCGCTTGGATGCAGCGGAACGACGGGGACCCTGTCCACAGACGACCTATGGATACAGCCGAGACCGCAGGCATTCAGCCCCGGGTCTTCGCAGCTCCTGTTCCGGGTGGAGAGCAGCAAGATGAAATTCGGCAGGGAATATCGTCCGAAAATAACGGTCCGGACCGATGCGGGCATCCTCCACCCCAAGCTCATATTCAAGAAAGCCTGGCCGTGGATACTTATCGAAGCCGCCGCGATCGCTGCCGCGGCATTTGCGGTTACTGAGATGATAAGGTAGAGAGGGTTGTCGACATCTTTCCGACTGTACCATTGAATGGCAGCCAGATAACGGTCCATTCTCCTCAGAGAGCGTTCAAAGACATGAATTATTTTTTGCTGGTCGAAAAGCTCCAGAAGTAATCATTCTGCATCGCATTGCCCGCCAGGTCACGCACCCCAGCGCTCACGCGGGCCGTGTACAGCGTGTTTCGTGGGCGGAGTTGTGTGTCGGCTGGTGGAACTGGTCCCTCGCGGCCGCATTCTGCGAGAAACAATGGTGCAAAGAGGACAATCCGCTAATACCACGATTGGTTTTTTCATTCCTTCACTTAAAAGTGCGGGAAGTGGATGCAGGTGGCCGAAGAAGGTATCGGGATGGGTCTAATGCTCACGTCTTTGTTTGATCTAAAAGCCCAGGGTACGAAAGTGCCCACGGATCTGATTCTTTCTCATTCCTATATATGTTGATGCAGGGATTTGTATTATCACAGCTCATTGCTCTCTCATCCCGTACTTCTTCATCTTCTCATACAGCGTCGAGTACGCAATGCCGAGCATTTTCGCGGCCTCTGTCTTGTTGCCTGAAACGGATTTCAGAGTCGCCTGGATAGCGGCTTTTTCGATCTCTTCGAGCGTCTTGCCGCTCAGTCCTTTGAGGGTAGCTGTATCCTTTCCCTCGGACAGGAAGAGATCCTTTGCCTCGATCCTTTTGCCGTCGCAAAGCGCTGCGGCGCGCCCGAGGACGTTCTTAAGCTCCCGCACGTTCCCGGGCCAGGAATATGCCGTGAGCGCTGACGAGGCTTCGGGCGAGAGGCCGGTGATCTTCCTGTTGATATCGGAGGATATGCCCTTAAGCAGGTGCTCAGCGATGATCTCGATGTCCTCTTTCCTTTTCCTGAGCGGGGGCATGTATATGCGCACCACGGAGAGCCGGTAGTAGAGATCCTCGCGAAACCGCCCCGCCTTCACTTCTCTTTCGAGATCCTTGTTAGTCGCGGAGATTACCCGGACATTTACCGTTACGGGTCTGTCTGCTCCCACCCGCTTGATCTCCCGCTGGTCCAAAGCGCGCAGGAGCTTGGGCTGAAGGTCTAGGGAGAGTTCTCCGATTTCGTCAAGGAAGATGGTTCCGCCGTTTGCAAGCTCAAAGGCTCCCTGACGGAACTTGACCGCGTCGGTGAATGCACCCTTTTCATGGCCGAAGAGTTCGCTTTCGATGAGGTTCGGAGCCACGGCACCGCAATCGACCACGACAAAGGGGCCGGCGGACCTGCGGCCGTTGCTGTGAATGGCGCGGGCCGCGAGCTCCTTGCCCGTGCCGGTCTCTCCATCAAGGAGCACGGTAACGTCCGTAGGCGCTATGCGTTCGAGAATGCCGTAGACCTCCTGCATCGAGGGGGATGAACCGATGAGCTCGCCGAAGCGGTCTCTGTCGCTTTTCAGGATCTCGACGCGCTCCTCGAGCGGTGAGAAGGAGATCTCGGTCTGCCCCAGGCTTATGACGGAACCCGGCGAGAGATACGCTTCGCGCACCCGTATGCCGTCAAGCTGTGTCCCGTTGGTGCTGTCGAGGTCGCGGATCACATAGCCGTTGGCCTTTTCTTCGACCGCCGCGTGCCTGCGGGAAACGGTTGGGTCCGTAAGCACGAGATCGTTCTCAGCGAGCGATCCGATCAGGACCACCGGCTTTTGGAGCATGGTCTCTTTCCCTTTGTCCGGACCTTTGGTTATGGTGAGCCGCACCTTTCTGAAGATGAAAGGACCCCTGTTCCGAACAACTAATATCTCGGTCCTGTCAGACCCTCTCCCGGATTGATTGACCTTCTTCCCGGAATTTTTCATTCTTTCATTGTATCACAGTACAGTGAAAATGATAACCCTTTCGACAGGATTCCTATCCCGGGTTTTTTCAGCACGCCCGGTGCTCGATGATTCTCTAAAGGGGGAAATAGCCGCCGTGCAGGCCTCTATGGTTTGAGCAACAGTGCCGGCATCGTCCGGCCATGGTTTCAAGTAATTCATGAATTTTAATTTGAAATGTCATATAAGAATTGCCGTTCACGACTTGATTTTTTTGAAGGTTGCTTAATTGTTCATTAGGAATTTCTTCAGGACGAGAGAAGCGTTGATCCCGCCGAAGCCAAGAGAGTTGGAAAGGGCGGTGTGAAGATCCTTTTTCCCGGCGCGGTTGGGGACATACTATGCTGTTGCCGAGCGGTGTGAGACCTCCCCGTCCGGTTATAACGACGCGGGCTTTCATGGCGCGCAGTATAAGACCTTTGAGCATGTTTGTCAAAAACATGTGAAGTTTGTCACAGGAAATAAGTTTGACAATGCCGTATTTTGTGATATATTTGAGAGGGTAATTCAATGCTGAAATAAAGGGGGTTTGAGATGAAAAAAGCTGAATTAGCGGCAAAGACCGTAGCGGAACTCAAAGCCCTGGCCAAGAAGAAAAAGATATCGCTGCCCGCTGGGGCAAAGAAAGATGATGTCATCAAAGCGTTAATGGCGTCAGGAACGCGGCCGAAAGCTGAAAAGCCTGCTGCGAAAAAGAAGGCAGCTCCGAAAAAAGCGGCAGCTAAGAAAAAAGCGGCAGCTCCGAAGCGGCCGGCGGGTCGTGCATCAGGTTCCGCGCCTGTCGTGAAGACGGTCAAAGAACCTTCCAAAGCCCCTGCACGCAGGTGGGAAATGCCGGCGGGCGTCGAGGAGCCGCTTATGGCGCAGGAGCGCGTCGCCGAAGCCAAATTCTACACAGGCCCTGTCTCTGAACAGAAGCCGACGTCCGCAAATCGCCCTTACGAGGAACTGCCTCTCGGTTATGGCGAAGAGAAGATCGCCCTCATGGCGCGGGACCCCTACGTGGCCTATGCGTATTGGGAGGCGACGCCCTCGAGGATAGATCGGGAAAAGGCATGGTTCGGCTGGAACAGCAGGCTGTGCGTGCGCATTTACGACGTGACCGGCGTCCAGTTCGACGGCCGGAATGCCCTGGGCTATTACGATCAGGAGGTCTCTGAGAGGATCGGCAACTGGTATTTCGATCTCGGCAGGCCTACCCATGCGTTCTGTGCCGATCTCGGCCTGCTTTCTCCCGATGGCAAGTTCCTTACGCTCGCTCGGTCGAACTATATCACGATGCCGAGGGATGGCGCATCCGATGTAATCGACGAGAATTGGATGATCGTGGACGAGGAATTCTGGAAGCTGTACGGCTACCCCGAGGGAGTGCCTGGTGGCATTTCATCGCAGCAGGCCCAGGAGATCGTACGGCGTCGCAGACGCATGCAAGAGATCTCCTCTCCCGGCATGTCCTCCCGCGAGAAGGCAAAGAGGAAGTAGCGGAATACGGCAAGGTCCCGTGCCCGTATGCCTTGCCGGAGGCAAGATGCAAGAAAGTCCATCCTTCTCTGGATGGACTTTTCTTTTGTAATTTCCCGCGCAGAAAAGAGAACTATTTATCGGAGGGTGAATGGAAAAGGGCTATCTGGCGCTCGTGCTGCACGGCCATCTGCCGTTTGTGAGACATCCTGAATACGACCAGTTTCTTGAAGAAGACTGGTTGTACGAGGCGATCACCGAAACCTACATTCCGCTCATCAACGTGTTCGAAAGCTTGGTGAACGACGGTGTGGATTTCCGCATCACCATGAGCCTTACGCCCACACTTATCGCCATGCTTACGGACCCGCTGCTCCAGCACCGGTATATCCGCCATATCGGCAAACTGATCGAGCTCGCAGAGAAGGAAATAGACCGAACGAAAAACCAGCCTGAGTTCAACCCCATTGCCCGCATGTACCTGGAGATGTTCAAGAACGCCCGCCTGACGTTCGAAGAAAAATATGGGCGCAATTTGGTGAGTGCCTTCAGGAAATTTCAGGATCTGGGCAAGCTTGAGATCGTCACCTGCGGATCAACGCATGGATTCCTGCCGCTCATGCTGAACCGTAAGGCCGTCCGTGCACAGATCATGATCGCGGTCGAGCATCACAAGAAACACCTCGGCAGGGCCCCGAAAGGAATTTGGCTTCCGGAGTGCGGATACTATGAAGGGCTCGACGAGATCCTGAAAGATGCAGGCATCCGCTACTTCTTTACGGACTCCCATGGCGTCTTCCATGCTTCGCCCCGGCCGAGATACGGCGTGTACGCGCCGATCTACTGTCCTTCTGGTGTTGCCGCCTTTGGCAGAGACATCGAGTCATCCAAACAGGTTTGGAGCTCCATCGAGGGTTATCCCGGAGATTACAATTACCGGGAGTTCTACCGTGACGTGGGTTTTGATCTCGAGTATGACTATGTCAAACCCTATCTCCACCCGGACGGGGTACGCGTCAACCTGGGGATCAAATACTACAAGATAACTGGTACGTCGAACCGTAAAGACCCTTATATCCGGCACTGGGCGCTCGAGAAGGCGGCAGCACATGCGGGCAATTTTCTGTTCAACCGCGAGAAGCAGGTCGAGTGGCTTTCGGATATCTTCAAGAACAGGAAGCCGATCATCGTGGCGCCCTATGATGCGGAGCTCTACGGCCATTGGTGGTTCGAGGGCCCGGACTGGATCAACTTCCTTCTCAGGAAGGCTGTCTTCGACCAGAAGACCGTGCGACTGATAACGCCGCCTGAATACCTGACGGAAAACCCCAGCTGTCAGGTCGCCACTCCCTCGACATCGAGCTGGGGGTACAAAGGCTATGCCGAGGTATGGCTCGACGGTTCGAACGACTGGATCTATCGCCACC
The DNA here is from genome assembly GCA_035623825.1 of Nitrospirota bacterium. GTDB lineage: Bacteria > Nitrospirota > UBA9217 > UBA9217 > UBA9217 > DASPSR01. Next base: position 155,776 of record DASPSR010000022.1, read on the forward strand.
TGCACAAGGCAGCGGAACGCATGGTCGAGCTTGCGCAAAACCACCCGGGAGCTCAGGGGCTTCTGCGCAGAGCCCTTAACCAGGCAGCGCGGGAATTGCTTTTGGCCCAGAGCTCGGACTGGGCGTTCATCCTCAAAACGGGAAGCCACGTGGCATACGCCATCAAGAGGACGAAGGAACACATACTCCAGTTCACGAAATTGTATGACGATATCAAAGCAAATCATATTGACGAAGGATGGCTCGGCGATATAGAATACAGGGACAATCTGTTCCCCGATATCGATTATGCCGTGTATGCTTAAGCCGTCTGTCGTCAAAGAACTGAAAAAGATCGTCGGCCCTGCCAATCTCTCCACATCGCCCGAAGAACTCGTTGTTTACTCCTACGACGCCACGCAGCGGGAAGAGCTTCCGTGGGCCGTCGCCCGGCCAGCCTCTACGCGCGAGGTGTCAGAGATCCTCCGCCTTGCGAACCGGGAGCTGTTCCCGGTTGTACCACGCGGCGCGGGAACCGGCATGTCCGGCGGCTCCGTGCCAATCCAGGGCGGGCTCGTCCTCTCGCTCGAACGGATGAACAAGATCCTCGAGATAGACGAGCAGAACCTCATTGCCGTGGTCGAACCAGGCGTGGTAACGGCAGACCTGCAGCGGGAGGTCGAGGCGCGAGGCTTATTCTATCCGCCGGACCCCGCCAGCCACAAATTCTGCACTATCGGTGGCAACGTGGCCGAGTGCGCTGGCGGCCTTCGTGCCGTAAAGTACGGAGTGACCAAGGACTACGTCCTGGGGCTCGAGGTGGTGCTGCCGACGGGGGAGATCATCAAGACGGGCGCGCGCACGGCCAAGAGTGTGGCGGGTTATGACCTCACGAAACTTATAGTCGGTTCCGAGGGGACGCTCGGCGTAGCCACCATCATCATATTGAGACTCTTGCCTCTACCCGAGAGCGTGCGGACAATAGCTGTTTTTTTCAGCGACATCGAAAGTGCCGCATCGGTTGTATCCAAGATCATCGCTAGCCACATCATCCCGTGTGTCTTAGAATTTGTCGATCGGTATGCGCTCCGCGCCGTTGAAGGCCATCTGAAGGAAGACATTTCGGGCGGTGCCGAAGCCATGCTGCTTATCGAGCTGGACGGGACAGTGGATTCGACGATGCGGGAGAGCGCGCGAATTACTGAGATCGTGGCTGAGGGCGGGCTGGCCCGTATCAAGAAAGCGGAAACTGACGCGGAGAGGGAGTCGCTCTGGAAGGCGAGGCGCTCGATCTCTCCGGCGCTGTATGCGATAAAACCGAAAAAGATAAATGAAGACATCGTCGTTCCCCGGAGCAGGATTCCTGATATCCTTCGCGAGATCGAAGTGATAGCGAAGCGGCACGATCTTTTGATCGTGAATTTCGGCCATGCGGGTGACGGGAACATCCATACGAATATAATGATCGATGAGACGGAGATGCCGAAGGCCGATGCGGCGGTAAAGGAGATCTTTGAGGCAACGTTACGGATGGGAGGAAGCATTACCGGAGAGCATGGTATCGGCCTGTCCAAGGCTGCTTACCTGCCTATGGAGGTCGGGCCCGCTGCGCTGGCTGCAATGAAGCATATCAAACAAGCGCTTGATCCGAACAATGTCCTGAACCCGGGGAAGATATTTCTATAGATTCGAAGGAATCCACTATGCGGGCGCGAGATCACAAAAGTGCGCAAAGCACAACTTTGTTACAGTTGCAGCCGGGGAATCTTTGGCCGGTTCAGTATGAAAAGATCAGAAGTCGAGTTTGATAAGGGATGCAGACTGCAAAAAAAGTCATAGAGATCGTTCTTCTTCTCGCCTTCAGCTTTGCAGCACCTTCTCTGGCAGGGGCGTTGGATGCCGTAGCGCCTGATACGACCGACGAGCTCAGGGCGCAGGTGCATGCCATGGAGCAGGATGAGGCCGCTCTCGAAGAGGAAAACCAAGGCTTGAGGAAGATGCTCAAGCAAATCGACGACAATGAGATATACCTGGTGGTTGACACCGAGAGCAACCGCCTGACGATGAGGCGGGGGCGGAAGACCCTGATGACAGCGGTGGTGGGAACGGGCAGTCGGCAGTTTGTGCAGGAAGAGACAGGAAGGAGCTGGTATTTCGAAAGCCCTACAGGAGCGCTGAAGGTTCTCGGCAAGGAGCGTAACCCCGTCTGGATCAGGCCTGACTGGTCATACGCTGAAGAAAACATGCCGGTGCCACCGGAGAATGACCCTGACAGGATCGTGCGCGGCGTCCTCGGTAAGTATGCGCTCATCCTCGGGAACGGCTATAAGATCCACGGGACCAAGTATACCGACCTCTTGGGGACCCATTTTACCCACGGATGTATTTCCGTCGGAGACAAGGACCTTGAGACGCTGTATCGGTCTGTAAAGATCGGGACCAAAGTGTACATTTATTAGCGCCGTGTACGGAGTGCTACGATGAAAACTGCGGCAGTGCACTTGCTTCTCCTGCTCTCGCTGTTTCTCGCTGGGATGAACGGGAACGGACAGGAACCTGATGAGCGCGAAGAACTCCTGCAGCAGCGCGAGGAGCTGAACAAGAAGATCGAGACGCTGCGGCGCGAGCAGGACTTCCTGCTTTTCGAGAAAGTGCTCTACGCGGCGGACTCCAAGTATCTGATCATCAATCTCGGCTCGAGGGCGGGACAGCTCAAGTACAAGAACCGGGTGCTTAAGGATTTCCGTTTTAAGGCGTCGCCAAAGCTTGCCGGCTCGATCGGACCCGGGGCTCTGACCCTCACGAAGAAAAGAGAGGATCCTGGTCAGAGGCATGTTCTGGTCTTCGGGAAGTCACTCGTCATACAGTGGAAGCGCCCTCCCCGGGCTCCCTACCAGGCGGATGTCCCGAGCCTGTCTCTTTCCAAAACAGACTTGCAGTCAATATTTTATGCCCTCGAAGAAGGAGCGAAGGCGTATATCTTGACTAGGTGAAGCGATTGCAGCAATCTGAGATTTAGGCCGCTCGGGGAGATGATCAACAATTTTTCTCATGCTGTCCCTGAAACGAAAAAGCGGGAAACACGTCGGTTGTCGACCATGACGGCAGATGGCTACATCGTGCAAGCCCGTCTTATCTTCCCCCTCTCTGGCTGATATTATTCCGCATGGCACTTTCTCATATTTCTTTATTGCGCATCACTATGGATAGATAGGGTGTCCTTCGGGATTTTCAGATTGACTACGACTGATTTCACGGTATAATGAATCCATGCGCGAGCTTACGCGGGGCGAGGAATTTTATGACGGTACCGCTCTCTTCGGAGACCCCGTCCATGGGTATATCTCGTTCACCACGCCTCGTGTGACAGGAGAGAAGACCGAAAAGGACCTTATCGATACCCCCTGGTTGCAGCGCCTGCGGCAGATCTATCAGCTCCAGAGCGCCCGGTGGGTATACCCTTCAGCCGAACACAGCAGGTTCCAGCACTCCCTCGGCGCCATGCACCTCGCGGGCAGATTCGCAAGGCACCTCTATCCATCGCTCAAGGCAGCCGTTCCAGACTGTCCGTCCACAAACTACGTAGAAGAGCTCCTGCGCGTGGCAGCGCTCCTCCATGATGTCGGTCATGGCCCCTTTGGCCATTTTTTTGACGATAATTACCTGGAGCAGTTCGGGCTGACCCACGAAAAACTCGGCCAGCACATCATCAGGACGGAGCTCGCGGAAATCATCAAGTCGATTCGCCGCGGCCCAGCCGGGGAGTTCTCCAAGGGCGAACGTCTGAGTCCCGATCAGATAGCTTTCCTTATCGGCAAGGGATCAATAGTGACTGCAAAGCAGCCAAGGTGGCTCCAGTTCCTTCAGCCGCTGCTTTCGGGCATCTATACCGTGGACAACCTCGACTATGTGCTGCGCGACGCCTATATGTGCGGGGTTGCCATCGGCGCGGTCGACATCGATCGGCTGATGTATTATACGTTTTTCACGGACAAAGGCCTCACGCTCCATAAGTCCGGCCTAACCGCCTTGAACATGTTCCTGAACGCCCGTCTATACATGTACACGAACGTCTACTATCATCGTACAACACGAGCTATTGACGAACATCTCAAGGAGTTGTTCAAGGAAACGATGGCTTCGCTTTTCCCGTACAATCCGGTTGAAAATCTCAATGAATATCTCGAACTCACCGACTGGTCCCTCCTCGAGGCGGTGAGGAAATGGGGGGGTGGAGAGGACGGCTCAACGGCCAAGCTCGGTCGTGAATGGGCCGCCATCCTCTCCCGAGAAGTGAAGTGGAAGATGGCCTACGACATTACGCTTTCGATGCGCGCGTTCGAAAAAGGGAAGACCATCATCGATGCGGCTGATCTCGTAAAACGCATCAAAAAAAGCCTGCCGCCGAAGCTGAAGGAACTCGATTTCCGGGTGGACATGGCAAGCCAGGACCCCCGGCCGATCAACCCTCTCATGATGGGCGAGCGCCAGATCTATGTGTTCAATCCCTCGACGCGGAAGGTCGAAAAAGAACCACTCAAGGATTTCTTCGATTATATTCCTGCGCGCGTGGTCCAGTGCCGGATATTCACCCTGAACCATGACCATGACCAGCTCCTCGCCGATATCGTCGAGAGCGTACTTGGGCTTCAGGAGGAGAGCATCAAGACGAATGTCTGACTTAATTCCTGATAACCATTCCTCACCAGCCGTTCTTAGCCGGTTACGACGCCATTTTCCGTAACCCGGCGGACCGATGTAATCTTCATTTCATGATATAGTCGTTTGGCAGGGAGCGGTTTCGGCCGGATCCTCCGAGCTAGAATGATACGAAAGTCAGGCCTTTCGTCGTGTTCCGGGGTTGAAAGTCGCCATGAGAATCGCAACCTGAATATCAGCTTTCCGGCTGAGCATGAACCTCGTAACGTCATATTGGTTCATGACAGCCGGATGCGTTTCATGTACATTATATTTGCACCATCTGGGGTTCATCAATCTAAACGCATCTCTTTATTGCTGGTGCTTTCATTTTTATGGTCCTCTGCGTCCTTTCATGATCTTCTTGACTTTTTGCACGATTGTCTGGTTCGATATTTCCTCATACCCCAGAAGCTCATCAGGCTTGCCGCTCTTCGGCATCCTCCGCACGGCGAGTGAATATACCGGCGCCGGGTGAGCGGCGAGAGCGCCCGCTACGGCTTCACCGATTCCGCCTTCGGCGAAGTGGTCTTCGACGGTGATGATCCGTCCGGCATCGTCTGCGGCCTCCGTGAGCGTTCTCGTGTCTACGGGCTTCACGCTGTAGAGGTCTATCACGCGGATATAGATCCCCCCTGCCTTCAGTTCCTCATAAGCCTTGAGCGCCTCGTGGACCGTGATGCCTGCCGCCACGACAGCTGCCACATCGGCCTTGTTCGATTTCAACACCTTGCTGCCGCCGATGCGGAACACTTCATCGTTCCGGTACAGGATAGGCGTGTCTTTCCTCGTGGTACGCAGATAAGCGATCCCCGTATGCTCCGCCATTGCCTCTACGAGTTTTTCCGTGGATACGGCATCCGAAGGATAGAGCACGATGCTGTCCAAAAGAGTCCTGAACATGGCGATGTCTTCGAGACCCATCTGGGACGAGCCGTCTTCGCCGATGGACACGCCTGAGTGGGAACCGCAGAATTTTATGTTCGCATGCGAATACTGGCTCATCCGTATCTGGTCGAAGGCCCTGGTCAGGAACGCGGCAAAGGTCGAGACAAAAGGCATCTTGCCTCGGACGGAGAGGCCGAGGGCAGCGCCGACCATATTCTGTTCGGCAATGAACATCTCGAAGAATCGATCCTTGTGCACGTCCTTGAACAGTTCGGAGAACGTGGAGTTGCTCACCTCCGCGTCGAGGACCGTTATATCCGTGAACCGTGGGAAAATGCGCACTAGGGCGCTCCCGTAGGCATGTCTCGTGGAGACCGGTTTCTCACCTGTGTAGGATACGGAACGGATCCTCTGGGCCGATCGCTCCTCGGGCCTGATATTTTCCGGTCTTGCTATCTGACCCTTTATCGTCCTGTCGATGGGTCCCAGTTCTTCGAGCGCCCTCGCGAGTTCGTCCTTTTTGAGCGCTTTTCCATGCCAGCCGTTCTTGTCCTCGATGAAGGATACGCCCTTGCCTTTCAGGGTCTTGGCGATGACCATTGTGGGTCTCTTCTTGACCTGAAGGGCGTGTTCATAGGCAGCCAGAACCTGAGGCAGGAGGTGGCCGTCGATGACGACCGGCTCCCACCCGAAGGACGCCACCCGCTCCTTGTACACGGAGAGATCGTGGCCGTACATCGTTTCTCCGCGCTGTCCGAGCCGGTTCACGTCCATGATGCCGACGAGGTTATCGAGTTTGTAGTAGGCGGCGATTTCCATCGCCTCCCATTGGGAGCCCTCGGCCATCTCGCTGTCCCCCAGGAGCACATAGGTCCGGTACGGCAGCCTGTCGATGTACTTCGCGTTCATGGCCATGCCCACTCCAATTGAAAGTCCCTGTCCTAGGGAGCCGGTAGCGGCCTCGGTATAGGGGAACGCCATGGTGGGGTGCCCCTCGAGGGGGCTGCCGAACTTCCGAAGGCTCATGATCTCTGTCTCCGTCACCTTTCCAGCAGCAGCCCAAAGTGCATAGAACAACGGCGAGGCATGCCCCTTCGAGAAGACCAGCCGATCGTTGTTCGGATGACGGGGATCGTCAGGGTCGAACCGGAATGTCCCCCCGAACAGAAGGCCGGTCATAAGGTCCGTTGCAGAGAGGGAGGATGTTGGATGCCCTGAGCCTGCCTGAGTGGTGGAAACGAGGCTGTAATAACGAATGAGTCTGGCGATGCTTTCAAGGTCGTGCATGAGAACCTCCCGGTTTATCGCAGGGCGTGAAGAGGGAATGATCAAACCCAGCGAGTCGAATGATCCGTATCATGCGAATGTGGACCCGCATGTACGATAAGTATTGGCGCAACTATCAGTTTGTAACGTTAGTCAGTGCGTCCTCTGCGACCTTTGCGGTGGAAATAATCAGATCAAACAACGCATTGTCTCTCTTATCAATTCAATAATCGGTTCCGGATATACACCTATCCAGATCAAAAGAACCGTGAGCCCTGAGAGCGCAGCGCTGTCTGTGCGCGAGAGCTCGGGAGCGTGCGCATGTTCTATTTCGGCGCGAGAATACAGGGCGACAATAATGCGCAGATAATAATAGAGCCCAATCGCGCTGTTCACCGCGAGGACGATTACTAAGAACCAGAGGCCTGATGCCACGCCTGCCGCAACGACGGTGAATTTTCCGACGAACCCTGCAGTTATCGGAATGCCTGCCAAAGAGAGCAGCATGGCGGTGAAGACTCCCGCAAGCCAGGGGCTGCGCCAGGCAAGGCCGGTATAGTCGTTCATGCTGTCGGCATCCCGGTCCTTTACCGATAGAGCCGACACCACGCCGAAAGCGCCGAGGGTGGTGATGAAGTACGCGGTCAGGTAAAAAGCCGCCGCGGTCATGGCAGCGGTCCCGCTTGCCAGCAGCGTCACGAGCAGATATCCGAGGTGCGATATCGAAGAGTATGCCAGGATCCGCTTGACATTGCTCTCCAGCAAGGCGAGCAGGTTGCCGGTGGTCATAGAGGCGACAGCAATGATAGTGAATATTGCGAACAAGGACCGGTTGGTTAGGATGCCGGTTACGGAGAAGTAGCGGAGTACGAGCGCGAAGACGGCGCCTTTCGAGACCGTCGCCACGAAAGCAGTTACCGGAGCGGGCGCTCCTTCGTATACGTCGGGAGTCCACAGGTGAAACGGCACAACGGCCAGTTTGAAGCCCAGACCTACGATGATCATCACCAGGCCGGATGTGAATGCCAGCCTGTGAACGCCTTCTGATGCGGCACGGGCAGCGATCTGGACAAGCTCCATGCTGCCGGTCTCAGCATAGACCAGGGCCATGCCGAAGAGTATGAACGCAGACGATACAGCGGCGAGGATCAGGTATTTGACGCCCGCCTCGATGCTCCGGTCGCGGTGACGCAGATAAGCGGTCAACGCATAGAGCGATACGCTCAGGATCTCTACCCCGAGGAAGAGCGAGGCAAAATGCATGCTTAAGGAGAGCACGGCGCAACCGAGCGTAGCGAGGAGGAGAAGAAGGTAGAATTCTTCGCGGTGGCCTTCGTGAATTTCAAGATACGAGTAAGAAAGCGCAGCCACGAAGAAGCTCGCGGCGAAGATCAGTCCCGAGAAAAAAAGTCCATAGTAGTCGAGGATCAGAAGCGGCGTTATCCTCCGCGGAATCACGCAGGCGACCGCTGTCAGGGACATTCCGGCGATAGCGAGTCCTGCGAGGGTTAGGATTGCGGTGAGCTTGTGACTCCGGTGAAAAGCGATCACGAGCATGACCATGATTATCGTGGCGGCAATGATGATGAGAGGCTGCAGCGCGAAGAGGTCAGATGCGTTCATTTCGTATATCCTCGCTCCGTTGTCTGAACCGAAGAGACGCCATGCAGGATGCCGTCCAATGCCGGTCCGCACGCGTTCAGGAGGGGCTGCGGGCGGAGCCCTATCCAGAATATCGCGATGATCAAGACCGTCATCATGCCCGTTTCGCGGATTGAGAGGTCAGGCATCCGCATGCCTTCCTTGACGGCTCCGTGGAATGCGCGTTGGACGATCCAAAGGGAGTAGATTGCCGAGAGGACCAGGCCTGTTGCCGCGAGTACCGTGATCGCAGCATTAACTCGGTACGAGCCGAGGAGCACTAGAAACTCTGCGACGAAGTTGCCGAGACCCGGTAGACCGAGTGATGCCAGGGCGAAGACGAGCCCGACGCCGCTCAAGCGTGGGACCACGGCCCAGAATCCTCCCATTCTGTCCAGTTCACGGGTGTGAATGCGCTCCTGGATCATGCCGACGATGATGAAAAGTGCGCCGGTGCTCACACCGTGGGCAAGCATCTGGATGACCGCGCCTGTGAGCGAGTGCAGGTTACCGGCGAAAATGCCGAGCAGGACGAAGCCCATATGGCTGACGCTGGTGTACGCCACAAGGCGCTTCAAATCGGTCTGGCCGAAGGCGCATACGGCACCGTAAATGATGCCGATGTCGGCGATGACCATGGCAGTCGGTGCGAGTGAGGCCGCCGCTCCGGGGAAGAGCGGCAGGACAAAGCGAATGAGACCGTACGCGCCGGTCTTGAGCAGCAGCCCGGCAAGGATCACGCTGCCGGCGGTTGGCGCCTCGGTGTGGGCATCGGGGAGCCACGGATGGAACGGCACTGCGGGAAGCTTCACGGCAAAGGCGATGATGAAGCCAAGCATGAGCCACATTGCAGCGGTCGGCGAAAGGGATGTGCCGAGGAGCAGCGTGTAGTCAAAGGTATAGATGCCCGTATTTCTTCCGTGGACGAAATACAGGCCGAGGATCGACAGGAGCATGAACAGCCCGCCGGCCTGGGTGAAGATGAAGAACTTGAGCGAAGCATATACCCTGTTCTCGTGACCCCAGATATTGATTATGAAGTACATGGGGACCAGCATCAGCTCCCAGAAGAAATAGAACAGGAACAGGTCTAGAGCCGTGAAAACACCGAGAATACCTGCGAGTATCCATAGGAGGTTGAAGTGGAAGAACCCGACGCGCTCGCGGATTTCCGTCCATGAACAGATTACGGACGCGATGCCGAGGAAGATGGTGAGTGTCATCAACAGCAGGCTCAAGCCGTCTGTCGCCAGGTGGATACTGATGCCGAGCTGGGGTATCCAGGTCCGGCTGTGCTCGACAAGCCATGCGCCGCGCTCAAGAGCGAAAGGTGCCGAAGACGCCGACCAGAGGGACAGGAGCAGGAATCCGTCAGCCACGAGAGAGGCAAGCGAGATCCACCTGGCTGCTGCGCTGTTGTTGCGGTCTAGGGACCATGCCGCCAGTCCGCCGATCAGAGGGATGATGATGAGCCATGCGAGGATCATAAGTGCCTGTCCTTTTGGAATCTAACTTTCATGCAAGCCGTGAAAGACATTAGGATATCGAATCTAAGTGATCAAACTTTGCGTTCAAAATATGACAATCCCAAGGAACACCACAGCGCCAACCGCGATCCCGATGGCGTACCACCGGATATTGCCGGTCTGCGTTTTGATCAAGAGGCCATGTGCCATGCGGGTCAGAGACGCTATCCCTGTGTAGCCGAAATCAAAGAAATCGTCTTTAGTGGTCCTTGTCAGCCAGATGAACGGCCGGACGAAGATCGTGTCGTAGAGCCAATCGAAGCCCCACCCTGAGAACCAAAACCTCTGGAGTATCGAGCAGCCGGGGGTCTTCGACAGGGTTTTTGCATACAGTGGCTTGCGGAGAAACAACAGATAGGCGATGAAGATGCCCCCAATTGAAACGAGCGAGGCAATGACTTGGAGGATCATCTCTGCGCTTTCACGCGCGGGCAGCGCAACACCCTCCTCAGGGAACACACTCTGCATGAACGATGAGAACGGCCGAAGGTTCCCGAGCGTTTCGGGAGGTTCCACGAAACCGCCGATAATCGAAAGGAGACCGAGGATCAAAAGCGGAACAGCCATGCGAGTCCCCGGTTTATGGCTCACAGCCATCTTCTCCTCGCCGAGGAATGTGATGAAGACCATGCGGAAAGCGTAAATCGGGGTGATGAAAGCGCCCAGCAGCCCAGCGGCCCAGAGACCTTTGCTCCCCTCTGCCGAGGACCAGGCATGCCAGAGTATGAGATCCTTGCTGTAGAAACCGGCGGTCACGAGCGGCAAGGCCGAGAGGGAGGAAGCACCGATAAGAAAGGTCCAGAACGTGATCGGAAGTCTTTTCCATAGGCCGCCCATCTTGAACATATCGTGCTCGTGGTGCTGAGCGAGGATCACGGCGCCGGCGCCGAGGAAAAGGAGGGCCTTGAAAAAGGCGTGGGTCATGAGGTGGAAGATGGCGGCAGACCACGCACCGACTCCGAGGGCGAGGAACATATAACCGATTTGGCTGACAGTAGAATAGGCCAGGACGCGTTTGATGTCATTCTGCGCAAGAGCGCTGAATGCGGCGAGCAACAGGGTTGCCGCACCGATCAAAGCCACAACGGACTGCACGGCTGGGGCTAAGGTGAACAGGACATGGGTGCGGGCAACGAGGTAAACGCCGGCGGTCACCATGGTCGCGGCGTGGATCAAGGCACTGACGGGCGTGGGGCCAGCCATGGCATCGGGTAGCCACACCTGCAGCGGAAGCTGGGCCGATTTGCCGAGGGCACCGCCGAGCAGGAGCGCTGCGGCAAGAACGGCCGTTGGGGACCCGGAAGCCCACTGATTCCGTGCGCTCTGCATCAGATCTTGGATGTTGAGAGTGCCCAGGTGCGTGAACAGGAACAATAACCCCACTGCCATCGACGTGTCGCCGATGCGCGTCACGATGAAGGCCTTACGCGCAGCCTGTCCGTTGGAGGCGTCCCTGTACCAGAAGCCGATCAAAAGATAGCTGCAGAGTCCCACGCCTTCCCATCCGAGATATAGGAGCAGCAGGTTGTCGGCGAGCACGAGGGTGAGCATGGAGCCCACGAAGAGGTTCATGAAAGCGAAAAAACGGCTGTAGCCGTCTTCATCCTGCATGAACTCCGATGAGTAGAGGTGAATGAAAAATCCTACGATTGTCACGACCAGCATCATGACAAGTGACAACGCATCCAGGGTGAATGATATTGTCGGTGTGAAGCTGCCGGCCCTCATCCACGTCCAGAGAGTCTGGGTGAATGCACGGCCCGCCGGCGGGTTCGTCATGAAATCAATCGCCATGGAAACGGACAAAAGCGCGGACATACCAACTGAGCCGACGCCCACGAAGGCAATGGATGCATTCGATAGGCGGCGGCCAAGCAAGGCCAGGACAAGGAAGCCGGCAAACGGGATCACAGGTATGAGGAAGAGAAGGTTCAGCATGGCAATCTAAAAAAATTACCGTAATGTTGCGAAAGGCCCAACGATGGGAACCGTGACCATCGTTCTGGTTGCGCGTTTATGCGGTTCATGATTCATCCTTTCATCCGGCTTGCTGCATCAGCATCGAGAGTTCTGAAACTGTGGTAAAGCTGCAAAACGAGCGCCAAGCCTACGGATACTTCGGCCGCGGCCATCGTAAGGATAAAAATGAACAGGACCTGGCCGTCAACCTGTCCCCAACGTGCGCCGGCGACAACGAAGGCCACTCCCACTGCATTCAGCATGATCTCGACGCCCATGAGCATGAACACGATGTTCCGCCGGACTATAACGCCGACCAGCCCGAGGGCAAATAGAATGGCAGCGAGGATGAGACCATGCTCCATAGGCACGGATGCGATCATTGATTATCCTTCATGGACCTGATTTGGCGCTTGTGACTAAGCACGCCGAACCGATTGACTGGGCGCATATTAAATGACCTCGACCAAAACTTACGGCCTCAGCGGCAAGGCCTGTTAATGCCTATGTGGCCTCCCTAAATGATACGCACCGATCAGTCCTGACAGGAGAAGCATGGACGCCAGTTCAACGCCGAGGACATAGGGGCCGAAGAGCGCAATGCCGACCTGCTTGGGGCCAACGGCGCCTGCCGCTGTGGTCCCGGCCCGTTCAGCCACGAACAGATAGATCAGCTCCGCGGCTAGGACTGCTATCAGGATCGACGGCCCAATCCATATCCCGGGGCTCAGCCATTGGGATTCCTGTTTTGCCGCCTGTGTGCCGAGGTTCAGCATCATGATCACGAACACGAAGAGAACCATGATTGCGCCCGCGTAAATGATCACCTCGAGGGCTGCCACGAAGGGTGCTCCGAGCGAGAAGAAAATGAGCGCCACGGCCATGAGCGAAACGATCAGGTACAGGAGCGCATGTACAGCATTCGTCCTGGTGATGACCATAAGGGTTGAGATTGCGGCCACGACGGATGATATGTAAAAGAGAAGATTCATACGTTGGGGTAGCGTGGATGTCAAGATACGGAATCCACAGCAAATGTCCAGTCCCGAAAATCACATGTTGATGGACCATTGGCCTTGATCGTCGCCAATGCTTGGTTATGGCAGTAAGCTCTTCAGGTCCGCCGGCTCTTCTTCGTTCTCGGCCTCGCCCTTGCCCTTCCCCCCGATAGACAGTCCGGAGACACGATAGAAATTATACTCATGGTACTTCCCCGGCCCGCTGATGAGCAGGTCCTCTTTTTCGTACACCAGATTCTGCCTCCTATATTCGCTCATTTCAAAGTCGGTCGTGAGCTGAATGGCATAGGTCGGGCATGCCTCTTCGCAGTACCCGCAGAAGATGCAGCGTGAGAAGTTTATCCTGAAGAACGCGGGATACCGCCTTCCGTGATCGTCTTCTGTTGCCTGGAGGGAGATGCAGTCCACCGGGCATGCGGCCGCGCAGAGATAACAGGCTACGCACCGCTCCTCGCCGTCCGGGTCGCGGGAGAGGATGATGCGCCCGCGCCATCTGGGAGGGATGTAAGGCTTCTCCTCCGGGTATAGGATCGTCACCCGCTTGCGGAACATGGTCGCAAAGACTGTCAGGATTGCTTTAAGAAGACTGAGCATAAGTTAAAGGATATCGAATGAGAAATCCAGCACTCCGGTCGAGAATCCAATGTAAATTTGGCACTGGCGCTTTGAAGCTTAATTGATTGCGAGCGCTTCCCTGTGGAAATCTCACTTCATTTTCCTCGTGTCAGCACGACCGCGCCGGTCACAACCACATTCAGGAGGGCCAGCGGAAGCATTACCTTCCAGCCAAATGACATGAGCTGATCATACCGCGGCCGGGGAAGAGATGCACGGAGGAGCACGAAGAAACAGATAAAAGCACAGGTCTTGATCAAAAACCAGGCCAAGGGCGGGAGCAGTGGACCCATCCACCCGCCGAAAAACAGAACCACCGTCAGGGCCGAGATGAGCGTGATGCCGAGATACTCGCCGACGAAGAACATCCCGAACTTCATTCCCGAATATTCTGAATGATACCCGGCCACGAGCTCACTTTCGGCCTCTGGCAGATCAAAGGGCAGGCGGTGTGTTTCGGCGATTCCGGCGATGAAAAAGATCGCAAATCCTATAAACTGCGGGACCACAAACCACCGATCTTTCTGAGCCTCGACGATCTCGCGCAGGTTGAAAGAGCCAGCGATCATTACAACACCCATGACGGACAGTCCCATGAACACTTCGTAACTCAGCATTTGCGCCGACGCTCGCAGACCGCCGAGCAGCGAGTACTTGCTGCTCGAAGCCCATCCCGCTAATGCCACGCTGTACACGCCAAGCGAGGACATTGCCAGGAAGAAGAGAATGCCGATGTTCACGTCAACGACCTCTATTCCAGGCGCATAGGGGATGATGGCAAAAGACATGAGAACGACTACGACTATTACTGCCGGAGCAATGATGAAAACGGCTTTGTCCGCAAAAGGAGGGATCCAGTCTTCCTTGGAAAGGACCTTGATCATGTCGGCAAGAACCTGAAAGATTCCAAAGGGACCGACCCTGTTGGGGCCGTACCGGTCCTGCCACAAAGCCAGCAGTCGCCGTTCAAGCCAGATGAGCATTCCCCCGGTAGTCAGCACCACGAAGAGAACGCCGAAGAGGGTCACGAGATGTAGGACTGTATCCGTCATGGTCATTTCTTTTTTATTGTGGCAAACAGGGGGGTTACATATCCTGATGCCGTGGACAGGTTTGCCCCCAATCCGGCTATGCCAGCCGGTAATCCTGGCAAAACAAGCATGCGCAGTTCATGTCTGGTCGCGGCCGATGACAACTCCATCATGTCCCCCGCACGTGCCTGAAGCCTTCCCGCGTCATGGGGGTTAAGGGCGATATAAGGCTTTGGCGCACGCTCCGCGATACCTGGGGAGAGGACGCTCAATTCGTCTGAACCGAATATATGGTAGAGAGGTACGACAAGCCACTCGTCTTCTCTTGGTTTGAAGACTTCTGGAACATCGAGGGGGAAAGAGATGGCCGCGCCGGAAATCCCCCCCGTCCCGGACCCGCTCGGACGGGGGGGACGGTTTTCTGGTCCCTCCTTTGAAAGGAGAGGTGAAGGGAGATCGGCAGGTTCGATCAATCTCTTGCCAGGATCACCGCCGCGGAGACGGCCGCCAATTTCCTGCTGAAACTTGTTGAGCGACTGGCCCGAGTTCCACCCTGGCGACCAGTAGCGCGAGATGAGCGGCGCGGGCGGTAGCCCGTCATACCCTTCCATCGAGAATGAAAGCGGTGAATCCGGGTCTTCCGGCGGTTTTGATTCATGCACGGTGATATTTGCAAGCATGGCAGTACGTCCGCTGTAGCGATGGGGCTGGCGGGGGATTTTCATGCCCGCGACGCGATAATCAGCATGCGGGGCGACATCCCGGACGGGCTTAAAGATTGGCAGCGTAGAAGTCATGTCATTCGTTATGTCATCCAGATTTCGCCATGTTCCTGCTTCCTCACGCCCTGATGCTGTCATTATATCACGAATCCACTTCCAGCTTTCCTGGATGTCAGGATCTGGCGAAAGGACACGGTAAAAACGCTGTGCACGGCCTTCGCTGTTTACGAACGTGCCGTCAGACTCAGCAAAGGTGCCGGCAGGAAGCGCGACAGCCGCATTTGACGAGGTTGGGTTAAGCAGATGGTCAATGGCAATGACGTGCTTAACGCGGCCAAAGAATTCAGTCAAAGCTCTATCCTCTGCCCGGCGAAAGAGGTCGTTTTCAAGGATGACGACCGCATCAGCCTTGCCGTCCTCCGCGGCTTTGAAAGCGTCGCTCAGGCTCTTGCCGCCCATAAGCGCCAGCCCCATGCTGTTGCATTCATGGACTGCATAATAAAGTTCTGCGTTTTTCCCTCCGGCGCAAAGAGCCCAGGAGACAGCGGCGGCCGCCAGAACGACCGTCTCGCTCATGCTGCCGGTGCCGGATACGATTAATGGATGTTTCGCGTTTTTGAGGCTTTCTGCGATAATCGTTGCAAGGGATTGGATATCGTTTGTAAGACCTGAGACCGCCGCTGCATCCGCGTTCAGCTCATGGGCGACGGCGAAACCGAGACGCGCGATATTGTCCGGCGCGGCACGGTATGTCCTGACCGCGATGTCGTCGAGTTTTGTGGGCTCGCACGATGCAACGTAGAAGGGGTTCTTTTCTTCCTGGACAGCGTTCCGGACCGCATGATCGTCCCAAAGGGGGATTTTCATCTTTGCTGCAAACTCGTGGGCTTTCCGCTGCGCCGATTGCCGGAGCGCAAGTGCCAGCATGGGGGCGGTGTTCGTCACATCTTCACCGAGCACGAGCACGGCGTCGGCCGTCTCAACGTCTTTAAGAGACGGCGTGCGCGCGGGGCCTTTCCGGAGGATGTCGACAATGAGGGACAGGAGTTTTTGCTCCTGCGGCGATATCCCTGAATGGAAGTGCTCGGGACCGACAAGCGAACGCAGAGCGTAGTTCGATTCTAGCGAAGCGCGCGGCGAGCCTATGCCGATCACACTTTTACTCCTCGCCAGGATGTCGCTGACGTTTCTGAGGGATGTTTCTTTGCTTGTCGGCCGGAGCTGCCGTTCCCCGTCCGCCGTGATGAGCGGCCTGCGGATGCGATTGCCGCTGTTCACGAACTCGTATCCGTATCTGCCGCGGTCGCAGAGGAAGTATCCATTCACATCGCCGTTGTATCGGTTCAGTATCCTGCGCAGAGTGCCGTACCGCTCACCGGGGATGGTGTTGCATCCGACCCCGCAGTGTGCGCAGACAGACGGCGCTGTCTGGAGGTCCCATTTTCTCGCGTAATGGCGCTTCAACGACTTGTCCGTGAAGACTCCGGTAGGACAGATCTCAACGAGGTTGCCGCTGAACTCGCTCTCGAGCGCGCCGTTCTCATGACGGCCGAAAAACACGTGGTCGTGGCACGCGAAGACATCGAAGTCCCGTCCGCCGGCGTAATCGCGGTAGAAACGCACGCAGCGGTAGCACTGGATACAGCGGTTCATCTCATGATTGATGAAAGGTCCGAGATCCTGGTTACGGTGGGTGCGCTTCTTGAACCGCGTTCTGCGATACGCGTGGCCGGTCATGACCGTCATATCCTGGAGATGGCACTCGCCGCCTTCGTCGCAGACCGGGCAGTCGTGCGGATGGTTCAGCATGAGCCACTCGATCACGCTCGCCCGGAAGGTCATGGCCTCGGGGTCGTTCACAGAGAGGCGCATGCCCTCGCCCACCGGAGTCATGCAGGACATCACGATCCTGCCGCGAATGTCGTTCTCGTCCTTGAACAACTTGACCGCGCACTGCCTGCAGGCGCCAACGGAGTGCATGGCCGGATGCCAGCAGAAGTAGGGGAGGTCGAACCCCAGGGACAGGCAGGCCTGCAGAAGGTTCTGCCCGTCCTCGACCTGGTATGGTTTGTTGTCTATGAAGATCGTAAGCATTCTTAAGCTCATGTAAGGCAGAACAACGCTATAAGGCTGGATGCCGATCCAGTACTCCCGCTAAAGGTTCTCCCAGGGGCATCGCTTCTCGATTATGTGCCTTTCAAAATCCTCTCTGAAATATCTGATCGCGCTCTGGAGCGGTTCGACCGCACCGGGAGCCAAAGCGCAATAGGTGTTGCCGGGCCCGAGTAGGCTGCACTGCTGGACCAGAATATCGATGTCCGCCGATTCGCCCTGACCATTCTCGATTGCCCAGAGCACCTTCTCGACCCACGGCAGCCCCTCACGGCAGGGCGTGCACCATCCGCAGGACTCCCGAGCAAAGAATTTGATGAGGTTATGAACAAATCCGACCGGACACGTCTTATTGTCGAGCACGATCATCGTGCCCGTACCGAGGCGGCTCCCAGCCTTCATCACGGAATCAAAGTCCATCTTCACATCAAGATGCTGGACAACGAGGAAATCGGTGGATGCCCCGCCGGGGATCACGCCGCGGAACCGATAGCCTTCCTGCATTCCGCCTGCGTGCTCTTCAAGGATCTCCCGTACCGTCACGCCCATGGGCAGTTCCCACAACCCGGGCCTTTTCACCTTGCCGCTTACGCCATACAGCTTGGTACCGGTGTCGGTGCTTTTGCTCAGTCCTTTGAACCATTCAGCACCGTTGTTCACGATATGCGGAATGTTCGCGATGGTCTCGACATTGTTCACGATCGTGGGTTTGCCAAAGAAGCCGCAAATCTGGGGGAAAGGCGGCTTCGCGCGCGGCGTGGCGCGCTTCCCCTCGAGAGCGTTCAGGAGGGCCGTCTCCTCCCCGCAGATGTAACGGCCTGCGCTCACGTGGATACGGAGGTCAAGATTGTACCCCGAGCCGAGGATGTTTTTACCGAGATAATTATTTTGATACGCCTCGGCGATCGATCGATTTAACAGTCTGGCTGCGGGCCTGTATGCCCAGCGGACAAATATGTACGCCTGCTCTGCTTCGATAGCGTAGGCGCTAATGATCGCACCTTCGATGATCTGATGCGGGGAGCCTTCGAGCAGAAGACGGTCTTTGAATGTGCCGGGCTCCATCTCATCGGCGTTCACGATCAGGTATTTGGGACGATGGACTTCGGGACCCATCGGAACGAAGCTCCACTTCGTGCCCGTCGGGAAACCCGCACCTCCGCGGCCGCGAAGGTTGGATGATTTCACGATGCCCTGCACGTCCTGAGGTGACATCGCAAGCGCTTTGCGCAGACCCCGATAGCCTCCGGCATTCTCATACTCCCTGCATGAGAGGGGCGCCTGGCCGGGAACTATGTCTATCGTGAGTGGGCGTTCCATAAGATCTTTTTGACAGGATTTCAGGATGGGCCCTGCGGTGCCTCGGCAAGACCCACGCTGTCATTCTGGGCCTGCTTGAGCCTTCCTTGTACCTGACACGGAATAATCCAGTGACCTGGCGGAAAGACGCCGCATCCCCCTCGATGCAGGGATGGCGGAATGCGACATTTTACTGCTTTGAGATGCTCATTACGTCCGTCCAGTCGTACCGTCATATTATTCGTATTTCCCAAGTAATTCATCCATCGATTCCGGCGTCACCGGTCCGTACAGGTCCTCATCCACCATTATGGCAGGCGCCCGGTCGCATGCGCCGAGGCACGATATGGGGAGCAGGGTGAATCGCTTGTCAGCCGTGGTCTCGCCGAAGGTGACGCCCAGTTTCTTCTTGAGAACATCGATAAGGGGATTGCATCCCGTGATCCAGCAGCTGATGCTGTCGCAGACGAGTATGACATGGCGTCCCACGGGCTTCCGGAAGATGAAGCTGTAGAAGGTGGCGACGGCGTCGAGTTCGTCGGGCGTCATGCTGAGCATTTCGGCAACGTCCTTTACAGCCTCGTCAGGCACCCAGCCGCGATGGCGTTGGACAATGTTCAGCGCTTCGACGGATGCGGACGCCTTTATCGTGCAGTGCGCCAACTCGGCGTCGATTTCCTGTATTTCTTTTTCGTTTAACAAAAAAGACCTCAGATGGTTGCAGCTAAATCACAAAATACGAGTGCCGATTCAGTCCCGTGTTTTCTTTGACGTCTTTTCGTCCTCGCGATGCATGCCGGGTTTATCTGTCCAGGTCCGCCAGGATAAAATCAATGCTCCCGAGTATGGCCAAAAGGTCAGCGATCATCAGACCTCTTGAAATATGGGGCACCATCTGCAAATGCGCGAACGAAGGGGTCCTGATGCGTGTACGGTATGATGAAGTACTGCCGTCGCTGATCAGATAGTATCCATTATTGCCCTTGGTCGCTTCTATGCCGAAGAACGCCTCTCCGGCAGGGATCACCGGCCCCCAGCTTACGCTCAGGAAATGGTTGATCAGCGTTTCAATGTCATGCATGGTACGTTCCTTGAGCGGCGGCGTTGACAGCGTGTGGACAGACTTGTAAGGGCCTGCCGGCATGTTGTTCACGCACTGTTCAATGATGCGGAGGCTCTGGCGCATCTCTTCTACACGGACAACGCCGCGGTCGTAGCTGTCGCCGTGAACTGCCGTGGGTATATCGAACTCGAAGTTGTCATAGCCCGAGTAAGGTCGTTTCTTTCGGAAGTCCCATTCGAATCCGCAGGCCCGCAGGCCCGGTCCGGTCACGCCCCAGTCGATGGCTTCATCGAGAGTGTATGCTCCCACACCTTGGGTGCGCCCCTTGAAGATGCGGTTCCGCATCACGATGGAGTCGTATTCCTTGAGCCTAGGAGGCAGGTAATCAAGAAAACTTTTTATAAGGCCGTCCCATCCCGCGGGCAGGTCCTGCGCTACGCCGCCGATCCGGAACCATTCGGGATGCATCCGGCCTCCGCAGACGGCTTCGATGATGCCGAAAACGCGTTCGCGGTCGGTGAACATATAGAAGACGGGGGAAAGCGAGCCAACGTCCTGGGCGAATGTGCCGTACCACACGAGATGGCTGGCAATGCGGAAGAGTTCCGCCAGCATCACGCGGATCGTCTGTGCTCGCTCAGGCACCTCGATGCCCGCAAGCTTCTCAACGGCAAGGCAGTAGGCTAGATTGTTCATCACACCGCCTAAGTAGTCTACACGGTCGGTGTACGGAATATATGTGTGCCAGGACTGGCGTTCGGCCATCTTCTCGGCGCCTCGGTGATGGTAGCCGATGTCGAGCACAGCGTCGGCGATTTCCTCACCGTCGAGCTGGAGGATGAACCGGATGAGCCCGTGTGTCCCGGGGTGCTGAGGACCGAGGTTCAGGAACATGAAATCTGTGTCCGCGGTTTTGCGCTTCATGCCCCAATCCTCAGGCCTGAACTGGAGCGCCGTCTGCTCAGCTTCTTCTTTTTCGTCAGGCAGGCGGAACGGCCCCATCTCTGTGGCGCGCGCAGGGTGGTCCTTGCGCAGGGGGTGACCTTTCCAGGTCGGAGGCATCAGGATCCTCTTCAGGTTCATGTGGCCGTCAAATTTCACGCCGAACATGTCCCATGCCTCGCGCTCGTACCAGTCTGCGGATTTCCAGAGGGCGGTTATCGTGGGGAGGGATGGGGATTCACCTTTGAGCGGGACTTTGATCCTTATGTCCTCGTTCCGTTCATAGGAAAGAAGATGATAGACGATTGTGAAGTCGCTCTCGGGCTGGCCTTGCCTATGCGTGCGCACACGCTCATCGATGGCCGTCATGTCGTACAGCGTGCGATAGGGATGAGGTGCCCCGGTCTTGAGATGCCTGAGGATGTCGAGCATCTTGTCCCGATTCACCCAGAGCGTGGGGATCTCGTCACGAGTGGCCTGAACAGCGAGCACGGCCTCGCCGAAGGTTTTCTTGAGATCGTCGATTATCGTGCCGGTTGAGGTCATAGAGTCGGTGAATATCAGATGTCAAGGTCAAAATTCCCGTACATGTCGCAAATGAATATTAGGGAAGATGGCGTTGCCGGGTTCATGCTTGATATGAATCGCGGTTATTGAACTTTGAACGTATCACGTCACACTTCATTCGGCGGACGCAGGATCGTCGCCTTTTGACGTTCTCCGCGTTTCAGGTCCCGCATACACGGCGCCTCCGGCCGTGCCACCCCTTGGGGGCCTGCGACCCAGCTCAAGGGCCGCCGCTCCTTGCCGACCAAATCG
Organism: Nitrospirota bacterium; assembly: GCA_035623825.1. Lineage (GTDB taxonomy): Bacteria > Nitrospirota > UBA9217 > UBA9217 > UBA9217 > DASPSR01. The sequence goes on from DASPSR010000022.1 coordinate 177,355, forward strand.
CGCAGCATGAGGAGCCCCTCCATGAATGCATCGGGGCGGGGAGGGCAGCCGGGGACATAGACATCAACTGGGAGGAACTTGTCAACGCCCTGGACCACGCTGTAGATGTCGTACATGCCGCCGGAGTTGGCGCACGAACCCATCGAGATGACCCAGCGCGGCTCCATCATCTGCTCGTAGAGCCGCTTGATGACCGGGGCCATCTTGATAAACACCGTGCCGGCGATGACCATCATGTCCGCTTCTCGCGGAGTGCCGCGTATTACTTCGGCGCCGAAACGGGCGATGTCGTACTTGCTTGTGAGGCTCGTCGCCATTTCCACATAGCAGCAGGAGAGCCCGAAATTAAAGGGCCAGATGGAATTCTTTCTGCCCCACGCCAGGACGTCCTGGAGCCGCGTCAGAATGAGGCTTTTACGAACGACGTCCTCTACTGAATCGTAGCCCGTTCTGGTAAGAGAATAGTCCATAGCAATCAACGTACAGGGTTCAAACCGTTTCTCTATGGCAGATATCACCGACATGCCGAGTCTTAAGTACTGATTTTTTTTCTAACCAAGCCTGCCCATTCCAGGGCGCCAAGCCGCCATAGGTAGACCAGCGCCGCTGCCAGAATGCCGATGAAGAGCATCATTTCCGCATAACCCGTCCAGCCCGTTTCGCGGACTGAGACGGCCCAGGCGAAGATGAAGACAGCCTCCAGATCGAAGATGACGAAAAACATGGCGATGAGGTAGAATTTGACGTCAAACCGCACCCGTGCTGTGCCCGTGGACACGATACCAGACTCATAGGGTTCGGCTGTCTGTCTTTCCCGGTGTCGCTCCCCCAAGACGTAGGACAGCGTTATCATGACCGTCACGATGATGATGACAGCGGCGAAGTACATGGCCATGGGCCAGAGCGCCGCGTTCGCTGTTGTATGATCCACCATGGTAAAAGAATATCACAGAGGACTGGAAAGTCAAGCGGTTGTAATATTTCCGGAATTGTTTATTGACAAAAAAGGCGAACGCTGATAGTCTACGGTAAATTATTTACGGGATCGACTGCGGCGGCAAGGAGCCTTCGCCGTGTGGCGCTGATCCTGTCGGAAACTCGAAAGGAGATACCATGAAATTAATGTTAGGGGTGGCACTGTGCGCAGTGCTCACAACAGCCCCGGTCGTTGCGGCGGAAAATGAGGAATTGAAGACGCAGAAGGATAAGATCAGCTATGTCGTCGGTCTGGATATGGGAACCAGCTTGAAGAAGAACATGATCGACGTGGATCCTGACATCGTCGCACGGGGGCTCAAGGACGCACTAGCCGGGAATAAGCCCCTCATGACCGAACAGGAAATGAAGGAGACCATTGCCGCTTTGCAGAAGGAGTTCCAGTCCAAACAGCAAGAGCTGTCAAAGGCACTCGCGGAAAAGAACAAGAAAGAAGGGGAGGCCTTCCTTGCGGAGAACAAGAAAAAGCAGGGTGTGATAACCATGCCGAGCGGTTTACAGTACAAGATACTCGCCGGCGGGAAGGGAAAATCTCCCAAAGCAACGGATATCGTGACCGTTAATTACAAGGGCACGTTGATCGACGGGACCGAGTTTGACAACTCATACAAACGCGGTAAGCCGGAGACGCTCGCCGTGAACGGGGTTATTCCCGGGTGGACCGAGGCGTTACAGCTGATGAAGGAAGGCTCAAAGTGGCAGCTGTTCATCCCTTCGAATCTCGCATATGGAGAGCGGGGGGGAGGCCCCATCGGGCCGAACTCGGTCTTGATCTTTGAAGTAGAGTTGATCTCCATTAAGTAGTCACATGCGGAAGGCCGGTCTTTGCAGACCGGCCGTTTTATTATCACAAGTGAGAGTGGCTGCATATACTCGTCATGCTCTCGCCGGTCCTCGCCCCGTCCACCTTCAGGAGCGGGCAGAGACGGCGCAACGCCGTTTCTCGGCCTCCGTTCTGCTGCCTGGGCGCTCCGTCTGAAGCTCTTATCATTTGCCGCCAATCCCGTCTGATGATTCCCATTCCTCTAGCTTCCCTCTGATGAATCGTATGATTTCGTTATGCTCTTCGGCGCCTCGGTCTCTGACCATGAGCGGTTTTCCGAACGCAAAGTGTACTCGCTTCGAAGGAACGATCCTGCCGTAATCTTTCAGGTACTTCCCGTTGCCCCAGGCATCGGTCTTAAGCGCTATTGGGACCACGGGCACCTCGGCTTTTTTGGCGAGTTTTATTCCGATTGTGTTGAAGGCTTCGGGGTCAAAGGCCAGCGTGCGCGTGGTCTGGGGGAAAATGATGATTGATCTCCCCGCTTTCAGGCGCTCAGTCCCTCCCTCTAGGACCGCTTTCAGGTCTTCACGGGGGTTTTCCCGGCGGACGGTGACAGGGTCCCGTGAGCGCATAACATGCCTGAAAATCGGGTATTCGACAAGACTTTGCTTGACCACGAAGGTTGTGTCTTTAAGAGGAGCTATTATGGCCGGGAGCACGAATGTTTCGAGCGTGCTCATGTGGTTTGCGATGAACACGCAAGGCCCGTTGAACGATGTAATGGAATCGATGCCCGCTATCTCTAGGTCAACCCCTACGTGTTCGAGGGCTCGAACGATGGCCAAGCTGCTTTTGCACCATTCGGCAGTGTCATAATGCCTTCTTTTTGCCTTGACGCTCCCCCGAAAAACGATTATGAAGGCATGATAGTAGAAGATGAGCGACGGGCATAGTTTCGCCGGCAGGGAAATGCCGGCATGGGCCGTCCTGTACGCGTTGTTTTCATACTGAATCCATTCCATATCCCGCCCCTGAGCAATCGTGCAATACGGCCGTTCCGATACGCTGTAAAGTATACCATGAGCGAGATCAAGATGAAAGGGGATCCGGGCGGCTTGTCAATCACCGATAGAAATGTCCTACTTTATGGAATCCGATCCGATTCAGCTTTTGTTTATAGGTAAGCTTCCACGGATGTGTTACGGGCGGTGGATGTCCGGTGATCGCCTGAATACTGTGTGGTTGGCGGCATCTCTTCAGATACGGGTGCTGAACGAGGCAACGTGAGGCAGCGTAAGGCGTTCGAAATCTGTATAATGCATTCGGACAGCCTCATAGTGCGTACCGGCGTTGAAAGTGATATATTCGTCCGCCTTGAGACTCTCATCAACCCAAGTCTCGAGGCCGGCCAAGTTTCCGAAGGGCGGCATGGCCCCAATCTCGGATTCAGGAAACAGCGTCTTGATTTCATTCTCGGTGGCGATGGCTAGGGACGCTGTGCTCATCAGCGATCGAAGCGAAGAAAGGTCTATATTACGGGTTGCGGGGAGCACGGCCATGCGGTACGACTCATCAGCTTTGATGATGACCACCTTCACGAGTTCCTTCCCGGGTACGTGTAGTGCCTGTGCGAGCTGCTGAGCAGTGTACACCTCTTCATGGAGCAGAACTTTGTAGAGGACGTTGTTCTGGTCGAGATACTGCTTGATCTTTGCGAGGGTATTCATGGTGCATCCTGCGGAACAAACCGTGGTCGGTGCGTCTAGTATATCGAATGGGCGTCAATTGTCAATGAATAAATGCTTTTCCTGTTCCAAAAAACGCTTGCAATACCTCTGGGAAAAGGCGACAATGCGCCATGCAAGCCCGATCGCTCAGAGAAGATGTCTCACAGATGGTCATGCCGAGACTTGACGGATCAAAGCTCGGAGATCCCGAGTACAGCACGCAGGTGAGGGAACTCGTTCGTGACGGCATCGGGGGCTTTATCCTGTTCGGCGGAGATGTTGAGAGCACGCCGCGTTATCTTGGCGAGCTCCAGAAGCTGGCAGCGATTCCGATGCTGGTTGCATCGGACATAGAGCGGGGCCTTGGCCAGCAGCTTGACGGAGGGACCCGGTTCCCCAGCCAGCGCGCAGTGGCTTCAGCAATCAATCGTCGGTCGAAAAAAGACGCTGAGCTCCTCGACAAGATGCTCGACGCCATCCGGATCGAGACGCGGGCCGCCGGAATCCAGGCGGTATTCGCTCCGGTCGTTGACGTGAACAATAATCCGGACAACCCGATCATCTGCACACGGGCATTCGGGGACGATCCGCAGGTGGTGGAGTGGTTCGGTTCACGGTACATCAAGAGATTTCAGAGGCCCACGTCTAAGAACAGGATCGAACTGCTTGCCTGTGCGAAGCATTTCCCGGGTCACGGAGACACAGATCAGGATTCACATTCTGTGCTGCCCGTGATACGGGCGGATAAGCCGAGGCTGAACCGGGTTGAACTTCCGCCATTCCGGGAAGCAGTAAAGGACGGCGTCGGCATGGTCATGGTGGCGCACCTGCTCGTCCCGGCGCTCGATCCCACAAAGCCTACGACATTCTCCAAAAAGACGGTGACCGCCCTGCTCCGAGAGGGCATGGAATTTGAGGGACTGATCGTATCCGACGCGCTCGACATGGGCGCTCTCGCCGGTGAACTTTCCCCGGGAGAGGTCGCCGTGCGCACCGTCGAAGCGGGGATGGATATCCTGCTCCACCCACGGGACGCCCGCTCCACGGTGGATGCAGTGGTTTCAGCCGTTGAACAGGGGAGGCTGACCAGGCAGAGGATCGCCGAATCCGTCGAGCGGATTTTGGCGGCAAAGAGGAGATTGGGCCAGCTTGACCGAGAGCAGCCGGTTGCACCGCGGATCGATTATGCAAAGCATCGCCAGATTGCCGAAGAAATAGGGCGCAAGGCGCTACGCATCATTTCGGGGAGCAAAAGCGCCCTCCCTCTTGACCATTCCGGTGGAGTGGCGTGCTTCATTCTTGACGACGACAACACGCGGGATTCGGGCGACACCTTTATTCATGAGCTGAAGGTGCGGGTGAGAGACCTTTCAGTGATCGTTCTAACGTCCGATTCAGGCATGCCGGCATCGCTGGTACATGACAGCATTCACGGAGCTGGAGCCGTTATCTTAGCATTCTTTTCTAAAATCTCCGCTTCCAAAGGCCGTTCGGGTATAAGCGGCGGGCTCAGGGACATGGCCATGGATATCCTGCGCACGGCAAAATCGGCAAAGGGAAGAGTCATCGTGATATCCTTTGATAGTCCCTATATCCTCGATCCTTTCAGGGATTCCGATCTCCTTATCGCCGCCTACGACAGAACGGACCAGATCCAGCGTGCAGCGGCTGATCTGGTGGCGGGACAGCGATAAGGAGGGGCAAGGGTTCAGATTCAGAGAAACAGCTTGAGAATATGCGAGAGATAATCGAGATAGTAAACGAAGGCACACCGTCCTTTGTCGACGCCTTGATCCCGGATTCACGTCGACATCAGGTTCCTCCTCCTTGACGGGGACTGCGTGATCAGTTTTTTGCTGGATTATTGTCCACGACCTTTTCTTCTCCATCCCATCCGCCACCTAGGGAGACAAAAAGGGCGACAGTGTCCTGATAGCGCTGGGCTTGTGCCTGGAGAAGGCCGATCTTGGCCTGTTGATACTGGTTGTTCGCGATGAGGACCTGGACATAGTTTGCCGTGCCCGCCTGGTAATTTGCCAGTATCAGCCGCAGCGCTTCCTCTGCTGAACTGAACGCTAGGGACTGCGCCTGCACCAACTCGGCGTCATGTTCCAGCGCCCGCAGGGTATCGGCAACCTGGGCAAAGGCGCTGAGGACGGTCTGACGGTAGTTAGCCAAGGACACCTGATAGGAATCGATAGCGGCCTTTCGTTCGAACCATAGTGTCCCGCCGTGGAACAGGGGAGCGGTGACGTTTGCCCCCAGATTCCAGAAGTTGCTGTTGCCATTAAAAAGTTTACTGACAGTATTGTTTCCGACACCGTAGGCGCCGTTCAAAGTAAAGCTAGGGAATAGCGCTGCGGTGGCAACGCCGATTTCGGCGCTGGCACTGTGGAGCTGGGCCTCGGCAGCGAGAATGTCGGGGCGCTGGCGAACGAACCGCGAGGGCAACGTTATCGGCAACTCGCCGGGCAGCGTCAGATCCGACCATTCGACCTCCGGCGGAGTCCACTCCGCCGGCGTGCGGCCTGCCAGTGTGGCAAGCAAGTGGTCGGTCTGGTTGAGCTTTTGCTGGAGCGGAGGGAGGGTTGCTTCAAGTGTTGCAAGCTGGCTTTGGAGGCTTAACAAGTCCGAGTAAGGGATTAAGCCGGCCTGAGCCCGCGCGTCAGTGATCTTTATTTGATCTCGCTGGAAGCTGATGATCTGCTCGGTTGCCTTGATCTGCTCTTGATAGCCCGCCCGCGCTATTATTGCGTTAACGACATTGCCAGAGAGGGCTATGTATGTTGCCATGACCGTTGCATGTTGAAAATCCACCTGGGCGCCGAGACTTTCCACAGCGCGGCGCTCCCCGCCGAATACATCCAGGGCATAGCTGACCGAAGCAGAGAGGGTGAACAGATTAAAAATGCTGCTGGGATTAAATCCTCCAGTGAGGGCCGGAGAGGATTTTTGCCGAGATGCTCCCAGCCCGGCATTCAATTGCGGGTAAAATACACCATAGCCCGCGCGGAGAAGATCCTGGCTTTGGCGCAGATTGGCTTGCGCCGCCTGCATGCTCTGGTTGTTCGATATGGCCTCTTTAACGACGTTGTCGAGCCTGGGGGAGTTAAAAAGCCGCCACCAGTCCGAAATGATCTCGGCACCCTGCTCAAAGTGCTGCGCCTTGCCGTCCGCGGGCACGGTCTCGGCCGGGATTGTCCCGGTAGTGTAGCTCTCGACCGACGGCGGTTTGGGACGCTCGAAATTAGGCCCCACGGCGCAGCCGAGCATGCTGCATAGCAATACGGCGCACAGTCCCGTGAGTCGAGGCTTCTCCGCTCTCCTGGTGCTGATCGTTTTCGCTGCTTCCGAACCGCATGTCAGTTTTTCGTGATGTAATGACATTGACTTTTCTCTCACGATCTTTCTTCGATGTCACTGCTGAGTCCCGGTGCTTTTTGTCTCTATCTCTGTTCCTTTAATATAGACATCTACCAATTGGCCCGGATAAACATTAACATCTCTTGGCTTCTTGAACCTGAACAGTACCGGCAAAACTCTTACATCCACTCTTTCAGTTCTTTCGCTTGATAACTCGACTTTAGGCGATACGTAAGGCTGAACACGCACGAATTCAAGGGGAATGTTGGTATTCGTGCCCCGAATCAGCATTTGTGCCTGCATTTGTGAAGCTGGAGGCAACCTGGATATGAGTATTTCATCAATGTAGCATCTGACGCCGATATAGGTCTGTGAACTACCCATAACAATGACGGGTGTAAATCCCTGCGTATAGGTATCGTAAGTGCCTTGGGCGGATATGTAACTACCGACCGCGGTATTGATTGAAAGGATAACACCGTCTTCAGGCGCCCTTATTGTGTATTTGGACAGCAACGTTCGGGCGAGTTCGTACTGTTTAATCGCTACTTCGACGTTTGCTTTTGCAACTTTGACAGCGTTTTCCGCGTTATCCAGCTCGAGCTGACTCACGGATTTCGGGTTCAGTTCGTATGATTTCCTCTGTTTGTCCAGTTGGTCCTGCGCGCTCTTGAAATTTGCGTTCGCGAGATCTATCAGCGCCTTCTGCTGCTCGACGGTTGCCCTTTGAACGGAGTCATCGATCAGGATCAGCGCAGTACCTTTGTTGATCATCTTTCCTTCGGAAACGGGGATTTTTATGATGGTTCCCGTTACTTCAGGGTATATGTTGATATTTGCTCCGCTGTTCTGATAGCTTTCGATGATGCCGTTTGCGTAGACGCCCTTGGTATAGGGATTGGAAGCCGGCGTGAACGCCGGAGGCTGGGGCTTTTTCTCCAGGCTGAATATGTAGGCGCTCACCAGGCCGGCTAACAGGCCGATGACAGCAAGGATGAATATGAGCTTATTCCTCACGTGGTCCTCCCTTTGCGATGCCGGTTATCCTGCCGTCCTCCATTCTCATGATCCTGTCGGCGTATTCGAATATCCTGCTGTCGTGGGTAACGATGATGATGCACCGGTTCTCGTTCAAAATGTTCTTCTTGACAAAATCCACGATCCGCCTGCCGGTGTCCCCGTCCAGAGAAGCGGTTGGTTCGTCGAATATTAGGATATCGGGACCGCTCGCGATCGCTCTTGCGATCGCCACCCGCTGCTGCTCCCCTCCGCTCAATTTGACCGGTTGCAGAAATGCGCGATCCTTGATCCCCACGATGTCAAGATACTCCATGGCCTTGTTCATGGATTCAGTCCAGTCCCGTTTTTTCAGGATAAGGGGGATCGCCACGTTCTCGACCGTCATCAGTCGCGGAAAGAGGTGGTAATCCTGGAACACGAATCCTACCTTGTTCAATCTGAAATCGGCGATCTCATCGCCCGTCATGCTCCAGATATCCTGGTCCTCAACGAGGACCGAACCTGAATTTGGCCTGAGAATCCCCGAAATCAGGCTCAACAAGGTCGTCTTGCCGCTTCCCGACGGGCCTTCGATATAGAGCATTTCTCCAAAGAAGGCATCAAAACTGACGCCCCGTACAGCATACGTTTTCGCTTCTCCTTCGCCGAACCATTTGATCAATTCCTGGGCCTTCACCGCCAAACGGGCCATATATTACCCTCTGAAGATATCGAAAGGCTCTATCCTGAGTACTTTCCTGACGCCGATATAGCTCGAAATGCCTGCAATGATCACGACCATGATAAAGGCGAAAACGAGATTTGGGTACATTATCCTGGCTGCGTAACTTGGCAGCCTTAGTCTTGCCATCGTGATCACGAGGGAGGCAAGACCTATGCCCAGGCCGTAGCCCGTAAGGGAGGTGAACGTCGCCTGAAACAGGATCATGAAGACCAACTCCTTCCCCTTTGCCCCAATTGCCTTTAAAGCGCCGAACTTCTCCAGGTTCTCCAGGATGAACGTGTAAAAGGTCTGGCCCGAAATGGACAGGCCAACGATGAAACTAATGATCGTCATGATGAGCACATTGGTTCCGAGTCCCGTCTGATATTTATAAAACGTGGATGTTTTCTGGATGAACTCGTCTTTTGTCAGAGCCTCGTATCCAAGCTTCGCCACTTGCTTCTTGATGTACGGCACTGCAGCGGTGCTCTTCGGATCGACTAGAATAAAAGCGGCGGTAAATCTTGTGGAGGGTATATAACTGATGGCCCTGTTGAACGTGGTGTAGAGGGTTGGCACGCCAAACAATCCGCTGGTCGTGACTTTTGCAATGCCTACGATGACTCCCCTGTGATCGTTGATCTCAAATTCGGTGCCAACCCGGGGATTACCGAGCTTGGGAAATTCGGCGTCCTTGACGACGACAAATGCATTTTCCGCGTAGATGTCCTCGATATTGCCTTCGATAAGCTCAGGCCTTCCATACAGGCTGGCGTCATCCAGGCCGAGGACCGTCACTGATTGATAGACTCCGCTGCGCAGCTTCACGAGAGCCCCGCCCGAATACAACGGTACCGCGTATTTGACGCCATCAATGCTCCTGACCGCGTCCAACACGTAATCCGGCATCGGGATACTGTTCACCGGGGTATTGACCGCCGGGTCCATCACCCAGAGCTGGGCGCCCACGTTGAGGACCGTGGCAGATGACCGGTGCAGGATGCCGGAGAACATCGAGGTCATCATGACCATCAAAAAGACCGCGAACGTTATGCCGACAAGCAGGGCGGCGAATTTCCCCTTGTCATTTACGAGAAGCTTGTATGCGATTCTCAGGATTCCCTTCAATGCCCTTTACCTATTTCATTAAACCAGTTGAACTATGCAAGCTGCGACAGTCTTTTAATGATCAAGTGAATACCCCTGCGATCTAGTCCCCGAATATGGAAGTGGAAGATTCTCGCAACTTTTCGGCTCTGAACTGCCTAAGGAGAATATATGCCTTTAAAATGAACCTTCGGCAGCTCTGCCATCTTGATGCCTTAAAGCCCCCGGGATTCTGCTATTTCCCATGAAGAATGCGGCTTATCAAGATTTAACTATATTCAATCATGGATATGAAAAGTTGTCAATGTCCAGAATTTGCAACTTTTCGCCCTGATGCAGCGTAGCTCAGCCGGGTGAGAGGAAAACGGACGTACGAAGAACACGATAAGGATATTCCCGAGGCCTGGAGTGGTTTTTCGAGCAATATTCCAGAGCACTTGCAGCGAAGACCATTGTTCTATAGCATGGTGTGCGCGCTTTCAATAGTTCATCAGATTCATGTCTACAAAAAAATCATTAGCGGGCACTGCGCATCTTCCGTGAGCCTGGAAATTACTCCCTTTTGCCGATTGAAAATGCCTTGCCGATGCGCTCGCCGACGCCGTAATAGGCGCCTTGCCCCGCGTCAAAAATGAGTGGCCTGACCATCAGGATGTCCACCAGTCCCTTTTCGCCGAGCGCCGACTCTTCGGCCTTGATGTCCGCGATCTCGCCGATGAATTGCGTATGAAGCCCGATTTCCAGAGTATGGAGCACCCTGCACTCGATCACAACGGGGAATTCTTTTATGTATGGAGCGTCGACCAGCTCGCTTCGGACAGGGGTCAGCTTCGTCACGGCAAACTTATCGATATTTCTTCCCGAAACGGTTCCGATATAGTCGACCTCTTTCACCATCGCAGCAGAAGGTATGTTCACGGTGTACGCTCTGCGCTCCTTGATGGATCCGTACGTATAAGTCGCCTTGCGCAAGGAAACAGTGACGCACGGAGGTTGCGAGCAGCAGATTCCACCCCATGCTATGGTCATGATGTTCGGTTTGCCCTGAGCGTCATAGCTTCCGACAACCCAAACGGGCGCAGGCTGAGCGAGCGTTTTGGCACCCAACGACTTTTTCACGGCAACCTCCTCCTTGTCAATGCGAATTGGCGGCGGTCGTTACTTTGTTACTTTGACCTCCGCAATATACGGCAGATTCCTGTACTGCTCCGCACAGTCCACGCCGTAGCCCACCACGAACTTGTCCGGAATTTCAAAACCCTTGTACGCGATCGGCACCTCGACTGCACGCCGGGGCTTCTTGTCCACCAGGACAACCGCTTCGATGCCTAAAGGCCCTTTTCCCTTAAACTTCTTGAATAGGCAGTCCAGCGTTTCCCCCGTATCTATGATTGTATCGACGAGGAGAACGTATTTACCCCTGATATCGGTCTCGATGTCTTTGGTGACGACGATGTCACGTGACGGCACTGTCGAAAGACCGTAGCTCGCGGCACGAACAAAATCGATCACAACCGGTATCGAAAGGCAGCGCATGAGGTCCGCCATGAACACGATGGCTCCCTTCAGGATGCCCACGAGCACAAGGTCCTTTCCTGCGTAGTCGCTCGATATCCGATCTGCAAGTTCCCTTACCTTTTCTGAGATAGCCTGTTCATCGAACAGTATTTCCCGTATTTCGATCATGTTCCTTCACTTCGATTGAGGCCGGATTAAAAGGATTAGTGGCAATCAATGCGAAAAATGATCACCTTTTCACAACGTTAGAACAGCTTATACAAAGAGATCCACAATCTTGAACCGGTTCACATCCACGAGGCCCTTGTCTGTCAGCTTCAGTTCCGGGATTACCGGTAGGGCCAGGAACGAGAGTATCCCGAACGGGTGCTTGATCTTTACTCCCAACCTTTTCACTGCTTCCTCGACCTTCACCAGATTCTCGACAACGTAATCCAGCGGTCTGTCGGACATGAGCCCTGCCACCGGCAATGGGATCTCCGCTAGTACTTTCCTCTTGTTAACGACAACCAGCCCGCCTTGGAGTTTTCTGATCTCCGATACGGCCACAAGGATATCATCGTCGCTTGCACCAACCGCAATGAGATTGTGTGAGTCGTGTGCAACGGTGCTGGCGATCGCGCCCGTCCGTATCCCGAATCCCTTGACCAGGCCGAAGCCCATATTGCCGGTTGATTTGTGACGCTCGAGCACTATGAGCTTAAGAATGTCTCTCTCCGTGTCTGAGGAAATGTAACCGTTTCGTGATGATACCGGCAGGATCGCATGTTTTGTCTCGATTTGGTCCGGAATGAGTTCGATGACCCTGGCCTTGCCGGTTTTCGTCCTGATCAGGAGATCCTGTTTCGTGACGGGGTTGATCTTGACCGTCCCCCTGGTCTGTTCGTGGTGTCTGCTCTCGCAGGGGGTCACGCAGATATCGCCCCTAGCGACGAGTTTCCCCTGCTTGAACACCATCTCGACCGTGAAATTCTTGAAGCCGTCTATGACGGCGACATCAGCAGCATATCCCGGCAGGATAGCGCCCTTGCGCATCAGCCCGAAGTGTCGCGCGGGGTTGATCGTTGCCATCTGGACCGCCGTTATGGGATTCACGCCCAAGCGGACGGCTTTTTTGATAAGCTGGTTGATGCTTCCATTCTTAAGATCGCCGGGTTGGAAATCGTCTGTCGCGAGGCAGAAAAACCGGGAATTGGCAGGGGTGACGGCAGGCAGCAGGGCCTCCATATCCTTGGCCGTTGACCCTTCCCGGATGAAAATCGTCATACCAAGCCGGACCTTTTCCCTCACTTCGGCAACTGAAGTGCATTCGTGATCTGACGTCATGCCAGCGCCGATGTATGCCGAGAGCTCCTTGCCAGAAAGTCCGGGCGCATGGCCATCTACCAAGGTATCCCTGAAGCGGTTCAATTTTCGCAGAACGACGGTGTCGCCTGACAGGACCCCCGGGTAATTCATCATTTCCGCCAGCCCCAGAACGCGCTGATGCTTGAGGAACGGCAGGAGATCTCCCGCCGTAAGCCGTGCGCCAGAGGTTTCGAGAGGCGTTGCAGGAACGCATGAGGGGAGCATAAAATAGAAGTCGAGGGGCAGGTCCTGGCTGGCCTTGAGGATGTAAATGATACCTTTTTTCCCGAGGACATTGGCGATCTCATGCGGATCGGCGATCACGGCCGTGGTGCCGTGGGGCAACGCGGCTTTTGCGAATTCGGCCGGCGTGAGCATGGAGCTTTCGAGGTGGACATGGCTGTCGATCAGACCGGGCAGGATCAGTTTTGAGCTGATGTCGATGACCGTTTTCCCTTCGTATTCGCCGAGTCCGGCAATGCGCCCCTGATGGATCGCGACATCGGCCCTGTATATCTCCCCCGAGAAGACGTTCACGACCCGCCCGCCACTCAGGACAAGGTCTGCCTTCCTGATGCCGCGCGCGACGGCTATCCTGTCTTTGAGGTCGTTTTCCATAAGTTCCTTGATTTACAAAGAAATGGGGATAGATACATGCCGAACAGACCCCTGTTTTTCGTCATCGTAAAAATCATGATTACCCGGAAATGTTGGTCCAACATTGATCTGTAAAGATCATATCAAAGATCACATAAATCAGCATCGAAGGTATTGATTTCATATGCGGCCTACTTGAAAAAGATACAGCATATTGTTAAAATTGTAAAGGGAGACAATATGGGGAGGTGAATGCCATGAAAAAGGAAGCCCTTCTTGTTATCGACATGTTGAATGATTTCGTGCTGCCAGGCGCTCCTCTTGAGGTGCATGATGCAAGGACGATCATCCCTGTTGTTCAGAAAGAGATCGGGAGAGCCCGCACCGCCGGCATTCCCGTTATCTATGTATGCGATTCGCATGCTGCCGACGACAAGGAGTTCAGGAAATTCGGCTGGCCCGCCCATGCGGTGAAGGGGACAGCGGGAGCCGCGATCATCGATGATCTAAAGCCTGCACTGAGTGATTACGTGATACCGAAAGACACATACTCCGGATTTTACGGCACCAGGCTCGACGAAACCTTGAAAAGCCTGGGCGTGAACTCCCTGAGGCTCACGGGTTGCGTGACGCACATCTGCATCATGTTTACCGCCTCTGACGCCGTTCTGCGGGACTACGAGGTCTTGGTGGTGGAGAACGGGGTGGCCGGCCTCGCGAGGGAGGATCATGACGCCGCGCTCCGGATCATGAAGCAGGTGATGGGGGTTGAAATCGTAAAATCGGGGACAGAGGTATCTGGCAGGAAGGCAGCTTAGTAAGCGTTAAATGAGGATTTTCCCCCTTGCTCATTGATGCGGCCCCTGGACCTAATGGGAGGTTACATGTTCATCACCGCTGATCCAAACGACATCCTCAACGGCAAGATCACGGACGTCTATTTCGATCGCGCCCTCAAGATACTAAAGGCCAGGAATATAAACCCCATGGTAAAGGCGGAGTTCATCGCCAAAAACCTTCCGAACAATTGGCCCTGGGCGCTCTATACCGGTGTGGGAGAGGCCATGGAACTCATGCAGCATCTGAAGGTAAAGGTCAGGACGATGCGGGAGGGCTCAGTCTTTTATCCCTTCGAGCCGGTCATGGAGATCGAAGGAAGATACCAGGATTTCTGCGTGTACGAGACCGCTATCCTTGGGCTCATTTGCCAGGCTTCGGGTGTTTCCACCCGGGCTTCACGCATGAAGAAGCTCGCCGGAGACCGGCTCATCATGAGCTTCGGCGCCCGCAGGATGCATCCCATCCTGGCCCCAATGATCGAGCGGAACGCTTATGTGGGCGGGTGTGACGGCGTCGCCGTGGTGAAGTCCGGCGAGGTCATCGGCGAGGACCCCATGGGCACGATGCCGCATGCCCTGATCCTGTGCCTGGGATCGACGGTAGAGGCGATCAAAGCATACGACGAGGTGCTCGATCCGAAGCTAAAAAGGGTTGCGCTCATTGACACGTTCCAGGATGAGAAATTCGAGGTGCTGAATGTGGCTGAGGCCCTCGGGAAACGGCTTTATGCCGTTCGGTTCGATACACCAGGATCGCGGCGCGGCAATTTTTACCGAATCCTCGAAGAAGCGAGGTGGGAACTTGAGCTCAGGGGACAGGGGCACGTGAAGTTCTTCGTGAGCGGCGGCATCAATGAAGAAGACATCCCGATCCTGAATCCCGTCGTACACGGATACGGTATCGGCACCGCGATCAGCAACGCTCCGGTCGTTGACTTCGCAATGGACATAGTCGAAGTCGACGGGAAACCGTTCGCGAAGCGGGGCAAGTGGTCCGGCAGCAAGCGTGTGATCGTTTGCGCCCGCTGCGGGGAGAGAAAGATCGTGCCGAACAATGGCGGCGAAAATGCATCCTGTTCCTGCGGCGGCGTGGAGAATGATATACTTGTTCCGGCGCTCGATAACGGGAAGCAACTTATCGCACAGCAGACGCCCACAAGAATCAGGGAGGCGGTGCTGCAGAGCGTGAAGAATCTGCCCATGTAGCAATGAGTCAAAAGGATTTCCAAAAGCAGGTCGCACATTAAGACCGATTGCCAAGGAACCTTCTCTCATCTATAATGCCTTGACAATGAGGGACGAACGACAACAGGACTTTTTCTAGAAAGGGAGAAACATGAACATTAATCAGAGGCGGTTCTGGGCTTCGGTGGTTGCAGCATCGATTGTGGTTACAGGATGTAATGCGACAAAATTCAAAGCTGTTTGGGTGGATGAGACCTATCAGGCGAATCCGGTCAAAATCCTGGTCATCGGCGTTTCGAACACGCCGGCGACCAAGAGGCTTTTCGAAGACGAATTCGTGAAAGAGCTGCAGGACCGCGGGACCGACGCCGTCGCGGGATACACAATACTGCCCGATCAACCCCAGGCCGACATGGCAGTGATTCTTGCGAAGGCGGCCGAGGCCGGTGCTGACGCAGTGCTCATTTCGGTGCCTATCGGCAGAAGGAGCGAACCCTCAGCATCTCCCTTCGGGACCTATGATGACCAATTCGTGGATACGCAGACGAACATCTATGACGTGAAGTCGGGCAAAATGATCTGGACCGCCACGACGGAGACCTGGATAATGAACTACGCATCGAATAAGAGTCAAATCCGATCGTTCGCCAAGGTTATTGTAAAGGAACTGTCGAAGCAGAAAATTCTTAAGGAGGCGGTGTCTGAGACCAGCAAAAGGGGGTGACCAGGGTCATGAGAGGGACTGCATTCCTCGTGAGACTGATATCGCCCTGCCTACCTTAAGCACAAGATCGACATGCCGGAGCTCATCCTGAACCGGTAGTAGAGGCGGCTGCTGTTTCGGTAAACGATCGAGAGAAAAACGTTGACAAATGTAACGGTCGGCTTTACATTATGCAGGAGAGGCATCCGTTTATTTCCACAGGAGATAGGACGATGTCGGCTGCCAAGACCGAGAAGAGGCAAGAACAGCGCTATTCTCTTCATTCGACCATAGACTATATCTTGATTCACGGGGCAGCCGCTGAAGTCCACAAAGGCATTACGACGGATATCAGCGACAAGGGGCTTGGTCTTTACTTATTTGATCCACTTCCGGAGGGGCAGACGATACTCATTCAGACCGCTCTCCCCGCCGGCGGCAGGACCGCGAAGGTCTGCTGGATAAAAAAAGAGAGCGAGGATTTCTATAAATCAGGACTCACGTTCGTATGACATTGTGACGGTGCTTGTGATCCGGTTCCTCGACAGTGTCCATCTTTTGTCAGGTCCTCTCCTTCCCATCTTTGCACGGAGTGCGGCTCCGGGAGTCGTTGCCGGCGGTTCACCGGATTCGACGGCGTAGATTCTCCGGCGGCGCTGCACTGATAATCCAAATCGCCATCTCCTTTTCCCCTTGAAATCCTCAGTAAACTTCAAAGAAGTTCGCCTGCCTGGTCGGTTTCCTCTCGATTACGGCGTGCCATATGGTCTGGGCTGCCAATCTAGCCTTCACGTGGAGAATGGAATTTCCGCCGCATTCATAGAAAAACTTCGCGGACAACCGTTCGTTTGGCATACCTTCCGTAGGCGATGAACTAATGAGAACAAAGAAGGCAATTGCGGAGAAGCACATTATGCCTCAAGTCGAACCGTGAAAATCACGGCCTTCACGGCGGGAAGGATGTCAATCAATGAAGGTCACCCGGTTAATCTCCTTAAGGGTCGTTTCATTTGCCAGTAACTTGGCGAGAGCAGACTGGCGGAGGGTTGTCATGCCTTCGGCGATGGCAGCGTTTCTGATCTCGGAAGAAGGCCTTTTTCGGAGGATCATCTCCCGGATATGATCGGAAAGATCCAGCAACTCCGTGACCGCCTTTCTGCCCCGATAGCCGGTATAGTTGCACTCATTGCATGCTCCGGCCTCGCAGAACGCGTGATCCTTGTATTGTTCGTACGAAACTGCCGATTTCTCGAGTTCTTCGCGAGAGAGCCTGACCTGCTTTTTACAACGCGGACAGAGGATCCGCACGAGACGCTGGGTGAGGATGCAATTAAGGGATGACACGAGGTTATAAGGTTCGATGCCCATATTCAGGAAGCAGCCGAGCGTGTCGGAGGCGTTGTTCGCGTGAACCGTGGTTAAGACAAGGTGACCGGTCAGGGCGGCCTGGACGGCGATCTGGGCTGTCTCTGCGTCGCGGATCTCGCCTACCATGATCTTGTCGGTATCGTGACGGAGAATGGACCGAAGCCCTGTCGAGAAGGTGAGGCCCATCTTTTCGTTCACTTGCATCTGCACGACGCCCCGGAGCCGGTGTTCCACGGGATCCTCTATGGTGATCATCTTGCCTTCGCCCGTATTGATTTCGGACATGGCGGCATAGAGGGTGGTGGTCTTGCCGCTGCGTGCGGGTCCGGTCACGAGGATCATGCCGTAGGGCCTCAGGATGCTCTTCCTGAAACGGCGAAGGTCATCAGCTTCGAAACCCAGGCTGTCGAGCTTGAAAGTGTCAGCGCCGGCGGCGATAGATTCCTTGTCTAGGATCCGGATGGCCACGTCCTCACCGAAGGCGCTAGGAAGGATCGATACTCTGAAATCGACGGTTTTCCCGCCGCTCTGCAACTTGAAACGGCCGTCCTGGGGCACTCGGCGGTCTGCGGTATCTATGTCGCTGATGACCTTGATGCGCGATACGATGGCGCTGTGGAATTTAATGTCAACGGGCTCGGATGCAGCATGAAGGACGCCGTCGATGCGGTACTTGAACAAGACGTTTTTGTCAGTTGTCTCGATGTGGATGTCGCTTGCCCGCCGTTTGATAGCTTCAAAAATGGTGGTGTATAAGAGCTCGATGACAGGGCTATCATCCTTGTCGATGGTATCGAGCGAGAGGGCCAGTTGGACGCCTGCATCACGATCACTGCCGCAGACCGTTTCGCCGTCCTCCTCCTCTTTAATGATATGAGACTCGAAGTCCTGGGAAACTGTCTGAAGGCCCTCTTTCGAAGTCTCGGCACGTTTCAAGACCTTATGGATCGCCGAGAGGGTACTCACGCTGATTTCGATCGAACGGCTGAGGATCATCTCAAGGTCGTCGATGGCTGGAATGTTATTGGGGTCGGTGATGGCGATGAGGAGGTTGCCTTCGTCCGTGTCCTCGATAGGCACGAACTGGTACCGCTGCATAAGATCCAGCGGTATCATGTCGGTGAACTTCGGGTTGATGCGGAATTCTTTAAGATCGAGATACCTGAGGCCGCGCTGTTCAGCGAGTGCCATAGCGAGGCCCTCTTCGCTCACGAGGCTTTCGCCAGCGAGTAGCTCGCCGATCCGCTTTCCTCGGTCGGTCTTTGCGAGGAGCTCATTGATTTGATCTTGAGTAACGACGCCTTTGGCCGTGAGAATCTCGCCTAGCCGTCTTCTTCTGAATGAGGTCATTTCGGCCGTGCCCCCATTTTGAAGCTTGGCAGGCAGAGTGCCACTCCAACCGCATTCATGATTCCTGTGGTGAGCATGAGCGCCGGTTCGATCATGTTCGCTAGAACGGTCAGTCGTTCTCACTGCCTCCTGATCATAGAATTCCGCCACGCCCTCAGGCACCTACGCCGGTCCCTGCCTCATGAACAGCCGTGCTTTCAAGCCGAGGCATGATTTGATAATAGCAGAATGCGGAGACACAAGTCAATAAACGTCTCTCTCGTGCATAGGTGCGAGGTCCCAATCCGAAACCACGCCATACAGGCGATATCGACCGACAGAACAACAATTAATCGATAGTATGAATTCATTTGAACGGGACCGGCAGTTTATGTCAGAATCCTCCAATATTTTCTGTGTACCTTGATGATTTTTTCTATCACCTGTTCTGCCTTGGAAGAAGGGACAGGGATATCAGGCAGGTTCTGTTTTCCGAGAAGGGTAAGCAACACAGCCCTGACGCCGTCCCGTAATCCTTCTTTATGATAACCTCCTTCGAGCGTGATCAGGATCCTGCCAGGGCACGTCTCCTGCGCTATGTCCAGCACGATGCAGGCTAGGGCGCCAAATCCCACGCCGGTGACGCCCATGCCGCCCAGGGGGTCTCTGACAAAGGGGTCGAAGCCGGCAGAGACAAGGATAAGCTCAGGCCGGTATTCGATGGCGATGGGTTTCAGAATCCTGTCATAGACATGGATGTATTCTGCATCCCCGAATCCCGTCGGAAAAGGGGCATTTACGGTGAATCCCTCACCATCGCCTCTCCCGACTTCGTCGTAGCCTCCCGATCCGGGATAGTAGGGATACTGGTGTGATGAGAAGAAGAGCACGTCAGGATCACCGTAGAAAGCGCGCTGGGTGCCGTTGCCATGGTGCAGGTCCCAATCCACAATGAGGATCTTTTTCAATCCGTACTTTTCTTTTGCATATTCCGCAGCAATCGCCACATTGTTGAAGATACAGAACCCCATGCCACGCGCCGGTTCTGCATGGTGCCCGGGCGGGCGGACCAGAGCGAATACAGGATCCGGCGCCCGTCGTTCAGGCGTCTGGTGAATCGAATCGAGAGCCTGGAGCAGGCCACCGACCGCCAGCCTCGCGATCTCATACGACCGGGCTGACAGGCCGGTGTCGGGATCGAGTCTCGAGAAGGGCTTGCCTTCGGTTTCCGAAACGGTCTTTATATAGAGAGGATCATGGATGAGGGCAAGCTCGCTTTCCGAGGCGAGGCGGGGAGTAATGTGCGGAAGGCCGGCGAATTCTTTCTCGATGAGGTCGTAGATCACCCGGAGCCGGTTCGGGCTTTCGGGATGGCCGTCACCCGGATTATGCTGCATATAGCGGTCATCTTTAATGAGTGCGATGGATGACATTATTGCAACCTTCGGGAGCAGCGGTCGGGCTTCCTGAAAGGCCAGATCCTTTTGAGCGGCCTGTGAAGCTTCAGTTGCTGTCTTGTTCCTGCTTTCTCGCGATTGGCGGCGGCGCCGCTGCCTTGTAATCTTTTACACTCAGGGACTCAAGAAACTTTTGCATCGCCGGTGGGTTCGGAAGCTTGTCCGGAAGCTTTGCTTCGGGAGCGCAAACGGTCATGACCGTTTGAATCAGATCCTTGACGCTGAACTCCAGTATCTGCTCGATGGCCCTGGGAGAGGCCTCGTCGATCATGAGGGCATTCTCGCGGTACCAGCCGTCGCCGTGGGGAGACATGGGGCCGCAGGGGACGTTTTCGGCATTTTTGACTTGGACGCCTATCTTTTTCGCAAAGGCCGAGACATCAGCCCGCAGAAGTTGGAGCCCTTTGAACGCGGGGTTCGAACAGATGCCGGCCTTACCCCAACAGATGGGATCGAACCGGGAGATATTGATCCCGCAGCAGTATAGGTACGCATTCGGACCTTGTTCCGGCGTCTGGCGAATGATGATGTAAAGGAAATCGTTCTTGTATTCATAGGAACGTACGGTCTGAGGTTTCGTCACAGTGGCCTCCAGTCTTCGGCATTGCCACACGGTAGCGGTGTGTATGCATCGGGTTTGCGACCGGAACGCATGACACATTTGTGAACCGGACGCCTCTTGCTGTTTCCTGCGTTAAAAGCGGGTTTGGGCTACTTGTTTTTGGTGGATTTCGATGACTTCTTGCTTTTGGAAGCTGCCTTCTTTTTTACCGCTGGTTTTGCCTTCGCCTTTGCCTCGAGCTGCTGGATTTGCTTCTTGAGAGCGTCGATCTCCTGGCTCTGGTCCTTGAGCATTTGTTCGAGCTTGGCGTTGTCCTGCTTTACTGCCTCGAGCTCCTGGCGGGCGGCGTTCCGCTCGGTCCGCGCCTTGCTTGCGTACACGAAGGTAACAATCAAGAGGACCGTCACCAGTGCGGCGAGCGTTATGAAAATGAGTTTTGCCCTTTGTGCATCGTCTTTCTCATTCCTGTCCGTTCTCTCCATTCCGTCTTCCTGACCTCCTTTTTTTCAACGCACTATCTGTTGTTAGTGATATCGGTTCACTTCAAATCTGAAGAGCTGTACCGGCGTCCCCGGAGGGATCCCGGCTTTTTGCATCGCGATGCTGATCTGCAAGTCCACGGAATCCAATCCTTCCAGATCCGGCAGGAGAAGTCCCCGCCTTCCTCCGGCCTGGACGATCACACCGTAGCGCTTCGGATCGAGCTCGCTTCTGTCTGTGACCGGTTCGGGCGGCGTGAGAACATCCACGGTATATTCGATGGCGTCCAACTCATCAGCGCGCACACAGGCAAAGCGCGGGTCGCAGGTCGCGGCGCTGATAGCGTTTCGAACGGTCTCGTGAGCTATCGTGGGCTCAGCGGGCTGGAATGTGCCGATACACCCCCTGAGATTGCCGTCTATTTTCAGACAGACGAAAACACCCGCCCGCTGATCGAGACCCGGAGTGAGATCATCTTCCCGGACATCTCGTATTTTGCCTTCCCTGATGTAGATCTCGACGGTTTCCTTTGCCAGCTTCACGAGGTGATGCATTACATCTCCCGCTGCACCACGTAATCCGCGAGCGCCATGAGCGCTTGGCGCGGCATCGAATCGGGGAACACGGCCAAGGCCGCCTTCGACTCGTTCGAAAGTGACTGAGCCAAGCCGAGCGCCTCTTCGACGGCTCCGTACTTCTCCATCAAACCAAGCGTATAGGTAAGGTCGTTTTCTGTGACTGCATCAGCCTCGAGGATGCCCCGGATACGTGCATGCTCTTCGGGATTCGCCTTGCGGATCGCGTAGATGAGCGGGAGGGTGACCTTGCCTTCGTCCAGGTCCTTGCCAAGGACCTTGCCGAGCTGTTTCTGGTTCGCGGCGTAATCGAGAGTGTCATCAGTGATCTGGAAAGCGAGCCCGAGCTTTTTCCCGTATGCCGTGAGAGCGTCTTCTTGGGAAAGCGGGGCCTTGCTGATGATGGCGCCGAGGCGGCAGGAGGCCGAAATAAGCACACCGGTCTTGCATTCTACGAGCCTGAAATAATCGGCCTCGGTGATCTCTGCGTTCTGGATCTGCATGAGCTGGAGAACCTCTCCCTCGGACATCATCGTGGTGGTTTCGGAAAGGACATCCATGACGCGCTGGTTCTGGAGCCGGACAGCATGGTAGAGCGCCTTGGAGTACAGGTAGTCACCGACGAGTATGCTGGCCTGGTTGCCCCAGAGCGAATTCGCCGATGACCTGCCCCTCCGGATCTTGGCCTCATCGACGACGTCATCGTGAAGGAGAGAGGCCGTGTGGATGTATTCCACCACGCTGCCAAG
The DNA here is from genome assembly GCA_035623825.1 of Nitrospirota bacterium. Lineage (GTDB taxonomy): Bacteria > Nitrospirota > UBA9217 > UBA9217 > UBA9217 > DASPSR01. The sequence continues at coordinate 199,746 of DASPSR010000022.1, forward strand.
AAGGTATTCGGAAGTGTGGTCCCGGTATCCGCAGAGCCGTGCTGAAAGCAGATGAAGGAGGGGACGGAACCTTTTGCCGCCTGCGCCGAGGATATATTTGCTGACATGCTGGATGAGTGGAACGTCGGTGCCCAAGCTCTCATGGATCCTGTGCTCCATGCGTTCCATGTCGGACTTGTATTCTTTGAGGACGTCCTGAAGTGTTGTTATCATGAGGTCGATACCTGAAAAGCTTTACGAGAATAATAGGGGAGATGTCCAATATTGTCAAGGTTTTTTCTGTTTCACGGATGTTCAGTGCAGAGCTGGAGGAGAAGGCGTAAAGGCATAAAACGGAGTTGCATCGAAGGGGTTAACGCGCTGCCCCGGAGTCAGCACCTTAGTATTAGCATATGGTTGCAGCGAATGTGCCATGAGTAAATGAAGGCAGGGAAACCTTTATTATCCGATTCGGGATTCATTTTGGACGGGTCCTCCGCAGCTCGCGTAATCAGGTCTTGATGATACGATGTCCTTTTCGTTCGGACATACGCGATTCTCGAGGGACGGCGCTACAGTTTCATCGACTTGTTGACCTCGGACAGCGTCTGTGCAGCTACGACTCGGGCGCGGCTTGAACCTTCTTTAATGATAGTGGTGATTTTCTGTGGTTCGGCTGCAAGCGCCTTTCTCCGCTCCTGCATGGGCGCGAGGTAGGCGAGGAGGTGTTTGAGGAGTTCCTTCTTGTCGTCCACGCAGCCTATGCCCGCTCGGCGGCATTCCAGATTCACGTAATTCACCCACTCCTTTGGCGCGAATATCTGGTCGAGTGCAAAGAGGGGGCAGACGTCGGGGTTACCGGGATCCTGCCTCCGCTTCCGGGCCGGGTCTGTTACCATCTGCATAACTTTCTTGGTGATTTCCTCAGTGCTGTCCGAGAGGTAGAGGCAGTTGTTATAGCTCTTGCTCATCTTTCGGCCGTCTGTGCCCGGGAGCTTGGGGTACTCGGTCATGAGCGGCTGGGGTTCGGGGAATACCTCGCCGTAGAACGCGTTGAAGCGGCGGCAGATCTCGCGCGTGAGTTCCAGGTGCGGGAGCTGGTCGATGCCGACTGGCACGAAGTTGGCCTTGTAGATGAGGATGTCCGCGGCCTGGAGCACGGGGTATCCGAGGAACCCGTAGGTATGCAGGTCCTTGTCCTGGATCTGTTCTATCTTTTCCTTGTAGGTCGGCACGCGTTCGAGCCAAGGAAGCGGTGTGGACATGGACAGGAGCACGTGGAGCACGGCGTGCTCGGGCACGAGCGACTGCTGGAAGAGCACGGATTTCTCCGGGTCGAGTCCGGCAGCGATCCAGTCAATGACCATCTCTGTGACATACATGCGGATATTGGAAGTGTCCGCGTAGTTGGTGGTCAGCGCATGCCAATCGGCGATGAAGTAGTAGCACTCATACTGGTCCTGGAGTTTCCTCCAGTTGTCGAGGGCGCCCATGAGGTTCCCAAGGTGGAGAAGTCCGCTCGGCTGCATCCCGCTTAAGACGCGTTGTTTTGCCATAAAGAATCCTTAGTTATCTACAGTTGAACTCGTTTAAATGATAAAGCTTGCGTTATCTTTAATTTAACCTTTAAGAAAATACGTTGCAAGGAAGACAAGGATGTCTTGGCCGAGAAGAAGGTACAGTATAGAGACTATGATAGGCCAAATAATCGTTCCAAGTATTCTAAAAGATAATAATGCAATTAGGATAAAAATGCCGTAAGGTTCAAGTCGGTAGTACAGTGCAGCTTGCTTATCGGGCAAGAGCCAGTAAAGGATTCTACTTCCATCAAGAGGCGGAATAGGAATCATATTAAATATCGCAAGGATAATATTAATGACGGCACCGACGCCAATCATTAGTGCAACGGGGAGAGCAACCGGTTTCCATATTGCAATTGGAACAATACCTTCCACGATGGGGATGATGATCCTTAAAAGGAAAGCAAACAATATAGCCATGAGAATATTTACGCTTGGACCTGCTAGTGAAGAAAGCGCCATATCTCGCTTAGGATTCTTAAAGTTATATGGATTAATCGGCACGGGTTTTGCGCCACCAACTACAAATCCTGTCGTAAAATAGAGTAAAAGAGGCATTATGATGGTCCAGACCAAGTCGATGTGTGGGATAGGATTGAGGGTAAGTCTTCCAGCATTACGAGCTGTAGAATCGCCGAGTTTCTCCGCTATCCAGCCGTGCATTACTTCATGAAGAATCACGGAAAAAACGAATGGCGGAGCAATAACCGCGAATTTCTGTATTGTGTTGAGATTTTCCATAAGAAGTTGCTATTGAAAATCGAAGTCCCAAGTCGGAAAATGCAGGTGAATATCTAAATTTAGATTTAAGAAGCAGTTATAAGAGCCGTTATTTTTGTGAAATTTGATACTAAGGGAAAATCAAGGGTGTGTCAAGGAAAAATAAAATAAGGCATGAGAGCTAATTCATGCTGCTCGTCAGGACAAATCTGCCGTTTTCGACCTTGATGAGATACAGCTTTTTATGCGCCTCGGTGCTTCCCTCGAATGTGGTGGCTCCGGTTATGCCGGGATAGTCTTTCAGCGCCTGGAGGCCGTCCCTTATTGCCAGAGGGGTGTTTCTGCGCTGCTTCAGGAGCGAAAAGATCATCATGGCGGCATCATAGGCCTGCGCGGAGAGGATATCTGGCTCTTCCTGGTAAGCAGAGCGGTAAGTGTCGACGAAGGACCTGACCGCCTGGTCGGTGCTTTCCGGGAAGAATCCGTCGACAAAGACCGCCCCGTCGGCATACCGTCCTGCCCGCTCGATCAGGTCAGGGGAGTGCCAGTTGTCCGAACCGATCATTGTTTTTCCGGTAATGTTGTAGAACGCGAGTTGGGGGATGAGCAGCCCGACCCGCTCGGCGTATCCGGGGAGATAGAGCGCGTCAAAGCTCGGGGCGTATTCGAGGAACAGCTTCTTCCTCTCCGCATCATCGTCGGGAATGGGTATCTTGCGGGAACGGAGGTCGATCTCGATAACTTTCCGTATGTACGGACCGAAGTCCTTGGTCTCCGGAGGGTAAGCTATCGTGGCGAGAATCTCGGCCTTCCGCTCCAGTTCATTGGCGAAGAGGTGCGAAAGATCCCTGCCGTAGGGTTCGTCGGGATACATGATGACGAACTTCTTCAGCTTGAGGTTGAGCGCATATTGCGTGGCCGTTTGCGCCTGACTGTCAATCGTAAGGGCATTCCTGAATATCCACGGGCTCTTTACCATGAATCCCGCGCGCGATGCAGCTGGCCTCATCACGGGGATCTTAAGTTTTTCGAGTACGGGCACAAGCGCTTCTTCATCTCTGGTGGTCACGGGGCCGATGGCGGCTACAATGCCCTGTGAAGCGAGCTCGCCCATTGCGACGGCGGCCTTCTCCGGAGAACCCTCGGTGTCCTTCACGAGCAGTTCCACGCGGTTGTCGGGATCCTGAAGATTATAGATGTGAACGGCGAGTTGAATTCCTTTGAGTACGCGGTCCCCGAAAAAGGCGAGTTGGCCGGACTGGGGCACGAGCGCCCCGATGGTGTACCGGGGCGCGGAAAGCCTAGAGGTGGCCTCGTTCAAGATCATTTCTGCCCGCGTTTTTTCCGGGTGATTGGGAAAGCGATCGAGAAAGCCTTTGCTGATCTTGATGGCTTCGTTGTAGCTCTTCTGCTCAATCAGGAGGCTGCCGTACCGAAGCGTGGCGATGTCGGCGGGATAAGCTGTCCCGCCGGCAAGGCTTTTAAGCTCATCTTCGGAAAGGTTTTTATCGACGATCTCCCGGACACGGTCCCGGTAGCCGGCCTTTTGTTTGTCATTCTGGGCGGTTTCGGCGAGATAGGCGTATTCCTTGACCGCCTGGAGGTAGTTCTTTTTGGCCAAGTACGAGGCGGAGAGCATCTCCGAAATTCGCCTGAGCCGCGCCGCATCGGTAATTTTGCCCCGGTCCTCCAGGTTGGAAATGGCCAGATCATACTCTTTAAGCTCGAAGTAGCACAGACCGAGCTTATATTTTGATTCGACAATAAAAGTTGAGGCTGGAAATCTCTCGATGAGATCCTTATAGTAGCTGAGCGCCTGACGATAGTCACGCCCGGCCAGGCGAATTTCTCCCATGAGGAAGAGAGCATGGTCTGTTTGCCTGCTCTTAGGGTACAGGGCGAAGAATTCATCTAGGGTTTTTGAGGCCCGGTCGTACTCTCTCCTGGCAAAAAGTCCATCTGCATGGTCAAGCAGCAGGCGTGCGTCGTTTTCCCACTCGGGCTCGGGTGGGAGCTTGGGGGCGCAGCCTGCAGGCAGGAGCACGGCCAGACATGCAAGTACGGTTAGGATAACGGTTGCTGAGGACAGCACACGCCTGAGGGGCATCCGTTATTTCCCTTTCTTGGTAGCAGCTTCGGCCCTGGCTGCTTTTCGCTTTGACTTCAGGGTCTCTTCTTTCCGTTTGCGCCTGCGGCGCAGTTCACGCTGTCTCTCACGCACGGGAAGGTCTCTCCTTTCAAAGTGGTCCGGCTTATGTTTCAGACTGCATACTATATCTAAGATGGACTAATTTGTCAATAATATAGAAGGCTAAAGGCAATGGAGAAGGCAGGTGTATCTGGTCAGGAAGTGAATGCGCTTTTTCGTCCTTCTTCTGGAGTCCGCTCTGATTTTTTTCTTGATTTATTTCATCCGATAGATTAGATTATAGCCGCGTTTACGGCAGGGGCGAGTAGCTCAGCTGGGAGAGCACCGCGTTCGCAATGCGGGGGTCGAGGGTTCGAATCCCTTCTCGTCCACCATTCAGTTTTCTTTCCTTTCAAACAGATAAATCCCAAAAACAATCCATTTTTTTACACGGTTGGTACACGAAAAGGTGCCCTCGCAAATGCGAGGGCCTTCTTGTCTTGCGGAACCAAAAAGGTTACAGTCAAAAACAGTAGAGAGGATACAAGAATGAGGCCCATGGCAACGAGGGCTTCTCAAAATACCTCTCTGCCGAATTTGTGGTAGCGAACTTTGCCATTTCAATGGCTCGATCATGCTGACGATGTAACTAGTAGGCCCCCGGGAAACCGGGGGCATTAATAGGGCGGTTTATTTAGACAGCTTGAAGGCAGGAGGGATATATGAAAAAAATCCGCTTTTAAAGTTAGCAGTCACGAACAAATAATCCAGAGATCAACTTATTTTTTTTACAGATAACCGGCGCCGTAGCCATCGGGGTCAAAAAGTAAGGCCCTAAAACTCGTTCAAGTGGGCGAGAACAAGTATTTAGGGCCATAGCGATATATGGGGCGCGGAATGGTTCCCTTTTAGGGTGCCCTTAAAAGAATCTTTGAGGGGCTTGATACTCCGGCGCTCCAGTTACACATCTTTTATTTGATAATACCAAAAAAACATGATTTAGTCAAGGTTTTTCGCACAGGAGGGTCTTGGTACGCAAGGGGTGTGCAAATCGAAAATAGCAGAAATTAAACCATTGAAATAATTGGGCAATAAGTCTAAGAGTCGAGGGGTCGAATCCGTTCTCGTCCATTAAGTCATTTCCCCTGGCTGAGACAACCAGTTTCTCCCGCAGTCTCAGCGCGACGCCGTCCGGCGTGAAAGCCGGAGTGTTGAGAGTGCTGGCAGCCCCCGTATTTTTGGATATTGACAGTAATCGACATCCACGTTACAATATCGGAGCGATTCTATCGACTTATATCAAGGAATATTCGACAAAAATCCACCAGACATGAGAAACAGCTTGATGATATCGTTCGAAATGTGCTCCATGCAGCGCTTCTGGCCATGCCGAAAGACGCGGCAGGCGCCGAGAAGTAGAAAGACCCCGGGGTGCGTCTGTTCACGTGAGCAGAGGCAGTGTTTTCATACCCGGACATGAGCATGCCGGGCGTTCTGCCTGGAGTTTCATGCCGAAACACGCCCATTTAAGATGAAGAAGAAGATCATCATAGTCCTGAGCATTGTTTCCGTGCTCTTGCTCCTCGGCGGCATCTTTCTCATCAGGGCAATCGATGCCAACGCATCGAAGTTCGATGAGATAATCATGTTCCACGGGGTTGAGAACCTGAGAGAAAACCTCCTGCTGAGTATCCGCGATGTAGAAGCAGACCTGTATTCGCAAAGCACACGACAATCAGAGAGCGCAGAAGCGGTCGAGAGCCACGTCATAGTAATGGGGGACAGGATAAACACCTGTTTTAATTGTCACCATGTGGAGAGCGTGCTGGAGCGGCTCCACGATCTGCGTCATCAGATCGACCAGTACGGTGATGCAGTAAACAAGGTGTTGACCCTCAAGGGGAGTGCCGGCCAGTTTCAGGCGGAACAGGAGAGGGCCCATCTCATCGGGGATTCGCTCATCAATAAAGTCAATACCATGATCGTCATGACCAGCAGGAGGCTCGCCGAACAGACTGAAGACGCCAGAGAACAGGTCCACCGTACAAGGATATTCCTGATCATGCTTGTTGCCACCGGTCCGCTGCTTGTAGCTGTATTGGCCTTTACAGTGGTGCGGGGCGTCACGGGGCCGATCAATGTTCTGCTCGATGCGACGAGAAAATTGAAAACAGGCAATCTGGAGCACCGTATAGAGGGGCTGCGGGATGAGTTCGGCGAGCTGGCTGTCGGATTTAATACAATGGCAAGCTCGTTGAAGGAACAGGTGCAAAAAATAGAGGAAAGCGAGAAGCGTTACCGTCTTTTGTTCGAAAGCGCGGGAGATGCTATTTTCATTCTGGATGCCGAAGGGGATCGGCAGGGGAACATCGTTGCTGCCAATCAGGCCGCGGTAGCGATGCATGGCTATTCCCATGACGAACTGCTGAAATTAAATATACGAGACATTGATACCGCCGAAGAAGCTGCAAAAGTTGCTGATCGGTTTCGGCGAATATTCGCCGGAGAATGGATCAAGGCGGAGATCAACCATATCAGGAAAGACGGCACGGTATTCCCTCTTGAAGTAAACGCCGGGCTGCTCGAATTTGGCAACCACCGCTATATTCTAGCCATCGATCGTGACATCACTGAGCGGAAACAGGCTGAAGAAACGCTTCAACGAACTGAACAGCTCAAGGTGGCAGGAGAGCTGGCAACGGGACTCGCGCACGAGATCAAGAACCCCCTTGCCGGCATCAAGGCATCGATCGAGGTCCTCTCCACGGTACCGTATCTGCCGGAAGACGACAAGGGGATTCTCATGCAAGTGATCGGAGAGATCAAGCGGATAGAATCTTTGATAAAGGGTCTCCTCAATTTTGCCAGGCCGTCCCGGCCCCGGTTCGACGATACGGATGTGAATGCCGTCCTCGACGCAGTCGCATACCTGGTGCTGCAAAGCCCGTCTCGCGTGCCGGGAATGCTGCGGGGGATCACGATCGTGAAGGATTTCGACCGCAACCTTCCGGTAATCACGGCCGATCCTATGCAGCTGAAGCAGGTATTCATGAACCTGCTCCTGAATGCCGTTGACGCCATGCAGGACGGCGGCATCTTGATCATGAAAACCCGGTTCGACACGGCAACTCAGGCCGTATGGGTGGAAATATCCAATACCGGCAGGGAACTGGACGCAGCGGTGATCGACAAGATCTTCCAGCCCTTCTTCACGACAAAACCGAAGGGAACTGGGTTGGGACTGGCGATATCGAAACGGCTGGTCGAGGAACACGGAGGAAGAATCGGCGTTGCACGGAACCCGGGCGGAGGCGCCATATTTAACATAAGCCTGCCCGTAATCCAGTCCGAACGAGTGCACTCATTTTGACGGGCTTGCGCCCGATTTCTTGCCCAATCAAGCTCAGAGGAAGAGAAAAAATTTTTCTCCCGGTTCCATCCGCTCAAGAGCTGTTTTCTCATGGATTCATCAGGGAAGCGTCTCCCGCGTTCCCTGCGTCGGACACCAGAACTCTTCTACCCTCAATCTTCAGCCGTCCCTCAGAAAAAAGCTTGATTGCGCGCGAGTAGATCTTGTGTTCCTGTCTGAGGATACGTTCAGACAGGCTGTCTTCGGTATCGCTGTCCAGAATCGGCACGACAGCCTGGATGATGATCGGACCTGTGTCCATTCCTTCATCGACGAAGTGTACGGTGCAACCCGAGAACTTCGCCCCATGGGTTAGCGCTTTTTTCTGCACGTGGAGGCCGGGGAAGGCCGGCAGGAGAGAGGGGTGGATGTTCAGGACCCGGTTGGGAAAGGCCTTGATGAGCACGGGAGTTATGATTCGCATGAAACCTGCAAGACAGACGAGATCGACGTTCCGCTGCCGGAGTTCCTTTACGAGCAGGGCGTCATATTCCCCCCTCTTGTCCTTATAGCCCTTTGCGCTCACGTGGACAGCCGGGATGTTGTGCTCCCGTGCGCGCTCGAGTGCGAAGGCATCGGGCTGATCGCTGATTACGACGGCGAGATCGGCGGGGAGTTCACCTTCTTCGATATTGTCTATGATGGCCTGAAGGTTCGAGCCACGACCGGATACGAGAACGGCGATTCGCACTTTCTTCATCGGGAAGACCTCACGTGCGTGTCCAGGATCAAGGCTGAGGATTAGGAATCAAAGTGGCCGCAGACAATCGGACCGCCACTCTTGTCTTTCTTCGTACTTCACGATCTGTTTGCCCTTGACTATTTCACCGATACAGTATGCTTTTTCACCGAGCCGGCCGGCTTTTTTCACGACGGCTTCGGCATGTTTCGCAGGCACGACGAGGATCATCCCGATGCCCATGTTGAAGTCGCGATACATTTCCTTATCGTCCACGCCAGCCTTCTTCTGAAGCAGCTTGAAGACGGGGTGAATGTCCCAGGTCCCCTTGCCGATGAGGGCTTGAGCGCCTTTCGGGAGCATGCGCGGCGTATTCTCGGTGATCCCGCCGCCTGTTATGTGCGCCATTCCACGGATGTCGAATTCCTTCAGCAGGGTCATTATCGTTTTCGCGTAGATTCGCGTGGGCGTGAGCAGCACCTCGCCAAGCGGTTTCCCGAGCTCAGGCAGTATGTCGTTCACCGTATAACCCGAAGCTTCGAGCAGGACTTTGCGTACGAGGGAGTATCCGTTGCTGTGCAGGCCCGAGGATGCAAGCCCTATGAGCTTGTCTCCGGGTTTTATCTTTGATCCGTCGATGATCTTCCTTTTCTCTACGATGCCTACGGCAAACCCTGCCAGATCATATTCGTCCTCGCCGTAGAATGACGGCATCTCGGCGGTCTCACCGCCGATGAGCGCGCAACCCGCCTGTTTGCAGCCTGTGGCGATGCCCTTGACGATGTCCGCATGCTCCAGAGGTTTCAATTTGCCTGTGGCGAGATAGTCGAGAAAGAATAGCGGCTCTGCACCCTGGACGATGATGTCATTCACGCACATAGCCACGAGGTCAATGCCAACGGAATCATGACGGCCAGTAAGGAATGCGATCTTGAGCTTCGTTCCCACGCCGTCAGTGCCGGATACGAGGACCGGGTCTTTATATTTTTTGAGTGCGAAAAGCCCGCCGAACCCGCCAATGTGCGTCATGACCTCGGGCCTGAAAGTAGATTTTACATACGGCTTTATCTTCTGGACGAAGAGGTCACCGGCGTCGATATCAACGCCTGCATCTTTGTAGGTTATGGACATACCGTATCCCTCGGAAATTTTCCACGATAGTACCCGTAACACGGGGTGATGTCAATATGTTTGCCCGGCGCTGTACCCTGTGCCGTAACGAATGATGTGCGTTCATGCTGATGCCTGCACCAGTTGACGGAACGACGGGTGGTATGGCCCTTTCACGATAGCGCCCGGTTTTAAAAGCTCCTCGGTGGGCTGGAGGCCCACCCGTATGACCCTGATCCCGGATTGCTCGAATCTCCCCAGTGCTACCTTACACCACTTTACCGCCTCTTCGAGCGAGAGGGGGGCATACTGGCCGGCATAAAATAACTCTTCGAGGGGCGTATCCCTGATGACAAGGGCGGGATAGATGCGGACGACGTCCGGCCTTAAATCCATTGTCCTGTCGACGGTCGTGAAGAACCGTTCACGCGAATCCCCGGGAAGACCCGGCATAAGCTGGATGCCGATGGAAAAAGCACGTTTCCTGAGGAGGGCGACCGCATCAACCGTATCGGCTGCAGTGTGGCCTCTGCCGGAGCGTGAAAGGACGTAATCATCCATGGATTGGGCCCCGAGTTCCACGGTCGACACCCGGTGATCCCTAAGAAGGGATAGGATCTCCTCGGTTATGCAGTCCGGCCGCGTCGAGACGCGGATGCTTTCAACCTTTCCCGCTTCGATGAACGGTTTGACGGCCGCGAGATACCTTCTCTGTATCTCAAGAGGGAGGGCGGTAAATGTTCCGCCGTAGAACGCGACCTGGACGGGCTTTTTCTTATTGTCGGTTTTCAGGTAATTGGCGATCTTTGCGGGAATCGATTCCGGGACCGGTGGATTATGCTCGCCCGTTATCCTTTTCTGGTTACAGAACACGCACTGGTGCGGGCAGCCTGCGTGAGGGATGAAAAAGGGGATGATCATAAGTCGGAAGAAAGATGTCAGCTTGAAGACAGCAGACTTTGAGCGTTGAGCGAACGCTGATCAGTGCCTGTCCAGCTTTCTCTCTCCTTTGCTCTCAATTAGTTTTTTCAGCGCTTCCTTCGCAGCGCGCTGCTCTGCTTCTTTCTTGCTCCTGCCGATGCCGCGGCCGCACAATATGCCCTTGATCCACACCTCTACTTCAAACTGCTTCTGGTGATCGGGGCCGGTCTCAGACACGATTTTGTACTCCGGGAGCCGTTTGATCCGCTCCTGGCAAAGCTCCTGGAGTTCCGTTTTGTTGTCGAGGGCACCGCGCGAGGCGCAGGTCCGCTTGATCATGTCTTCGAAGAACCGGACAACAAAAGCAGCTGCCGCTTCCTTGCCCGTGTCGAGGTAAATGGATGCAATGAGCGCTTCGAGGCAATTGGCGAGAAGTGAATCTTTATCTCTGCCACCTGTCTGTTCTTCTCCTCGGCCCAGCAGGATATAGTCGCCGAGCCCTATCTTGCGGGCAACTGCGGAGAGGGCAGATTCGCTCACGACAGCCGCGCGGAGCTTCGACATGTCCCCCTCGGTCGAATCAGGGCATGCCGTCATGAGATATTCGCTCACCGCGAGATTGAGGACGGCGTCCCCGAGGAACTCCATCCGCTCATTGTGATAGGAGACCCTGTATTCGTTTGCGTAGGACTTGTGCGTCAAGGCCCGCTCGAGAAGCGCGATGTTGCTGAATTGATAAGCGATCCGCTCCTGAATTTCCGAGAGGGGAGGCATATTACGTCCGGAATTTCTTGAATACCAGACAGGCGTTCGTACCGCCAAAGCCGAAGGAGTTCGACATGGCCACATCTACCTGCACCGTTCTCGCGGTGTTCGGGATATAGTCCAGGTCGCACTCCGGGTCCGGGTTTTCGAGGTTGATGGTTGGCGGAAGGACTCCCCGGTCCAGGGCAAGGACCGAGATGACAGCTTCCACGCCTCCCGCGGCGCCGAGCAGATGGCCGGTCATCGATTTTGTGGAGCTGACTGGTATCTTATACGCATAATCGCCGAAAACGGTCTTGATGGCAGTGCTTTCGAGCTCGTCGCCGAACTTGGTCGAAGTTCCGTGGGCATTGATGTATCCCATCTCCGTTGGAGCGATACCTGCGTCCTGAATCGCCATCTTCATGCATCGTGCAGCTCCCTCGCCTTTCGGGGCTGGCGCGGTTATATGATAGGCATCACCCGAGGCCCCATAGCCGATCACCTCTGCGTAGATGCGAGCGCCGCGCTTCACTGCGGATTCCATTTCCTCGAGGATGACGACCCCCGAGCCTTCGCCCATTATGAACCCGTCGCGGTCAGCATCGAAGGGGCGGCTGGCGCGCTGCGGCTCCTCGTTTCGTGTTGACAGCGCCTTCATGGCGTTGAACCCTCCGACGCCGAGGGCGCAGATGCAGGATTCCGTGCCGCCGGCAATCATTGCATCAGCATCGCCACGCTGGATCCATTTGAAGGCATCACCGATGGAGTGGGTCCCCGTGGCACAGGCCGTGACGACACAGATATTGGGTCCCTTGGCGCCATAACGCATGGAAAGGTTCCCTGCGGCCTCGTTGACGATGAGCATGGGGATGAAGAATGGCGTTATTTTGCGGAAACCCCTCTCCAGGTAAATCTTGTGGTATTTTTCTATGGCGGGGAGACCGCCCATCCCGGCGCTCACTATGACGCCCACGCGATCGGCGTTCTCAGGGGTGATCTTGAGGCCGGAATCATCCATGGCCATCTGGCTTGCCGCGATCGCCAAATGAATGAAGCGGTCCATCTTCTTGATCTCTTTCTGATCGATGTACAGCGCAGGGTCGAAGCCGTGTATCTCACCTGCGATTTGGGTTGGAATGGTCTTGTCATCGAACTGCGTGATAGGACCGATGCCCGACTTGCCCTTGACAAGTCCATTCCATGTCTTCTCCGTATCGAGTCCGACCGGGGTGACCATCCCGACGCCGGTGACCGCCACTCTTCTCTTCAAAAGGGAGCACCTCCTGCCAAAAAAATCCGAAAAGCCAAAAAACCCTTTTCCAGCGATTGCGTGAAAGGTTCTCTGGCTTTTGGAATTACCTGTGTTTCTGAAATTTGACTTCGTGTATGACGCCGTTACTTGGACTTTGCTTTGATATAGTCGATGGCGTTCTGAACGGTGGCGATCTTTTCGGCGTCTTCATCGGGGATCTCCACGCCGAACTCCTCCTCGAGGGCCATCACGAGCTCCACCGTATCGAGTGAATCAGCGCCCAGGTCGTTTACAAACGATGACTCTGGCTTCACATCACCTTCGGGTACGCCGAGTTGCTCAGAAATGATCTTTTTCACTTTTGCGTCAACATCTGCCATTGGTATCCTCCTGTGGTTGCGTTCATTTCGCTGAACTTGATTCTCTATTTTGAATTCTGGACGAGAAGCGTGATAAAGCTCTTACATGTACATGCCGCCGTTCACGTGGATCACCTGGCCGGATATGTACGATGCCCACGGCGATGCGAGGAACCGCACTGCGTTCGCAACGTCCCCGGGCGTACCGAGCTTGCCCATGGGTATCTGTTTTGCGAGCTCGGCCCGTACATTCTCGGAGAGGGCCTGCGTCATGGCTGTGTCGATGAATCCGGGCGCTACCGCGTTCGCCGTGATGCCGCGATTCGCGTACTCCCGGGCAATGGTCTTTGTGAGGCCGATGAGACCGGCTTTGGACGCGACGTAATTCGCCTGACCGGCATTGCCCATGGCGCCGACGATCGAGGCGATATTGATGATTGTTCCGCCGCGCTGCTTGGCCATATGCTTAAGCGCCGCTTTGGAGCAGTTGAAAGCGCCCTTCAAGTTAATGCTGAGCACCAGGTCCCAATCCTCTTCTTTCATCCGAAGGATGAGGCCGTCCCTGGTGATGCCTGCGTTGTTCACAAGGATGTCGATCCTGCCGAGCATCTCGACCACCTGATCGACCATCATCGTCACTTCGGCTGACATGGCAACGTTGGCCTTAAGTGCCGCGGATTTCCTTCCCTTGGCTTCGATGTCCGATGCCGTCTTCTGCGCGGACTCGAGGTTGACGTCGCAGACGGCGACGTCGGCTCCGTCGGTTGCGAGCGCGAGCGCGATTTCCCTCCCGATACCCTGTGCTGCGCCAGTAACGAGTGCTATCTTGCCAGATAAGGTCATTATCTCTCCGAAATTAATCCAAGCAGGTTGACATGCAGGCAGGAGCGCAAGGACGCCTCGGAAACCGAAATTTCCGACTCCTGCATTGGCATCTTCCGCGATGCGAAATGCCGCTTATTTATATTCCCAGCGCGCTGAGTGTTTCGCTCATGCTTTTCTGGTCTTCGACGTTCAACACTGTTGCTTCCTTGACGATACGCCTCACGAGGCCCGAGAGTACTTTGCCCGGCCCTATCTCGATGAAGGTGTCGCAGCCGTCTGCGGCCATGTTCCTGATCGAATCTTCCCAGTAGAGCGGGGAACCGATCTGCTTGACGAGCGACGGTCTGATCTCCGATGCCGTACGCAAAAACCTTGCATCTGCATTGTTTACGATCGGCATGCTCAGGTCGCTGATATTCACTTTTGCAAGTTCTAGCGCCAATCGGTCACCGGCCCGTTTCATCATGCTGCAGTGTGATGGAACGCTCACCGGCAGGGGAATTGCTCTTTTTGCGCCCGCAACCTTCGCCAGCTCCATGGCCTTTTCCACAGCTTGCTTCTCACCGGCGATCACGATTTGCCCTGGGGAGTTGTAATTGGCAGGGGCAACTATACCATTTTTGGCCGCTTCATGGCAAGTTTTTTCTACATCTTTGCGCTCCATGCCGATAATGGCTGCCATGAGCCCTGTTCCTTCGGGAACAGCCTCCTGCATATATCGTCCGCGCTTCTGGACTAGCCCGATGACGTCTTTGAGATCGAAGCCGCCGGCAGCTGTTATCGCGGTATATTCGCCGAGGCTATGGCCCGCCGCGGCGCTTGCGGTGAGCCCGCGCCGTTCAAGGGGACGAAGGATGGCTATGCTCGCAGCAAGAATGGCCGGCTGCGTATGCTCCGTGAGATTCAGCTTATCAACGGGGCCGTGCAAGCAGAGTTGTGCCAGATCGTAACCGAGAACAGAACTCGCGGCATCAAAGACATCCTTCGACTCTTGAAAATTCTCTATGAACTCCTTGCCCATGCCCGGGTACTGAGATCCTTGGCCTGGAAAGATGAAGGCGATTTTCATTGTTATCCCCGCAGTTCCCTGAGTTTCTTTATCATGATAGGAACGACTTCGTGGACGTCGCCAACGATGCCGTAGGTAGCGACGTTGAAGATAGGCGCATCGGGATCCTTATTGATCGCAACGATCACTTCCGAAGACTGCATGCCGGCGACATGCTGGATCGCACCGGATATGCCGCAGGCAATGTAGAGCTTGGGACAGACAGTCTTTCCGGTCTGCCCCACCTGGTGGGAGTAGGGGATCCACCCTTCGTCAACGGCGCCACGAGTTGCCGCAACAGCGCCGCCGAGCACTTTCGCCAGTTCCTCCAGCAGCTGGAAATTCTTGGCTCCGCCGAGCCCGCGGCCGCCGGCCACTATTATGTCCGCTTCGCATATGTTCACCGTCTCGCCCAGTTCTTCGATGGTCTTGATGACCTTGGTGCGGAGGTCGCCGGATTGCGTGTACTTGACTTCGATGATGTCTCCGGTCCGGGAGTCATCGCGGGGGGCTGGTTTCATGACCTTGTGCCGGACTGTTGCCATCTGGGGCCGGTGGTTTGGCGTCACGATAGTGGCCATGATGTTGCCGCCAAAGGCCGGACGGGTCTGGTGAAGGTGGCCGGTCTCTGCGTCGATGTCGAGCGCCGTACAGTCAGCGGTCAGGCCTGTATAAAGCGCTGACGCGACCTTAGGAAAGAACGATCTGCCGATGGCCGTTGCGCCTGCAAGAATGATCTCAGGCTTGTGCTGCTTCGCAAGCGTCGTCAGAATAGCCGCGTAGGAATCATCGTTGAAGTCTTTGAGCGCGGGATCGTCGGCAATGTATACGATGTCCGCGCCGTAGGCTATGAGCACTTTTGCCTTTTCTCTTATGCCATGTCCGATGAATACTGCTGATAGCTTGGTATTCTTTTTATCGGCGAGCTTCCTGCCTTCACCGAGAAGTTCAATCGCTACACTGGAAACGCTGCCCTTGTGCTGCTCGGCAAAGACCCATACTCCCTTGTATGCAGAAAGATCCTTCGCCGCTGCCACGACCTCTTCGCTGGTCCGCTCGATTGCCTTGAACTCACAAACCTCGATACAGGCTCCGCACATGGTGCAGGCCTCGGTGATAAAGGCCTTGCCGTCCCGCATCTCAATCGCGCCGAACGGGCACGCAGAAACACATGTCTCGCACGCCGTACATTTATCAGATATGACTCTAACGCTCACGGGTTGCTCCTTGGACATCAGAGGATAGATGGCAGTGGACAGACAAGGCTAAGACAAGTGCGTCATCTGATCGCTTGTCTTCCGCCGTCTGTTACATCAATGACTGCTCTTTAAGCTTGTTCACGACCTGCTCGACCT
>DASPSR010000044.1:0-9000 GCA_035623825.1 Nitrospirota bacterium
GTAGAGGAAAGAGAGGCGGCTGCCCAGACCTGCCGCGCGATTTGAAATGAAGCTCGACAATACGGGGAGCGTCCCGCCCATCAGCGTGGTCGGTACGATCAGGGCAACAGCGGCAAATGTAACGCGGATAATGGAGAGATACACAGGAGAGTCGGAGATCCGGGCAAGCGGTACATAAATAATCGGATAGAGACGCATCAGTGCCACGAATACTAGGGCTGACGCGGCGATGCCGAGCTCAAGGAACCCGTACAGGCGCAACAACTTCCTATAGGTGCCGGCCCTCTTCCCGATCGTGATGCTCCCGAGAGCAAGACCTCCCATGAAAACAGCCAGGACCGTTGTCACAGCGAGGTGGGAACCTCCAAAGACGAGACTCAGGTACCTGACCCACAGCACCTCATAGGTGAGCGCGGCCGCCCCGGACAGGAAGAAGATCAGGTAAATGATGCCCAGAACAAGTGGCTGCATACTACGTATCGCTGCTCCGCAAAGCTCTTACCTCGTGCGACGACTCGGCGATGAGCTCCCGGGGTTAGGGCTCCCCTTTCCTTCTTGATATGCCTGCCTGTGCTCAAATCGCAATGACCCTCACATAGTACCACGCATTTGCAATAAAAAAAATGATAAAAATGGCCGGTGGTTGTCCGCGGTCCTGAATTCCCCGTACAGGTCTCTTTCCTTCCCATGACCGATTCGCATACGCTTGGGACGGCATAAAACGATCCACACTGTTCGGCGCTGCTGCAGCATAAAGAAACGTGAGGGTCGATCATCCTATGCTACACATGATGATCATGCGTGCCGGGAGGAGCCGTGCATTGAAGTGTATTTGTGCGAAGAGTCGAGAAAGGGGAACAGCGCCGTGATGAGACGGCATATCTGCGGACTCTCGAGAAATCACAGATGATGCTCACCGTCTTCAAGTTGCGCTAAAGTATGCCCCACTCCTTGGCGCGGGGAAGTTTACCGATATCTTTTGAAACAACACTCACGGCTACTACTTCCTTGTTCAGTCCCTTGACCGGACTCAAAGTTCGAAGGAAGTAATGGTCATCTCTTTGGCTTCTATGTTCATGTCGTAATGATTCCCCTGTCTCAAATACTCTGTTCACTTTTTCGCTAAAGACATTTGTTTCTTCCTGCGAATGAAAATCGCCATAGGCTCTGCCCATATATTCTTCATCGAAAAGAATAAAGAGCCTGGATCGATGCTTAGCGTTCATAAATAGGTATTCGCACCTGCCGTTAACCAGATATATAGAATCATCAGTAGTCTCTACGAGGGAGCGAAACCTTGCCTCGCTCTCCTGCAGTGTCTCTTCAGACCGCTTCAGCTCTTCTATATATGATTTCAAGGGCTCAAATGCAAGATAATAAATGACAGGGAACAAGACAATTGTCAGCAACACCGCATCTAAAAGTGCGAACAGTTGTAGGGATAAAGGGGGAAAAATCGATAAGATGAGTTCGATAAGCGCCCCACATGCGAATATTGAAGCTGTTATGATGATAAGCAGCTCAATAGGCCTTATAAACATTCCTGTAGACGTTCTCCAATTTTTTTTCATATTCAAATCGTAGCAGGACTCCCAGCAAAAATCAACAAATAAAGTTTGCCGATAAGGTTCACGGAGATTTTGAGGTGCTCATAATGCTTCAGTCATGCTGAATTGATGCTAAAAATGGCGATGCGGCAATCATCGATTAATCATGTCGTCAAGATCTATACGAACGTCGGCTTGCAGAAAATTATATACACCTGAATTTCATATTAAAATTTACTCGACGATCTTATCATCGAAAATCTGATACAATTTATATCGATGAACGTGAATTCATCATGATGCAAATCATATGTTTTGTTTCAATGATATGATATGTTATACGTAAAGGAGAACGACTATGGAGCTGAATTCAAAAACCAAAGTAAATGATATCCTTAATCACTATCCCTTCCTGAAGGATTTTCTGATCGGCTTGAACCCGGAATTCAAGATTCTGGACAACCCGTTTATGCGAAAGACAGTGGGCCGGGTTGCGTCTCTGGGTAAGGCAGCAATGATCGGAGGCATGGATGTTAAGAAGCTGCTCGACGATATCGCATCGGAGATCAAAAAGGAGACCGGCGAGGCAGTCACAATAACTTACAGTGAAGAAGGCGTGGACGAGCAGGAGGTGAGGATCGAGACGCTCAAGAGGATTATCAAGGAACTCCACGAGGGGAAAGACCCTGGGGCCCAAAAGAAGAAATTCCAGGAACTGATCAAGGACGTTGCTCCCTGGGAGATCGCGCAGATGGAGCAGCGGCTCATAGCGGAGGGCATGCCAGAAACAGAGATCAAGAGCCTCTGTGAGGTGCATGTGCAGGTATTCAAAGATGCGTTGGAGCACAAGACCGTGCCTGGACTTCCTGCAGGTCACCCGGTGCATACGCTCATGCTCGAGAACCGTGCCGCAGAAGGTATATTGAACGAGGCGGAGCAAATAAAGGATTTTGTCAAGGAGAAGGGCAATCTTATGGATATTCTCGACCGCCTCGCAGAGATCGACAAGCATTTTATCCGCAAGGAGAACCAGCTCTTCCCGATCCTCGAAGGGAAGGGCATTTCTGGACCGTCAAAGGTCATGTGGGCGCATCATGACGATATTCGGGGCTTCATCAAGGACATGCGGCGACGGGTAATTGACAATAAAATGGAAAAGGTCGCCATGGAAGCTCTCGTGAAAATGATCAATGACATGATATACAAGGAAGAACACATCCTCTTCCCTATGATCCTTGAGACGCTGAGCGAAGAGGAGTGGGAGAGGGCCAGAAAGGGCGAAGAGGAGATCGGTTATGCTTGGATCAAGCCTGAGGTTCAATGGCAACCCAGAGCAGCGTCATTTCAGCAGGCGCTTCTCGATGAAAGAGTAGGTAGCCTTAACCTCGACACAGGACAGCTCACGGCCGAGCAGGTGAACCTGGTCATGACGCACCTGCCAATCGATATTTCCTACGTGAATGAGAGCGATGAGGTTGTTTACTATTCCGCATCACCTGAGCGTATATTTCCCCGGAGCCCAGGCGTCATCGGGAGGAAGGTGCAAAACTGCCACCCTCCCAAGAGTTTGGGAATGGTGGATAAAATTCTTTCTGAATTCAAAGCAGGGACGAAGAGTGAGGCCGACTTCTGGATCCAAATGAAAGGGAGATTCATCCTCATCAAATACTTTGCTGTCCGCGATGTGTCAGGTCAATACCGAGGCTGCCTTGAGGTGAGCCAGGACGTGACGGAGATCAGAAAGCTTGAAGGCCAGAAAAGGCTTCTCGACTGGAATTAGGATGTTTGAACGCGGGCGTCGCACCAAAAGGCTTGCCACAGAGGTCAAGCACTTTTGGTTCAGATAGATCGAGAGAACCAATCCGCCCGTTAAGGTTTAACCTTTCATGCAAATCTGCGCACAGCCTTTTGGTAATCAGTGGTGTCTTAATGTGTTCTTGATTTACTCCCGAAGACCCTTTCGTCCCTTTTAGTAAGAAACGTCAGTATCTGTTTGGCTTTCTCGATCAGCGGTTTTTCTTCCTTCAAGTGGATTTTTCTGTTTTTAAAAGTTGTACCGTCCAGAATGTTGACCGCGCGATAAGCATCCACATCGAGCGACATCTTGACAAACCCGTATCCTTTTGGCAGTCCGCTCAGAAAATGTGTTTTTATGGTGACGGCCTGAACATCCCCGAACTGGGTAAAAACGTCTTTCAGTCTATCCTCAGTGATATCGGATGGCAGATTTTCCACACGGACTTTCGTAGTCATAAGCTACCTCCCTAAACAATCGGCAAAATACTCAATATAGAGTTAGCCTTTATGAATTGTATGTGCAAGTTTTCACTTCGCCAAACGGGAATACAGATTGATAATAGCAGAAAAAATAGATTTTGTGAAGGGTGGCTTGAGATAGGAAATAAAACGACTTGTAATACAAATTGATGAACTTGCTTTTTGCAGGGAAAAGGTTACGCAACACATGCGCGGGCAGCGGTCATACTTACGCTAGCGGCCTTGAGGGCAGAGGGCTCGTAAGAACTTGATCAGCTCGTCTCGCAAAATTGGATTGTTTCTCCGCACAGTTACTGGCGGAAAAGCATCCGGTCCATCTCGATGTTTCTTCCACCGACGCTCTGCTGGTTGTGCAAGCCCGTCAGCTTGGTTCCATCCTCGGACATGGTAAGCAAATAGGTCTCAGTTTTCCAGTAACCCACGACAGACTTCATTTTCCATTTCATCTGAATCTTGAGACGCATGTCTTGTATTTCAAAAATATTGATTGTCGCCACGCTGTCGGCTACCCGCTTCGGCGGGGTCAGAACCAGATCGCCGTTCGCGTTTTTGCTTATCTCGAAAGCGTTAATGGTGACCTGTTCACCGCGTAGTGTGTCCTTGAAATACCAGCTCCCCACGAAATTCGGCACCTTAGTTTTCTTATCGGATGGCGGTGGGGGCATTTTTATGATTTTGAGCTGTTGCTCGGGCTCGATCTCGAGAGCTGGTGTTCCTGCCAATGCCAGCATCTTTCCCGCCCCTGCTGGTTGCGCGGGTGCGGGTATAGGCGCATTTTTGACTGCCTGCACGTCTTCGGCATCTGCTTCGAGCCCGTAAATCTTGTTTTTCACGTCGCGCGCGTTTTTGGCGTCCGGCGCGGCAAGGAGATAAAGCTTCAGGTTTTGTATCGCATCACTATAAAGGCCGGCCTTTTCCTGGACAACGCCGAGATTGTAATAGGCGATCGCGAGCCACGGCGCAGCATTCGCGGCTGACTCAAATTCGATGATGGCCCTCTTGTACCCGGTGCTGTCTGTGGCCTTCTGCGCGAACGCTGTCCCCCGTGCCATGCTTCGCTCAGCGTCCTCGGGAACCGTTGGCGCTGTCTTCATGGTCAGGACAAACTTGATGATCCTCTCACGCAGGGCGCTGTCGGTGGGGTTCTTTTTCAGGTCCTCAATATACTGTTTCAGTGTCTCCTGTGAGTTGGATGACTTTTTCCCTGCTTCTGCTGCATGGACAAGTGCGATCAGCGCGAGAAACAAAAGTAGGTGCACCACGGTACGAATCACGTGTTTCATGAAATATCTCCTTACTTGACTGCAATACCGCCAAACCGCCCTCTCCACAGGATACAAAAATCAGCTGCTGTGAAAACAGCAAATCTTTTTTTGGGCCTCAGACTTACTCATCGTCCGATTCTCAAAAAACTTTACACAGATATTAAAATTCCCGGGTTTTTCGTTTACCTTTTGTTTTCAGGATTGTCCACGGATGTAATCTTCATGCAACATCCTCTCTCTAGTGGCATATAACCATTTGATTATTAAGCAAAATTAAGGAGCGAGGCCGACGTTACCAAAAGTAGCGGAGTGCACCAGGATATGATATTACTTTTCGTCTTGTCTTGCCCGCAAAATTACGATATCATGGGTAAATTATGAAAATTTGCCACAATTGCAGGAAAAGTATCGAGATCGATACGAAAATCGGCCGTCGTGATATATGTCCCACGTGCCATGCCGACCTGCACAGCTGCCTGAACTGCGCATTTCACAAAGTTTCAGCGCCGAAACAATGTCTCGAGCCGTTGGCGGAGATGATAAAGGACAAAAGCAAGGGAAATTTTTGCGATTATTTTCTCTTTGCGGAATCTAGGGTTTCCATTCCGACGGATACAGAAGCCGAAAAAGCAAGAAAGGCGCTCGACGACTTATTTAAAAAGTAAGTCTCTTAATTTGCATTAGATGCCTTTTCTGGTCTTGTCCCGTCTGTCCCGATGGATACCGCTTACGCGGTCTTTATACCGCTTGTCGATGATAGCGCAAACCTCTTCTGGTTCATCCACGATATGCATGAGGTCGACGTCCTCGGGGCTGATGTTCCCGGCCTCGAGCACTGTTTTCTTCATCCATTCGATCATGCCATGCCAGTAATCCCTTCCCACGAGTATCACGGGGAAGCTCCGGATTTTTTTGGTCTGAATAAGCGTGAGCGCTTCGAACAGTTCGTCCATCGTGCCGAAGCCACCGGGAAATATAACGTAGCCGACCGCATACTTGACGAACATGAGCTTACGCACGAAGAAATACCGGAACTCCACCCTTATGTCCTGGAAGGAGTTTGGTGTCTGCTCCATGGGTAATTCGATGTTCAGACCCACCGAAATGCCATTCGCGTTCTGAGCCCCTTTGTTCGCAGCCTCCATGATGCCAGGGCCGCCACCCGAGATGATTGCAAAGCCGCCCTTTGCAAGATTTTCGGCGACCTTGAGGCATTTGTTGTAATAGGGTGATTCTGGATCGAGCCGGGCACTCCCGAATATGGTCACTGCGGGACCGATATTGCTGAGTGCTTCAAAGCCTTCCACGAGTTCTGCCATGATACGGAACACGCGCCAGGTATCCGACTTTGCTAAGTCCTCCATACTCTCTTTATCCTCCGATTAGCAGATATATACAACGACCCTTTTTGGGCGATCTCTTTGATGGCCGGGTGCTCCAAGAGTGCCCACGGGGCGAATGAAAGCTGTTCCAAACAGCAGTGGTCCTTAACGGTTTAAGCAAACCGGAAGTCCAGTGGTAGAGATCCGCAGCCTGGAACGCAAGCACCGTCAGTATAGCAATGGCGGCGCCGATGATCAGTGATTGCCGCATCGATAGTCATAACGCTTGCCGCCGACGCAGCTTTTCCCCGGACTAGCGACAGAAGCTTCCGGTATAGACGGTTTAGAGCGACGGCTATGATGCCTGCCCAGAGCAGAGACGACGGAAAGGGGAGCCGGAATTGAGCGGCCTTGTAAAACAGGAAAATAAACAACACAGAAAAAACGGCGGTGAAGATGTGCGATCGGTTCAAGAATAGAGGATTTTGCTTGTTGTTCAAGTGCTCTCCTTGGACGCTGATTTTTGGTGCGCAGTCATTTTGGCCGCTAGCTTGACCGCTTCGAGGAGACTCGCGGGATCCGCACAGCCCCTGCCTGCGATATCGTACGCAGTCCCGTGGTCCACTGAGGTGCGGATGATCGGAAGGCCGACAGTGACATTCACGGCATTGCCGAATGCGAGCATCTTGAGCGGCGCGAGCCCCTGGTCGTGATACATGGCCACGATGATGTCATAGTAGTTGTTTCGCGCCTTATAGAACAGGGTATCGGCCGGGATGGGGTCGCTGGCATTGATACCCTCTTCCCGCGCCATGATTACGGCCGGCAAAATTTCATCCCACTCCTCATTGCCGAAAAGTCCGCCTTCGCCTGCGTGCGGGTTCAGGGCCGCAACGCCGATGCGCGGCCTTTCGATGCCGAAGAACGTCATTGCCCTATGTGCGAGCCGCAGGGATTTCAAGACGGTCCCCCGGGTGATGGTTCGAGCCACGTCCTTGAGTGCTAGGTGAATGGTCGCAAGGATGACCCGTAGGCCGCCGCCCACGAACATCATGCCGTATTCCCTGGAACCTGTGAGATCAGCGAGAAGTTCAGTATGTCCGGCGTAATTGAATCCAGCGGCGTTCATCATCTCTTTGTTGATTGGCGCAGTGACGATTGCATCCGCATTGCGGCTTATGGCGAGTGCAGCAGCCGTCTTGATGTATTCTACGGCAGCCTTGCCCGATGAAATATTCGGTTTGCCCCACGAGTGCTTGGAGATGTCCACGTTGTGAAGGTCAAGCACGTCCGCTTTGCCCGCGCCGGGGTCGGCATCTGCGAGAGAAGCAATGCTTCGGACGGTGACCGAGAGCCGCTGATCCTCTATCAGTTTCTTCATGACACCGGAATCGCCCACAACGACTGGTCTGCAGAATGGGAATATCTCGCCGCTGTCGATGACCTTTGCAATTATCTCGGGTCCTATGCCAGCTGGGTCACCCATCGTTATGACGAGGAGGGGCTTCGATTTCATATGTTGTAATCTTTCTGCGCAAATCTCGTTTCGCGTATCACGCGATAGTGCTCGGTCATGCCGGAATTTCGCCGTACCGCAGGTATCGAGAGGATTTCAATTTCTATGCTCCGGGTGGAAAACAGAAGCGTGATGCCGTCCCCTGGCTTAACCTCTTTCGCAGGGCGCGCCACTCGACCGTTCACGAAGGCTTTGCCCGAATTGCATAGTGCCTGTGCCACGGCCCTCCGCTTTACGAGACGGCTTGTTTTAAGGAACAGATCAAGGCGCACAATTGAAGTATATCGTAAAAGAAAAGGAATGACAACATTGCTTAAAGCATAGGCTGCACGGCCTAAAGAAACAGCTTTAGGTAGCGGATCCAAATAGATTCATAGATGAGGCCGGCAAGCCTGACGCTGTAAATACTATGAAGAACAGAAAAGGACATCTCTGCTGCATGAGGGCACTTCTCCTCCGAGAGATGTTATTATGGACTATTTAGGAAAAGTTCTTGATTCATCGTAATGTCAAGTAGGCTCGGTGATCTTGCGGATTGCACGATTAATCCTTTTGAGGGTCCTTTCTACGCCCATAACCTCGATGACTTCGAAGATGCCTGGGCTGATCGTGCCGCCTGTCAAGGCTACGCGCACGGGCTGGGCGAGTTTGCCTAGCTTCAATCCCTTTTCGGTAATCAGCTCATTGAACACCTTCTCGATTTCGGTGTGTGTAAAGGGGTCGACATTCTTTAACCGTTTTGCCAGCTCGGCGAGAAGCTGCGCAGCCTCAGGCGTTAAGTGCTTTGCCTCGGCCTTCGTGTCCATCGTTATCTCGTCCACAATAAACGGAATGGCCGCGGTCTTCATCTCGACGAGAGTGTGACTCCGCTCCGTGAGGATACGAACAAGCTTTTTAAGCCAATCGCGATCGGGCTCATGTCCCGATGAAACGATGCCGTCTTTTATTAAAAGATCGAGGAGAAGCCCTGCGAGCCTGCCAAGGTCCGCTTTCTGAATGTAGTGATGGTTCAGCCAGAGAAGCTTCTCAGGGTTAAAGACCGATGGTGCCTTTCCTACGTTCTCGAGAGAGAA
>DASPSR010000010.1:0-19462 GCA_035623825.1 Nitrospirota bacterium
CCGGTGGTCCAGAATCCCAGTGCCATGCTGATCTTCAACGACGCGTCGTTCAAGAAGTTCGAAAAAAGGATCAGGCCGGGTGGACTGCTTTTTCTGAATACCTCGCTCGTGCAGGAACCATCGACCCGTGCGGATATTATGAGAATCGAAGTGAAGGCGAATGACGTCGCCGAAGTCCTCGGCGACACTCGCATATTGAATATGGTGATGCTCGGTGCGTTCCTCAAAAAAACCAGCGTAGTAGCGTTGGAATCGGTGCTTTCCGCTCTCAAGGAGGTGCTGCCTGCGAGAAGACATTCGCTGATTCATCTGAACGAGAGCGCATTGAAGCGCGGAGCCGAGTTGTGCTGCGATGCAGCCACGTAGCATCATGAGCACTACCGTCTGTCATTATCGGCCTGCTTTCACGCATTGTTCATTTTCTCCCCACGCTTCAGAATGTTCGCGGCCCTTCCACCTCCCCCATTCTTATGACTCAATAATATGCTCGAAAACGGCAGCCGGGCGGAAGCAATACCTGCAGAAATACGGGAAGTTCTCCGGGCCGTTTGAAATCCTTGACTGCATTTCACGTGATAGCCGATATCCCCCGCATATTCTTTCATTTTATTGACAAATAATGCTTTTTCTTGTATCTTGATGCGAGCTATCGCATGTGACTGATTCTTAGGGAGCGCCCGATTTATGATCTCGTTTGTCCCGGCGGAACAGGCTTGAGGTCGATAAACGGAGTTGAAGTTTGATACCGATCAAGGATATTAATCCTACAGAGCGCTTCGCTTTTATTACCCTGTTTATCATTGTTCTGAATGTTGCCGTCTTTTTCTACGAATTGATGATCGGTCCGAAGGCCGGAGAACTTTTTGTGGATTCCTTCGCCCTGGTGCCGAAGAGACTTTTCTCAGGCGTTCCAGGGACCTCTGGCACCGTGCCGGCTGGGGCCACCCTCATTACATCCATGTTCCTGCACGGCGGATTCCTGCATATCGGCGGCAATATGCTCTACCTTTGGATCTTCGGCAATAATGTCGAGGATTCAATGGGGCACATTCGGTTCATCGTCTTCTATCTATGCTGCGGCGTTATTGCCTCATACATCCATGCGCTCGCAAACGCAGCTTCGACCGTACCGATGATCGGCGCGAGCGGTGCCATCTCAGGGATACTTGGCGCATACCTCCTCCTGTATCCACGGGCACGGGTCCTCACGCTGATGATGATCGGTCTGTATATCAGAACGGTCGAGGTCCCTGCGATGTTCGTTCTGGGGTTCTGGTTCCTGCTCCAGTTTTTGAGTGCGCTTCTCTCGGCCGATACCGGCGGAGGGGTTGCCTGGTACGCGCATGTCGGGGGTTTTGTGGCGGGGATGCTGTTGATCGGTATGTTTAAACGGCACGGGGTTCCTTGGAGGAGCAGGAAGAGAGACGACTAATCATGATTGTCCCTTGCGAATGCGGTGCAAAGCTTAAGATCGACGACGCGAAGGTCGGCGCACAGGGTGTCAAGGTCCGTTGCCCCCGGTGCGGCAGCATCCTCTCGGTCCGAAAATCGGGCGGCGAGGAGGTAACTCCCGTTCCGAAGCGGGCCATTGCCCCGTCCGGGGAGGCGCCACTCGTTTTGGTGGCGCATGACAGTGAGGTTGTCAGGAACATGGTCCGCACGATTCTGGTCGACGAGGGATTCGCGGTGGATACCGCCGTTGACGGAGTCGATATCTTGAAAAAGGCGACGGAAACCAAGCCGAGAGCCCTGGTGCTCGATGTCGGGATCCCGGGCATATACGGATTTGAAATATGCGAGCGATTGAAGGGAGACAAGGACACCAGCGATATCAAGATCGTTCTTCTCTCGTCGGTCTACGATATGAGGCGCTATAAGCGCACTCCCGACAAGCTTTACGGCGCCGATGACTATATAGAGAAACACCATATCCCGGACCAACTTCCGGTCAAGCTCCGCAGGCTGATATCGGTGGAAACGAAGGCGCCGACTCCGGCCACCGCCGCAAAGCCGCGCCCGCACGAGCTTCCTGAAATGTCCAGACCCCCGGCGCGAGAATTTGAACCGTCCTTTCTAGGGCCCGATGCCATGACGAGACTTGAACGGGAAGGTGCGGGGCAATCTGCCGTCGCGCCATCGTTCCAGAAGGCCGGACACGCAGAAAGTCACGATTCTTCGACGATAATACCGGAATCATTCAGTCTCGATGCATCAATCTTTCAGAAGGAAGAGTGCGATATTCCGCGGGTTGATGAGGCTGACCCTGAGGCGGTTGAGAAGGCGCGCCGCTTTGCACGAATCATCGTATCTGACATCGCCCTCTATAATCAGGAGGTGGTACTCGAGGGGCTGAAAAAAGGGACATTCTACGAGCTTTTGAAGAACGATGTGGATGAAGGCCGCGAGCTTTACGAAAAAAGGGTTCCCGCCGCGATCAAATCCAAAAAGGACTATTATCAAGAGGCTTTTGACAATTTTATCAAGGCCCAGCAGAAGAATGTTCGTTGACAGTTGGTAGTAGATAGTATATTATACGAATTCGTCGGGGCGTAGCGCAGCCTGGTAGCGCACTTGGTTCGGGACCAAGGGGTCGGAGGTTCAAATCCTCTCGCCCCGACCATTCTTTCAGCTTAATCAACCACCGAATAACATCAGACAAAGTACATTTTTTTCTTTGACCGTGCGGCAAAGAATATGCGGCGCTGGAGAGGGCGACGATTGCCGGTTGGCAACTAATCGGCGGGATGGTCAAGTGAAGGATGACATGTCGAACCCTTTTTGTAGTACGACAGGGCAAGGGGAGCACCTATTTATCCTTTATTTTTCAGTTAGATGAGGTGTTCATGAGTGAAAGGGAAAGACCAGTTGACGATCTGATTGACGCCGAGTCCTACAGTGAGGAACTTGAGGAAAAGGATGAGGTTGACAAGCTAAATAGACGTGATGGCGCTGCAGAGGAAACATCCGAAGAGGTTTCCGAAGGGACTACGTCCCAGAAGGGCCTTGATGCTATCAAGTATTACCTGAAGGAAATCAGGAAGACACCGCTCCTTACATTCGAACAGGAACAGGAACTGGCAAAAAGGATAGAACGCGGGGACCAGGAAGCCCGCGCCAAGATGATCGAAGCAAATCTCCGGCTTGTCGTGGCGATAGGCAAAAAGTACATTAACCGGGGATTGCAGTTCTCGGACATCATTGAAGAGGGTAACCTTGGCCTCATAAGGGCCGTCGAGAAGTTTCAGTACGAGCGAGGATTCAAGTTCAGCACCTATGCCTCATGGTGGATCAAGCAGTCCATTGAACGGGCGATTGTCAACCAGACGAGGACCATACGCCTTCCCGTCCATATTGCCGAGATCGTCAACTCCTATATGCGAGCCGTCCGACAGTTAACCCAGTCCCTTGGCCGCGATCCGCAAATTGAAGAGATCGCCAAAAAGATGCGAATAACCATTGATAAGGTGAGGAGCATCTCGCAGGTGGTACGCGAAACATACTCCCTTGACATGCTCATCGGCGATCAGGAGGAGGATACTCTTAAGGACATTCTCGAAGACAGCAACGCTCTCTCGCCGGCAAGTTTTTCCGACGACATCCGCAGGCGGGAGCACATCGATGAGTGGCTCCAACAGCTTTCGGTAAGTGAGCGGAAAGTGATCGAGATGAGGTTCGGACTGAATGACGGTGAGCCCAAGACCTTGGACAGTATCGGCAAGGAGTTCGGGATCACGAGAGAGCGGGTCCGGCAGATTGAGACCCAGGCGCTCAACAAGCTCCGAGCCATCACCAAACGGAAGAAGATAGACCTGGAAGGTATGCTCTAACAACATGCCACGCGACATTCACTAAATCGCAAATAAATTCCAAGTACTAAATCACCAATGTTTCGAAATGCGTCTCATAATTTAGAAATCTGCCGTTTGGGACTTGGAATTTTCCCCGAAATGCCCCTGTAGCTCAGGTGGATAGAGCAGCGGTTTCCTAAACCGCGTGCCGGGTGTTCGAGTCACCCCAGGGGCACCATAAAATCAATGGGTTAAGACCTATTCACGATTGAATAGGTCTTTTTTTATGGGCAGAAATGTGGCAGAAACTATTTATAAAATTCAATAAATAAATATAAAAACACAATAATATCAATAGATTTTTATATATGGGATGTGGTTATCGGGACCGCAGTACCCTAAGGCTAAATTATTCTTCCGAAGTGTTAGCTTGGTGTGTAACAGTCAGTTTAGTCGTCTATTGTGTCACACAATCCTGCTTGAAATATGAAATCAAAATTTTCATAATTTTGATATTGGTGTTTAAGACAATTGGATTCGTGCTGTTTAAATAAAACAACATTATGTCCAACAGAAGGCGTATCGGTCAAAACATATATCGACATTTCCTTCTGAAGTTATTATTTCACGTTATGATCATCAGTTATCGAATTCATCCTGGAACATTTGAATTTCAAATATTTGCAACTATCAACGGCACACTCCGAATTCCTCACTCGTAAAATAGCTCTCTTCTGGCAGTATGTTATAATAATTTTAACTCTTGGGTAGACAGCATTTATGCAATTCAGAAATAGAAATTCGTTTACCTAAATGCCGTTTTTCTCCTGCGAGTCCGTCAAGAGATTTTAAGTTTCTACATACCTCGTCTGACCGTAAGCCGTCAGCTGTAATTTAAAGGGTGTTCTCACACAAAGGAGGTAGGTAAAATGATAAAGTATGTCGCAGTCGTTACAATTTTGTTGATCTCAGGTTGTATAACAGTTGCTGAACAACGTCAAAGAACATCATCGTATTATACTAGTTGTGTTCCATATGACGTTGAAATAAAAAATGGCGAAGGTAATACATGGACAGCTATATGTCATGGTAAAAAATACTATTGCAATGATTCATCATCGCCTACTTGTAAAGAAGAGGCGGAACAGTCGAAGTGATAACACGGCATAGGGTAGCTTCCGAAGCAGCCTGCCGCGCCCCAAAATGTGATTGGGCAGTCACTAATTCTCAGTTGGACAATACCGGCTTTCCCTCAAATGCATAGAATAATAATTTAGGTACTGCTTATGCTAAAATGGGTTTCTTGGACGAGACGAATGAAAATGAGTCCCGAGAATGCGGAGGCAACATATGAAGAGAACCCAGTGCATAGTTCTTCACGCGGCGTCTTGCAACTATCGCAGCAGAATGCCATTTATTCGAAGCGTTCTGGCGAGAGAAAAGGGCGGCTATTCTTGGCAACGTTTTTTGTAACAAACTTGTTGCTGTCAACCTATTTTATCGATTTGTGGAACACACCGAATACGGTGTCACATGCATTGCCCGTGCTGAGCTTTTCTCACGACAAAACCCTGCAGATAGACAGATACGCCGGATGGGGGGCAGATATGAGCAAAGTGGGTGACCACTTCTATTCGGATAAGGCACCCCTGCCCACTTTGGCTGTTATTCCCTTCTATGAGGCCATCAAGGCTGTCGGTCTTGGTACAGTCGGCGAGAAGGCAGCGCGGAGGTTTCCCATTTACATATTGCAGTCGCGCGGGTTTGCCGATTGGAGAGAATTTTCCCATGACGAATCAGTCCCTGTTCTCATTCTGGGTAGTTTTCTCTGCGGTTCGCTGCCATTCACGTTAATCGTCGTACTCAGTTTCTTGAGAATCCGTGACAGGCGTCCCCCTCTCTCGCCGGTTGTAATGGTATTCATGGCATTTTACGGCTCTCTCCTGTTCGTGTTTTCCGGAACCTACTTCAATCATCTTTTTGCCGGCCTTCTGTTGCTTCTAAGCTATATCGCGCTGAAAGAGGAAAGACTTGCCTTGTCCGGGTTGTTTGCGGGTTTGAGCTTTCTTTCCGAGTATACGGTGGGATTGGTTTTCCCCCTTTGGGCCGTTCTTATCCTGATTAACGAAAAGCGTATCATAAAATCTATCTCATTCATGGCCGGCGCTCTCCCGAGCCTTGTTTTCATCGCAATGTACAATTATATGATCACGGGCAAGCCTTTTGTGATGTTGAACGCTTTTCATACTGCATTCGGAAGAGAATTGAGCCATAATTACGGGTTCAGGTCCCCGACGCTCACATCCCTCTGGGGACTTTCCTTCAGCGGCGCAATGGGATTGTTCGTATTTGCCCCTGTATTGATAATAGCAGCCTTCTACTTGCTTAAGCTATGCCTGAAGAAAAGCTATATCGCGAGGCTTCCTGTGGATTATCTCGCAGTATTCAGTCTGATATTTTTTTTAGTCATAGCGTCATTTTTCACATGGTGGGGAGGGTGGAGCTACGGTCCCAGATATCTGATTGTTCTGGCCGTTCTTCTCATATATGAGGGGATAGAGCTGATATCCCGATTTTGTTTCCGCAGGAGTTTGTACTTGGCTCTCACTGCATACGGGATAGCCAGCGCATGGATCGCCAAATCAACCCTCGTCTTCATGATCCCCGACTCTTTGTTGTATAGCGGTCAATATTCAAACACTCTCTTCGATGTTCTCCTGCCGGAGTTTCTATCACGCCGCTTTAATTCCAACAGCCTGCCAACGCTTATTTTTGGGGTGCCTCCATTTTTGAGCGTGATTTTATGGCTGGCGATATTCATTATTTCTCTGGTCTCCTTATCATACTGGCACACAAATCTTCTGAATGGCAAAGTGGTTTTGGCCGCTGCCTCTGCGGACGGCGCTAAGGCGATTGGCCAGGCTGAGAACTGCAACAACCCTGCCTGCGCACCAAAATTTCCGAAATAATCAGCACGAGCAGTTCCATGATTATCTCTAGCCATACATACGCGCAAGACGAGCGGCTGACGCTTCCGAACAGCCCCGTCTGTGCAGATGCTGGCCTGACGCGTTCATAGGATAACCTTCGGACCTATTTAATAGTATACCGACCTAACTACGCTTTCCCCGAGCGATCCAAGCGTGAAAAATCAATAATTTGCCTGGAATTCATTGGTTTCCTAAACCGCGTGCCGGGTGATCGAGTCACCCCCCAAGGCACCTCATAATCAATTAGTTAAAACCTACTCACGATTGAACAGTCTTTTTTATGTACTGTACTGTGGCAGAATCTGTAGAAAAATCGGAGGGTTTGTTTTATATTTTTGTCCCTGGCTGCCTCGAGTGCTGAGAAACGATTCTTTTTATGCTATAGTATATTAGAAATGATTCCGGATCTATTCTTGATCCAATAAAATTCCGAGGAATTCGTCTCCGGAAGCCTGTCTAGGATAACGATGGAGAATCGTATGTCAGCGTCTCCGCATGTTTACCCTCTAGAAAAGGTCGCCTATGGCCCATAGACTCACGACCTGCACGTTCTGCGGCGTCGGCTGTGGACTTTATCTTGAGACGTCGGGGAATCGCGTCGTAGGCGTCTCTCCCAGTATGTCCCATCCGGCCAATGAAGGCAGGATCTGTGTGCGTGGCTGGCACGTCCACGAGGTCATCGATGCACCGGACCGGTTGAAAAAACCACTGCTGAGAAAAAACGGCCGACTTGAGGAAGTGACCTGGGATGAGGCGTTCGGTTTTATCGCGGACCGCTTGAAGGTTATCCGCGACACCCACGGGCCCGAATCGATTGCTTTCTTGAATTCCCCCCGTTGCTCGAACGAAGAGACCTACTTGTTGCAGAAGCTGGCCCGCGCGGTCATGAAGACCAACAACGTTGACCATGGGGCTGGCGTGTACAGCAACTACGCGCTTAATGTCCTGCTCAAGATGTTCGGCACGCCTGGCACGACGAATTCAATACAGGGATTGGACCGGAGCGACGTCATTATCGTGAGCGGTGTCGACCTCGGTAGGCAGTTGCCTACGATCGGCGGCAGGGTCATTCGCGCAAAATTGAAGGGCGCCAAGCTTATCGTCATGGCCTCTCGCCGACACCGCGTGGCAGAAAGCGCCGATCTGTTCCTGCTGCACAAGCCCGGGACGGTGTCGATGCTTTTCGGTGCCATGGCAAAGGTGATTGTGGACCATGGGTTGGTGAACCTGCCGTTCATCAGATCACGCTGCTCCAGCTATGAGGCGTTTCTTGCGTCCGTGCGCAGCCGTGACCTGCTGGCGACCGCCGAGGCCTGCGGCGTACCCGCCGATCAGATTGAAGCTGCAGCCCTTGAATACGCTCGCGCCGCGTCAGCGGCAATACTTTACACGACAGGCATCGAGGCGCGAGAGCACGATTCCGTGGAGGCCATGGTAAACCTCTGTCTGCTCTGCGGACAGATTGGCAAGGACGGCGGGGGCATCTTTTCGCTGACCGAACACAACAACCTTCAGGGCGTGTGCGATATGGGCATGCTGCCTGAACGCCTGCCGGGATATGGAATGGTCGAGGACGATGGAGCACGAAGGGCCATCGAAGAAATGTGGGATACCTCGATCCCGCCTCGTCGCGGCATGAGTGCAAGCTGGGTGCTTTCCCACCGCGGCCAGGGGGCGGTGCGGGCCGTCTGGCTCTGCCGGTATGATCCGGCGAGCACCGCATTTATCAGCGAGGCGGGTGAATCGCTTCGCCAGTGCGACCTTGTTGCCGTACAGGCCGTGTTCCTGACCGAAACCTGCAAGTACGCTCATGTGGTGCTTCCGACCGCGGTCTTTGGCGAGGAACGCGTCACATTCACCAGCACGGAACGCCGCATCCAGATCGCCGATAAGGTGATCGATCCTCCGGCAGGGATTGAGCCCGCGTGGCAGCAATTGGTACGCGTTGCTCGAGCCATGGGCGCGGAGTGGAAGTACGATTCTGCCGCTGACGTGATGGACGAGATCGGCGCGGCGGTGCCATTCTACAGCGGTGCGAACTACGAGAACCTGAGCCATGACTACGGCCGCCAGTGGCCGTGCACCCGGGAACATCCGATGGGCACGCAATTCCTTTTCGCGCCGGGCCATCCCAGCCAAAGTTTCACGTTCATACCGATCGAGAAGCCCGCCCGGCCGGTAGTCACGAACGACGAGTATCCGCTCACCCTGATCTTCGGCCACTCACTCTATTACTGGCATCAGAACGTGCTGATCAAGCACAGCGAAACGCTCAAACGCGAGT
The DNA here is from genome assembly GCA_035623825.1 of Nitrospirota bacterium. Classification (GTDB taxonomy): domain Bacteria; phylum Nitrospirota; class UBA9217; order UBA9217; family UBA9217; genus DASPSR01. Next base: position 9,063 of record DASPSR010000010.1, read on the forward strand.
ACCGCATGCTTCTGCTCGACTATCCGGACGGCTTTGTCGAGATAAACACCAGCGATGCGAAGCGGTACAACATCCGCGACGGGGAGAAGATCCGTCTACGCACGACCAGCGGCTCCTGCGTAACAGCGGCGAGGGTCACGCCGGAAGTCATGAGCGGCACCGTCTATGTTCCTTATTTCGTCGGCCAGGTTCTCCGGCAGCTTCGGGGCGATCAGGAGAAAGGTGCACAACTGCTGCCGGTGCGAGTGGAAAAGGAGGCCGCATGAAGGCCCGCATCATTGACCGGGATGACGTGCTGAAGATTGCGGACCTGCTCCAGGGGCAGGGCTATGACGTCATTGCACCGTTCCCGGGACGCGGCCGCGATACCTTCTTCGAGTCCATATCCGACGAGAACCGTCAGCGCTTCCAGATACATCTGCCCAATCCCTATTATCCGCCGAAGCGCTTCGTGTTCCCGCATATGGAACGACTGCTCACCGTACGCAGGAGCAACGGCGATCTCCTGATCGAACCCACCTACCGGGAATCGAAACGGGCCCTTTTCGGTATCCGCTCGTGCGACGTAGCCGGCATATACCATCTGGACCGGTTCTATTTAGGCCGCGAATACCACGACATTTATTATGAGAAACGGCGTCGGAACCTGTTCCTTGTCAACGTCGTCTGCACCGTTCCCGGAGCGGACATAAATAACGAATGTTTCTGCCTGTGCACGGACACCGGGCCGGCTGCGAAAGACCATTTTGACCTGCAACTCATGGATCTCGGGGACGAGTTCATGGTCGTCGCGGGAACGCCGGCAGGCGAGGCTCTGTTCTCGGATAGCATGTTCAAGCGAGGCTCGGAAGCACACCGGGAAAAACGCGTCGCCATACTGAATGAGGTAAGAAAACAATTCAAGAAAACCACGAGCTGGTTTTCTGCGACCGTACGGTATGTGTCGCAGGGAGCGGTCCTCGACAAGACCTGGGAGGAAATCGGCAACCGGTGCCTTGAGTGCGGCGGTTGCACCTATGTATGCCCCGCCTGCACCTGTTTCACGGTTTCCGATCATCAGACCGGATCTGACGAGATAGAACGAGTCCGCATCTGGGACGCCTGCGCCCTCGCCGGGTTCACGCGCATGGCCGGCGGCCACAATCCGCGCCGCGCCGTACACGACCGCCGCAACCGGCGGTTCTTCCGAAAGCTGGCGCACTATTTCATTCAGCGTGAGCTCTCCATGGCCTGTGTCGGATGCGGTCGGTGCGCCGCCGTGTGCCATGGTGATGTGGGGATGCCGAATGTCGTCGAGATGATCCGCAGAGCTTCACTGGAGTCTGATACTCATGCCGACTGAAAACATCTATCTGCCGAAGACCGCGATCCTTGACCGCGTGACCGACGAAATCGCCGAAGTCAAGACGTTCCATTGGCATTTCGAAGACGAGGCGGAACAGAAGGCTTTCAAGAAATTCCGGCCCGGTCAGTTCGCGCAAGTCTCGCTCTTCGGGGTCGGCGAATTCCCTACTTCGCTGCCGCCCAGTCCCACTGAGCAGGAGACCTTCTTCACCGTGCGCTCCGTCGGCAGCTGCACGTCAGCGCTCCATCAACTGAAACCGGGCGACAAGTTCGGTGTGCGCGGCCCTTACGGAAACGGCTTCCCCATGGATGCCTATGAGGGTAAGAATCTAGTGTTCGTTGCCGGTGGGATCGGGTTGATTCCGCTCCGCTCCTGCATTGTGTACGCGCTCAATAACCGCGATAAATACGGTCGTATTCAGATCTTTTACGGCTCGAAAACCCCGAGCGAACTGATGTATGTGGCCAATCTCCGCGAATGGGAGCAGGCCACGGCAGTCGAATGCAGCCTGACCGTGGATAGGACATGTCCCACCGATGTCTGGACCGGCAATATCGGCGTAGTCGGAAGCCTCTTCAAAAAGCCGGGAGTCGGTATCCCCGTGGAAAACACCATCGCCTTTGTGTGCGGGCCGCCGGTAATGTTCCGGTTCGTTATCAATGACCTGATCGATCTGGGATTCGAAGAGAGAAACATCGTCTCGACACTGGAACGGTACATGAAGTGCGGCGTCGGAAAATGCGGCCACTGCTGCATCGGTGTGGCGTATGTGTGCACCGACGGTCCGGTATTCACATATGAACAGATCAAGAAACTAGGAGAGGACATCTGATGCCTGATCTGCGGGAGCAACTGGGACACTGCTTTCAGGGCCACGTCTGCCTGATGGGGATTGGCAATGCGGACCTCGGTGATGACGGTTTTGGGGTAAAGCTGGCTGACGCGATAGCGGAGCGGCTGATTCGATCGGGACGTGCTTCTTGTGCCCGGAATGTGATCAATGCAGGCGCCGAACCGGAACGTATGATCGGTTACGTGGCTGAAAGGGGTTTCGATCACCTGGTTTTCCTTGACGCTGTTGAATTCGGAGGGGAGCCCGGTTCGGTGATATTCCTCGATGCGAATGCGATCGCATCCCGGTTTCCGCAGATCTCGACACACAAGGTCTCCCTAGGTCTGTTGGCAAAGTGTATCACGGCAGGGGGAGGAACGTGCGTGTGGCTTCTCGGTGTCCAGCCTGGTTCGCTCAGGCCCGTGCAAGGACTTTCAACGGCTGTACAGAAGGCGAAGGACATCCTTGAGGAGATCTTCTGCGATGTATGGAATGATGCCGGAATTAAGGCGGCGGAAGCCCGTGTTGATGCAACGATGCTTGATGAATCTAGATTGCCAGGGCGCGAAGAACACGAACCGTTGTGGGCTCTAACCCCAGGATTCTTCCATCCATGATGGGGAGTACTATGATGCAAAGGTCGTTTCGGAGGTGAATGGATGATGACCCCTGAAGCATCTGTCCTATCGGCGATCCTGCTGTGTATCGCAGGGGCTGCGGTATCGCTCCTCGTTGCGCGGGACAAGACCGTTGCAGGCAGTATTGCTTTCCTGATCACCTTGACGACAGCTGTCCTTATCTGCTCCGCCGTAGCGACGGTGCTGACGCTGGGGCCATCGCCGCATCCTGTTGAATTCTGGTCACTGCCAACATTCGGATTTGCCCTGCGCATCCATGTAGACGGCCTTTCCGCCATCTTTCTCCTGCTTGCCGCATTCATCGCCGTGCCGGCGTCGTTCTATTCCATCGCATACCTGCGTTCCTACACTGAATATGGTGCGGGGAGGTACTATCCTCATTTATTGCTCTTTCTCGCTGCAATGTACGGCCTGTTGAGCACTTCTGACATGATGTGGTTCTTCTTCGTGTTCTGGCAGCTCATGACGCTTCCCGGGTATGCGCTGATCCGGTACGAGAACAAGAAACCGCAGAATATCCGCGCGGCGAACAAGTATCTCATCATGATGGAGATCGCCTGCGTTGCCACCATGGTCGGAGCCGAGCTGCTCGCTGCCGCAGGTGCCTCGGCAGAACATGCAGGGCTGAAATATGACTTCGATTCAGTGAGCGCCAACATTCCCGCCCTTCTCAGCGCGAATTTCGGATCGACCATGGCGGCATTCGCCCTTTTCCTGGTCGGGTTCGGAATTAAAATGGGCATGTGGCCATTTGGCCAGATATGGCTTCCTGACGCTCACCCCGCTGCGCCATCACCGGTGAGCGCCATGCTCTCCGGGGTCATGATCAAGACAGGCGTCTACGGCCTCATGCGCTATTTTCTTTGGCTGGTGCCATCGTCCGCATGGGCATCCTACCCGTTGATGGTCTGGGGCATGATCGTCACCGTACTGGGCACGATCACCTTGTTCTCCGGCACCATGCAGGCGCTCAAGCAGGAGCAGTCGAAACGACTGCTCGCCTTCCACAGCATCGGCCAGATTGGATACATCCTCCTTGGGCTTGGCGCGTGCATGGCCCTGATGCCAGCTGGTGATCAGAGGCTCGCGGGGCTTGCCGCGATAGGCATGTTTGGCGCCCTGTTCCACGTGATGAACCACGGCGTTTTCAAGGGCTTGTTGTTCCTGAATGCCGGCTCCCTGCTTTACGCCACTGACACCCAGGATCTCAACAAGCTGGGAGGGCTGATGAAATTTATGCCCGTCACAGCAGTCACGGCCCTGGTTGCATCGTTCTCCATCTCGGGCGTCCCGCTCTTCAACGGCTTCGTCAGCAAATGGAGCATTTACGTTGCTGCGGTCCAAGGCAGCAGTGCGGCCCCGTATCTTCCGATTTGCGCGGTCATCGCTATCCTGACGAGTGCCCTGACCCTTGCTTCATTCATCAAATTCTTCGGTGTGAGCTTCCTCTCGCGGCCGAGCACCCTGGTTATGAAACAGGCCGCGATGCGGGGCGGGCTCGAAGTCCCCTGGGTCATGCACCTGCCCCAGGTCCTTCTCGCCGTCGTCTGCATGGTTCTCGGCATCGTGCCCTCAGTCGCGTTTCGATTCATGCAGCAGCTTTTCGATGCCCGCGGCCAGGGCTTCGACGCCGTTCTTGCTGATGCCATGTCGATCTCAAGCGGGCCGCTGTCCGGGGTGCAGGAACTTCGCGGAGCCGCAGTGTTCGCGCCGATCGCGCTCACTCTCGTGCTCGGGGTGCTGTTCCTGTTCGTCCGTATACTCTCAAAGCTCGGCGGGGCCCAGCGGCGCGTGGCCGCTCCCTGGCTATGCGGGTATGTGCGCGAGGCTGATTGCCACCGGTACAATGCTCACAATTTTTATGGCGAGATCAAACGCTATTTCCGATGGCTGGGCGGTGGAACGCGACCCTCTTCGGAAGGGGCAAATATGATGAAGGAACCCAGATCATGATCGCGCGCGAACGGTTGAATCAGATAAAGGAGAAGTTCGGCAGCGCGCTTCTGCGCGCTGATCTGCCCGATGACCGGCATTTGTTCGCATTTGTCGAACGCACGGCGATCAAGGCATTATGCAAGTATCTCTTCCGTGACCTCGACGCGCGATATATCATCAGCATCGGCGTTGATGACCGGCCGTTCTCCGGTGCGTTCCTGGTCGCGCACAATTTCTCTTTTGACAAGGATCATGTGCTCTGCAGCTTTTTGGTTTCCGTGCCGCCCGACGATCCGAAGATTGACAGCATCACAAATGAAGTACCCGCGGCAAGCTGGGCTGAGCGCGAAATGCGAGATCTCGTCGGCATTGAACCGATCGGCCATTGCTATCCAAAGCGGCTCGTCCTGCCGGACGGCTGGCCGAACGGCCTCTATCCGCTTCGCAAGGACATGTCTTGGGATTACGTGCCCGAGGGCTTCGATGAGAATCAGGAGTACCTCTTCGATGATCCGCCGGAGGGATGCATGGTCGTGCCATTCGGGCCATTTCATCCAACGCTCGACGAGCCCTCCCATTTCCGCCTCTATGTCGAGGGGGAGACGGTACGCGGCTGTGAATACCGCGGTTTCATGGTGCACCGCGGCATCGAGAAGCTCGCAGAATCCGTGATGTCCTACAATGATATCAACATGCTGGCAGAGCGCATCTGCGGAATCTGCGGCTGCGTGCACAGCGTCGCCTATTCGCAGTCCGTCGAGGCCGCCGCGGCCGTCGAGCCGCCGCCTCGGGCAGAATATATGCGCACGATCATGCTCGAGATCGAGCGGTTGCACAGCCATCTGCTGTGGGTTGGCCTGGCCTGCCACCTCGTCGGTTTCGACACCCTGTTCATGCAGAGCTTCCGCATCCGCGAACCGATCATGTGGATAGCCGAGAAGATCACCGGGAACCGCAAGACCTATGCCCTCTGTGTCATCGGCGGAGTGCGCTGGGACATTACCGAGGACCTGAAAGCCGAGCTGCGCCGCGTGCTCAGCGCGCTCGAAGCCGAATGGAGCCCTGTGGTCGCTGCAGTGATTAAGGACCGGAACATCCAGAAGCGTACCCGTGACGTCGGCGTTGCTGACCGCGTCGCGGTTAAAGAACTCGGCCTTATCGGTCCCGTCGCGCGCGCTGCCGGCGTTGACATCGATTGCCGCCGCGATCATCCCTATGCGGCATATGCACGCGTTGATTTCGACGTGATCATCGAGCAGGGTGGGGACGTCTGGTCGCGTGTCCTTGTCCGGGCCCGGGAAGTGTTCGAATCCATCAGGATCATCCGCCAGTGCCTCGAAAAGATGGAGGAGGGGCCGCTACAGGCCACCGTTGCCGACGAACTGCCAATCGGCCGCATGGGCGTGTCCTCGGTGGAAGCGCCGCGCGGGGAGAGCCATCATTTCGTCATCACCGGTGAGAACAACCGGCCTCGACGCTGGCGGGTCCGCGCGCCGACGTATCAGAACCTCCAGGCTGTGCCCATGATGATCAAGGGTCAGCAGATCGCTGACATGACGATATCTCTCGGCAGCATCGACCCCTGCTTCTCCTGCACGGACAGGATGGAGACGATCGATCTGAGAACGGGCTCCGTGAGGATATGGACGCAGAAGGAACTGGAAGAGCTGGCCAGGATGAGGAATCGCTAGGGGGAGGCGTCTCCCGCAGATCGCAAGGAGAATGCGGAGTAAATAAATAACCTTGGCCTTAAAGGTACATAGCATCTCAGGCAGGGTGCTTTATAATTGGGGCTGGAGATTGTAGTATGGATACGACAGTGACGAGGACGATGTTGGCCGGACTGGCGAATGTATGCATGGTGCTGTTCGTAGCGCCCTTGTTCCAGGGCGTACTGCGCAAGATCACGGCGATCATCCAGTCCCGCAAAGGCCCCCCGATCCTTCAGCCCTACTATGACCTGCTGAAACTCCTCGGCAAGGAAGACCTTGAGTCTGGCTCGTCGCCGTTCATGCAGCGGTTCGCGGTCTATCTGTCTTTGGCGACCGTTCTGGCAGTGGCATGCCTTGTGCCAATGGGTTTTTCTGCACCCCTGAATGGGCAGGGAGATGTCATTCTGCTGATATACTTGTTGACCCTTTCCGGCATCTGCACGTTGCTCGCGGGGTTAGCGGCAGGATCCACCTACTCCCTCGTGGGTATCAGCCGCCAAATGATGACCATGATCGCTCTGGAACCGCTGTTCGCCGTGGCCATCATCATAGGGGCGATCCATACTCAGTCATTCCGGCTGGACACAGTACTGAACGGTTCCATCTATGTGAAGTCCGGTTTCCCGTGGTCTGGGACCGTCATGCTGGGGGTCATGTTATTGTCATTCCAGGCCTTCGTGGAACGCATGCCCTTTGACATCAGCGAGGCGGAAACAGAAATCATGGAAGGTGCGCTCATAGAGTATTCGGGACCGAAACTGGCAATATTCAAGTACGCCTGGATGGCGAAACTGGTCATCTACAGCGCTCTCTTCGTTGCAGTGTTCGCGCCATGGGGTACGGAACTCACCTTCCCGCTGGGATGGCTTCTGTTCTGGGCGAAGGTGTCAGCACTGGTGCTGCTCGTTACTCTCGTGGCCGCGACGCACGCGCGCTACCGCATTGACCAGGCCATCCGTTTCTTTGCCGCCCTGCTGGTCATTGCGTTCGGTGCTCTTGTGATGGCCGGCTACGGGTACTAGGTTGATCGAGGGCATAACATGTCTGTTCTGAGCAAATTGAAGGAAGCATTGATCTGTCTGAAGGCGGGGCGTGTTACGCTGCCCTATCCGGCGCAGGCACAGCCGGTACCTCCCAAGTTCAGGGGACGGCCCATCTTCGACGCGGCGAAGTGCATCGGCTGCGCAGGATGCGCGAACAACTGCCCGGCCCGCGAGATACTGGTGATCGATCTCTGTCAGGAGATCCGCATTCTGAAGTACCTCGGCCGCCGGTGCGCGTACTGTGGCCGCTGCGCCGACGTTTGCCCGGAGAAGGCAATAACCATGAGCCACGAATTCGAGAACGCAACAGACAACATAACTGATATCGGGCAGACGCTCGAGCTGTTCATGAGCACGTGCCAGCGCTGCGGCCGCTGCTTCAAGGAACCTTCCCCGCTTGAGCAATTGAAAATGAAAGGGTACCGCTTCGACGATCTGAAGAATGACCGGTGGATCTTCCGGTCGCAGGCCTATCTCGGGGATGAACCGGTAGTGGACGATATTAAGCTGGAAATGGATTGATCGCGGACTAGTATTGATCGAGGAGCAACATTATGTTCAAGAATCTCTGCCAAAAAATGTTCAAGAGGTCATTATGGGTCTACCATGCTAACAGCGGTGGCTGCAACGGCTGCGACATCGAAGTACTGAACGTGCTCACGCCTTATTATGACGCTGAACGGTTTGGCATAAAACTGGTCGGATCTCCGCGCCATGCCGACGTGATGCTCTGTCAGGGGCCGGCAATGCGGTCCACGGCATTGGCGCTGAAGCGAGCTTTCGACGCAATGCCAGCGCCGAAACTGGTCTTCGCCATCGGCTCCTGCGCCTGCGGCGGCGGACTGTGGCATGATTCCTATCCGGTCATCGGTCCGGTTGAAAAGGTTATTCCCGTGAATTATTTCGTTCCTGGCTGCCCTCCCCGTCCTGAGGCGATTCTTTACGGCGTCGCGGTTGCGCTCGGCGTCGTGGATAAAAAAACCGCACCGGTAAAGTTTAAACAACAGGAATACCCCATCCCTCTCTATCATCCTGGTGATCTGCGCACGCAGGACGAAATGATCGTCTATGAAAAGAAAGAAAAGCTCTAAGGGAAATGCACAGGGGAGGAAGGGATCATGATTCGAAAAATTCTATATGCGGTTATGGTTGGTCTAGTTCTGTCAACCGTCACTGCCATGGCAGATGACTCAGAAAAAGAAGCAGCTGCCGTTTCCGCAGCCGAAAAGTGGCTCGCGACAGTCGATGAGGGGAAATATGCAGCAAGCTGGCAGGATGCCGCTGAATTATTCAGGAATACTGTGGAGAAGAAGAAATGGGTGCAATTAATGAAGGCGGGTCGTAAGCCTCTCGGCAAGCTCATTTCAAGAAAAATGCAGTCGGAAATCTACAAGACCTCGCTGCCTGGCGCTTCCGAAGGGGAGTATGTAGTCATACAGTTCGCGACATCTTTCGAGAACAAGAAAAAAACGATCGAGACGGTCACGCCTATGATGGACAAAGACGGGAGGTGGCGGGTCTCTGGATACTATATAAATATTGAAAACGAGGCAAAATGAAAGAAACGAGCGCATAGAGATCTATTATGAGCGCTCATAATCAATATATCGGACAAAGTGGTTTTTTTATTCTTGACAAACATCCCCGAATTTCATAAATTAACCGATACATAAGCAAACAGGCTCGTAGCTCAGGGGGAGAGCGCTACCTTGACACGGTAGAGGTCGGCGGTTCGATACCGCCCGGGCCTACCATAAAAACAATTGCTTATATTCTTCATATCTCAATACCTTCCATCTGGTGTGCCAGTTTTGTGTCAGATCGTTTGCTTGTCGTTTCGACCTTCCCAAAAATCGCCGGTGCAAAGTGGGCTCACATCATTGTCATTTTAAGGCTCTTGTGTCCAGGCAGCTTTGAAGTAGCAATATCAATTTCTCCGGTTATCGTTGCGAGGCTCGCATAGGTGTGACGGATATCGTAAAAGGCGTTTATTTCGGGATGTTCTGTTGGCGTATTGAAAAAGAAGAGGACCGGCAGATGCCGGTCCTCCTTGGCACTACCGCTTCAGCATGCGTTAGTCTTTCGCATGGCACTTGTTGCAGAGCTGGCGCTGATAAGCCGAGAACTTCGTGACGTTCTTGTCATAGTAGGCTTTTGCCACCTCTATTGAACTGCGGCCCCAGCCGTCGTCATTACCGGTAGGATATGCGCCGCCTTCAACGATGGTCGTGATTTCCTCGTTCCATCTGAAGATTTCCGGCCAAGCTGACGCATGCGCCCTGTGGCAGGAGAGGCAGAACACCGTCATCGTTGCAGGTACCGTGCCGGAGCCCGGGCCGTTCAGGTTGGAATCGTCGGTCTTGGCATGGCTCGTCAGGGTGGTGACGTTGGCCTGGCTGTAGGGCAGGCCTTCTTCGAACGGAACAAGCGACAGGTACGACGTGGCCCCGGAGCCGGTCAGGTTGCCTGATTTCACATAGCTGTTGTAGTTGCCCTGGACCGTGCCGCTTGCGACCTGGTTCGTCGGGTGACGGAGGATACCAGCCGTGCTGTGCATGTCAGGATGGCAGGTGCCGCAGAGATCGCCCATGCCCGAGCTGTAGGCCGTGCGGGTCTGGGTGTAGTACTCTGACCTGTTGTAGTTGCTGTTCACAATTGCGAGCGGCGGGTTGTTGCTGAAGGTCACGCCGTCAACGGTGTCGCCGCCGCCACGGAGCAGGCGGTAAACGCCAGTCGCCAGATTCTCGGACCCAACAACTGTCGGCTGGGAGCCGTACGAACCGGAGGTCCAGATCGCCTGGCCGGTCTTGGCATATGTGCCCGTCGTCAGATAGCGGCCTTTGCCATGCATGTCATGGCAGCTGGTGCAGGCGAGCTGAGCGCCCGGATACGTGC
>DASPSR010000033.1:0-2880 GCA_035623825.1 Nitrospirota bacterium
GTAGAGGAAAGAGAGGCGGCTGCCCAGACCTGCCGCGCGATTTGAAATGAAGCTCGACAATACGGGGAGCGTCCCGCCCATCAGCGTGGTCGGTACGATCAGGGCAACAGCGGCAAATGTAACGCGGATAATGGAGAGATAAACAGGAGAGGAGTCGGATATTTGGGCAAGCGGTACATAAATAATCGGATAGAGACGCATCAGTGCCACGAATACTAGGGCTGACGCGGCGATGCCGAGCTCAAGGAACCCGTACAGGCGCAACAATTTTCTGTAGTCGCCTACCTTCTTGCCGATCGTGTAACTCCCGAGAGCAAGCCCACCCATAAAAACAGCCAATACGGTGGTCACAGCGAGGTGGGAACCTCCAAAGACGAGACTCAGGTAGCGGACCCACAGAACCTCATAGACCAGTGCGGCTGCGCCGGATAGAAAAAAGATCAAGTAGATAATGCCCAGAACAAGTTGCTGCATAGCCACTCCTCGTTACTCCGTAAATCTCCGTCTTCGAGGGCCACCTCCGTCAATACAACGGACGACACCTTGCCTGCACGGACAAGTTTGGCGCAGTCAAAGCATTTTTATTATAGCCGCAATGGTCTTTCCAGAATATTTCAGTCATATTAACATTTGGAAAGGTTGTGCATAGTTATGTTATGAATGAGCCTTTTAAGCTCATGGTTTCGCAGTATAAAAGTAATATTTAGCCTTGTAGGGCACTCGAACCTCTTTGCCTTCTTGCGCCTGCTTACAGCCTTCGGCAGGCGCTTTACCGCCGGAAGTATATAGACGCTGAATACTTTGCGTCTTACTGAAGACGCCGTTCCCCGAATTTGATTTTGCACTAAGCAGCAGCCATGGGATGGCGTTCGGGTCTGGACCATTGTCTCGCGCCTTAACTTCGCCTACTACTTTGCTTCCATCACTCGATTCCCAGGTCGGTCCAGCATAGTGCCTACCGATTTTTTTACCGGCGCTGTCGAACAGGTCAGCTTCCGGGGCTTTGAAGACCCATTCAAACCGTGTCCGATCGTCTTTACTGGCCTTACACTCATAAATTTGCACGCCGGTGGCTTGTGTCTCAAGCAATAACACCTGATTCGCGGGAGCCTTCAGGGTTTCAGGGACCTCAGGCATCGTTCCAGCTTTCACCACCGCGAAACCTGCAAAAAGCACGATGATTGATACTCCGACTATTACATATAGTTGTTTCATGGCTACGGTCCCTCCCTTGGGGTTTTTGCATACGGGAATTAACAATTAAAAATGCAACATAAAGCGCTGCGATGAGCACAAACTATGACAACTTCATGTAGAAGTGTTGCTAAAACTATGAATAGCACCCATTTAAAGGGCACCTGTAAAGAGAAAAAACTATCTCGTTGACGAGAAAATTACATTTTCTCGTCGATGTTTTTATTTAAGCTACCATCATCCCTACCATTGCCGTAGTTTCATGAGTTTTCGATGTCAGTCTTCACTGCACCATGCACCCATCAGGATTAAGGTCATTGGTGAAGCGCTCTGTCCATTGACCCGTTCCGCTTTGTAGCGGACCAGAAAATCTTCGGTTCCATGCCATGTCCAGAAGGATTGTACATGTTTTATGGTTATTAACCAGCATTCTGTGGCTCATGGCATGGGCAGTAAAGATGCTGATAACTGTATAATCGGGTGGGACGGATTACCAATCATATTTAACGGGTTCGCCATGCGTTTCTCGGTTCACCGTCCCAGCCAGCCCAGAACTATTTTTTATGATTCAAACAGCTTTTCCGGCATGAATGGCACTTGGTCTCTCATAATATAATATGCTGCCCGCGCCAGCTTGTGAGCGAGCGCAGCATGTGCTATCACGGTGTTCGTTTCCTTCATCTTGCGGTTGTAGTATGCGCGGGCCTCTGGACAATAGCGCCGTGCCAGTTCCGCTGCCTCCGAAAATGCCCAGGCAAGATATTTGTTGCCGTTCTTCTTGTTCCCTTTGCCTTTCCCCTTATCGTTGCTGATCCACTTGCTTGAAACCTTCCGGCAGTAGGAAGCGTAATTGCCTGCTTTATCAAAGCGGCTGATGGGGCCTGTTTCAAGCATTATGGTCAATCCCAGAATTTTGCCGACTCCCTGGATAGTAATCAGCTTTGCATATGGTTCCCGAAGCACTACTTTTCCCTCTATCTTGGCTTCAAGAGCCTTGATCTGGAGCGTGAGAAAGTCTATCGAATCTTTACTGACCTTACCCGCCAAGGCGAGATCTTCGTTGTACTCGAGAAGCGGGGCAACGTGATCTGTGGTCGATGCCATCATCTTGCTCCCTCTGAGCTTGAACCCGATATTTCGATTGATGATGTTCTGAAGGCTGATTACCAGCGAGGTCCGTAGCCTCACTAAGTGGCTTCGCTTTCGGAGCAGATCCCGAATCGGCCGATCTTCTTTCGGATAAATATAGCCTTCCGGAAGGATGCCGAGCCTCAGCATTTCTGCCAGCCAGAATGCATCATGCTGATCATCAGAGTATTTCAGTCCTGAGTATTTCTGTATCGCCGTTGGATTGGCAAGATGCAACGTAAATCCCTCCGCCATGAGAAGATCAACGAGCCAGTACCAATTGTAAGTAGACTCAACGACGATGCCGACGATGTCATTCTTGTACGGCGCAAGAGCAGCGAGAAGCATTTCTGGATCATTCGGCAGTTTTCTCTTGAATACTCTCTTGCCGGTTTCATCGATGATTCCCAAATAACTATTACTTGAATGTAGATCGATTCCTAAGTACAATCTCATAAAGCACCTCCTGGGATGGGATTGGCGTCTCTTCCCAAGAGCATATCAGAATTGTTAGATTCTGATATGCTCGGAGGTGCCCTTTATATGATTATCATATTT
>DASPSR010000038.1:0-14279 GCA_035623825.1 Nitrospirota bacterium
TCCGCTTAGGGCATTCAGCATCTTGGCCCCGTCAGGGGATCCCCAACCCGTGCACGCATCCCAGCCCGGGCCGGCATTGTATGCTCCTCCGTCGCCGGTGACGTCGTTGTTGCCGGCCGTGATGTCATGAAATGCGCCTGAGGAGGCAGGAAGGCCGTAGAGCGCAGGATTAAGATAACCGACCGGGCTTCCTATTTTTTGGTTTAGGAGGGCGATCAGGCCTGACCAGAGAGGCGCGACCGCGCTCGTTCCACCGATAACATCCTGTTGTCCATCCACCAGAACCTGATATCCCGTTACCGGATCAGCGTCTCCTGCCACATCAGGCACACCTCGTCCCACTCGACCTCCTGGGTTTGCTGATGGCGGGACATTGGCTCCGGCTTGCCACTTTGGGAGATCGAACACGTCACTAATTCCCCCTCCGGTAGCGCCGCCGTCTCTCCCGTCATTCCACACTACTTCCTTAGTGATGACATTACCTGAACCTGTCAGCCGGGTGCCGCCACAGGCAAGCGAATGAGGACTGGAAGCAGGAAAATCCACATGCAGAAGTCCGTCATCTGGTTCCGGTGGGCGAAGATCGGACGAGCCATCGTCCCCCGCTGCACAGCAGACAGTTACGCCGAGGGTCGCGGCCTCCTGGAATGCCTGGTCCATGGCCTGCATTGTCTGTTGCGTCCATCCCTTTTCCGGTCCACCCCAGCTGATCGAGATAACCGAGGGCTTATTGCTGTTATCGTGGACAGCACTCTTAATCGCATCAAGAAAGCCGGCATCGGTGTTGGGTGCGAAATATACCACGATCTGCGCACCGGGAGCGACTGCGCCGGCCACCTCGATATCGAGGAGCACCTCGCCATCAGCATTCGTATCTACCATCGGTTGGTTGTTAGCGCCATCAACAGATACGCTTTTGATCTGCGGTGTGGCGATTCCAAGTTGAGAAAAGTAGGTATCGAGATCCACCATACGGTATCCGCCCCCAAGTTCTATTATGGCTATGCACTGACCGCTTCCATTCACTCCCTGCGGGAAGTCGTAAAGCTTTGCAATCTGGGGAGGCAGGTAAGATGTGCCATCTGCGCGAGGTTGGGCCGCTCCTTCCTGTTGTTTCCATGGACGCATGTGCGGCCGGGCTTGAGGCCGGTTATCGAGACCAAGGACGGCCTCAATGACTGGTGCGATGTCCTTCGGCAAATGTATCGGTCCTGTACGTCCACGGTATGTTCCGCCCGGATGTTCGTATTTGTACAGATCAACACTAAACGCAGCACTGAGAGCGGCCACTGTCCCGGCGAGTACCACTCGGCGCTGTGCAGCGTTGGTTTCCACAATTTCCAGTCCGTACTTGCCTGCGAATGCCTCCATCTTTTTTAAATCACCGGGATCGGCACCATGCCTCGCGGCAAATTCTTCGCGGCTAAGGTATTTGCGATCAGAAGGTTTGCGAGCACCCATCTTATCGATCATGGAAGTGAGCCCCTTGCTGGAAGGGCGACGACGAATGATCACGGTAACCATGGCACGTTCATTCGGATCTGCCGGCCCAACTACGCGTGCCCCGGGAAGAGCGGTGCGCCCGCTGCCAGCGATCGGAATTCGCTTCATAGGTGCTGGCACAATTTTTTTCTTTTTTGAAGTCTTCTTTATTGCTTTTTTGCCGAGAAGCTTCTTTTTCTTGACCGTTTTTTTGACAGCTTTTTTAAGCGTGGATTTTTTTACTTTTGACTTACTTTTGCCCCGTGATTTTTTAGGCATGTGATGATTTCCTCCTTGTTCATAATTTCCTAAACCATGATGCCGACTTAAGGTTCGATACGGTCCTGCAGGAACTGACTATCGGATCAAAGCGATTTCAAGAACGTTATGAGCTGTCGCTTCTGACGATTCGTTAGAGCAATGAACTTTTTTCGCTCCAGGGATGCCTCTCCCCGGTGCCTCAGGATGGCATCGGCGAACGTCAGCGACTTGCCGTCGTGCATGAGGCGGCTGCGAGTCCGGACGCCCCACAAAGGAGGCGTGCGCATCCTGTTGGCAGTGAGGGAATACTGCGGCTGCATTTCGTAGTATGACATGCCGTAGTGTTCTATGACGGGTATGACGATGCCATCGCCAGTTCCGACGTTGTGAAGCAGGAAGTCGCTGAAAGGATGAAATATCTTGTCCCCTAATGCCGGTGGAACAGTGAAGGTGCCGCCGTTTATCTGTGTTCCGGCCGGTACTGTCTGCATCGTGCGTACATGGCACTGCGCGCATCCGACGGAGTCAAAGAGGGCCGATCCTTTCTTCGCATCCTCGGTCTGGGAGAGCTTCACATCCCGGGGAGGCACTTTTGTGGCGCGCATGAACCGGGCGAAGTGGTCGATGTCCGCCAGCCCGTCCGTCCCGGGCACGTCTTCGGGGTCCTTTACCGTGTCGCAGAGCGTCGTGACTTCAGTGGGTTGGAGGCGGTTGGTGATTCCCATTTCGTTGAGATACGCGTCGCCTGCGAAGGAGAGCAAGGTGGCCTGCTGGTCCTTCCAGCCGAACCTCCCTATGCGATACTTCCCTGGCGCTTCCAACACGGGTACCGAGATGGCTTTGCCGCAGATCCTGCCGTGCGTCTTATGGCACTGGCTAGTCGCGATCTGATTCAGTGTCTCGTCGGCAACCGCCTCCACGAATCCGTCCCCCAATAAGTTCAAGGAAGTGCGCAGAGTCCGGATAGTCTCTGTATCAGGAACGCGCTCCTGGATCTCTGCGTCAGGAAATTCGCCATTTGGGCAGATGGCGCGGTCATTGATGAGGGTGCGACCCGTTATAACCGTGGAGCCATCTGCGATAGGAACGCTGGGATTGACGAAGTTGCCTTTGCTGTCAAGGTGCCCTACGCGCAGCTCGGTCACCTGGCTGATGCCTCCGGACTGCGGGTTCTGATGGCACTCGCGGCAAGATTGGGCATTGTAAAGCGGGCCGAGGCCGTCTGATATTTCTTCGACCTCATCAAATACTTCAGCGTCAGCCGTATGCGTTGCTGCATCCACCAGACCGTTGGTAGCTCCGTCGAATGCCGCAGGCGCTTCCTGTGGACCTGTCTCTGCAATTCCGATAGATAGCCCCAGAGCGAGCAATGTTAACAGTGCAAGAGCACAAACTAAGCTTTTCATAGACACCTCCCGAATCTTCTAAAGAGTTTTCAATATGAAGTGTGACTCTCACGCTTTTACTACAGATCGACTCTACAAATTGCCGACACCGCATGCTTGCTGCAATACATTAGCAATCAAACATTAAGACGTGAAAACATCATTTAGTTGGATATTGTATTGTTCTCCGTCCTCTAAAACATAAAAAGCCGCCAGAGATAATCTCTGGCGGCTCGGCGGACATTCAATCCAGTTACCTGGTTGGCCCCGTTGCTCTGCGTCCCGGGGTTTCCCCCGGTTTGCTCTGAGCAGAGAAGAATTTAATTCTTTAAATCCTTCGAATTCTATCAATGAGCATGTAAAAACCACATTATTATTAATTTATCAAATTAAGTGACTCAAGTCAACCCCATGAGGGTGGATTTTGTTACTGCAAAAGAGCGCCGTGTATTACATAAAACCAGGAATTTATAGGCGAGGAGCAATCGTCAAGTCTTTGAATCTCTTAAACTAATAATTGTTGACAATTCTATTTTTTTTGGTACAATTAATATAGAAATTGAATATCTCGTTTAAGGCGATTTAGTCTGACGCTACTTCTGTCCGGCTCATCGACGATACTCGATTCTTGGAGAGTCAAATGCATGCTAGGATTATGCCTACGCGGCTTATACATCCGAGTAGTTTTTTACATGTCATCCTTCTACTGTTGTCGATGTGTCTCGTATTTTGCGTTAACTCGTCCTTGGCGCAGCCCAAAGTGACCGTGTCCCCTCCGGACAGGATCGTGGCCGTTATCCCGCCTGATTCTCCACCCACATATTTTATTGATAAAAAAACTGGCAAACCGGCCGGCTTTGCGGTCGATGCCATGAACGCCATTGCCAAGCGCGCCGGCCTGCGCGTCGATTACATTTTTGAAGATGGCTGGACCGATATTATGAACCTGTTAATGAGCGGTAAAGCGGATGTTGTCCCTGGTCTCGGCGTAAGTGAAGAACGAAAAGAATATTGTGCATACACCGAGCCGCTGGAAACATTCCCTGTTTCATTTTTTGTACGCGCCAAACACCCCGACCTCACGTCGACGCCGGGCATTCACCTTGTGGGGGTCATTCAAGGGAGCGTTGCATTTGAACATCTGAAAGACCGGCCTGATCTGCGCCTGTCGGAATATGAGAGCTTTGTCCAGGGGCTATTCGATCTTCTCGCGGGGAAAATAGATGCTTTCGCATGTCCTGCGCCGACGCTTCAGGCTCTTGCCCGCGAGTCGGGAGTAGATGACCAGATCAAAATGATCGATGAGCCGATAGTCGAGATCAAGCGGGCAATTGGCGTTCGCAAAGACAATACTGCGCTTTTGAGACGGTTGGATAAGGCCATGGCTGGTTTTGTCGGCTCGCCTGAATATCAACGTATTTATGTTAAGTGGTATGGTAAGCCGACTCCTTTCTGGACCTTGAGAAAAGTTGCCATACTAGGAATTGCGGCAGGGTCGTTCGTCATCATTATGGCGATTTGGAGGCATTTATCGCTGCTGAGACTCAACCGCGAACTTAACATCACAATACAAGAACGAAACAAGGCCGAGCTGGAGTTGAGGGAAAGCGAAAACAAATACAGAAAAATATTTGAAAATGTCCAGGATGTATTCTATCAGTCGGATATGAATGGAATTGTTACCGACATAAGCCCGTCAATCCTGCGATACTCCGGCTTTACCCGTGAAGAACTGATCGGCAAACCTATCACAGATTACTACTATAATCCACACGACGGGGTCAAGCTATTTGAAACGATGCGGAAAGACGGAGAAGTAATCGATTATGAGGTCCGGCTGAAAACGAAAGAAGATCAATTCGTGATCGCATCGGCCAATGCGCATTACATTTATAATGATGGCGGAGCGCCTTCCGGAATGGAGGGGTCATTCCACGATATCACTGAGCGAAAAAAAGCGGCTGAGGAACTGAAGCGCCTGAACGAGCTTCTTGCATGCCAGGCTACCACGGATCAACTCACCGGAATATCGAACCGGTCGAAGTTCAACGAAGCGTTAAACATCGAGATCCAGCGTTCGAAACGATTTAAATTCCCACTTTCGCTTATTATCTTCGATATCGACCATTTCAAAAACATAAATGACATGTACGGCCACAATGCCGGCGACCGCGTCCTGCAGGAACTTGCGGGATTGGTTTCGAAGGTTGTCAGAAAACATGACCTCTTCGCCCGCTGGGGAGGAGAGGAGTTTGTAATCATGGTGACGAACACAGAACTGCTTGGTGCTGAAATTTTCGCGGAAAAACTGCGCATGCTAATAGGAAAATCTGACTTCCTAGGCGGGGTACATCTTACAAGCAGCTTCGGTGTGGCTGAATTCTCCCCTTACGATACCAACGAGGCTTTGATCAATCGAGCGGATAAAGCACTTTACCGGGCGAAAACGGGAGGAAGAAACAGAGTTGAATCCATGCCGGCGTCAGACTGAGAAGCTTAATTGGTAATATCATTTTAGCTTATGATCAAAAAAGTGCCGGTATCGCCGAAACATGCGCCTGCTGAGGTCACAGAATAAGTTCCCGATATCAAACCTCCCGAAATAGTTCCGATAAAATTACCAATTCCCGGGGCGCTCCAACTAACCGTAGTCCCCGAAACAGTCCATCCGGTGATTGAAGAAGTTGAAAAACAAGGAGAACCGTTCATTGTTACGCTGCCGGTAAAAGCCGTGCCCGATTCAATAACTGTCAGGGACATAGTTCCATTCGCGATAACTTTGTTGCTGACCCAGGTACCATTCCAAATTTGAGTAGGTGCCGGCGTATCGGGGACAGTGCCTCCTTCCTCCGATCCGCCGCAACCTGAGAGGAAAGATGTAAAAACTAATGTAATAATCATAAGTAACATGTGTTTGCTTATCATGTCAACCTCTTTGATATATATTTTCCACGGTTGATTTGTTCGAACCGGTTCATTGAGATTCGAAACTGAATACTAATCAAAGTTACTGCCTCACATAGAGCTTTTTCTTCCAACATCGGGCACTTCACTCGATGATGACTGCTAGAGTAAGCTTATCATAAAAAAATATATTTTAGAATCATCCAGAATGATTTTGACGATATTTTTCAGGGGTGAATGACTGGAGAGCCTGGATAAATGGATCGTATCAACAGGGAAATAAACGGGACAGGTCTTCGAGCTTTCGACCCGGCGGTTCAACGACCCTGGGCCACAACCCGAGTCGGGCTTCGTCACTGTGTTAGCGCGGCCTGAATGCAGCTATTTTTTACGCTTATACAACATGATTCCAAGATATTTATTCAGAGGATGTGAACGTTCGAGAAACGGTATCAGAGGCTTTCTTGTCCTGACTCGCATCCTTCGCAATTCCTTATGGATATCTTCGTTGCCCGGATCGTAAGATAACCCTATATTAAATGCATCCAATGATTCTTTCCGTTTGCCAGCAGTTGAATACGCCTTACCGAGGTTATAATAACATAGCGAATAACCCATAGCCTCATCGCAAAAAGTCTTTACCTGAAGTTTTTTGATTGCTTTCTGGCAAGTTGCAATTCCCCTATTGTACTTCCTGTCAACAATGGCCAAAAGACACCCATAATATGACAATAGAATCGGCTCATTGGGGAAATACATCATCGCAGCCTGTAATAGCTCGAATGCCTTTCTTAGTTTGCCCTTCCGTAAATACGCCTTCACCCGCAGAAAATATTCGACAGGCGTGATTGTTTCGGCATCTACGATGTAGCTTAGAGCGCTCCAATGTTCTGCCGGCAAAACAGCAGGATCTTTTTTCATGATTACGTGCCTCCCTGATAAGCTCCTCGCAATGGGAAGTCAGCTTTTTTTCAGATAGCGATACAAAGAGTCTATCAGCAATGTAGAGCTTTATGCTCCTTATTCCGAGCCTACTTCGCCTGAGCCAAACTTGGGGTTTTTTGCCTTACACGCGGCTACAAGACCTGTATCGACCGACGGCAGTGCCTTTGCGGCGCCTGACACAGTTGTTTTTCCCTGCATGATGGGGTCGATACAGTCTCTCCACAGGCCATAACCTTCCTTATACATTCCTTTGACGAAGCCCGCGTCTTGGCAGGCTTTAAGGATTTGATGGCATGGCCCGTGCACTTTGCCCTCTTGTTTGGGAGCTGCAAATGCCGTGGTTGAAAAGGCAAATGATGCTACAATGGCCAGGATAATGGATGCTTTCATGACGAGTTCCTCCATTAAGTCGGTGAAACTGAATTTCGCGGGCATCGGTCTGCAACGTCATCTATACGTCACCTCTGATTTTACGGGCAGCTACATCAAATAGATAATAAATGATTAACAGGGGGATAATCTTAGTCACCATCCTGGTGGCAATCGAGACTACTCATGCGCCTTTTAAACAAAATAGATTATATATAATAAGACCGACGCACACGTACGATAGGCATTTTATGATGAACCAGAGCTTTCGTTTCTTATCCATTCTTTGAACCTCTATAGACATATATCTTGAATAGACACATCTCTGCTCCAGTTAATTCTGCCCTTCCTCCGTCTTTTGCTCCTTCTCAAATAGCGCATCAAGTTTTTTCATCACTTGGGCGGCCTTCCTCCCCCTTTCCGCTGATTGCTGCTTCGCATTATCTAAGGCGTTTCCAGTTACACCGACGATTGTGAGTGCATCCTTTCCATGGGCAAAAACGAGATAAAGGGATACTATGGCGATGAGAGCATTGCGTACGATAGAAGTCAGTTTCTCGTTCTTTTTCATCTCGGCTTGATTTCTTATAATGTAGAAGACCAGGATTGAACCGATGATGACACATCCTGAAATCATCAATCTGTAGCTGAAGGAGAGTGCAACGTGTTTTTGCGAGGTCTCCTGTGCAGCAGATATTGACGGTTCACGCCCGCTTTCAGCAGCGGCAGGTATTCGAGCCTTTGCAGGTTCATCTTTCGATTCGTCTTGAACAATTAGAGCAGATGCCCTGTATTGTTCCGGGATAACCTGAAGATTGTCCGCAAAGCATAGTTTGCCGTCTTTATCCACATATTTATAAATGACCGCCATGCTGTTAGAAACGAATACTATTGAAAGGAGGCAATGAAGAGCAACAGCCATTATAACTATTTTTTTCATACAGGATCACTCCGTAGTTATCGTATTGTATTTTATATCTTTTTTCTGTTAAATATTGCAACAGTTATCATTCTTATCGGAGTCTTCTGATTTAACTTTAAGGGAAAAGGCGGGGATTTAAGGAGTTTTATATGTGTATACCATGTAAAAAAATTCCGAATGAAAAGTGGATATTCTGGGAGGTGAGGTCGCAAAAATCAACGTTTCGGGAAAGCCACATTTCAGGCCATACTCATTATCAGAATTGCACGTTCATGTCGTCAAGGCACCATAATGTTTAAGAATCATTTTAATGCAGCACCCGAAGATTTCATATCATATTTAATACGAGTAGTAAGGTCCGGTGCCGACGCTCGACGTCTTTCCCTCAATTCCCACGAAGATATTACGTCCAAAGAAAAGTGGAATTCCCCAATCGAACTGATTTGGTGATGATGATCCGCCGATATTGGAGAATGCGTTGTTGGACGAATTGGTAAGGCTGGTGAAGTTTTCTATTTGGAAGAGAACCTCACCGCTCGGTGATCCCGAGGCCCCTTCGTTCACTGCGGAAAGGGTCGTCGTGGACGAGGGACAGAACCATCCGGAATCGGAAGACGGGCAATCAGGGAGAAGGCCTGTTGAGGGAGGGGCGAAAAACAGGCCGTTTGAGCCGCTGTCGATAACGCCCGCATAGGAGCCACTGAAATTTGTCACTATTTCACCGTTTGCATCGGTGTTATACGTAGTAATCCCGGAAGGGACATTGTTGGTCTTTGTGCCGATCCCAAGCACAAGAATTCCGTTGACTGAGGGCGAACCGTTCGAAGGCACACTTGTAAGCTGCACACTCACACCGTTATTATCTGCAGGGAGCAGCGCCACTGGATTCTGTACTTGGCTGGAAAGGGGGACTGTTGTGCCCGTGCACGTCGATCCGCTGCAGGAGTAATAGATTCCGTTGTTTGCATCGGTTGCGCAGGTTGAACCGCAATCCTCGGTGAAGACGCCGACCCCCAGTATCCCGGTTAAGCCGGCGACCGAGGGGCTCGTATCCGGGATGCCGCAGGAGCTGGGGACCGTGCCGAAGCTGGAATCTATGACCTGAATTGGAACATTCTGGGCGGTTTCGCCGCCCAGGGTAACGTCCCCTAACTGAACAGGCCCCCAATCCGACGAGCCGTCACCAAACTGAGTGCACTCGACGACTGATCCGGAACCACCGGTTGCCTGCAACTGAGAAAGGGTTACAGGACCCAGGGCCGATCTGAAAATTCGGAGTCCATAGCTGCCCGTATCGAGGAGGATGTCGTCAATCGTCTGGCAGGTGGACGTACCGTGAGTGCAGACCGTAACACTGACGCAGGGCTTGTTGATGTAGGAAGCTGAGGTACTGGCCGAACAAAGCGAGCCGTTCACGGTGATCGGAAGCACGTTGCTGGCAGGCGCGGCATTGCCCCCTGTCACCGTCAGTAAGGCAGATCCCGAGGCGTTCCCTGACCTGGCCGTAATCATTGTTGCAGCTGTTGTGGCCGTGGAAATTGCGGTCGCCACATTACTGCTGACAGTCGCGACATTGGGGTCCGATGAAGCCCAACTTACCAGTGTCGTGATGTCCCTGGCAGAATTGTCCGAGTAAGTCCCCGTGGCAGTAAACTTCTCGGTCGTACCGGTCGGAATACTCGATACCGTCGGCTGCACATCAATAGATACAAGCGCCGTAGCGCCCACCGTAAGGGCAGTAGAGTCCGAGATGCCCCCTAACTCAGCCGTGATCGTCGTTGTGCCCGTAGAGACCGAAGCGGCCAATCCATTGAAATTTGCCGCGTTGCCAATAGTTGCGACATTGGCAGCTGATGAAATCCAGCTTACTGATGCCGTGATGTCCCTATCGGAATTATCCGAGAATGTTCCTGTAGCTGTAAACTGTTCGGTCGTCCCAAGTGCAATGCTCGACCCTGCCGGCGTTATGGCAATTGACCGGAGTGTTGCCGACGGTGTGCCCGATCCGCTGCCACTTGTGCAACCGGCCACCAGATCTAGAACCAGCAAAAAAAGCTGGATTTTACTTGATTTCATCAACAATCACTCCTGGCGGTATTAAGGCCAACACGTAGGCGCGGCCCCGTAGGTTTCGCATATGGCCCCATTTCTCGACCACAATCACGTCCGTCTTTACCCGAGAGAATCTGCTGCCCGGCTTGCGTGGCGTCTTCAGCAGAGCCTGATGATATTCGCCGGCATAGGAACCCAGAAGAGGCGTGAGATCTGGGTGGATCAAGCCATTCCAAGCGATTCCAAATACAACGCCGGATGGCGATATATACTCCCGAACGGTGACCGACGCAGAAGTGATCTCCTGAACAGTGTAGCCAGTGTGGATTATTGCAGCGCCTTGCATGGCCGAGAGCGCATTAAGGTCAGACATGACCGAATCGGCAGATTCACCGAGTGCAGCTTGAGCTACATGTACTGCCGCAAGAATGGCCGCCAAAATGCCCAGGCAAAAAAACAGGACATAGAATCTTTTTCTCAAGGTCGTGAGATCCCTCATAATTTTTTGCAAACTACGAAAGCCCGTCTCTGCATTTACCGAGATCATTATAACTCTTTGTTTGATCCCGTGCCCATAACAATTTCTTCAGTGTTCCACCAACCGCTGTGTAGCAGCATCTGACGATAGAGATTCCCATCCGCCCCCCAGCGCCTTGTATAGGGCGACGATATCAGTAATGATGTTACCCTCGCTTTGCACTAATGCGTTTTCCGATGCGTAAAGTGATTCTTGAGCAATAAGCACGTTGAGAAAAGCGATTTGGCCTTCGGTGTAAAGCAGAAGCGACAGGTCCACTGCTTTGCGGTTGGCCGCTGCGGCTTCGGCAAGCGATTTTCGGTGTTCCTGCTCATTTGCAAAAGCAATTAGTGCATTTTCGACATCCTGAAATGCTGCTAGTACTGTTTCCTGGTAGGTGATGAAAGCCTGGTCGCGCAGCGCCTGCTGCAAACGCACATTAGATACAGTAGCGCCTCCCTGGAAAATCGGCCAACTCAGTGACGGACCGAAAGAGTACGAACGGTTGTTATTGCTAAACCACGAGTGAAGCAGATTACTGTTCCAACTTACCGCGCCGGTCAGCGAAAACGCGGGGAAAAATTGCGCGACGGCAACACCTATTTGAGCGGTGGCGGCATGGAGTTGTGACTCGGCTTCACGGATGTCGGGACGGCGACGAAGCAATTCCGAAGGCAGCCCGGCTGGGATTTTCGCCGGCGCGACGGGCAGGTTGCCCGTGGGCGACAATTTTTCCAGCAAATCCGCGGGCGGCCGCGCCAGCAGCACGCTTAACGCATAAATGGATTGCCGCGCTGATGTTTCAAAGACGGGGATTTGCGACTCTGTCGTAGCGACATTGGCCTCGGCGTTGGCAACATCGAGGGCACTGCTGAAGCCCACATCGAATAGTTTCCGGGTGATTTCAGCAGTGTGCTGCTGCGCTTCTAAGTTTTTTTTTGCGACCACGATCTGCTGCTGGTAACCGCGTAACTGTATATAATCAAGTGCGACTTCGGAGATGAGGCTGACCTGCACATCCCGGATGTTCTCAATGGCGGCCTGGATGTTGGCGTTGGCTGATTCTATATTGCGCCGAACACCCCCGAACAGATCGATCTCCCATACGGCATCCAAACCTGACAGATAAAGGTCCTGCGCGTGGTCGTCAGGAGTGACGCCGGCCGTATGCTGCCTCTGGTAGCTGCCTGAAGCGGTAACGGACGGCCACAAGCCTCCTTTTGCGATCCCGCCCAAAGCACGGGCCTGGCGCAAGCGAGACTCTGCGATTTGCAGGTTTAGGTTCGTCTTCACCGCTTCCTCGACAAGCTCGTTCAGCGTTGGATCGTTGAACTGCCCCCACCACAGACTGAGTTCAGCCGACTGAGCAGTTGCCTCTGATGGTTGGCCTCCCGGCGTCTTCGTCACGCCGACCCACGTGTCAGGTGCTGCTGTCTGCGGTGGATGATAGTCCGGACCCACCATGCACCCGCTGGCTAGAAGTAGTAAACCGGCGGCAATTAAGGCGGCAGGACACGCTTGCTTATTCCCATTCATCACTGCATCCTCACTCATATCTGAGCGCATCGATTGGATCGAGCCGCGATGCCTTCCATGCAGGATAGAAACCAAAAATGACACCCACAACAGCCGAAACTACCACTGAAACCACGATAGCGCCCATCGAAGCCGCTGTTGGCCAGTGCAAGACCGATGTGACAATGTACGAAGCGCAGCGTCCCAGGATTATGCCCATCGTGCCGCCGAGAAGGCACAGTACTATGGCCTCAATCAAAAACTGCCGCAGAATGTCAGCCGGCTCTGCACCCACGGCCATGCGCAGACCGATCTCGCGCGTCCGTTCAGTGACCGAGACGAGCATTATGTTCATGATTCCAATGCCGCCGACAATCAGCGATATCATCGCAACGCACAGTAAAAGCTTCGTTATCAATTCTGTCGTAGAACTCATTGCCTTGGTAATTTCGGTCATGTCACGTATCGTGAAATCGTTCTCATCGCCGGGCAGAAGATGATGACGCTCCCTGAGCAGCGAGGTCATTTCCTGCATCGCGGCAGGTACCTGGCCTGCGGACTGGGCCGCCGTCAGTATCTGGTCCACGTTTGTAAAGCGGATTGGCTGCGGCGTGTCGGTCTGCTCCGTTGCTGACGCTGCAGGGTAGAGGTTCTGCTGGAGATTAGGATAGACCTGGCTCAATGAAGTAACTTCGTTGCCGCTCGCAGTACTTGTACTGCTCTGGTTAGCGGCGGAAAGCGAAGAGGCCACTACCCGGTATTTGATGGTTGTCCACGGCGCCAGCAGGATATCATCCTGGTCCATGCCCATCATGTTTGCTCCCTTTGGGCCCAAGACGCCTATTACCTTGAAGGCCACATTCCTTATCCTGATCTCCTTGCCTATGGGAGATTCTCCGCCGAACAGCTGCCTTACGATGGTCTGTCCGATCATGCATACCTTATTCACATTCAGAACATCGTGTTCGGTGAACGCTTCGCCGCTGTCAAGATCGGTCCAATCCCGAACCTCCAGAAACGCAGGAGTAGTGCCATAGAGGTAAGTCGGGACATAGTTGCGATTGCCGTATACGAGTTGGGTGCGGGCGCGCACGATGGGTGCAACACTGCGAATTGAGGGGATCTCTTTGATGATCGCATCGGCGTCCTGCGGCGTCAGCGTCATTATGCTGCCCATCCCGAAGTTTATGCCGCCTGTGCTTGCGGCCCCCGGAACGACCACAAGAGTGTTGGCGCCCATGCTGGCCATGGTACGCTGGATAGCGATAGTCGCTCCATTGCCTATCTCCATCATTGTGATCACCGCCGCAACTCCGATGACTATGCCGAGCGTGGTGAGCATCGTCCTCATGACATTGAGACGAAGTGAATTTAAAGCCGTTTTCAAGATGCCGCGCCAGTTCATACCGCCTCTCGAAACTCGCCTATATCGGGGCTTTTTCTATCAGGCCATCCTTGATGTAAATGACCCGCCGTGCATGCCGCGCCACGCCGGGATCGTGGGTAACGAGGATAATAGTGATGCCATCGGTGTTATTGAGCTGTTGGAACATTTGAAGGAGTTCCTCGTTGGTGCGCGAATCGAGGTTCCCGGTCGGCTCATCGGCAAGGAGTACTTGAGGGTTGTTGATCAGCGAGCGTGCGATAGCCACACGCTGCTGTTGTCCGCCAGAAAGCTGGGAGGGGACGTGATCGAGGCGATCGGCCAGACCTACTTTTTCCAGCAACCCGACGGCACGCTGCTTCTTTTGGCCCTCACTCAAGTTCTCCCTCGTATAGAGAAGAGGCATCATTACATTCTCCAGAGCGGTTGTGCGCGGCAGCAAGTTGAACGTTTGGAAGACAAAACCAATCATGCGGTTTCGCAGTCGCGCCTGCTCCGCTGCATTGAGTCTGGAAATCTCCCTGCCGCCAAGCCAGTACTTTC
>DASPSR010000001.1:0-11969 GCA_035623825.1 Nitrospirota bacterium
GGATTATCAAGTCAATCTTGACATTCTCTCCAAGAACCGCCACGGCAGATTCGGCATGGGTCTTTGGAATGACCTGACAGCCGCCCTGGCCCAATGCCACCGGCAGAATTGCCAGATGACTGCGATCATCGTCTATCAGAATAACGTTTTTCATAAAACCTCCCCCCTGAAAACTACACTCCTCCTCCGAGAACCTTGTAGAGGATTGCCTGATTGATAAGCATCGGTGCTCATCTATCCCTCCTGAAATATCTTCCGCTCTCATGAGCAGAAGTAAGACCACTGTCACACCGATAACTTGTTCATGGTCGATTGTTATTCTAATGATACTGTAGCCCTGCGACTCGGACATCTCAAGGGATTTGCGACGAACGGGAGAAAATGGGGGATGAACGGCATTGCGGAGGGATGGGGAAGTAGTTACATCTGCTTGAACAGGTGGACGTAGGCCCGGCTGACCGTAAGTTGGTCACTACTGACATATTTTACTTTGCCGAAAGCGCTTTTGAGTCATTTACATTTTAAGCGCGCTTCCCGAGCAGATCTTCAATCTCTTTGAACTCGAGGACCTCTTTTTCGATTAGGGATTTTGCCATTTTATCAAGCTGCTCACGGTTGCCGATCAGCGTTTGCTTCGCTAACCGGTAACAATCGTCTATAATGAGACCGACGGTATCATCATGCCGCCTGCGGCTGGTAAAGAACGGATTTCCGTGCTTTACTAGCCTAGTAATGTCGATGCCATCTGTGCGGACCATATGCCTAATTGCCATCCCTGTCAATCGCCCGATAAGGGTACATGCCGGGTAGTTGTCGTTTAGTTCGGGATGATACTTGAAGTGTTTAGAAGAGTGGAGACTTTGAGAGTAGCAGGAAGAACCACTCCGACAAATGTTACAGGATATACATCGCTAAATATAACTATCAAGTGGATCTGTATTTACGCTAACACATATTTACCTGTTTTGTGGCCTCCTCTCCGCACAATGATGCCGCGCTCCAGAAGAGGTTTAATTATATGATGCGCCCCTGCCCGTGTCGTTACACGGAGCTCTTTCATGATCTCATTGATGCTGAGGGGGACGTTGCGAAGGAGAGCCAGAAGCTTTTCCTGCTTCGGCGTCAATATCAGTTCCTCTCCCGGCCTCACATTTCCCTGTATTGCCTGCACCCGCTTCCAGGCCCGGCCCAAGGCCTCCACAGCAGCAGCTGCAACATACTCAATCCAGCCGGCAAGGTTCCCACCCGCCTCCTGGACTGAGCGGAGGACGGAAAAGTATTTCTCACGGTCTTCCCAGTAGACTTCGTCAATAGAGAAAATGTGATAGGTGTCGATTTTCCTGCGATAGAGTTCCCACGTGGCTAGAAGGCGACCGACGCGTCCATTTCCGTCGCCGAAGGGGTGAATGTGCTCGAACTGATAGTGCAAAATTGCTGAAGATATGACAGCAGGCAGGTTCTTGCCCTGGGAATTGACCCAATCCAACAGTGCAGAGACTAGCCGAGGCACGTCTTGATACCGCGGAGGCCGGTGCTGTCTAATGACGACCTGGTAATCCCTGAATGCGCCGATGG
This sequence comes from Nitrospirota bacterium, assembly GCA_035623825.1. Taxonomy (GTDB): domain Bacteria; phylum Nitrospirota; class UBA9217; order UBA9217; family UBA9217; genus DASPSR01. The sequence continues at coordinate 1,576 of DASPSR010000001.1, forward strand.
GTTCACGTTCAAGCGCGTCTCTACCAACGATAGCGTGCAGCCGGAGGACATCTTTTGCGGTCAGGTTCTTCTTGGTGGAATGGCCGGTAATATAACGAAGTGCGGCAAGGTAATTCAAGACCTCGTTCTTATACCGACGTTGGACCATCGGCAAATCGCCGCCTTTTGACAGGATCTCGACCTCCCTGAGGGTCAGGGGATTCCCCTCGATGGCCGTTGAGGTATGTGCAAGCCGGGCAAATGCATCACGTTCCAGGCGTGGTCTCCACTGGACGGATACGGGAGACATCTCGATCTTCGTCCTAAGTTCGGATATCTTTTCCAGGAGTCCGGCTGTCCGGGGAGTAATCACATATTTTGGATTGTATCCCATAACACCCCTATCTTTTTGTTCGTATAGTATACGTTAAGCTATTCGTCAAGTCAATTCCTTTTTGAGTTTACATACGCAGTTCGGAGCGTTTGGGGGCGGGAGGAGTTACTTAAATCACAGATGAACTTTTGAAGATTAGAGAAGTTACATATAAATTGACTTCTTCTTCATGCATTGTGATTGTTCCAAGATTTGATCCCTGCCCGCTGGGCTGAGCTTCTTCCAGTCATGTCTTGCCCTTCTTCAGTTTTTCCAGGCCTTTTATGATGCCGTTGCTTATGCTTTTCTGCCGGGGTCGAAACACTATATCTCCCACATCCCTCATTTCGCTACCCTTGGCAACAGCGAGAGAAGATGATTTCTCGAGCGACAGGACCTGGCTCGGGTACACGCTCCGATGGCCAGTCATGAGGAAGCTGATAACACAAGCCACAGCGGCATAAGGTGCGATCTGAGGCCCGAAGAGTTCGATTGCCATGATGCTCGCCGATATTGGGGTATTCGCGGCACCGGCAAGGAGGCCGACCATGCCGACTGCTGCGAACAAGGAGGGGTCGAATCCAAGTGCTCGGCCGAACGAGCTGCCTGCCGTCGCACCTACGAAGAAGATGGGGGTCACGATGCCGCCGCTTCCTCCGAAGCTGAGCGTGATCGCCGTAAACAGCATCTTGAGCAAAAAAGCGCCTCCAGGGATTGCGCCTCCATCCAGAGAGGTCTTTATCGTTTCAAGACCGAGCCCGAGATATCGGGATGAGAAAAGCAGGGAAAGGATCACGAGCGCTGTTCCACCGAATAACCCCTTGAGCGGTTTGGAGATTTTCAGGCGATGGCTTGTACGTTCAAGGAGTCCGAGCATTTCGATAAGGAGGAGCGAACAGAGGCCGAAGAAAAGTCCGGCCAGGCATATTTTGAAGAAGAAATAACTGCTGAAAGCGGGAATAATACTGACGGGCTCATGAAAATACGCGATCCCCAAAGCAGATGATACCTGATAACTCACGATTCCAGCGACAAAAGACGGAAGCAGCACATCATACATCATGGCCCCTACGAACAACACTTCAACACCGAACAAAGCCCCGGCTATGGGTGTACCGAAGACCGAGGCGAAGCCGGCGCTGATGCCACAAATGACCAGCTTTTTGCGATCACGGTCGCTAAACCTCAGAAGCCCAGAAAAGGTTGATGCGAGGGCGGCCCCGATCTGTGCAGCAGGCCCCTCCTTGCCGGCTGACCCCCCGAAGGCGATTGTTATGATCGTAGCCACGAGTTTGACAGGCACGACCATCGCGTTCATCTTCCCGGAATACCTGTGCACGGCCTCGATGATCTTCTCGGTACCATGGCCTTCCGCGTCAGGGGCAAAAACCTTAACGATCAATGCGCTTAATAATAGTGCAAGGGGAAGCAGCACATAGTAATAGGGATACTGAGTCACGAGGGAAATACCCAAGCCCAGCAGTTTCAGAAACACCGTTGTGGAAAGGCCGACAAGGATCCCTACGCAGGTTGCCAGGAACAGCCATTTCAGGATGCTGATGAACAGCACCGATCCCTCTACAACTTTTTTTTCATATCAGAAACCCATCTTCTCCATTTCAGAATAATTGTAAGTTACACCAGATCTAACATCAAATTGCTGCGATGATCATAAGCGATGTCAGTCTCAGGAATAAAACAATATCCGCGTTTTTTTGTACGTCCGCTTTCATCTGAGAACGCATGGGGATATACGACATCACACTCGCTATGAGAATGAGAAACATCGATACTCCGACCATCTTGTCAATAACAACTTTCTCTACCCTTCCGACCTTCCATAGATTGACGAAATTCAGGATGACTAAGCATATCCCGAGCAGGTTGGATGACGCCGGCAATATATGTTTCGACTCATCTTGGTTCGGCCGTACTGGCATGGTAATGGCTCCCTCCAAGAACCATTCAAACCATGCAATTCGCTCCGCTTTCCTATATTCATCATCACAAGTAACGTGTACATTCCCAGTATAGGATTTTGTGCTTCGATCTCTGCCCGCGGATGCAAAAAAGAAAGGGTGCCGAAAGCGTATTGCCCACGGCACCCGCGCAAGTGGAACAAGTGATGCATTTTAAGATGGGCCGTAGAAGGGAGGATTTTACGCGGCTCTTCGATTCTTCGTCTTACGGCTTTTCCTTGTTTCCTTTCGAGCAAAGCGATCTCAGCTTCGTACCATTTGATATGCGCCGTTATATCCTTTACTATCGAATCCGCCGCAAGATTTTTCTTGTCGTTTGCCGACACCAGCGAGTAAACTCTTGCGCCCGGAGCGGAAAGTTTTTTTTGCATCTTTGTTTTGAGTGCAATCAGCCTGTATTGCCTTTTCCTTTCTTCGTTCAAAACTCCAGCCTTACGCCTCGCAACTATGGTTCCCCGTCTGACTGCGATCTCGCCGCTTCTCAGCCTTTTTGCCATTTCCGTTATCAATGTCTTCGATGTTATCGACCCAGGGGCTTTCATTATGAAAGATTCACCTCATCCGGGATCATTGATCGTAAAAAGCTCTCGGCCGACGGTAACATCATCACATGACAAAAAAGCATTGTTTGATAAGACATCATGTCGACCCACCTCTGCCATCATGCCCGTTTTATGGACCGGCGCCCGTCTCCTTTCTGCTTCCTTTCTCCTGGATCGCTTCTCATCAGCTTGCAAGCGAAATACAGTACTGCAATCGTAACTGCTATGTATTCCGGGTAAAAGAGATTCACTTGGCCGCCTCCCGGCCGAAACCGGCCATAGGCAGGGTATTTTCCGGTCCCGCAAAATCGTTCGTTATCTTGTCATGGCGACAAGATCGTCCTTCCTGTTCTTTTGCCAGCATGCTTCATCATGCTCAGTGCAAACCGGTTTTTCTTTGCCGTAGCTAATTAGCGAGATCCGATGTCCCGACACGCCCAGGGCGATTAGGTATTGCTTAGCGCTTACTGCCCGCCGTTGGCCGAGCGCCTGGTTGTATTCAATTGTGCCGCGCTCATCGGCGTTTCCTTCGATCGTGATCTTTGCCTTCGGATTTGCCTTGAGCCATTCGGCGTTCGCCTTCATGACGGCTTTGGCATCATCACGGATGAATGATTTGTCGAAATCAAAATAAACAGGCTTGAGCCCTATCGCTGTCACCTTGGCCAGTTCACCAGGCTCCCCGGATTTCACCTCGCGCTTTGCTTCAGTTGTTTCAGGAGAAGGTGCCGAAGGAGCCGTTACGTTCTCTTTCTGCGCTTCCGGTGAAGATGCCATTTCTGTTTTTTTCGGACAGCCCCACAGAGGAACAAGGCCAACGAGCAACACGCACGAGAGATACATCATGCCTTTGAGATTCATTTCCATGATCCTCCTAATTATTGGTGATGGACATTCATCAGCGTTATACCGTTGCATTTATGGTGTAAATCGATTAAATTATTCCTGGAACAAGCTCTATGATTTCAATGAAATAAAGCCTCCAGGCCATGTGACATCCATTTCTCCTTTTACATCGAGTATTGCTCAACCGGAGGGGGCTTCGAATCGGCCATCGACATTTTTTGCACCTTGATCTAGCTTATATTGCCATGGTCCATTTCACTTGTTGTTAGACAACGAGTCCTGCTTTAGGTTTAATCGAACAGTACATTTTTATTTCATTACATATAATATGTGCTAAAATTGTTTGTGTACAAATTATTAGCACGTTGCCACCGTTTTGTCAAGTTTATTATAAGGAGGGACTGCCTTTGAGCAAGAGAGATGAGAGGGTCGCGGAAATCATCGACAATCTGCGCCGGGTATTTCAAGTTGTGAACGAGCAATCAAAGAAGGCCGAGAAGGAAACCGGCCTCACCGGACCCCAGCTCTGGGCGATCAAGACCATAGCCCAGGAAGCGCCAATCATGGTATCTGAAATAGCCCGCAGCATGTATCTGCATCCAGCTACCGTGGTCGGTATTCTGGACCGTCTGGAAAAACAAGAGCTGGTCAAGCGGATACGCTCATCAGAAGACCGTCGTGTCGTGAGAGTTGAATTGACGGGAAAGGGTCATGCCCTGGTAAAGAAAGCTCCCGGAGTTGCCCAAGGCCTCCTGGTCGCTGGACTTGAAAAGCTGGGCGCCCACAAACTGAAAAACATCGCCCAGGCACTTGATCAGATGGCGGAGATCCTCGGCGCGCAAAATATTCCTCCTCAGCTTATGCTCTCCCCGGAAATCAACAAGCCAGCAAAATCGAAAACCGTCGCAAGGCAAAAAGGGTCGAGGAAGCAACGGTCAGCCAAAACTAAGGTATGAGTAACAAGACTTTCCAATTGATGCAATCGTTTAAAAGAGGAAGAAACACACGACTGCAAATATGATGAAAAACACAACAAATCTAAAGTTTACTTACCGGAGTGACTCCGGCCATACTACGAGGCCTGCAACCTTAGATGCTCCCCACAGGTGCCGATCAAAGGTTGCCACAGTGACTGATTCTCCGAGCATATCCTGCCAAAAGACACCATCTCAAGGTAGTTTTTGACGATCGTACTGTCGAGTCAATAACGCCTTATGATATTGGACAGTTTCTCGAGTCTTTTACGTCTGGGATGTCAAAAGGAACCAGCCATTTACGATATGCTCAAACCAAAGCATCCTTTAGTTTCGTCATGAACGAATGCGGCGTGGATATCAAGAACCCCCTTGCGGCCCCCTATTGTATAACTATTTGGGGTGTCCATCAAATCGGGGGAGGCTCAGGAATGCTACAATAGCGTTTAAAAAAAAATTCCAGGGCGGCACTTGACAAAACCCTCTTCATGGGAGTTGTACTGTTGATTATTTAGACATGTAGCAACTCAAACAGTTCGGGAAGAAATTGCTGCTATTGCACGTCTTCTATCCACAGCAATGATTTGCCAATGGTTGTCCTCTTGAGCGCGGAATAAAACTTTTTATCTGCAGTAACTAAGCGGCATTCCTGAATTTGCGCAACAGCCAGATATAAACTGTCGTAAAAAGATCGCTGATAGCGTTCTGCTATTGCCCATGTTACATCAAAAAGCAGGTCTGAAGAATATATAACAACAGGCATTTTTCGAAAATCTGATAAAATTTTTACAACGGAGTCTCTATCGATTTCATCAGCCCTCCATTTTTTCCACAAAACATTTCCGAATTCCGCGAAAATGAGATCCGGGGCTAAAAGCTCAAATTTCTTATTCAGTAAGCGCATCGATTCACGCGAATGGATTTCAGGCAGGAACCATTTAACGGATACGCTCGCATCAACTACATATTGCTTCAACGGTCTCGGTCCTCTCTAATAAGGATGGCACTATCGGTATACTTCCTGCCAGCCAGACGTTTCTGCCAGTCTTTGGCTACGTTTGTAGCTTCGGCCATAGATAATTTTGCTGCATTTTGCAAAATTAATTTTACTTCTCCCTGTAACGAACGATCATGCTGCTTAGCTCTCATTTTGAGGCGTTCGATTGTTTCCTTTTCCAAATTGCGGACCAGTAACTGTGCCATATTTATCTCCTTCTCAATATGAGATATGATAGCATAATGATAGCATAATGTAAAGATATTTTGCATTGTGTCGGTGTACTTATTACTCTGCCCATGAAATTGCGCGTGATATAAGTTGGGGCAATAACGCTTGAAGATCCAAGATGCCCCGTGATTACCAATAGGGGTGAGAGAGATGGGATACCAGTGCACGATCATTTGCAGTCGGATTTTCCGACTATCGACCTGTAATCCGAATACCCGAAAATTGTTGTCCCCTTTTCGCCCGCGTCGATATCAGAGATCCTCCTCCAAAAAATAAGAATGCCCGCAAACATCAATGTTTACGGGCATAAAAATGGTCGGGGCGAGCCGGTTTGAACGGCCGACCACTCGCACCCCAACCTACTGTGGCCCTTAGAATTTATGAGTAATATACTGATTATTATAGTAATTTGTACAACCAAGCATGCGTAATTTGTCTTAAAATATTATAATATGCACTTTTTCCATGCCAAAGTCACGCCACGGAGAGGACTAAATTGACTTCTTCTTCGGATTTCGTAACTCGCATGACGCGATCGATTTTATTGTAAACGCGACTCTTAACGATATTTCAGCTTGAAATAAAGCATGTGATGCTAATCTTTGCTCTTGCGATGTACACCCACTAACATGCATCTTACGCCACGTGTAGATCCTGCAAATTACCGCGATGAACATAATGGGGTCAAATCGCTATGGGAGTCGACGCAGAAAGTAGTATTCGTTGACCGGACGATCATCGGTCAGCACGGGTGCATTCGGATAACTGTTAATCACTAGCTGGATCGGGATCTCGGTAAGGATCACGCGCATGAGCTGCATTGTCGCGCTGGTCTCCGGTCCCCACTCAATAAGATCGTGACGTGCGGTCTCGGGCAAACGCGCGGCCAACTCGGCAGCGGTTCGACTAGGAATCGGACTGGCACTCGCGAGGAAGTGCAAACCGTATCCTTCGACCGAAATGAAAGCGCGGACGTATGGAAATCGCTTAGTCAGAGCCCGAACCACCGCTGACATAACCACCTTCTCACCGTAGGGTAACCATTGTTGGAGTATTCCGTCCGGCGCGAGGCGCTTCCTCGCGCACTCGTAGAACTCCGACGAGTAAAGCAGGCTCGAGGCAGCTGCCTCTACTGGCGGGGGTGGGTCGATCACGATTACGTCGTAGGTCTCAGCCGATCGGTCGAGGAACCGCCGGGCATCATCCACTATGATCCGGCCCAGTGGATTGCGCGCGACCGCTTCGCCGTCCTGATGAAAAAAGCCGAGAAGTGATGGAATGCTGGGGACAAGTTCGACCACGGTTGTGGGAATCCCCCAGCTGAGCATAGACCGGAATGAGGTCCCCATGCCGAGGCAGAGTACGAGTCCCTTCTTGGGGAAGCGGTCGAGAAAAGCCAGCGGGAGGTGAACCATCATCTTGGTGATCGGCGTGAGATTTGTAATTCCCACCCCGTTGACCAGCAGTTGCTTATCCATGCCTTTTCCGGACGCGATGACGGTTGCGGTGTGATCGCGCAGTACGATGCTGTGCGGAAATGCCGTCTCGAAGTCCTCCGTGAAGATGACTAGAAATGCGGCAACGACGACTCCGATCGCAGCAAGCCTCCACTGATTGCGTGATGTCGCAGCTCGATTGAGTAGGCCCGCCAGCATGAAAGCAAACAGCGGAGCGAGAAGGAGTACCGTTGTCCACCGTTCTCCAAAAAGGGGAAGCAGCACGAATCCCGACAGAACCGGCCCGATGATACATCCCAGAGCATTTACTGCGTAGGCCACCCCCGCCCGATCCGGGTTTCCTGAGGACATGCGGTCTACCATCATCGGCATAAGGAACCCGAGGACACCGGAAAATGGCGCTATACCCAAGATGACGCGAACTGTCCCGGCGAGCAAACCGTAGAGAGTTGGCGAGGTCTCTATCGCAACAGGCCCCCCCTCAGGTAGGCGCGGATCAGCGGCGAGCAGGGCGAGAAGACCGGTTGATCCTGCAAGAATAGCGGCGGCAACCCACGGAAACCCAGCTGAGCTCTCCGTGGTGCGGGCAGCCCAATAGCGGTAAACGCGTGATCCAATAGCAGTTGAAATGAGGTATACTGCAAGTATGGTCGCGAATGAATATACGACGGGCCCCTCAAAAGGAACGAATTGCCGTGTCCAGACCACCTCAAGTGCAAGACTCACGAGGCCGGTGGTGAACAGAAAGGCAAGGCCGAGCCATGACGCTCGGGGTACGGCCCCGGAAACATCAATGGTTGAGTAATTTCCATCGCTGGATGGGGCTGTAATCCTACCCGAGATCACCAGCGCCGCAGTAGCCACGGCCACGTTGGCCCCGGCTGCCACGAATAGTGTTTTATGAAAGCCGAGTATTTCGATGAGGACGAAGGCCGCGCCGAGCGCTCCGGCCATCGCACCCAGGACATTCGCGACGTAGAGATAGCTGAACGAACGTGGTGAGGCTTCAGGGAACGCGGTGCGAATAACTGCCATCGCTAGAGGGAAAGTAGCTCCCATGCAGATGCAGAACGGGATCAGGGCGGCAGTGACGCAAGCGGCGGAGGCCAGGTAGTAGCTCCCGGAACCCCATGTTGCATGGCCGTCTATAGAGCTGAGCAACGTGTGTCCCCAGCCGAGCAGGGGAGCGACTGCAATTCCCGAGAGGCCAATAAGTAGCTCGGTCGTTGCGTAGAAGCGAATAAACGACGAAGGGCCGCGTCCTTGCAACCGACTCGTGAGGCGTCCCGCACCCCAACTTCCCACGGCAAGGCCGGCCATAAAAGTCGATAGGACAATAGAAATGAGAGGGGTGGTCACACCGAAATCCGCCATTGCGATCCTCAGCCAGACAACCTGATATACGAGACTACAGAAACCGGAGAACAGGAAAAAAACGAAGAACCATGTCATGGATGACGTCTGCGTACGAACGATTGATGCACCTATCGTCGCATCTGCGGCATATTGAGACGGTGATGCCTTCAGGCCTCCAGGCGTTTTCTTTCTATGAGGGTCAAGTTGAGATTGATTGCCGTTTTTTTTATTCATGTAACACTAGCCAATCTGAGGTGAAGTTTGTACTGCGATAACAGAATAGCGATTGCTGCGCTTTTCCGTTCTCTTCGATAGTCCCGACTATCCACGTGTTCCGCTTGCATTTGGTTCTTAATATACTTGCAATGAAAATTTTGTCAAGCCATGTTTGATCTCCTCCGAAATCAGATCCATCCTGAGAGTCGGTGCATTTACTTGCTTAAAACATCCATTTGAAGGCCGTTGTCCCCGATATCGAGCAATTTCGTATTGGTAAATATTATCAATTTCGAGACGAAAAATGCAAATCGGACGGCCGTCGGACTGCTTGTTGCTGTCCGATTGCCCGGCTGACCGACGCTATTATCACCCCACGCCCAGAGCTTTTCAAAGCCGCCCATTTTAACTCTTGTTTCTCTATGAAAATTCCCCTTATCAGAATATCGGATTGCACCAAAACCCCGGGGTTAAAGTCAACCCGTATAATGTTTGGCTCCTCCCTATTTTCTTGAAATTCTTCTTCCTTGAACACCTTCCAGCACGTCATTTGCCGGGATAAGAGTTGCTTTTAATGATGATTGCAGGTATTATACGTTCATTCTCAAAACATCATTTGCAAAGAACCGGGTCGCTTACAGCTTCTCAAAGAGAACAGGGGAGTGGCCCATCATGAAAGAAACAAAAGAAGAAAAAGATGAAGTGAAATCACCCTGCAGAAAGAAGTGTTCGCTCGACCGGAACAAGATCTGTCCGGAGTGCGGTCGCAGCATTGACGAAATCGTTTCATGGCGCGATGCAGACAATTCTATGAAACGAAAGATACTTGAAGCGGCAGAACTCCGGCGACGACGGGCCAAAGCATAGAACGAGGGATTAAAAGAGAATCGGACCAGGGTCCTTTCCTATGGAACATCCTCTGATCATCAGCTGCGGCATATTCAAGGCGGAGCTGGAATATCTCCTGAAAAAGAAGGGCAGGAGCACAAGCGTCCGGTTCCTCGACCCGGCCCTGCATGTGAACTTCGACCGCCTGAAAGAGTGCCTGGTCCAGGCCCTCGAAGAGAGCAGGAGGTGCAGCGAGCCTGTCACGGTGCTCTACGGCAATTGCCATCCTGAGATGCAGAAGATCATCGATCATTACGGGGCAACGAAGATCGATGCCAGGAACTGCATCGAGGCCATCGTCGGCCGCGACGAGCTTCGCAGGATCGACGCGGAAGCGAAGAGCTTTTACCTGACCACCGGCTGGATCAACAACTGGCGGGAGATCTTCGCCGCCGGCGTGGCCGAGCTCGACCTGGACTTCAGCTCGATGTTCAAGGACTACAAGCGGGTGATCGTCTTCGACTCCGGGGTCATCCCGATCGACGAGGACATGGTCGCTGCCTTCAGCAGGTTCACCGGTCTGCCCGTGGAACGGCGGGCGATAAGCCTCGACCGG
>DASPSR010000005.1:0-82312 GCA_035623825.1 Nitrospirota bacterium
CAAAATAGAAGAGACGCTCCGCGATCTTCTCCGCATGTTTCATCTCCTCCACAGAGATATCCTCAAACACCTCCATAAGAGAAGATGAGTTCAATCCTTTCACCATAATATGATGCCACATGTACTGGACGATCGCCTGCAATTCACCTGCTATTGCCTGATTCATCATCTCTGTCAGTTTCGGACTCGCTTTCTGTACCATGTTGTTCCTCCTTGTTTAGCTATCGTTAAATTCGTTCCTGAGCGGTTAACTTATCACATAGAAGAAGACGTTTCAAACAAATAATCACCAAAAAGACTGTATCTCGTGACACTACCGTGCTGTACTGACGGCATCAAATGCCAGCGCATGACCGTCATTTCTTTTCAGCAAATGTTTTTTGCAAAACGGTCTTTGCCCGTTCTTCAAGCCTTTGCGATGTCAGCTTATACCCTTTCACCTTAAGTCTTTTTTTTGATTCCGTGCGGCACAACAAGATGCTTCATGTTCGGAATAATTCCTGATGTGAAAAATATATAACCGCTATTGCTGTTTGTCAAGCAATGCAGCATTTAATTTCGTGTTATGTCAGTTTCTATTGGGAAAATGCATTTTTTGATGTTTATCGCAAAAGAATGCATACGCCGAGGAGAGGCAGCGGCTTGAACAACTGTTGGCAACTTCATGATCTTGTCTTTTTTCACAAATGAATTCGAAAAGAATTGCTGATCCATTTCGAACGACGTTAAAATCCACATGCAGATCTTCGCGCGTTTGCCATTCAAACAAATGATGGCAGCTGAACAGATTCATTCAAGAAGTATTCGCTTGTCTTAATGTATGAGCTTGAAACCGATGTCCGCACTCATCTTAAGCGTATATCCGAGCTGGATGTTGGTCCTCGAACGATGCTGCCTTCTCTCATTTGCAAGAAATACAAGACAGCGCGTTCAAAAGCAAATCTATTTTTTCACATCAACGAACAGGAGCTCGGAATCTTGCTCTGATATTACATGAATGGATGTTTCCTCGGTTATCATGGCCGAGCCGAGCGTCGGCACTCTCGTTCCATTAACTCTTATTGGTCCTCCTTCCAGCACATAAAGGTATATTCCTCGCCCCGGCTCAAGATCATAATGCACCGTCTTTCCTGCGCGAAGAAAGCTGGAAAGAACCCGGGCATCGGAAACGATGGGAAGGGTGCCTTCATCCCGGTTCGATACAAGTGGCAGGAAGCGGTCGGTCCTATCAGCCTGCTCGACTGCTTTCTGCTCTACTGCAGAGTCAAGGTCGTGCTTCGAAGGATAGAACCACATCTGAATGAATCGCATCGGCTGGTCTGGACGGTTGTTGATCTCCGAATGCCACATTTCGCGGCCTACCGTTGTGTGTTGCACCCAGCCTTTCTTGAGAATACCGCCTTTGCCGCGCTCGTCAGCATGCCTGAATTCCCCACCGGCCACGTATGTGACAACCTCATTGTCCCGATGCGGGTGGAGCGGCCAGACAGCGCCAGGTGTCAGTGTATCATCATTAAAGACGCGAAGCGTGCCAAAATCTTTGAATTGAGGGTCGTAGTAGTCACCGAAGGAAAAATGCCACCTGCCGTGGAATCTCCCATTCGAGATATTGCCATCAATCTGGTAAATGCTTTCAGGATCACGAACATGTACCATATTATGCCCCCTTTCAATCAAATCAAGACACTTAACCTCTTCTTTTATATTATATCTCAAGCTTAGCGAAGCTGAAGGCGGCTTTCGCTGCTTTCTTCGGGCTGCCTATTCTCCCCGGTGTTATGGAAGCGAGGATATTTTTCTCGACTTGCCATTCTCGCGTCCGCGACTGCGGGGGAGTTTCAGCCTCAGAGGTCGACCACTGAAAAGCATTTTGACAAAGAGTTCGATAGCAGCACGCACGAACTGATTAGAAGAGCTACGTCAGAAAGGGCCTGGACCGACTTCTAGAACACAAAGAAACGAACGATTCAATATAATAAATACCCCGCTACAAAAAACAAGTACCCTGACCATCCCAAATTGATGTTTAATTATTAGCGCGCTAAAATTTCCGCTTAAATTTCATCTTAATTTCAACAACTTAGCGAGCCAACGTGTCCATATCCGGCAGCAAATGCAGGAATGACTGGGAACGTGGTACCAATTAAGACAAAATCTCATCAATTCGAGTGACAAAATCATAAATGAAATACCCAAAAAAGGGCCAATTTACACTGACCTCCTTGGCGAGATTGCCCTCAACGAAAAAATCTCAGATCATCCGCCACAGACATTCCTATACATACATCTCATCCCTCATGCAGGACATGTTGATTTAAATCTTGCATATCTACTTATCCAAAAACCTCGTAAAAATTGCCTAATAATTCAAAATTCTGGATAAGTATTTGTAAATTAAATGAATTTTTAACATGCCTCTTGTTTTCTGGTCATACAACTTAATAATTATGGTTGGATCTGGTGAGAAAGCCAACTCTTGCAATGCACCGTGACTTGCCGTTTTATACAATCTATTGTTATTGCATATCTTTTTTTGGATATACAATGGTATAATGATTGCTAATAATAAAGTAGTATATATTATTGTAGTTGATAAGGCCAAGACTTGCGGACGGGTCGCTTATTTATGTCATTCGTTAAAAATCAAACACTTTTGACCTCATTCCGGAGGAGAGCAGGCTATCTCAAACGAAAGGAATGTCATATGAAAGCATTAGTGTACATATTTTTGATGGCTATGTTGTCCAGCACAGCTATAGCCCAACAGAATCTCAACAAAGAACAACAGAGAAATAAGAAGATGGTTCGACATTATGCAGAATTGATGAAGGTCGATGCAGATCTTTGTGATGCTATCGCGCAAGTCGAAAGTGCTTACAAATCAAAAGCTTTTAATAACCCTAAAAAACCCCAGACGGACGAAGTTTGGATAAGTCGGGGTGTAATGCAATTAACATTCGACACAGGGAAAAAATTCAACAAGAAGATTCAGAAGAAAGACGATTTATATAACGCTGAAAAAAACATCATTGCAGGTATTCGATACATAAAGTATCTGATGAAGAAATATCCTCTTTCTAACCTTGAAGACATTACACAGCTTTACAATTTAGGCGAATCGAAATTCTTGAAGGGCATGCGAAATCCGTCGTATACGGAAAAGTTTCACGCTATCTATTGGGATAAAAAAGTGAAACAATTCAAAAAATTATCCCTAAGCTTAGGTGTTGAACCCAGGGGTCAATAGATCCAATGATTTGGAGGACCCAATGGTAATACAACATACTCTCGTTTTATCTACAAAATAGTAGCTTAAGTAACTATCAGTTTCTTGAGGGTCCTGAAAGTAATGAGTTTCAAAATTTATTGCTAACCAGATTATTAAAATTGTGAGAGGCGAACAATGTCTAACGACGTAATAAAATATGCTAGAGAAAATGTGGCACTGGCAGGAAATAGACCAGCGGTATTACAAGAGATGCCAGATTTTGTAATGCAGTATGCGATGAACAACTGGTCAGAAGTAGGATATAAACCATTTTTGGTATTTCGTCTTTGTGAGAGAGGCTATCTGCATTGCGAAATAGATTTCGCGATGAAAAAGATCATAGGTGATGATTGGCTGGAGCATAATGCCTCGGTCTGGATAGACAGGCTAGTAGAAAAAGGATTGCCATCCATGATTTACAGTCTCGAGCACGATACTCCTCCAGTGATCGATATCTTATGCGAGGAGATCAGCATTGTCTTAGCTCGTGAGTATCCTGAGAAGTTATGTGATCATTGTATAAAAATCATGGAGCAAAAAGCACAGAGTGAGTTTGTACGAGATAATCCGTTATTGATAACGAATGATTAGAAGAGAGAACTGTCACTTGCAGATAAGACATTGATTAAATTACGAGAGGAAAATATCAGTCAATATGCCGTGCAGGACATTTTAACAGCTTCCGGTGAATCGAATCAGCGATGATAGGAAGATAATTTGAATCGGCGGGAGAAAAGCAGGAAAATGTAAAAAGGGCTAATTTTTAATAAATTAGCCCTTTTTTAGCTATGGCTCCCCGGGCCGGACTCGAACCAGCGACAGGGTGGTTAACAGCCACCTGCTCTACCGACTGAGCTACCGGGGAATTATTCGGTATTTGTGGAACGATTTGCTATATTGCAGGCTGGTATAAATACCATATACCACCTATTCTGTCAATGAGTTCTTTTTTATTGGCAACCCGCTTCCTTGTCATCAAGCCCCGCTTTTTACCCCTCCTGACCTTTCTTCAGTTCCATGATTACGAGTTTGGCAATTGCCTTAAGCGTATCAAACACTCCAGTGCCTTCCATGGCGACAGCCTCATATTCGGGAACACGTCTTGGGTTTAATGCTTTTTTCAGTTCTTCCAATGGTACAATGTTCGGCAGATCCCTTTTATTGTACTGAATGACGAAGGGAATTTTATCCATATCATATCCCTGTTCAGCTAGGTTCGTCCGAAGATTCTCGATGCTCTCGATATTCGCCTCCATCCGCTCGATCTGCGAATCCGCCACGAACACCACGCCGTCCACTCCTTTCAAGATGAGTTTGCGGCTTGCGTCGTAGAAGACCTGGCCGGGCACGGTGTAAAGGTGGAACCGTGTCTTAAAACCGCGTATCTCGCCCAGGGCAAGCGGAAGGAAGTCGAAGAACAGTGTTCTCTCGGTTTCCGTTGCCAGGGAGATCATCTTGCCTTTGCTGTCAGGATTGGTTTTTTTGTAAATGTACTGCAAATTGGTTGTCTTCCCGCATAGTCCTGGGCCGTAGAAGACGATTTTGCAGTTGATCTCTCTCGACGAATAATTGATAAAGGACATGAGTCGGTATTTCTCTCCTTAACACATTCCGGGAACAATCGAGGCTGGGCTAACCGAAGAGCTTATCAATGTCCTCGTCTGTAATCTCTGCAAAGGGAGATTCGCCGCCTTTGCCCGTAACCTTTTCCGTTTCCACTTTTTTAAGGAGTTGATCGAATATCCCGCCGAGCATCTCCGCGCTCTTCTTGACACGAAGCCGAACAAGGCCGAGCGATGACCGCTGATCGAAGATCACCACAAGGATCACCCGTTGACCGATGATGGAGATATGTATGTTGTCGCGCAGACCTTCATGGAAGAGTATGGAGAACTCTTTCTCTCCCAGGAGTTTGGCCATGCCTCCTGTGGCGGCGATATTTCCTGCGGTTAGCGATGCGAGAGACGTGGTATCGAGGTTTTCCGTCTCGCCGGTCGCAGCGATCAGCTGACCGTTCTTGTCTACCAGGAAAACGACCTTCGCGTTGGCTTGGGCAAGGAGACGTTGGAGTTCTGCGTCTATTTGCTTGAATTCTTCCTCATACATCACCAAATCGGACCCCAGCATGTGCATCTCCCTGTTCGATCTGACGTGGCTATGCCTGTAAAAACAGGCGGATGCCGCTATTAAACCATACTAACGGCCAGATTTCAAGCGTTTTTTTAGTCGCTGTCAACGAAAAAACAAGAGCCGGGTATTGTTACCCGGCTCTTGTTTACGTATTCCTATGCGATTCCACTTCGATTCCGCTGATTGTATCAGCTTTTAGACATGTCCTGAAGTTTTTTAAGGCTCTCCCAATCCTCATCCACCTGCTTCTGGAACTGTTCGAGCATCCATTCGTTGCCCGGTGCGAACAGGTGCTTGAACCTGCCCTGGGGCTTGAGCCATTCGGTGATGGGCTTCTTCTTGTCCTTAGGGTCGTAGTTGATGGTCCACTTACCGTTCTCGACTTCATAGAGTGGCCAGAAACAGGTGTCGACCGCCAGCCTCGAGAGCAGGATCGAGTCGTTCGTCTGGCTCCGCCAGCCTCTGTTGCACGGGGAGACGACTCCCATATATGCCGGGCCGTTCGTGGCCAGAGCCTTCCTGGTCTTGGTCATGAGGTCTTTCCAGCTATGAGGTGACGCTTGGGCGGCGTACGGAATGTTATGCGCCGCCATAATGCGTGTGAGGTCCTTGCGTCGCTGTTGCTTGCCTGGGATCTTTGAGCCCACGGGACAGGTGGTCGTGTCCGCGCCATAGGGTGTTGCGCTCGATCGCTGGATACCGGTGTTCATGTACGCGCCGTTGTCGTAGCAGATGTAGAGGAGCTGGTGACCGCGCTCCATGGCGCCGGAGAGGGCCTGAAAACCGATGTCGTAGGTGCCACCGTCTCCGCCGAAGGCGATGAATTTAATATCTCTATTGATCTTACCCTGTTTGCGGAGCGCTCGGTACATGGTCTCCAGGCCGGAAGCCGTGGCCGCTGCGTTCTCAAAAGCGCTGTGCATCCAGGGCACCCGCCATGCCGTGTATGGGAACAGGCACGTTGACACCTCGAGGCAGCCTGTAGCATTCGATAGAACGACCGGCTCGTCGATGGCCAGTAGCACCTGCCGAACGATTGTTGGCGCGCCGCAGCCGGAGCACATTCGGTGCCCGCCGGTAAGAAGATCCCGCTTGTGCGAAAGAGCCTTCAGGGTCAGGGGTTTTTCCTGTGTTGTGCTCATTGTTATCTCCTTGGATTCCTGGATAGGATGACAGGATAAAGTCTGATGTATCTTGTCATCCGCCGATTCGGATCCCGAAAAAGAATTCTTGGTTTTCTATTCGTCTTCTGCAGCAATTGTCTTTCTTAGTTTCTCACCGTTATGTACTCTTTAATCACCTTCACCTTGCCGGTCTTCGCGACCTCGATGGTTTCATCTATCACCTGGTCGACGTCATGCGGCATCAGGTCCCTGCCGCCGAGGCCATAGATCTTGTTGAACAATACCGGTCCTCGATAGGGATTAACCGCTGAAGCGATCTCCAAGTAGAGCGGACCGTAACCTCCGAAGGAATCCGCCCGGTCCATCACACAGATAGCCTTGGCGTTCCTAAGCGCAGCGCCCACTTCCTCGTACGGGAAAGGCCTGAATATGCGTGGCTTCAAGAGTCCAGCCCTTACGCCTCTCTCGCGGTAGCGATCCACTTCATCCTTGATGGTGCCTGCGGCCGAGTTGAGAGCCACGATAGCTACCTCGGCATCCTCTAGCCGGTAGGATTCGAACAGCCCATATTGCCGGCCCGTGAGCTTTGCGAAGTCCGCCGACACGTCCAAGACAACCTTTTTCACGTTCATCATGGCTTCGTGCTGTGCACGCTTATGCTCCATGTAGTAATCCGGCAACACCAATGCACCGATGCTCTTTGGGTTGTCGATGTCGAGGAGCGGATCAATCGCCTTGTATTCGCCGACGAACTTCTTCACGTCCTCATCGGTCATGAAATGCATGCTCTCGATGGAGTGGCTGATTATGAACCCATCCAAGTTGACCGCGATCGGCAACCTCACGTCCTTATGTTCTGCGATCCGGTAAGCCATGATGGTATTGTCGTAAGCTTCCTGGGCGTTCTCGCTGAAGAGCTGGATCCATCCGCAGTCGCGCATGGTCATGCCGTCGGAGTGGTCGCCGTGGATGTTGAGCGGGGCGGACAATGCCCGGTTCACGAGTGCCATCAGGATCGGCAGACGGTAGCCTGAGGCGATGTGGAGCATCTCCCACATAAGGGCCATGCCCTGCGCGCTTGTTGCCGTCGCCACGCGGCCGCCCCCTGCAGAAGCGCCGATGCAGGCGCTCATGGCGCTGTGTTCACTCTCCACGAGGATCGTCTCGGTGTCCACTTTGCCATCGGATACGAACTTGGTGAACGATTCCATGATACCTGTCGATGGCGTTATAGGATACGCCGGCATGACATCGGGGTTCAACTGGCGGAATGCCTCGGCAACCGCCTGATTGCCCGTGACTGCCACGGTCTTCGTCGCCGTAACACCCATGTTATTTGCCCTCCTCTTCCATGACGATGGCCTTGTTGCCCTTCTTGCCGGGGCATTCCATGGCGCAGACGCCGCACCCTTTGCAGTGGTCGTAATCAAATCCGGTCATTTTTTCGTCTTTCACGAAAACCGCGGTATCCGGGCAGTAGATCCAGCAGAACAGGCACTGAATGCAGTTCTCTTGGATCCAGCGCGGCTTGAACGACCGCCACGAACCTGTTTTATAGCTGTCCGCATTACCCGCCTCGAGGATGGTACCGGCGTGCGGCAACTCTTTCCATTTCATCTGTTTCATCCCTGCTTTACCTCCTCGTACCCGCGCTTTACCGCGGCGAGATTCCCATCGATGATCTTCTGAGCGAACTTTTTCCCGAAGCTGCCTCTCACGTCCTCGAGCAACACGTCCATCCCCACGATCCCTGTGGCCCTGTTCACCGCTCCGAGCATCGAAGAGTTCGGCATGGGCCTGCCGATGGTCTCAATCGCGATCTTCGTCGCGTCAACGGTGAAGACCTTCTGGGAGGGCTTTGCCTTTAATTTTTCCCTCACCTCTTTCGGATCTTTGCCCGTATTGACGACGAAGATAGCGTCATCTTTAGAGCCCTCGGCAACGTTGATCGCGTCAAGGAGCGATGCATCAACAACCGCAACGACGCCCGGGTTGAGCACAGGGCAGTGCATCCGGAGCGTTTTTTCGCTGATCCGGTTGTATGCGCGGAGAGGTGCACCGGCGCGCTCTGGTCCGTATTCCGGGAACGCCTGCACTTGGCGACCGCCGCTCAGACAAGCATCGGCCAGTACCTTGGCTGCGGTGACGGTCCCCTGACCGCCTCTCCCGTGCCACCTGATCTCTATCATTTCCGCCATAATGATTCCCTCCTGGAATTATATCCCCGGCTGCAGACCGCCACTCTTTGATAATGTTCAAATTCAAAAATCACTGTTACGAGGTGCTTGGAACCTGTTTAGCTTTGGTATTCGTTATCGGGTGATTGCTCTTAAACTTATATTTCCCGTCGACCCTCCAAAGCCCGCTGCACGGTGTTCTCGTCCGCGTATTCGATGTCTCCGCCAACAGGCAGACCATACGCAATGCGGCTGACGATGATGCCAAGCGGTTTGATCAACTTCGAAAGGTAAAGGGCCGTTGTCTCGCCCTTTACCGTAGGATTCGTTGCGATAATGACTTCTTTCACTTCGCCCACCCTGAGCCGTTCCATCAGGCCGTCTATCTTCAGATCCTCAGGGCCGATGCCGTCGAGCGGTGCAATGGCGCCGAGAAGGGCGTGGTATCGTCCGCGAAAGATACCCGTTTTTTCAAGGATGAGGATGTTGCTCGGCTCTTCCACCACACAGATGCGAGAGCCGTCGCGCTTCTCGTCCAGGCAGATCCCGCAGACCTCGTCCTCGGTGATGTTATTGCAAACGACACAGTAACGGCTTCTGTTCTTAAGGTCGACAATGGCTTGCGCGATGCTGGCCGCTTCTTCCCGCGACATCCCGAGTATCGCGAAAGCGAGGCGCTCGGCGCTCTTCCTTCCGATGCCGGGGAGCTTCATAAATGACTCGACCATTCGGCCCAGCGCCTTGCCTGAAACTTCGGCGGCTTTAGCGCCTGCCTTCCCCTGCCTCCTCGCGTGCGAGTCGGCCTGAGACGATGTCTCGCGTTCTTTCGCCGTCGCCGTCATGTCCTGACCACCGCGTTCCATTTCTTAATAACCAGCGCTCTACAGCAGCCCGGGCGGAAGCCCCATGCCCGCAGTCAATTTGGCCATTTCCTCTTTCATGAGGTCCTGTGATTTCCGGAGGGCCTCGTTCACCGCGGCCGTAACCAGGTCCTGAAGCATTTCGATGTCCTTCGGGTCGACTACCGAGGGGTCTATCTTGATCGAAAGAACTTCCTGCCGGCCATTGGCAACCACCGTCACCATGCCGCCGCCGGAGGAAGCTTCCACGGCCTTGCCCGCGGCCTCTTCCTGGAGTTTTTTCACGCGCTCCTGCATCTGCTGGGCCTGTTTCATGAGATTGCCGATTATGTTTTTAGACATGATTAGCCTTGTACAACACGGAATAAATTCGATACATGAAAGGGATAGTATAATAAAGGAATTTTTACTGTTTTGCAACTAAAAACATAGGATTTATGGACGTATAAAAAGATTAAATGGTGCAGCCTGCTTTCTTCGCTGTATGGCTCATTCGTGCTGGTCCGGGTCGACCACCTCGCCCCCAAAGATGCGGAGCGCATCCTGTACAAGTGGGTCTTGTTCCTCCTGTTTCTGCCTCTTTTGCGTTTTTTGCTTCGTATCGGTCTTTGCTGCTTCTGCAAGGAGCTGAATTTTAATCTGAATCTTCTTATTCAGAATCTCCGCGGCTAGGTCATCGAGAACGCTCCGGTTCTCCCGTTTGTCGAAGAGTTCTTTCTGAAAACTGCTGCCCTTCAAGTTAATCACGAGCTCGGTATCCGTCATTTTCACGGGTTTGCTGTGTGCGAGCGCCGAGGCCAAGCCCGGTTTTTTTGTCTTCAGGGCGCTCATGATCATGCTCCAAGCTTCATCATGCCCCCCGCTCGTTGCCGCAGCCGGCTGCGACGGGGATGATGTCGGCTCCTTCGACGGAGACTCCGCTGGCCGTTCCTGCACCACGCTCGCGAGGGTGGCATTTTGGCTGCGGCCGGCGGCGAGCCGCGCTTCGAGCGTCTTCAAGCGCGCAAGCACCTCGGCAAGCGGCTTCAGCGGTGACAGGTTGCACGCTTTGATAAGACCAACCTCGACTGTAAATCGCTGATTCGGGGACCAGCGCATATCGTCAAGCGTATTCGACAAGCTGTCGAAGAGCAGGAGAAGGTGTTCAGCCTCAGCCTCTGCGGCCTGCCGCTTGATGGCCTCGATATCTGAGGCAGGGAGCTCAATTATCGTGGCAGCTTCGGGAGAGATCTTCGCAACAAGGAGGTTCCGCAGGTGCTCAACCACGCCCGACAGAAACTGGCGCATATCCTGTCCCTGTTCCAAAAGTACGTCGATCAGTCTGAGCAATCCTGCGGAATCCCGAGACAATAGGCCGTCTGTGAATTTAAGGAGCGATTCCTGGGCAACGGTGCCGAGTGTGGTCTGGAGGTCTTCGTCCTTGATTTCCATTCCGCTGTATGACACTGCTTGGTCCAGGAGGCTCTGCGAGTCGCGCATGCTGCCCTCGGCAGCCCGTGCGATCATGGCGAGTCCTGAGTCGGTTATCTTGATGCCTTCGGCGTAGGCAATCTTTCTAAGCCGGTCGATTATCTCTTGCAGTGGGATGCGCTTGAAACCGTATCGTTGGCAGCGCGAGTGAATGGTCGCGGGAATCTTGTGGGGCTCTGTGGTGGCGAAGACGAAGATCACATGCGGCGGCGGCTCTTCGAGGGTCTTGAGCAGGGCATTAAAGGCTTCGTTCGTGAGCATATGAACCTCATCGATCACGTAAACCTTGTACTTGCCACCCATAGGTGCATACTTCACGGCCTCTCGAAGCTCGCGTATATGCTCGATGCCGCGGTTCGATGCACCATCAATCTCAATGACGTCCGCCGACGTGCCGGCCGCGGTCTCAAGGCACGAATTGCACTTGCCGCAGGGGGTCGGCGTGGGGCCCTCTGCGCAGTTCAACGCCTTGGCGAGGATGCGCGCCGTCGTTGTTTTGCCCACTCCGCGGGGGCCGGAGAACAGGAAAGCATGCGCCAGCCTGCCGCTCGTTATAGCGTTCTGAAGCGTGCGCGTTATGTGCCCCTGGCCGACCACGTCATCAAAGACCTGCGGACGCCATTTTCTTGCCAAGACCTGATAACTCATGAAATCCTCTGCGATCCCTGATCAAGACAAAAATGAAATTCCGTTAATCAAGGGTGAAAACAAACTAATATCAATTCCGGTTTATCGCCGTCATTGCGATCTCTGCTTCTTTCCGCGTCACAACATGCCTGTCTGTCGTCTACGCTTTCTACCGGCTCTCCGGGACAACTTCGAAAAACATAAAAAAAGCTCACAAACCCGGGTTCCCCTGCGGCACACTCGGAACCCGCTTACCGCTGCTTCCTTCCGGACCTGACGGGGTTCACGGGACCGTGGTTGCGCAGGACCCGGGCTTATGAGCGCTCTATTCGCTGACCTTATAGGCTGCTTGAACCATCGGAACTGTTTAGCTGTTTTAGGAATATGGCGGAGAGGGTGGGATTTGAACCCACGTTAGGTCGCCCTAAACACGCTTTCCAAGCGTGCGCCTTCAGCCGCTCGGCCACCTCTCCGTTTGCAGCTCTCGGTTTAACCTGTTTAAGTGTTTCAAGCTGTTTTCACGGTTATCATCGTGTATTGTTATGGCGGAGAGGGAGGGATTTGAACCCCCGGTGGAGTAACCCCCACAACAGATTTCGAGTCTGCCGCCTTCAGCCGCTCGGCCACCTCTCCAGATGCTGCTAACACATTTTTTTGACTAACGGCCATCGAGTGCAATCACAAACCGTCTTGCTTGCGAAATTTACGAGTTACGATTCATCGGGCGTCCTTATCCGCAACTTCTCAAAAAACCCCTGAAGCAACGTGCGGCACTGAGACTCCAGTATGCCGGCTGTTATTCGATAGGTATGATTCAGCCTGCCGTCGCGAACCACATCATATACCGAGCCGAGTGCTCCTGCCTTGGGATCGCGGCAGCCGTAAACCAGCCGGCTAATTCTTGCAAGGACCATGGCGCCCGCGCACATTATACATGGCTCAAGTGTCACATATACGGTCGCGTCCTGCAAGCGCCATCTGCCAAGCCGCGACGATGCCTCGCGTATCACAAGCAATTCCGCATGTGCTGCGGGGTCCTGCCACGTTTCCCGCATGTTGTGAGCGGCAGCGATGATCTCGCCGCCGACGACAAGCACTGCACCAACTGGCGTCTCTCCGCAGGCCGCGGCGGTCGCTGCTGCCGACAGGGCCTCGCGCATGAAATCTTCGTCAGTCTTGTGGCCCATGTGCTGCATTCAATGGCGATCTCCACAGAAATCATCGCAGAGAACACGGAACCCGTCTCTGCGCTCTTTGTGGTGAGTACTGAATAATGAGTGGCGCGCCCAAGAGGATTCGAACCTCTGACCTACGGATTCGTAGTCCGTCGCTCTATCCAACTGAGCTATGGGCGCAAAACAATACACTTACAGATGCGGATGGCATCCATGCCTCGTCTGGCTGATGCTTGCTCTCCCGGACTGCTACTTCGCAACCCCGCCGACAAGGACGATGCCCACGTTCTCGTGCTGGAACGGATGAATGCCAGGCTGCAGAGCGAACAGCCAGTTGTTCCAGATCTCCTTGCCGTTCTCGGTAACCGCAATCAGGGCTGCAGGCATATTCGGTTTGTTCGATGCCGATTTGAACTCTTTATCGGTCATCTTGAAATCCGGCAGGAATGCCAGTACCTTTACGGTCATGTTGGTGTTCGGTATTGCCAGCTGAGATCCAATATTTACCGTGTACTCTTTAATGGTCTTAGTGGGCTTGTTCTCGATGGCGAGCTTGACAGCCTTCCATGCTTCTGTTACTTCCTTGGAAACAACGACCTGGCGCTCTACCTTAGGCACTTGGGGCATCCCGGCGGGCGGCATGCCGCCTTCCATGGGCGGATGTCCTGCTGGCATCTGTGGCTTCTCTTCTTTCTTCTTGCATGCACCGAATGAAAACGCGAGTACGACAACAACAAACACTGCGAGTACTTTCTGCATCATCGTGATACCCTCCTTAGTATACATTTCTATATATCCGATTCAGCGGCTTTGGCATTCTGTTGCCGCTGTCTGTACATCTGTCTGAAAATCTGGCGGAGAGGCCGGGATTCGAACCCGGGGTGGAGTTACCCCCACAACTGCTTAGCAGGCAGCTGCCTTCAGCCGCTCGGCCACCTCTCCGCATCCTTTAAATTTTATTTTTTATCTGGCGGAGAGAGAGGGATTCGAACCCCCGGAGCTTTCACTCAACGGTTTTCAAGACCGCCGCCTTAAACCGCTCGGCCATCTCTCCGAAAAAAATTGCGGAAACCAGAAGTCGGGATACAGAGGCCAGAAGAATCAGGTAAACTGGTCAGGTCACCTCTGTTCTCTCGGACGTATGCGCTCTGCACCGCCCATGTATCTTCTCAGTGCTTCGGGGATGATTACGGTCCCGTCAGGCTGCTGGAAATTCTCCAGGATAGCAACTACCGTGCGCCCAACGGCGAGACCAGAGCCGTTCAGGGTGTGCACAAGTTCGGTCTTCTTTCCGCCCCTGGATTTGTAACGAATGTTACCGCGCCTCGCCTGAAAGTCCTCGAAGTTGGAGCATGATGATATCTCTCGGTACTTGTTCTGGCCCGGAAGCCAGACTTCTATGTCGTACGTCTTTGCTGCGGAAAACCCCATATCACCCGTGCACAGCACGATCACGCGATAGGAAAGACCGAGCCGCATGAGCACTTCCTCGGCGTTCTTGGTGAGCTTCTCCAGCTCATCATACGAATCTTCGGGCCTTGAAAATTTCACCAGCTCTACCTTGTTGAACTGGTGCTGGCGAATGAGACCGCGAGTATCCTTTCCGTATGAACCGGCTTCCCTGCGGAAACACGGGGTATATGCTGTATAGAGCACAGGAAGGCGCTCTTCGGGCAGAATCTCGTTTTGGTGGATATTCGTCACCGGAACCTCGGCAGTAGGGATCAGGTAGTACGTCCCGTTCTCCACCTTGAAGAGCTCCTCTTCGAATTTGGGAAGCTGGCCCGTGGCGGTCATGCTCGTCTTGTTCACCATGAACGGTGGAAGCACCTCGAGATAGCCGTGCTCGGTGGTGTGGAGGTCGAGCATGAAGTTGATCAACGCGCGCTCGAGCTGCGCGCCCATGCCTTTATAAAGAGCAAAACGGGCTCCCGTTATTTTGGCAGCCCGGTCAAAATCAATGATATCTAAATACTCGGCTAAATCCCAGTGCGGTTTCGGCTCGAATGAGAATTTCGGCGGCTCTCCTCCTTGCGGCGACCACCGTCTGATCTCGACGTTGTCGTTCTCGTCTTTTCCGTCGGGCACCGAGGCGTGCGGTAAATTGGGAATCATCAGGAGGATGTTCCGCTGCGCTTCGTCGACCTCACGGGTGCTGTTCTCGAGCGTGGTGATGGTATCACCGACCGCTCGCATTTCCGCTACCTTATCCTCAGCAGACTGCCCGCTCTTCTTGAGTCGGCCAATCTCTTCGGACACCTCATTGCGCCTGCGGCGGAGAGAGTCAATCTCCTGCTGCGCTGCACGTCGTTTGGCATCCAGCGACAGGAACTCCGTCAAATCAAGGTTCATGCCCCGACGGGATAACGCTGCCTTGACTGCATCTGAATTCTCTCTGACGAACCGCAAATCGAGCATTAAAGGTATCATTCTCCTTATGAGTTGTCAATAGCTTTTCTTGATAATCCGGGTCTCGAGCGCCTTGATTTTGATCTGAATGGCCTCTGGGTTCGAATAGACCGGCTCTATTTCTTTATAGAGCTTGAGTGCGTCGGTCAAGTAATCTCCGGCCTCGAGGCACCCCGCTAGAGCGAACTTTGCCTTGATGACAAGCTCGCTGTCCGTATTGTTCTCGAGCGCCTTTCGGTAGAACGTCTCCGCTTTTTCAAGTTCGCCCTTCGAAAATGCCGCGGTGCCAAGCCGGAAGTACGCGAGTTTAACCTGTGGGCCGTTAGGAAATTCCGAAACCTGGAGCATCCATGTATCTTTAGCCTGCTCTATCTTTCCCACGCGAAAAAGGCACTCGGCGAGACTGTACAGGCTCTTTTCTCTTATCTCGCGGTTTGAGTAATCCGCCGCTTTCCGGTATTCCTCGATTGCACGGTCATAGTCGTTATAGCCGAGCTCGTAGATCTGGGCGATGTACCACTGGGCGGCGGGAGCCCTGTCACGGTGCGCATATCTCTTTAACAACAGTCGCAGCGTCTGCAGCGCTTTCTCTGTCTCGCCGAGGTACAGGAACTGCGTCACCCCTGCCCAGTAAAGTGCTTCGTCCGCACGTGAACTGTATGGATGATCCTTGGCAAGCGCAAAATACATCGTGACCGCACCCCGGTAGTCGCCGGCGTTCCAGCGTTTCGTGGCGGCTTCGTATTCGTTTATTGCGGACTTATCGAACGTATCACAGCCTGCTAGCAGAGAACCGAGCAGGAGGATGATCATAAATGTCTTCATCATGGTTAAATATTTTGAGAGGACGCGGGATCCGGTTCGCTCTTGTCCTGCGCTGTCTCTTTTTCTTCCTCTCGCTCCACGACTTTGGCGAAGCTGACCACCTTGTCGCCCTCATCAATATCGAAAAGGCGCACACCCCGCGTGTTTCGCCCCTGGACCGAGATGTCCTTGGTCCGGATTCGCAGCACTTTGCCATTCGTGGTGATGAGCAGTATCTCGTCGTCTTCGGACACCTGAGCCATGCCGATGACCCGACCGTTCTTCTCGGTCGTCTTAATCGTGATGATGCCTTTGCCGCCCCGGCCCTGACTACGGTAATCCTCAAGCGTGCTTCGCTTGCCGTAACCCTTTTCGGTAACCGTCAAGATCGTTGAATCGTCACGAACGATCTCCATGCCCACCACTTCATTGCCCTCATCGAGCCGGATGCCGATTACGCCCTTGCCCGTTCGTCCGATCTCGCGAACGTCGGTTTCGGAGAACCGTATGGAGAGGCCGTCTCGCGTTCCGAGGAACAAATCTCGCCTGCCGTCAGTGATTTCAGCCGAGATGAGCTCATCGCCCTCTTCGAGGGTGATCGCGATGATGCCCGACGGCCGTGGGTGGCTGTAGGACTCTAGCTCCGTCTTCTTGATTATGCCTTTCTTGGTTGCCATGAGAATAAAGTGCCCCGGCGTAAATCCTCTGACAGGCAGGGCGGCTGTCACGCGTTCGTACTGGCTGATCTGCATCAAGTTCACAATAGCCTTGCCCTTTGCCTGCCTGCTGGCCTCGGGAATCTGGTGTACCTTGAGCCAATAAACTCTGCCCTTGTTCGTGAAGAAGAGGATATAGCTGTGCGCCGTGGCCATAAAAAGCCTTTCCACAAAATCCTCTTCTTTGGTTTCCATTCCGATCTTGCCCTTACCCCCGCGCTTCTGCGCGCGGTAAGTGGTCAGCGGGTTACGTTTGATATAACCCGCGTGGGAGATTGTGATGACCATGTCCTCGTCCTTGATGAGGTCTTCGACGTCAATCTCCGAAGTTTCGGCAATAATCTCCGTACGCCGGGGATCACCATATTCCTGCTTGATCGCAAGAAGTTCGTCTCTGATTATTTTCATAACGAGGGCATCGGAGGCGAGGATCTCATTCAGTCGCGCGATTTCCCTGAGCGTCTCTTCATACTCCGCCAGGATTTTGTCACGTTCAAGGCCCGTGAGGCGCTGTAAGCGCATGTCGAGAATGGCCTGTGCCTGTAATTCCGAAAGCTTGAACTCGCGTACCAGTCCGGTCCTTGCCTCTTCAGGGTTTGCTGATGACTTGATGAGCGCGATCACAGCGTCGAGGTTCTCAAGGGCGATCTTGAGGCCCAAAAGAATATGAGCGCGTTCCTCTGCTTTCCTGAGATCGAACTTGGTCCTTCGCACCACGACTTCCCTGCGGTGCTGGATGAAATTGGACAGAAGTTTGCGCAGATTCAAAATCCGCGGCTGGTTATTCACCAGTGCAATCATGATTACACCAAAAGTTGACTGCATGGCAGTGTGCTTATAAAGCTGGTTCAGGATTACGCTCGAGATCTCCCCTTTTTTCAAATCAATCACGATTCGCATGCCTTGCCGATCCGATTCATCTCGTATCTCGGAGATGCCGGTTATCTTTTTTTCCTGCACAAGTTCCGCGATCCGCTCGAGCAGCCTGGCCTTGTTGACTTGATAGGGAAGTTCGCTCACGACTATGCTCTCGCGGTCTCCCCTGCCTTCCTCGATGGTGGCCCGTGCCCGCATCTGGATGATGCCGCGGCCCGTGGTGTAGGCTTGCTTGATCCCTTCATAGCCGTGGATGAAGCCGGATGTTGGGAAGTCAGGTCCTTTGATTGCGGTCATGAGATCAGGAATCGTGACCTCGGGATTATCAATCATCATCACGAGCCCGTCCACGACCTCGGACAGATTATGCGGTGGGACGTTCGTGGCCATGCCCACTGCGATGCCGGCGGAACCATTAATCAGAAGATTTGGCACGCGCGAGGGGAGCACAGACGGCTCGTTCGTCGTGTCGTCGAAATTCGGGATGAAATCAACCGTCTCCTTGTCGATGTCCGCGAGCATGTCTTCAGCTAGTTTCGCGAGCCTTGCCTCGGTATATCGGTAGGCCGCGGCGGGATCGCCATCCACGGACCCGTAATTGCCCTGGCCGTCCACGAGAGGATAGCGCATGTTGAAGTCCTGCGCCATGCGCACCATCGTATCGTAGACCGCGCTGTCGCCGTGGGGATGATACTTCTTCAAGACCTCCCCCACAACGCCGGCGCTCTTGGAATACTTTTTATTATGCAGAAGACCTTCGCGGAACATGGCATAGAGGATTCGCCGGTGCACGGGCTTCAAACCGTCGCGCACATCCGGCAGCGCTCGTCCCACGATCACGCTCATGGAGTAGTCAAGGTACGAGGTCTTCATCTCCTGTTCGATATTGATCTGTGATCTTATTTCTTGGGGTTCCATATAGTCGTTGAAAACTCAAAATAGAAAATATCAATGATAAAATTGCATTATTGATACGCTCTTTTCAGACGTGTGTTTTAACTTGCTTGAATGTTATTAGATGTCTAAATTCCTTACCTCAAGTGCATGCCGCTGGATGAATGTGCGGCGCGGTTCTACCGCGTCACCCATAAGGATCGTGAAGATCTCGTCGGCTTTGACTGAGTCCTCGATGGTCACCTGGAGGAACGTTCGCTTCTCGGGGTCCATGGTCGTCTGCCAGAGCTGCTCGGGGTTCATCTCGCCTAGGCCTTTATATCTCTGGATCGCGAGCCCCTTCTTGCCGAGCTCGAGCACGTAGTGCACAAGTTTGCCCGTGTCGTTGAAGCTCTTCTCCTCGCCCTTCTCGCGGATCTTGTACGCGGGCCCTCCGAGCCCAAGGATTGCCGGCGATAGGCTCTGTAGTTCCCTGAACTCGGGTGTGGTCACGAAGTTATCATCAAGAATGATACTCGAATGCGCGGCATCGTACTTGGAATCAAACCGAAGCCTCAGCGCCTGATGCTCCTCATCCTGCTCAATCGCCCACTCGGTCAACGTTTTGCTATGATACTTCTTGAGATACTCTTCTATCGATGCTGCTACAGCCTTCAGCTTCTGCTCATCCTTGAGGTAGGCCTTGTTTAAGGCCTTGTCGAGCAGAAGCGCTCGCAGCACCATGATGTCGAGCCGTTTCTTGCGGAATTTGTCGAGGGTCTTCTCGAACTGCACGAGTTTCTTGAGCACGGCTGTAAGCCGTCCGCCGGCTAGATAAGCGCTTTGCTCAGCCGAGAAAAGCTCCACATCCTCGGTGGCAAGATCAAGGAGAAAATCTTCCATCCAAGAGTCGTCTTTGATGTAGCGCTCCGTCTTGCCGCGCTTCACTTTAAACAGTGGCGGCTGAGCAATATACAGGTAGCCCCGCTCGATGATCTGTGGCATCTGACGGTAGAAAAATGTGAGCAGCAGTGTCCTGATGTGAGCGCCATCCACATCTGCATCGGTCATGATCACGATCTTATGGTACCGCAGCTTGGCGATGTCGAACTCCTCGGGCCCGATATTGGTGCCGAGAGCAGTAATGAGCACCTTAATCTCGTCGCTTGAGAGCATCTTGTCGAAGCGTGCCTTCTCTACGTTCAGGATCTTGCCCTTAAGCGGCAGGATGGCCTGGTTCTTCCTGTCTCGTCCTTGCTTGGCCGAGCCGCCCGCTGAGTCTCCTTCAACGATGAAAAGTTCCGAGTGCGCGGGGTCCTTTTCCTGGCAATCCGCCAGCTTGCCGGGGAGCGACGCCGAATCAAGGGCGCCCTTACGGCGCGTCAGTTCCCGTGCCTTCCTAGCCGCCTCGCGGGCCCGGGCCGCGTTCAGCGCCTTCTCTGCGACCTTCCGCCCTACAAGGGGATTTTCTTCAAGATACGCACCGAGTGAATCGTTCACCATGGCCTCGACGATTCCTTTGACCTCGCTGTTGCCGAGCTTTGTTTTGGTCTGGCCCTCAAACTGCGGGTTCGGGAGTCGCACGCTTACCACGGCAGTAAGTCCTTCGCGCACGTCCTCACCCGAAAGCGCCTCGGCCCCGTTCTTGAGCAGACCGCTTGAGACCGCATAGGCATTCACCGTACGCGTGAGAGCTGCCTTGAATCCTACGAGGTGTGTACCTCCCTCCTGGGTATTTATGTTGTTCGCGAAGGAGAAGACCTGCTCCACGTAGCTGTCGTTGTACTGGAACGCGATCTCAACAATGACCCCTTCCCGTTCCCTTTCGAGATGAATGGGAGTTGGGTGAAGCGGTGTCTTGTTCTTGTTCAAATACTCTATGAACGAAGCGATGCCGCCTTCATAAAAGAAAGCCTGTTTTTTGCCGGAACGCTCATCTTGGATGGTGATCTTGAGCCCCCGATTCAGAAATGCAAGCTCCCGGAGTCGCTGTGAAAGGATGTCGTAGCTGTATTCGCACTCCTCGAATATCTGGTAATCCGGTTTAAAGGTGATTTTGGTGCCGGTGATGGTTGTCGTGCCGGTCTCCGCAAGGGGGGCCTGCGGGGTGCCCCGTTCGTACCGTTGCTGGTAAACCTTCCCATTTTGCTTGATCTCGAGGTCTAGCCACTCAGAGAGTGCGTTCACCACCGACACGCCCACGCCGTGAAGTCCTCCCGACACCTTGTATACCTCGCTGTCGAACTTGCCGCCTGCATGGAGCACGGTAAGAGCGACTTCGGCGGCCGATCGCTTCTGCGTGCTGTGCATCTCTGTAGGTATGCCTCGGCCATCGTCGATAACGGTAACGCTGTTTTCGATATGAATGATGACGTCGATATTCTTGCAGAAACCTGCCATCGCCTCGTCGACGCTGTTATCGACAATCTCGTACACGAGGTGGTGAAGCCCGACGCTGCCGGTACTGCCGATATACATTGCGGGCCGCTTTCGCACGGCCGCCAGACCTTCGAGCACCTTTATACTGTCTGCAGTATATTCCATCCACTCCTCGCAAAAAGAGGGATTTGTCCATATCGGATCAATCCCTCACCGCCAAAAGCGAGTTCCAATATACAACAAAATACACCAAATAATTTCCAACATCCGGAAAATACTTTTCAACCTCTTCTGTCTCTTACAAATCGGATATTGGAATTGATTTGCTATTTGGTGCCTGTGATTTGTTCATTACACGCGCATAGGCATGACAACACACTTGTAGTTTTCGTCGCCCACTTCCTTGATCAAGCACGGACTCAGGGGGTCGTTCAGCTCCAGCGTTATGTTCTGTCGGTCCATGGCCGTAAGGACGTCCAGAAGGTAGCGGGAGTTGAACCCGATCGTGATCTCTTCGCCTTTGTAATCAATCGCCAGCTCTTCGTTCGCCTCTCCCACTTCCGGGTTGTTCGTGGAGAGAATGAGCATGCCCTTATCAAGCTGCAGTTTCACGGCGTTCGTCTTTTCTTTGGACAGGATCGAAACGCGCTTTACGGCGTGAGTGAGAATGTCTTTTTCAACCATGACCATCTTCGTGTTCTTCGCAGGCACCACCTGGATATAGTTCGGATAGTTGCCATCGATGAGCTTCGACACCATGACCAGCCCATCCCGCTTGAACAACGCATGGTTCTTACTGAAACCAAGACGCAATTCTGCTTGGGACGAGTCTTCCTCAAGGAGCCGCCGGAGCTCCATCATCGCCTTCTTGGGGATGATCATGCTCTCTTCCTTGTGCTTCGCATCTACAACCCTATCGATCATGGAAAGCCGGTGTCCATCGGTACCGACCATGCGGATATTGAGGCCGTTCTTTGCCTGAGTCATCTGGACGAACAGTCCGTTCAACACATAACGGGCATCGTTCTCCCCGACCGCATAGAGCGTCTTTTTTATCATCTCCCGAAGCGTCTCGCCTTCAATTGCGATCATGCCCTCTTCTGCGACATCGGGAAGCGACGGGTACTCGTCCTTGGGAAGAGCCACAAGCTTGAACTGCGAACGACCGGACTTTATCTTGACCCAGTTGCCATCCTCAACCTTGATCTGAATTTCTTCGGCAGGCAGCTCACGTACAATCTCATACATCTTTTTGGCCGACACTGTAACGGCTCCCGGTATTTCGACGTCTGCAGCGTACCGGCCCCGAAGCCCGATTTCCAGGTCCGTAGCGATTATCTCCACACCGCCACCGTCAGCTGTTAGAAGCATGTTCGAGAGGATGGGCATGGTGTTTTTCTTTTCCACGACCCCCTGAATTCTCTGCAGGCCTTTAAGGATTTCTTCTTTCTTGATTTTCAGTTTCATCGGGGAAGCCTCCAGTAATATTCAGAAATAGTATCAGAAACCCCGCCAAATAGCAATACATTTTTTTGCCGCTTTATCTTTTATTTTCAAAGTCTTAATTGCTTAATCAACATCTCAATTCTTGCTCGGAGTTCTGCGTCTTTTTCTTTCTTTTCCTCAATCACTTTACAGGCGTGGATCACAGTACTGTGGTCCTTTCCGCCAAAGAAGTTGCCAGTTTCCGGGAGCGAAGATCCAATCAGAGTTCTGCATAGATACATGGCCACCTGCCTCGGCAGGACCACCGTCTTTGTACGACGTTTGGATTTTAAGTCTGAAATTTTTACTCCGAACGATTCGGCAACGACCTTCTGCACGAGCTCGTTGGTTATGACCCGGTTCTTGCTGTCAATAAGATATTTAAGTTCGTTCTTCGCCAAGTCCTGCGTTATCTCCGTGTTCGTTAGAGACGAAACGGCGCCGAGTTTTACAAGC
Source organism: Nitrospirota bacterium (assembly GCA_035623825.1). Lineage (GTDB taxonomy): Bacteria > Nitrospirota > UBA9217 > UBA9217 > UBA9217 > DASPSR01. Next base: position 22,830 of record DASPSR010000005.1, read on the forward strand.
CCCCCTTCGAGCTCCCGAATGTTACTTCTCATCATGGAGGCGAGAAATTCGGCCACATCGTCGGGGAGGCGGATTCCCCAAAAATCTGCCTTTTTCTTGAGAATGGCTATCCTCGTCTCCAGATCCGGCGGCTGGATATCGGAAATCAGACCGGACTCGAACCGCGAGCGGAGCCGCTCCTCGATGTCTGGGATCTCCTTGGGCTGGCGGTCGCTCGTAAGCACAATCTGCTTCTGCGCTTCATAGAGAGCATTGAACGTGTGGAAGAATTCCTCCTGCGTACGCTCCTTTCCAGCGATGAACTGTATGTCATCAATGAGCAGAATATCCATGTTCCGATACTTCTGTCGGAACTCTTCCATGCGCTGGTTGCTCATACGACTGATGAGCTCGTTCGTGAAATCCTCCGACGATAGGTACGCCACCTTCATGCGCGGTGACTTGCTCTGAATGTGGTGGCCAATGGCGTTGACCAGGTGTGTCTTGCCCAGTCCTACTCCGCTGTAAATGAAGAGAGGATTGTACGTCCTGCCCGGTGCATCAGCGACGGCCCTGGCTGCCGCGTGTGCGAACTGGTTGCTCGGACCAACCACAAAGTTGTTAAAAGTGTACTTCTTCTCGAACAGGCCGATTTTTTCTTCGCGCCCCTCTTTATTTTCATTTTTCATCTGCCTTGTCGCTTTTTTCGGTTCCTGGGGCTGTACGAAGAATTCAATTTCAACGTCGTTTCGCTTCGTTATTTCACTGATGACATCTGTTAATGTTTCCCAGTGATGCTCCTTTATCCAGTCCCTATGAAACTTACTTGGCACCTCGATAATTAATTTGCTACCATCAAAGGACTGGAACTTGGTCTGGCTAAACCAAGTATCGTAACCCTGCTTGGACATTCGATTTTCTATGAGTAAAAGTATCTCTTCCCAAACCCGTTCCTGATCCATAAAAAACCTCGAAAAAAAAATTCCAGTTACAAACATACTTATCCACAGGTGTGGATAGTTCGTTTAATCGTTTATTTTCAAGACGTTAATCGTCCGCTCGGAGGCTTATTATCCGCTTTTTTTAGCCCTATTTTTGCTGGATTTTGTAAGTTCCATGAGGATTGAGATAAGCATAACTTTTGCAAATTTCTAGCAAGATACCCTGTCAGCAAGACGAAAACTTGACTATACCAGAACACGACCATTCTGGCAAGGTCTTTTTATTTTACCAAAGACCATTTGCTGTGAGTCAAACTAAGTTCGTATAACGCACAAAAAAATAAGTCCGTTGATTGTCGCTTTCTCTTGTTCCGCTTCTTTTCTGCCCAAATTACTTTTTTGCCCGCGTACAATCTCTTAGCGAATCTCCGGTAAGACGGGGGATCATTTTGCAGGTGGTAGGTTAGAACTTGCGTGCTACGAGGTACCCTATATATAAAAAATTGCTTGACTTCGAAACTTTATCTGTTATATATTAAAACGGTCGTCTCAGTTTGGTATTGGCAAATAATGTAAGGGAGGTGATACATCATATGTCAGCAGAAGTAAAGGTCGACCAGATTTTGGACTGCAAAGGAATGAGCTGCCCTCTACCCATATTAAAAACCAAAAAGGCCGTTGAATCGCTCACAAAAGGTCAAGTGCTAAAGGTTTTAACTACGGATCCGGGCTCTAAGAACGACATGAGCTCCTGGGCAAAAAGGACAGGTAACGAAATCCTCAATGTGGAAGAAGGCTCCGGCACGTTCACCTTTTATATCAAAAAGACCTCATAAAGGAGATCCGATCATGTCTCAGAATAAGATGACGATTATTGCATCGAAAGGTTCGCTGGACATGGCTTATCCGCCCTTGATCCTCGCCACCACTGCAGCGGCAATGGATTTTGATGTTACGATATTTTTCACGTTCTTCGGACTTGACATAATCAAAAAAGGATACGCAGATAAACTAAAAATTGCGCCTATCGGAAACCCTGCCATGCCGATGCCGGTGCCGATTCCAACGCTCGTCGGATCACTTCCCGGAATGGAGGCTATAGCGACTGCTATGATGAAGTCCATGTTTAAGAAACACGGCGTCGCGACCATCAGCCAGTTGCTCGACCTTGCCAAGGAAAGCGGCGTAAAACTTATTGCGTGCCAGATGACCATGGATGTGATGGGCGTTAAGCAGTCGGACATCATTGATGGTGTCGAGTTTGGCGGCGCCGCCATGTGGATGGATTCTGCAACGGACGCGAAGATTAATCTGTTCATCTAGTGCGGTTTGGAAATCACTCCTGAAGTGCCAAGCTGTTTTTCGTCAAAAACCGGTTCATCAAGGAACCGGTTTTTCATTTTGACTATTCCGTTCTTTTTTACAGGTCTGGACATTTATTCATATTTATGCTAAAAGGTCGTTACTAATGCAAATTCCCGATAACCTCAAATACGATGAAAAAGGCCTCATCCCTGCCGTAATACAGGACTGGAAGACCGGCGAGGTCTTGATGGTGGCATACATGAACGCCGATTCACTAAAAAGGACAGTGGAGAGCGGCCTCACATGGTTCTGGAGCCGTTCACGTCAGAAGTTCTGGCAAAAGGGCGAGACATCAGGCAATGTGCAGCGCGTGAAGGACATTTTATATGACTGTGACCAGGACACCCTGCTCGTAAAGGTTGAGCAGGCTGGTCCGGCCTGCCATACCGGGGAGCGGAGCTGCTTTTTTAGAAGTTTTTCTGGACAACGGGATGGAGGAAAAAATGGAGGAAAAAAGTGAGTTCCGACCAAAACTGTATTTTCTGTAAAATCATCGGAAAAAAGATACAGTCAAATATTATCCATGAGGACGATTATTCTGTAGCATTTGAAGACATTAACCCCCAGGCGCCGGTGCATTCGCTCATAGTCCCCAAAAAACATATCGCAGATATTCACAGCATAACGGTCGCGGATCGCGAACTCATCGGCCATCTGTTCTTTGTGGCGCGGTCTATAGCTGCTCAGAAGGGGCTTGAAAAGAACGGGTATCGGATGGTCATTAATAACGGCCGCGGCGCCGGGCAAACGGTGTTTCACCTTCATCTCCATCTCCTGTCCGGCCGCAGGTTCGCATGGCCTCCAGGATAATAACAACTCCTTGTTAAAAACGATTTCATAAATTGTTAAAAACATTTCTTGTTCGTTATTAACACTCATTTCCATTGATACTAACACAGATAAGAGATATTTTTCATCCCTGCTTTTGCCTTCTCTTTCAAGCCGTTGTCTCTGCTTCTCACATATCCACAGCCCCTATTACTACTACTACTAATTTTATTTAATATATAATACTAGTCATTACGTCTGGGGCACCTGTGGAACTACTCTCATTTACACAACGTACTTGAAGAACCCAGTGTATTATTTCGATTCTTTTATAGAGCAAATTCCGCTAAAAGCATGCGTTTTAAAACCTGATAAAAACCGGACATTTGGATAATAACCTGTCAATTCCATATCCTCGTGAAAAAAACTGTTCTCCGCAGGACATATACCACAAAACATATGTCATTTACAGACGAAGCAAAACATGGTATAAAATCTCTGCTATGAAGAACGTTGCTAATTTTCTGTTCGAGGCGGGAATGCTCAAACGAACGCCCCGGAGCGGTTTCCAATTCCTGGGTACCGGCGCTGAGTCAGTGGCGGAGCACATATTCAGAACTTCCTACATCGGATATGCGCTTGGAAAATTAACAAAGACCGTTAATATTGATCGCTTAATCAAAATGTGTCTGTTCCACGATCTACCGGAAGCGCGGACTGGTGACCTAAACTATGTGAACAAAAAATATGTGGACGCGCATGAGAAGAAGGCTGTCGAAGACCTTGCCCTGACATTGCCCTTCGGCAACGAGATACAAGAATTAATACTGGAATTCATTGAGGGAAAAACAGAAGAAGCAAAGCTGGCGCGCGACGCGGACCAACTCGAGATGATCCTCGCGCTCAAGGAGTACAAAGATGTTGGAAACAGTTACGCCGATGAATGGCTTGAGTTCTCTCTCAAACGGCTCCAAACGGATACGGCCCGCGAGCTTGCTAAAGTCATACTTGAAACAGACTCATCGCTCTGGTGGTTCAGCGACAAGGGAGACTGGTGGGTGAGTGGCGGCAAGCGATAGCAATCGCCGATATGCCTGATCTGTCGTTGTGGTGCCGGAAATTTCGAGCCGGTAGACAACGCATCCTTTTTTTTCGAAGTGTTTTATGAGCGGTGCGGTTCTCTCCTGGAATATTGACAGTTTTTTCTCTATCAATTCCCTTTCGTCATCAGTACGATCTAACCTGTCCCCGCCCACATTCTCACGGATGCGACAGAAAACGGAGTCTGCGGAACAATCGAGAACAATGAGCGCATGAATATCAGCGATTCGCGCAATGTCGTGTGCCTGACCAACGTGGCGCGGAATGCCGTTAAGGACGAGAACATCGCGTTGCGAGAATCCTACCCTGCCCAAGAACAGAGATATGATCTTTTCTGCTAGGGTGAAGTGCTTGTTTTCAAGCAAGAGGCCGCGCTCGAGAACGCCATGGATGAAATCGAGATCCTCACTGGAGTACTCGGCAGAGACCGTCCCGAATGATTCGACAAGGCGGAGTTCTGACCCGAAATCGAGGTGGTGGCACTGGCGTCCGAACAAGCCGTTGTTCGCAAGGGTATCACCGAGCGGGCTCTTCCCAACGCCGGTTGGGCCGAGGAGAAGGATAGAGTCAACGGGGTATTTGTACGAAGTATTCATTATTGAGGAAACGCTATCCATCGATGACGTTTAAAGTAAATCCCCAGCTGTTGTTCCGCCAGACATGATCACCTGCAGCGCTTGTTACAAAAGGATTCGCCCGATACGCATTTTCATCTTCCGTAATGCTTTCTCTTGAGGCTTTCAAGAGTCTTTTTCGAGGCAATCGAAAGATTAGCAACTGGAATCTGATCTAACCCGAACCATCCGATCTCATCACACTTGAGCGGTTCCCTGATATGGGGCGTACCGCCCATCACCCTGCAGATGTACACCGGCGAAACCCAGTGTTGGTTTTCATACGGTATGATGTGATCAACAACGTCGAGGAGTTTCTCAACCTTGATCTCGAGTCCATATTCTTCCGCGATCTCCCGCACGAGGGCATGCACGAGCGTCTCGCCAAATTCTACGCTGCCGCCTGGAAATTCCCACTGATCCCTCTCGTTCCTCGCTTCTGCTCCTCGTTTGGCGAGGAAGATCCTCCCTTTTTCGTCAAAAATGACCGCGCCCACGCCAACGCCGATATAGTCAATGCCAACTCTCATATCATTTCACGAAGATGTAATACACTACCAAAAAAGGCCTTCAAAGTCAAAGCTGTGAATAAGGCAGGTTTTTGCTTGACTTATTTATCGTTTTGATTATAATACGCCTCTATCCATACATAATACTTTTAACAGCGCAATTTATTGAAGGAGCCGGTACCATGTCAGAGACAACAGCACAAAAAAGCAACCTCAAGCAGAAGCGGCTTCAGGGCTTCAGGAAACGGATGAGTACTGCCGGTGGCAGGAAGACCATAAACCGCCGCAGGTCAAAGGGCAGAAAGCGTCTCGCTGTTTAATTCCGCGCGGTCGGATGTGATGCCGTACGCATACAGAAAAAGCGAGCGTTTACGGAAAAAGAAAGAGTTCGTTTCGGCCATGAAAGGAAAAAGACTGTCAGTTGACGGTCTTTCTCTTTTTTATGCGAAGAATGATAAGGGTAATTTCCGAGTAGGTATCTCCGTCAGCAAGAAGATGGCGAACGCAGTCAAAAGAAACAGATTGAGACGCCAGATTAGGGACTGCATACAGAGGGTGTTGAAAGATTACGCGGCAGGTTATGACTTGGTGTTCGTAGTGCGTCATGAGCTCACCGCAGTCGACTACGGACAGATTCTGAGGACTGTCGAAACCGCCCTATGGAGGGCGGTCCTTCGCAGCTTGCAGTCAGAAGGCACGTCACCGTGAAAATAGTGTTTATCTCTATCATCCGCCTGTACCGGCATTTTCTTTCACCGCTCTTCTCGCCTGCCTGCAGGTTCGTTCCGACCTGTTCCGAGTATGCGATTGAAGCCTTCGAAAAAAAGAGCACGATGAAAGCGATCTGGATGACGATTGTACGGATCGCGAAGTGTCACCCTTTTCACCCCGGCGGATACGATCCCGTACAATGATTCCGGAGGATCCATGGAAACACGAAGATTCATACTGGCGCTTTCCTTGTCGTTGCTGGTGTTTTGGGTCTACGTAAAGTTCTTTGCGCCCAAGCCTCCGCAAAAGCCGACGGTTACAGAGACCGCAAAGCAGGAAGAAGTGCAGGCGAAACCTGCTCCCGCTACCCCTGCCGCTAAAGCGGGTAAGATCCGGACGGCGGCAACTGGCAGGGATATCGTTGTCGAAACAGACCTCATAAAGGCTGTTGTGAATACCGCCGGCGGTGTGATCAAGCGCTGGGAGCTGAAGCGATACCGGGAAGCGGACACAGCCGAAGTCGGCATTGGTGCACTCTGGAAGAAGATCACTGGGGAGGTCAAGAAGGCAGAGAAGCCTAAAAAAGAGCTCGGAAACGTCCAGCTGATCGCCCATTACGATGAGCTTGCACGCGGGGAAATGGTTGCCCCGCTGACCCTGACGCCGCTCGATAAGGCACTGGAAGACATAGCGCGGGTTGAATACCGTTCTAACATCGATTCCATCAGTCTTGACAAGGATAACACGTCACAGACCTTAATCCTCACCTACACGGGCCCTGCGGGCATCACGATAGAGAAGCGCCTGACTTTTACCAACAGTGATTACAAGGTTGACATGACCATCTCGACGAAGGGGCTGGAGGGCTACCGCCTTTCGCTCGGCACGGATTTCGGCCTCGCGGACAAGATAAGCAAAGACGCGAGCGGTCGCGTCGGCATCGTCGCGCTTATCGACGGCAAAACGATCATGGAAAAGCTCGGGAGCATCAAAGAGGATGCGCAGTATTCAGGTACTATTGAATGGTTTGGCCAGGAGGACAAGTATTTTACCTCAGCAGTGCTGTACGGGGGCACGGGGATCGTCACCGCAAAAAGGGTTCCCGCTCCCAAGGACGTTGGCGACCTGCTGACCACGGACCTCACGGTAAAGGAAAAGCCCGAGTCACACGCCTTCGCCCTCTATGCCGGACCGAAGAGCTACACCCTCCTACAGGAACACGGCCACGGATTGGAGCGGATGGTAGATTATGGCTGGTTCGGCGTCCTCGCAAAACCGATGTTCTGGCTCATGAGACAATTCTATGTAATCACGAAGAACTATGGCATCGCGATTATCCTGCTGACGATTGTCGTAAGGATCCTCCTGTTCTACCCCTCGCTCAAGAGCGCAACTGCCATGGAGGAGATGAAGAACCTTCAGCCGCAGCTAACGGCACTGAGAGAAAAGTACAAGAAAGATCCTCAGCGCATGAACCAAGAGATGATGAAGCTCTATAAGGAACACAAGGTCAATCCGCTCGGGGGTTGCCTTCCGATGCTGCTTCAACTTCCGTTCTTTGTGGCGCTCTACAACGTGCTTTCGGTTTCCATAGAGCTTCGCCAGGCCTCTTTTATTCCCTTCTGGATCAAGGACCTTTCAGTGCATGACCCATTTTACATTCTGCCGGTTCTCATGGGCGTAAGCATGATCCTTACAATGAAGATGACGTCAACCACGCCCGATCCATCGCAGGCCAAGATAATGATGTATATGAACATTGCGTTTATCTTTCTGTTCGCTTGGCTCCCAGCCGGACTGCTGCTCTACATCACGCTGAGCAACGTCCTTTCCATCGTGCAGCAGCTCTATGTGAAAAGAATAATCGCATCATCGAAGTCATAGAGAACGCCTCTTTTATCGGTGCCGGATGGAATGCTCATGAACTTGCATGACGAGAGTCACCCCTCCAGGTGGCAAGATAAATGAACTGACCGCCACTAAATCGATGGTGCGATTGCATTTAAGGCTAACGGAGCAGAAGCAACCGGTCCGGGGCCCGGCCGAAGTAACGCAGGGCGAGAGGGTACTGCTCGCGGGCCTCAACACTGTTTTACCGCCTTGATCGCCACAAAGGAGCCTTGACCGTAGCCATGCGTCACCGGCTCGTGTTCTCGAATTTCGGAGAGAGGGCCGAAGAGCGTTTGCACAAAACTGAAATTACTAAAACCGGCCCTTGTAAGATGAACAAGAAGTTCATCAGCAGTATAGAACGTGGCATCTTTGTAAAATATACTTTGATCTTTGTAGCGATCATAAGCCTTTCCGACAAGACTATTCTTGTCGACAAAACCAATGACAAAGGCGCCGCCGGGTTTAAGCACCCTGAGTGTCTCTCTGAATGCAGCGTCCATATCATCCAGGAAACAAACGGTCGTGACCATGAGCGCGAAGTCAAATTCGGCGTTTCCAAAGGGATTGGACTCGGCAACGCCGTATGTGACGTCTATGCCTCGCTCCCTCGCCTTTGCCATCATAGCACGTGATGGGTCGACACCGTGCTTGATTCCCAGTGGTGCCGCAAACAACCCGCTCCCGACACCAATCTCAAGAGATTTTCCGCTTGGGGGGAGTAGAGCTTTAATGGCACGAAGCTCCGCCTGGTAAACGAAAGGATGCCTATCGAACCAGGTTTCGTATCGGTCAAGCTGGGCTTCAAACGACGGCTTTTTTGCCATATGCGTTTTCAGAGGAATCCTGCAGGTATCACAAGTAAATCAGGTGCGGACATGGGGCAAAGGGATTGCGTTACACGATGCCGACGAGTTCGATATCAAACGTCAAGGTTCTCCCGGCAAGCGGATGGTTCGCATCGAGTGTCAGGCTCGATTCCGTGACATTAGTCACCGTAACCAGGATGGTCCGATTGTCCATCTGGGTGAGTTCCAGGCGCTGACCGATCTTGGCGTCGAGGTCATGCGGAAGCTCGTCCCTCTTTACGGTCACGATCATGTCGTCACGACGTGGACCGTAGGCCTGCTCGACAGGTATGACCGTTGTTTTTGATTCACCGATATTCATGCCGGCTATTGCATTCTCGAACCCAGCAATCACTTGACCGTTGCCGAGCGTGAACTGGAGCGGATGCCGGCTCCGGGACGTGTCGAACACCGTTCCATCCTCTAGCCTGCCGGTGTAATGAACCCGGACCGTGTCTCCCCTTTTTGCCAGCGCCATATGCTCTCCTTATTTTATGTAAGGTGTTTGAGGTTCACGGTACAGGGACGTCAAGACTGTACGAAAGTTGTATTCGGTGGCGGGCCATTTGCTCCGCCGATATTATCAGCAATCTACCTCATATTGGCGCCGAGTGCAATACTTTCCTGCCGGCGGAGTCAGTTCGACATCTCACGGAGCAGAGAGATACTGAACAGTCTTTCTATAAGGGTCCCTGTGTCATCTTGACAACATGATGAGCAAGGTATATTGTATCTAAAACGGAGGACAAAGGCGTCTCGCCATTTCTTTGACGCATCTCAAAGGATATTTTGAAATCTCTGGGGAGGAGCATGCACCTATGGAAAACAAAGACAAACCCTTGCCGAAACCGCCCAACAGAGTTAGCGGAGGGAAAAAACAGTTTGGGCAGGAAGATGAGTGGGGATCGCTCCTGGCTGACCGCATGGCAGCGGCCATGGCAGAAGGAAAGCTAGATGATTTTTTGAAAGAGGAGTTGTCGGATAATGAATATGCGAGGAACCTAGCGACAATGATGATGGGCATGACGGGGATGTTGCCTGCTGGCGGGGGACCGTCTTCTTCGACCGCGCCAGTGTTGGAGGAGGAGGCATCTTCGGCAGGGGCTGGAACGCGGGATTCAATGAGTACAGCAGACACGATGCCGGCAGACGTTAGAAAAGCGATCGAGGGCGGAGATGTGAAAGGATTGATGGAGCTACTTCGACGCGAACATCAAAAACGGATGCCCGGACCGGAACCGGCTGCGGAAGAAAAGGCTGCTGGGCCCCGTCCTGCCGACCACCCCACTATTGATAAGAATGTCATAGATGCATTGATACGAATTGCATCGGAAAACAGCGTTACCACGGACTGGATTGTCCTACGGGCCATCAAATTCTACGTTCAGGAATATCAGAAGACGGGTAGGCTGTAAGACAGATCGCAGTCGAGAGTTCATGGAATAAACCTGCCCGTGAACTACTAATCTGTTGCTAGAAACCCCTGTACCAGTCTTTTGATCTCCAAATGATGCACCGGAATGTTCGGTACGTCCTTGTTCCCGGGAATCGCCAGAACATGGATGAACGCTGGACCTTTCCGCGGGCCTCTCATCGCACCCACCAAATCCTTCGCGTCCGCCACTTTATCCGTATTCCTGATCCCGAACCCTTTCGCCACCTGCTCAAGGTCTACGCAGGACGACGCAAACGTCGGCTGGTTTCCGGTGGAGCCATAGGCGCCGTTATCGATGGCGACGATCGTGAGGTTTTTCGGCGCAAGAAAGGCGGCCGTTGCCAGCGCACCTGGGTTCATAAGGAGACTTCCGTCTCCGTCAATGACGACCACCTCTTTTTTCGAGTTCTGTGCTATGCCGAGGCCGATGGGCGTGGCCATGCCCATGCTTCCGAGCATGTAGAAGTTCGAAGGCTGGTGCTTTATGAGGTAAAGCTCCTTGGAGGGCCAGCCGAGATTACTGACAACGACTTTCTTTTCAAGATATGGCGCGATTAGCTGGAGGATTTCGAACCTTGTACACTGCGCGGTTTGCATTCCTTTTGCCTCCCGCCTTTCAATTAAGATAGCAGGAGCCTCTTCGTCTTTGACGCCGCAGGTAGCTTGACCTGCCGCTGTCGGGGCACGCGGCGCTTCGCAAGCTGAATCTTCCCACACCGCGGGACTAAGCAGAAAAGCGTGAATCCTGTTCTTCAGAAAAACCCGGGGCAGTTCCCTGTCAACGACGCTGAAATCGTCTCTTGAGTTTATCTCGGAAAACGTGATTTCCGCACCGTTCAGGATTCCGGGGAGCCTTTGGCCCATGGGGACCTGGGCCTCGATCTTTTCCTTATAGACGCCCCTCCGGCTCACAAAAAGAGCGAGGGGAAGCTCATAGAAAGCAGTGAGGGAAAGAAGGGCGTTGATCATGTTCCCGACACCGGAGCTCTGGACGAACACTGCCGGCCGTCTGCCCGAGAGTGCGGCGCCCGCACAGATCCCGACACCCTCTTCCTCTCTCGTGAGGGGAACATGATGGAAAGACCCAGCCAGCATCTCAAGCATGGTCTTGATCTTCTCGCAGGGAAGGGAGGCGGTAAAGTCCACCCCATGCGTCTTGAGCATGGCTAGGAGTTCTTCTTCAGGACGTTGCATAGCAGGTCCTCGATCTCCTTCTCCGTTATCTTCTTTGAGATGAACTTGGGAACAACCGTATAGGTCTTTTTCTCCTGCCGCAGTCTTTCTTCACCGCCGCCGGTGATGTTCAGCAATACGGTATCGCTCTTCCGGATCGCACCAGTTTGCACGGCTTCTGTGAGCACCGCGACAGCCACAGCGGAGGCAGGCACGATGTCGATGCCCTCCGACTCGCGGAAGGTCTCTATTGCAGCATACACCGCCTCGTTCCTGACGCCGTACATCGTACCGCCGGTTGCAGTGAGCGCGTCATACACTCCGCCTATTACCGAGTAGGCAGGATATCGAGTCGAAAGAACCCTGGTCGTGATGTGGGAGATCAGTTCGGGCTTCAGGTCATCGGGAAACAGGGTACGACTGCTCTTGTTCCAGGCGTGGAGCATGGGCGCAAACGGAAGGTTCTGCCCCAAATGCAGGGTGGTCAGGCGATTGCCAAACCGGCCATCGCGCACGAACCGCTCCGCCATCTCCCAGGCCCCGATGGCCCCCGTGCCGCTTCCTACGGCCTGAACGTAATGGTCCGGCAGTTTTCCAGTCTTCGAAACCGTCTCAAGCATCACGATGCCAAGGCCGTCGCGTTTGGCAATGTTCTTCACGCCCCCCTCAAAGGGAAACCCGAGGGTCAGAGCGATCTTCTTCGCAACATCGATGGCGTCCGCATAGTCACCGTCGCCAACAGCGAGCGTCGGAATGAGTGATGAACGATTGAGATACCACATCTCCATAAGGCACATCCGGGGCACGACGATGACCACCGGATAGCCTGTCACCGCTGACAAATGCGCAAAGGCGCGTGCCGTGTTCCCGGCAGAGGCGACAATCAGACCTTCGATGCCGTTCTCCCTGGCGTTCTGGAGCACGACCGCCGCTTCGAACTCCTTGAACGTGCAAGTCTCAAGGAGCGCCCCTTTCTCAGGCCAGTACCCGCTGAAGGCAATATACAGGTTTTCAAGGCCAAGGCGTTTTGCAAGGCCCTGTGAGCTGTATACCAGGGGGCCCGGCTGGGCGATCCGCGGGGCATGAATCGGGAGCCAATTGAACCTCCAGACGCCGTCAGAACCGCGCTCAGTAAAACGAACATCGCTGTAATCGCTTACGAGAAGCGCATCCTTGCAGTGCTCACAGAAGGCACAGAAGGCGTTCTCAAGAACCTTGCCACAGTTTCTGCATCGAATGGAAAAATGGCTCATGACTTCTCACCTTCGATCATACTGCCGATCAGTTCCATGATGTCAGTGATCTGTATCCGGTTTTTATGTCCTACCATGGCCTCGTTCACCTTGGCATAACAGGCCGGACAGCTCAGGATAAGGCGGTCAGCCTTCTTTGCCACGGCCTCGTCAATGGTCAATCTGCCTATGGCAACGGCGTTTTCGTGATACACTTTCCTCGCCGCTCCTCCCGCCCCGCAACACCGCGAGTTCAGTCCATTCCGATCAAACTCCAGCAGCGTGAGTCCCGGTATGCTGCGGAGCACCTCCCGCGGCTCTTCGATCACACCAACTCCACGGGTGAGATAGCAGGGATCGTGATAAATTACCCGTTCATGCAGCTCTTTTCGATACTTCAGCTTGCCTTCTTTTACCGCCGCTGCAACGAGTTGTGTGATATGACGGATCTTGAACGGGAGGTCGCTGCCATAGAAAACCGGCCAGTCCCTGCTCATGATATTCACGCAACAGGGGCAGGAGCAGACGAGCGTCTTGACACCCCGTGCCCGGTACCCTTCTACAAGCCGCCTGACCAGGTCCGCGAGCAGGTCGTGCTGACCCGTGATAAAGAGCGGGAAACCGCAGCAAACCTCTTCCTCGGGAGGGAGCATGGTGAAAGGTTCGCCTATGGCGCCCAGAACCAGTGCGTCGCCCCGCACCATGGGCTGGGCCTCGTAGGCGCCCGTGCACCCAGCATAATACGCGATTTCCGCCCTCTCGGCAACCTTCACCTGCTCAGGGAACCACGGCTGGTAGCGGTCTGCTGCAGGCTTGTCGTAGGGATTGCCGCTCCTGCTTACAGCGTTCGGCACGCTGGCCTGTGCGCCGATGGGCCCGAGACCGCGCTTGACCATCTCTTTTCTAAGCGTGGGCCAGAGACGTTGCGTGAAGATGCCGACGGGGCAGTTCTGTCCGCAGGCGCCGCAGGTGGTGCATTCATAAACCGCCTTCACGAAATCTTCGAGCAGCTTGCGGTCGACCTTTCCCGGCCCGAAGAACCGCGCCTTAAGACCGTCAGTTGCGCGGATAAACTCGCGGAACATACGGATCTTCTCAGGCGGCGATACCGTGGGGTTTCCGGTCACATCCTGGATAGGGCAGTGCTTCAGGCACTCTCCGCACTGAGTGCAGGCGTCGATCTCAAGGACCTGTCGGGGAGAGAGTTCTTCCGTGAATGATCGTTTATTCTTCATGCATCACCAAACGAAGCGCCTTCTTCCGCTTTCTCGCCTCCATCATCACCAGCGGGGCCGTGAAGATGTGCGTTGGCAGGAAAGGGATCAGCACCAGAACAAGAATAAAATGAAGTAAGAACAGCAGACTGGCCGGCGCAGCGGCCGGCCTGAGCGTCACAATGCCCCATGCAAACAATTTTACGTCCACAAGATCTGGCTTGTACAGAACGTGCATCAGGACGCCCAGAGAGCTGATTACAAGCACCAGGCAGAGAAGGAACATGTTAGCAGGAGAGGCATACTTTTCCCACCTGGTGAACAGCCTTATGACTAGGATGTATACCAAAGCAGGAGGAAGGACGTACCCGGCTATCGTTCCCGGCGTCTGTATGCACCATACCCATGCTGGAACAGGGTTCAGAAAATACCGCAAATGCCGAAGGAGAACCAGAAGAAAGCTTGCGTGGAAAGCCCACTCCCCGACCCAAAGAGCGGGATTCACCATCAAAAGCCTTGTGAACAGAAAAACATCTGAGACCGTGAGCGCCCATACCTTCGCCGTTGTTGGAGAGGCTGGTTCGGTGGAAAGTCTTTTCATTGCCTTCCACCATACCAGCCCATGCAGAAGAAACCGCGCCCAGAATACCGAATATGCGCTGTAGGCTGCAACGACCAATATCGTCCCCATAGTCATCAGTCCGGCAAGAGCTGTTTACAGTATAACACATAAGTCCTTAGGCCCCATTTTCGTCAGCCGACGGCGGATGACAGCGGTATGCAGGACCATTTGGGCCGTGCGGGTGGTGCGTTGGAGACCACCGGTCATTTTTTCACTACGAACGTGATGCTTGCATCCTTGGGGACGTTCAGGCCCGCCTCGGCCTCGATTGCTTTCAGAATGCCGGAAGGCACGGGACAGGCCACATGCTTGAGGTGTTTTGATGCTGACCGGTACACGGGATTACTCTGGAAGCCAGTAAGCGCGGCGAACCGGTCTAGGGTCGCGATGTCTTCCAGCATCTTCTTCACCATGCCGCACTCCGTGTCCAGGGAAATCGCGATTGTTTTGTCTTTCCTGGTTTCTGCTCTAATGGAGACGGAAAAACCGCATGTTCCTGAGTTGACTATTACCGTTGTCATAGGTATTTGTCCCCCTGCCCGACTATGCCTCAAGGTATAAGGGGCGGGAAGGTCCCGGGAAAGCATCGACCTCCCGCCCCTGTAACCTCATTTATCGCCAGGAGGACCCGGCGATAATCTCTCTATGCCTTTATCTCAACGGGGGTGTTCGATTTTTCGAGCAGCTCCTTCAGATTCGGGAACTTGTCTTTCATGTGCGGGATATGCATTGCTTGCATAAACTCCTTCTCAAAGGCCGGCTCAGTTGCGATTTCGACGAACTGCACCCAGCGGGCTCGTTCGTCCGCCTCAGTACGCTTCCTGCGGTTCAGAAGCGCCATCCGTGCACCATCACCCGCAGCGTTTCCTACGACGACGACCTTCTCGATCGGCACGTCGGGGAACATCCCCAGGGTGAGAGACGCCTCGCGATCGATATGGCTGCCGAAGGCGCCTGCAAGCTCGACGCGGTCGAGCTTGGTGACGCCCATCTTCTGCATCATGAGCTTTGCACCAGTGTAGAGAGCGCCCTTGGCGAGCTGGAGCGCCCTCACATCACCCTGGGTCACGGTGATGTCCTGATTTATCGATGTTTCTTCAGCCCAGGCGAGTACGTATTCGGGCTTCCCGTCGGCATCGCGGCGCACGCGGTTGGTCCCTGTATCCATGATGAACTTGCCGCTCTTGTCGATGATGCCCGCCGTGAACATCTGAGCTATGACGTCAATAATGCCGGACCCGCAAATGCCCTTGGCGTTGATCTTGCCCTCGATGTGGGTGTGCCAGTCAGCCTTGCCGATGACCATGTACTGCGGATCTTTCGTTGCGGGATCGATGCGCACCTTCTCGATCGCCCCGGGAGCGGCACGCATCCCGAACTTGATCTGGGCGCCCTCGAAGGCCGGACCGGTGGCGCAGGAGGTGGAGCAGACCCGGTCCTTGTTGCCCAAGAGCAGCTCGCCGTTCGTTCCGATGTCGATGATCAGCACCATCTCGTCCTGATTGTATTGCTCCTGGGCGATCAGCACGCCTACGTTGTCGGCGCCCACGAAGCCGGCCTCGAGAGGCAGAACATGGATATAAGAGCCGGGGTTGATGCGGATTCCGAGGTCTCGTGCCTTGATATCGAGAGAGCGCTGAACCGCCGGAATAAAAGGAGAGCGTCCGATGAAGGTCGGGTTCAGGCCCAAAAAGATATGATGCATGGCAGTATTGAAAACAATGGTGAGGTCATCGATGGTGTGGCCCTGTTGCGGCCCGTCCTTTTGGACTTCGGCAACGACCTTCTCGATGATCTCGTTCAAACCGGTGATGATGGAGTCCTGCATGGTCTTGAGGCCGCTTTCGTTCGCCATGGCATACGTGATGCGTGACATCACGTCTTCTCCGTAGGGTACCTGGGGGTTCATCATCGACTCGGTGTTGATCACCTTGCCCGTTGAGAGGTCGCAAAGGTAGCCCACGCAGGTCGTGGTGCCGATATCAACCGCCAGACCATAGCACACGTCCACGTGGCCAGGCTCGGCCTTGATGATCTCCCTGCCCTGCCACACCGTGAGCGTGATGGTCCATTCTCCCTTTCGAAGGATGTCCTGCAGGTCCCGCAGGACCTGGTA
The DNA here is from genome assembly GCA_035623825.1 of Nitrospirota bacterium. GTDB lineage: Bacteria > Nitrospirota > UBA9217 > UBA9217 > UBA9217 > DASPSR01. The sequence continues at coordinate 39,348 of DASPSR010000005.1, forward strand.
GTCCATCGTGAGGCCTTTCAGGCCATAGGTCTCTTCGAGGGCGTTGACAATGCGCTCGAAGTCCCCGGTCGTCATGTCGTGGAGCGTCGGTTTGGTAAGCGACAGGGGGTACTTCTTGACCGCCGGATCGAGAGCGATGGAGAGCTCTTTGGCCGCTTTCCGTACCACCTGCTTCCCTGCCCGGGACCGCTCGGGAACAAAGACCTTCAAGTCGCCACGCACCTCGCATTGGCAGGCGAGCCTGATGCCTGGTCCGTCCTCGGGTTTGATATGCTTTAGCTCGTCCGGAGCCGGGTGATGCGGGAAAATATGCACCATGCCCGACTCGATGTTGTCCTTCTCGAAGTACCCTTCTTCGATCCGGACTTTGCACTTGCCACAGACCTTTTTGTTGCCGCAGAGCGCCTCGATGTCGACTCCGAGCGCCTGTGCGGCCTGGAGGACTGTCTTTCCTTCATCAACCTCGCCGCGGCGGCCCGAGGGCTGGAATATCACTTTGTATTTCTTGGACATGTATCGCCTCCGATAAAGGGAAAATACGACGTCATAAATCTTAAATAATGTTCAAACCCAAAGACCCGACGTCAAAACAGTTCTACAGTTAATGGTGATGCTTGAAATTTATTTCTCATTCGTCCCTCGGACCTTCGCATTGCTTCTCCCGTAAGGGCAGACATTGATGCAAAAACCGCAATTGGGCTTGCCGACGGTTTTCAATTTGGCCGTCTTGTGGCTCTTACAGACGTCGAGCCTGACTAGTTCCACGAAAGGGTCGTGACGGGACCACACGGCCCCCGTTATCGCTTTTGACGGGCAGTGCTCGACGCAGAGCTCGCAATCGCCGCACCTGCTTTGTTCGATCGGCTCGTCCGCCGCAAGGCGAGCATCGGTCAGAACGGTCGCCAGTGAGAGTCGCGGGCCATGCTTGGGATTGATTAGGAGGCCGTTCTTTCCAACCCAGCCGATACCGGCCGATGTAGCCGCCATCTTATGGGTGAACAGAGAATAGAGCTTGGAGATGAAGGACCCATTCGTGCGGTCCGAGTCAGGCGGGATGGCAAGGGTGCGGTGGCCCCTGGCCTTCAGGAACCTCACAGTCCGCCGCTGAAGCTTGGCCAGCAGGGCGAGGGTGTTCTCGTTCAATTTTCTGTCAACGCCGATCGAAACAGCACGGTTCAGATGGCTGATCTCCCCGCTCAGGTATCCGCGCAGATCAGCAACGCCGACCACTGTGGCGCCAAGATCGAACAGCTCCTTGCGGAGCGAGGTCTTCATTTTGCGCTCTTCTTCGCTTCGGCCTCATCCTTCATCTTCTTGAGGGAGCTGATCATGTTTATGGCGTCCCTCAAGGCGTTCGTCGCATCCTTAGCGTACCCGTCGGCGCCGTACTTTTCGGCAACGTCCTGGGACACCGGGGCGCCACCGATCATGATCTTCACATTGGGGTTCTTGGCCCGAAGGTCCTCGATGACCTTCTTCATACCGGTCATGGTCGTGGTCATCATGGCCGAGAGACAGACCAGGTCAGAATCGGTCCGGAGCTGCTCCTGCACAAACTTGTCGAGCGGAACGTCGCGGCCAAGGTCATAAACGGTGAATCCGGCCACGTCGAACATCATTTTTACAATGTTCTTGCCAATGTCGTGCACGTCTCCTTCTACGGTCCCGATCACTACCGAGCCTCTCACACCGAGGTCTAGCTGCTTGACATGCGGCTTTAAGATGTCGAGTCCCGCATACAGAGCGTCGGCGCACATCAGGAGCTCAGGCACGAAGTACTCCTGGGCCTCGAACATCCGGCCGACCTCTACCATTCCTGAGACCAGGCCGTTGAAGATGGCGTCGTTCGCGTCAACTCCCTCCGCGAGCACCTCGTTGGCGGCCTCCTTGGCAGTGTCCTCATCGTATTGTATGACCGCGTTCCTCAGCTTCTCCAACAGCCCTTTCTTTTTTTCTTCTGTAGCCATAGGATTACCTCCTGTAGTTGTTCACTTCGTCCATCATCGCCTTGAAATTATCGACCGGCACCGTGGGCCAGATGTCACAGCCCGGCCAGACCGCGCTCACACCGTCATCAATGCACTTCCGGACCGTGGCACGGACCAAGTCCGGGGTCCCGGCGACGAGAACGTTGTAAGGGTCGTAGTTCCCGAATACGAGTGCCTTGGGGCCCAGCTTCTTGCGGGTCTCGGCGACGTCATTCTTCTGGTCCACGCTGATCGCCCTGGCGCCGCTTTCCGCCATGAACGGCACGATGTCGTTCGTCTTGCCGCAGATGTGGAGAACGCTCGGGACCTTGAGTTTCGCGAAGATCTTCGTCAGGTACGGCAGGATAAGGCTCTTGAAGACACGGGGTGAGAGCACATCTGAAGTAGCGCCCATCTCCCTCACGGTGATGTAGTCTACGCCTGCCTTTTCGTATTCTTGCGCCACCTGGATGGTCACCCCGGAGAGCGTGTCCAAGAGCTTGCCGATCTTGTCCGGCTTTTTGAAGGACAGCTTCAGGAGGTCGTTCAACTCCATTACCTGTCCGGCCAGGGTGAAGGGCCCGAGCACGTATGAGCCGACAGCCGCTTTGTCGCCAATATCGCTCTTCATGAACTTGATCACATCGAGCATCATGGGGACCCTCCCGCGCCTGACGAGGTCGGCGGGTACCACCAGTTCCATTTCTGCCTCGTTACGTACCAGTTTCTTCTTGATCGTGGGGTAGAGCAGGTCCTCGGAATGGGCATAGACGTTGATTTCGCAGCCGAGGGCTTCTGCCTCGATGCAGAGATCAAAAGGGGCGACGCCGCATTCGAAGCCGAACAGTTTATGCGTTGATGCGGCCGCAGCGGCCATCATCTTTGCGTCTAGATGAGTTGCCGCGAACTTCTGGTTGAGGGACTTGAGACCCTCGGTGGTCACGTTCCCCATGCCGCTGAAGCACGGCGGCCTGTCCACTGCCTCGCCGGCAAAGAGCTTTAGTACACGTTCTCGTGCGTTCATTGAACCTCCCTCTCACTGTTCCAATCTCAAAATCCGAGATCCAAATCCCCAATATACATCAGCATCCGGGCATGCGAACGCCCAGAATGTTGATGTTTTGAACTGGTTGATATTTGGAGCTTCGGGTTTGGTATATGTCATTTTCTCGCTCCCCCCGATTCGAGTTTAGTCAGGAAGTCTGAGAAGCACTTCCTGATCGGAAGCTGTGCATTGTCAGGTATCTTTCCCTGCTCCGAATAAACGAGCGTCGAGAGCAGGATATGCGCCGTAGCTACGGCCGGGAAGATCCGGGACGCAGTGACGATGGGCCCGTAAAAGCTATAATCGCTCCAGAGCACCGAAGACATCCCCTGCGCCACGGCATCCATGGCCTTGAAGGCGTCGAGGCTCCAGAGCGTCTTTGCCTCCTTCCACATATGAGTGCCGTTCGAATAGGCGCCGCCGCAGGGAAGGCCGTACTTTTCCTTGATCAGGCGGTTCGCCACGAGCGAGAAGGACGTTGACGGCAGGTTCATGACCGATGTGTCGACGATCACGGTATCGAAGTCTCCGGCTCCCTGTTCCAGCAACCGCTCTAGCGAACTCACCCTGCCCGCGGGTGACTGGTCCTTATCGTCAAAGGCCTGCACCACAACATGCTTTATGCCGAGGTCCTTTAGTTTCTGCACCTGCCCCTTGACGTCTTTGTCCCAGGGCGTAATGCTGTTATACAGGAACTTGTCCTGCACCCCGAGCTTGGACACGTACTCCGTCGCCTTCGCGCGCTGCTCGGCGACCCACATGTCGATGCCAAAGGGCATGTTCGTGGTCTCAAGGAAGAAATCGATGTAGATCTTTGCCTCTTCCGGCGTGTTGGCCACCATGGCGACCATGCCGGGGACGCCGGTTGACGCAGAGAGCGATTCCTGCTGCTTGATCAGTTCGGAGGCGCGCCTGCGGTCGAAATTGCCCTTCCGGTCCTGCATGATCTTGTCCTTGTTGTGGAACATGGAGGCGATCAGGAGCGGCGGCCTGTCGCCGGGTTGTCCGCCGATCGCCGTGCCGGCGATGGAGTAGACCTTTTGTTCTTTAGCAAACTTGAACATGAGAGCTCCTTTTAGTGAACCGATTACGTTTTTTCACACAGAAGCACCACGACACGGAGAAAATAGAATAAGGTGACGGAGTCGGTCAAAAGAGAGATGGATGTTCTCTGTGCCTCATGACCCCGCGGCAGATTGGTGCATTTTATGAATGTATGAGTACTGGGGAGGCTATAGAAGCCTCCCCGGGGACTGTCCGTGATTAAAATACGCCGTGGTCGAACTTTGGCTGTGGAAGATACTCCCACTTCTCCCCCTTGCGGTACTTAGCCTCAATGTCAAGGCACTTCAGTGCGTACTCGAAGGCATAAGGAATGCCCGGCCCACCAGGCACGAAGCCCCCGAGGATCATGCCCACTGATGCCGCCTCGAAAATCTCGCCCGTGGTCGCTCCCGCATTGATCGCAGGGATCACGTGGATTATGCACCGCGGCGAGCAGTAACCCACACCGCCTGCCATAAACATCAGTTCCTTCACCTTACGGGAAAGGGCCCCATCGCCAAATATTGTCGCATAGAAATCGGCGAAAGTCCTCCCCGGTTCAGGGGTCACGGTGTTGATGATCTGAAACATCCTCGGCACGAACCCGCACTGCTTCTTCATGTACTCGTTCACTTCTTCCAATGTCATTTTCTTATCAGCCATTTTTTTTACCTCCCCTTGCCCGGGTGCTTTCTGTGCCCCGGAAAAAAGTTTTTTCAACTCCTCCAAGATGCCCACAAACCGCACCTCCTTCCTTACATATAAGCTGGAACCGCCTCACCTCCTTTTCTCTAGTCCGGATAAACCGGAATCAACAAAATAGCGTCACGGTCACGATGCCGGTTCATCTTTGCGGCCACATAGTCCGTGTTCTCATCTTTCCGTTTCGAACTAAGCCTCACGATACAAGCCTCGTAACCATATGACGTCACCGTCTTATGGTTTCGATTCATGCGCCGCCTGAATGAACTTCCTGATATTGTCATAGGGCACCGTGGGCGGAATATCGCAGCCCGGCATGAGCACAAAGCCGCCGCCCGTACCGCAAGTTTTAATTACATCCTTGCAGGTGTTTTCCACGTCCTGCACGGAGCCGTTTAGCATAATCTTCACCGGGTCCACATTACCGCCGAAACACATCTTCCCGTGGAGCACTTCATTTGCCTTTACCATGTCCGTCTTGTGGTCCAGGCTGATGCAGCTTGCCCCTGTTTGCGGGAAGAGGTCAAGTCGGTCCGTGGTGTTGCCGCAGATGTGGACCAGCGTATGAACGCCCTTGGACCTCGCCCAGTCAGTGAATTTCTTGAGATAGGGCACAGCAAACTTCTCGAACTGCTTCCGGGAGATGAGATCTCCCGAGGCTGTGGGGTCCGCAAGGCTTATGACCTCAAGCGTTTTGTCCGCGACGATTGGTTCGTAGAGGTGGATCAGGAGATCGGTGGCGAAGTCCACGACCTTCTCGACAAAGGCCGGCTTCTTGAAGGTGGCCTTCATCATGGCCTCCTCTCCCACGAATCGGGCGCCGAGGGTGAAGGGGCCCCAAGCCGTCATGGTCACAGCATAGGTGTCGCCGATCTTCGCTTTCGTCTGGCGCAAAGACTTTTTTACAACATTTATGGTCTCGTCCTTGTCTATGTCAGCAATCTTGAGCTTCGCTAGGTCCTCCTCCGACGACACGAAGTGGCCCTCAAGGTCAGGCGCACCCATCTCGCGGAACTTGATCTTCCCGCCCAGGGCCGAGGCGTGGAAATTATTGTAACCCGAACCGGCGTATACGACATCGCACTGAAGCGTTTCGCTCATGGCAACGAGCATGGCGGTCATCTTGTCAGCGTTCCGTGCAAGTTCCTCGAATGACGTCCCGAACCGCTTGATGCTCCACATACCCGCGCCGAAGAGGGTCACCGGCAACCTTTCGGTCTTGCCTCCCTCAAAGGCTTTGAGAATCACGTTCTTCGGTTTCATAGCGTCTCCTTCCTAACTAAGTGGAATTGCATTCTCAGATTGCATAACTGTGGACCATCCGCTTGAAATCTTCAAGGTCAAGAGGCGTCTCAACCGCAGCCTCATTATAATTAGTGCGCCCGAAGCCAAGACACAGGACGGGTATTTCCGGTGCCACGGTCTTGATGATATGCACAGCGTCCTCCGCGGACAGGCCAAAAGGCTCTGAGTCAACGATGATGAGGTCATAACTCCGGCGCAGGACTTTCTGGACGGCGTGGGCGGGGTGTTCGACAGTTTCCACATTATGCCCTTCATCCCGAAGGACCCCGTACAGGCTCTTAATCATCAGGGGATTGGAGGAACAGAGGATGATATCTTTCATGCTAGCAGACATGGTGCAACTACGATGCCAGGCCGCAGATGGGACCGCATTGGAAGAGGCCTATATCGTACCTCGCTATTAAGTGTTACTGAAAGAAGTCAGTCAGGGTCCCCCACTGCGATTCCCGAGAAGAGAAAAGCACCCGAAAACCCGGAGGAAACGCGTCCTGCATTTTCATTGATGGTCCTGTAGCTCGCATCCGGGGAGTCGGAGCCCACGGCGTCGTCCGAGGCCTCAAGCTGAATCTATAGATTATCTTCATCTGCAGAATAGATGAAAAATGCCCCACGCTGCGGGGATATTTTCCTCACCTTATGCGTAGTATGAGATCGGATGGATCGTTGTTCTTTGTCCTACTTTTTCCCGATGGCATGCAGTATTTCGCTCACCGAGTCTGATCGATTCATGGTGTAAAAGTGGAAATACTTCACTCCGTTTTTCATCAGGTCCTCACATTGCCGGACCGCGAATTCCACGCCGCGCTTCCGCATTTCTTCGGGCATGTCCATCACCGGCTCCATCCTTTCGAGGATTTCCCTCGGCACCGTAGCATTGCAGAGACTGGCGAACTCTGCGACTCTCTTACAGTCTATGATCGGCATGATTCCCGGTAGAACGGGTATCGAGATGCCGAGTTTCTCGGCCCGGTCCATGAAGGCGTAATAGTAGTGGTTGTCGAAGAACATCTGAGTGATGGCGAAATCCGCACCAGCATCGATTTTTTGCTTCGTAAATTCCATGTCTTTCTCTATGCTTGGCGACTGCCCATGCCCCTCGGGATACACTGCCACGGCAATAGAAAAAGAGCCGTATTTCTGGATGAGATCGACGAGGTCTCGTGCGTATTTAAACTCTCCCTGGCCTAGGCTAAAGCATGGTGCGTTCCTTGGCGGGTCGCCGCGTAGCGCAAGAATGCTGTCGATGCCGGCGGCCTGGTACTTCTCAAGGAGCACAGACAGGGACGCCCTCGTCGCCCCGACGCACGTAAGGTGCGACATTACGGTGAGCTCAGTCTCATTTTTTATCTCTGTAAGGGCCTCGAACGTCCTATCCTGAGTGGTGCCGCCTGCCCCGTAAGTAACGGAAACGTACAGCGGGTCGAAGACCTTAAGTTCTTGTACGACCTTAATGAACGCGTCTCTTCCCGCATTCGACTTCGGCGGGAAGAATTCGAAGGATATCCCTTCCTTCCGCTCTTTCAGTTTTTCTATGAGTTTCATGGTTTTATCCTCTGACAGTATTATCCCTCTTTTGGATGCTTTTTTACCATTTTGAAATCATGGTCACATAATGTGGCATCGCCATTGCATTAAACTGAACATCGGATTCTTTTTGCATTCTGTCGCATCGGTGAATTCAGTATAGTAAATTAAAGAGACGGTCTTATGAAAACGACAATTGTCTGCGGTTTGCTGGGTTCGGGAAAGACAACGTTTATCAGGAACTTCGTGAAGGGCCTGGCGGGGAAAGCCGTTGTTCTGGTGAACGATTTCGGCGCCGCAGGAATCGACGGAGAGATATTCTCCACGGACGGAATCGAATCTGTCGAGCTGCCGAGCGGGTGCGTGTGTTGCACCCTTAAGTTCGACCTGATCACCACGATCCAGAGAATCGCCAAGACGTTCGCTCCAAAGCACCTCCTGATCGAACCGAGCGGTGTTGCATCTCCTTCCGGCGTGCTTGAGGCACTCGAAGGTGCTGGAATCGGGACGGCGAACGTGGTCGGTATCGTAGATGCCGTGGAGTTTGCCGAACTCTACGAATCGGGCAGGTACGGAAGCTTCTTCGAGGATCAGATAGCCAACTCCGACGTTATCCTCGTGAACAAGACTGACCTCGCCGGAGAGGCCGCCATCGCTGCTGCGGAACGGTTGATCGCATCCATCAATCCCCATGCCGTACTTCTCCGTACGGTGAACGCCGATATTGATATTCCCCTTCCCCGGTCGCCCCAACACCGCAGAATTCGTTCAGGCGATTGTCATTTCAATTTTGAGACGGTGTCGTTAAGGATCATCAGTAAGCCTGCTTTCTCCGTAATAAAAGACTTTTTTGATGAACTAGCGAAAGGACGGTTCGGGTCAGTGGCGCGGGCAAAGGCGCTGGTGAACACGCAGGAGGGACCGTACCGGTTCGACACCGCCTACGGCAAGATTAACGCGGTCCGCTTTGAAAAGGACATCGAGAACAGCAGGCTTGTCGTCATCGGAGAAGCGCTGGACAGGCAGGGCATGGAGCGTGCTCTCTTCGCGGGCATATAACAGGTTCTTCAAACACTGAACGTGATTGTATATCGCAGCCTACTGTCGACGTCCCGGCACCGCCAACACGGAAGGAATCATTCACGAGTCCGTGCACATGACGCTGCTCATTATTGCAGGACATACTTGTCGTTTCACGCTATAGCCGTGATGACGTTATAACACTAGGGATTGATCCCGTACTTTTTGAGTTTAAGGTAAAGGGTTTTCCGGTCTATCCCCAAGAGTTGGCTTGCTTTGGACTGGTTGTTGTTCGCTTCCTTCAGGACCTGCAGGATGTATTTCTTCTCCATCTCTTCGAGGGAAGGGTTGGTCCCGAGTTGCGCGACGACAGAAGGGGATGGTATCGAGAGGTCTTCGGCCCCAAGAGTGTCCGATTCGCACAGTATCACTGCCCGTTCGATAACATTCTCGAGTTCCCGCACGTTGCCTGGCCAGTGGTATGCCGCAAGCATTTCCAGGGCATCGGGCGTGAGGCCAGTGATGTGCTTGGCGAGCTTTTTCGCATACTTCTCGAGAAAATGGCGGGCAAGCTCCGGGATGTCCTCTTTCCGCTCCCGGAGGTGTGGAATGGCAATGTTGATTACGTTCAATCGGTAAAAGAGGTCTTCCCTGAACTTTCCGGCCTTGATCAGCTGAGGAATGTCCTTGTTCGTCGCGGCGATTACCCGCACGTCAACAGAGAGGGTCTTGTTCCCGCCCACCCGCCGGAACTCGCCGGAATCGAGGAACCGAAGGAGTTTTGCCTGGAGCGCGATAGGCATCTCTCCGATCTCATCGAGGAAGAGAGTCCCCTTATCCGCCACTTCAACGAGTCCGTGCTTCATCTGGTATGCGCTGGTAAAGGCTCCTTTCTCGTGGCCGAAGAGCTCTGACTCGATGAGGTTCTCTGACAGGGAGGCGCAATTTAGGGCGATGAACGGAGCCTCCTTGCGCGTGCTGTAGTGCCAGACGGTGTTCGCGACAAGCTCCTTGCCCGTGCCGCTCTCGCCCTGGATGAACACAGGCGAGTCCGTGGGAGCCACCTTCTGGATGAGCGCGAGGATGTCCTTGAGCTGTTTGCTTTTACCGACGAACTCCAAGGGAGATTCGATTCTGACCAGCTCCTGCTCCAGAAGCTTGCTCTTGACTGAGAGCCTGCCGTACTCGTAGGCCCGCTCGATGACGATCACCAGCTCATCGAGTTTGTAGGGCTTGGTGAGGTAGTCATAGGCGCCGTTCTTCATGGCCTCCACCGCGGTCTCCACCGTTGCCTTGCCGGTCAGTACGATGATAGTTGGCGCTTCCGAGTCCTCCTTTAGCTTCTTCATGAGCGATATTCCGTCCACGCCGGGCATGACGATGTCGAGGAGGATCACATCGAACGAGCGATTGCGCAGGAGCCGCAGGGCCTCGCTTCCGTCTGCGGTTGCCTCCACGGAATAGCCTTTACGGGTAAGCTCTTTTTTCAGGAGCCTTCTGAATGGCTCTTCATCATCCACGACGAGAATGTTGATCATAATAGGAAACTCAACGGCGAAGGTGTGAAAAACACGCAGATTTTTCGTAACTGCAAGACTTAAAGATTTCCTCTGCGCTTTTCGCAGTGAAATGCGCCTTTGATTTCTTACTCCTTGCACATGATCGACGGAAGCGTAATGATGAATGTGGCGCCCTTGCCGGGTTCGCTGTCCACATCGATAGCGCCGCCGTGCTCTTCCACAATTTTATGACAGATGGTAAGGCCGAGCCCGGTCCCTTCACCAACAGGCTTGGTGGTGAAGAAGGGATCGAAGATCTTGTCCAAAAGATCGGGTGGGATCCCCGCGCCTGTGTCAGAAACTGACAGGCGGATCCGGCTCGGGCAGGCAATGCGTCCGTCTTCCCGCATCAGGTCATCCTCGGCTGTCCGGATGGCGATGCTGCCGCCCTCGGGAGTGAAGTAGATGGCGTTTAATAATAGGTTCATCAACAGCTGACGCAGGCTGCCGGCGTCTGCGTAGATTTTCGGAATATCCCGGTTCAGGTTGAGTTCGAGGGTGTGCTTCAGCCGCGCGGTACGGTGCTTGAGCAGGAGAAGGACTTCCTTGATGAGCTCGTTAATGTCGATTTCGCGGAAGGTGCCTCCGGACGGACGGGCGAACTCGAGCAGGCTTCTGAGGATCGTTTTGCACCGAAAGATTTCATTGTGGATTGTCCTGAGATACTCGGGAAAGTCCTCGAACTCCCGGATTCCGGCAAGCGACTGGTCGTGGGCCCGGTCGAGGAGCGCCTCCGAGTAGCCCGCAATGATCCCCAGAGGGTTGTTGATCTCGTGAGCGATGCCCGCGACAAGTGTACCCAGGGAGGCGAGCTTGTCCGACCGGATGAGCTGCTGTTCGAGCCTCCTCTGGGCTGTCACGTCCTTAAGGTAGTGGACGATTGCGTAGAGCCTGCCCTCCTCGTCGACGAGCGGGTATGCCCAGAAATGGAATATGCCACCGCTAACGCTCTTCATCTCCTGGAACGACGGCCTCTTGCATGAGAGCGTTTCGGAGCAGAGACAGCCGTCGGTCAGCAGGATGCCGATATTTTCCATGATCTCTGCGCACAGCTTGCCGGTGATCTCTGTTTTGGAATAACCTGTCCTAGCCAACAGGGTATGATTCGCGCGGATCACCCGTTGTCTGCCGTCCTCGATCCAGACCATGTCGGTGATGGCGTCGAATGTGCGCTCCCACTCCTTCTTTTCTTTTGAGATCTCCTCGAACAGGAGCGCGTTCTCGAGAGCGACAGCGATATGCTTGGCGACGGGGAGAAGGATCTCGTAGTCTTTCTCCGAATATTGCGATGGCCTGGTGCTGTCAAAATTGAATACGCCGAGCATGCGGTCATGAAACAAAGGGATGCTGATCGTCGACCGGATGCCTTCGTGCAGAAGCTTTCTGTCGAGCGGGAACGCAGTTTCGTTCAAATCGTAGCTGATCCAGGGCTGGTTGTTCCTCACGACCCAGCCGGCGCTGGTTCTCTCGATCGGGGCCTTCACCCCCTTTTTCATCGCGGTCTTCATCTCCGTGTCCAGAGCGAAGATCAAGAGGTTGTCGTCCTTTTCATTGTACAGCAGCAGGCTTGCCCTGCTGTAGTTGATGATTTTCCGAAGCTCGGAGACAACCATCCGGAAAATCGTCCCGATGCTCAGGCTGGAATTGATGATACTGCTCAGCTCGTTGATCAGTTCGCCTTGCGTTGCCCTGTCCCGGTGCGCTCTCGAACCAGGTTCTGAAGGAGCGGCCTTTTGTCCGGCCGCATCACGGACCACGATGATCATTGTGTCCGGCCGATGGTTTCTGACCGGGATAACGGCGATCCTGGAAGCCAGGGGGCTGCCGTTCTTTCGAAAACAGAAGGATCGCAGAGCCGAGGAGGATTCTCCCCCGGTAGGCACATTTGTGGAGGGAGAGCGGCCGGCGGATCCGTGCTCGCTGAGAATATTGTCGAGCGATATGAACTTTTCGAGATTCCTGCCGATAACTTCACTGCGCTCATATTCGAAGAACAGAAGCACATTGTCATTGCAAGAAAGGACCGTCCATTCTTTGTCGACAATGAAGGCAGGCAATCTGAGAACATCGAGCGTTCTTAATAACGCCGAACTGTCCCTGTCGATCATGATTTTCATACAAGATTATATTATCACACTGCATATGCCCCTTCAACAGGAAAGCGATCATTTCACGGTACTTGACTCCCGCGGTCATGACGATTATTATGATTATACGGACATATTCCTTAGTGCGAGGGGCTCCCAGCTCATGAAGATCAGGATTGGACATCTCTCGACCTTCTATCACACGTCGATCCTCTTAATGGCAACGAGCGACACCGATTCGCGATTCGGCGCTGAGATAGAATGGAGGCTGATGGGTACGGGGCCGGCGATCATGAAGGCCTTTGGCAGGGGCGAGCTTGATATGGCATACATCGGACTGCCGCCTGCTATCATCGGCATAGACCAAGGGATCAAGGTCATCTGTGTGGCAGGCGGCCATGTTGAAGGAACGGTCATTGCGGGGAAATCGCAGTGGACCGGGTTTCATGAGTCCGACGACCTCGGAATGATCCTGAGTCAGTTCCGTGGAAGGAAGATCGGAGTACCTGGAAGGGGTTCCATCCACGACGTTATCTTATACGACTGCATTGAGCGGTTGGGTTTTGCTCGTGATATCGAGATCGTCAATTATCCGTGGGCGGATCTTGTGACCGAGGCGGTGGTCAGGGATGAGGTATCTGCTGCCGTGGGTACACCCGCCCTTGCCGTCGCGATCAAACGATTTGCTGCTGGTAAAGTGCTCTATCCGCCTTCAAGTCTCTGGCCCAATAACCCGAGCTACGGAATTGTTGTGGACACCGGCTATTTATCAAGGGAAACGACGATGGTTGAGAAGTTTCTCAGACTCCATGAAGAAGCAACCGAATTCATCAGAAAACGGCCGGCTGAAGCGGCTCGGATGATTGCGGATTACATCGGTATCGTTGATGAGCGCTTCGTACTTGACACGATCATGCTTTCCCCCAAATACTGTGCCCAGCTCACCGATGGCTATGTATCAGCGACCATGAAGTTTGTGACGGTTTTAAAGAAGCTGGGGTATATAGGATCAGACGTTGAACGGGAAAGAATATTTCATCACGATCTGATCGCCCGAATCCACCCAGAGAGGGAGCACTACAGCGATGGGATTGATTCCTTACGTACGACTCCGTAGGGTGAAAATCCCGGTTACTTCTCTTTCAGTGCTGCAGCCGGATAGTAATCACCATGGCCCGGGAATATGTACGCTTGCCCGCCATGGACCCTCAATGTTTCGTCCAGAGAGAGAATCATTTCCTTCAACGAGGCAGCCTCTTCTTTATAGACCCTGGAATCGCTGTTTGGGCTCGTGAGTAGATACCGATAGATGCCGAGGTATTCTTTTTCTTCGGATGACAGGCTCCGCATGTTCAGGAGAAAGTCCGAGGTGAAGAGCAGCCCGAATTCCCGGTTTAGGAAAAAGACCAGTCCAGGAGTGTGGCCGCCATGGCTTTCGAGAACTTCGAACCGGAGCGGGCCGACCGTAAAGGTGTCGATGGTCCAGAATGAGCCTGTCTCTTCTCGTTCTCTTGTAGAGAAGTGGTGCGGTTGGGACGGAAAGAGGCACTCCGTGAACCGGCTCGAAAGCCGCGTGTAGTATTTGTTCAGGTTCAGGAGGCTTCCCGAAATCCCGTGCGCCCGGTTCATATGAGTGATGACATCGGCGCTGCCTGGGTGCATGAAGACCGCCGTCCCGAACTCCTGTTCGAAGTATCCGGACGCTCCGGCGTGGTCCGTGTCGGGATGGGTGACGTAGATCCGTCTCACCCATGCCGGGTCCATCCCCTGATTCCTGATGAGGCGCTTGATGTCTTCATAGTATATACCGTGGCCGGCGTCGATCATGGTCAGGTCGTCGCCATCGCGCAGCAAGTAGAAGTTCTCACTCGAAGGCAGACGGAACCCGAGGAGCGTTACCCAGTTGTGGAAGCGCAGCGGCCTCATCGGTGTCGCTGAGAAATTTTCGCCGATCCGGCTCCTCGATCGCGATGCAAACGAAAGCACCGTCTCGAACACGTCGCCTGCCTCGAGGTTATTACCGGCTTCCGTAGCAAAGTGCACCAGGTCCTGGTGCAGCTCCCGGGATGAGTCCACGAGGGATTTGATCTCCGCCACATCGCTCGATGGGAGGAGCTGCTTGAGACGGAGGAAAAATTTTTCGACCATCTTCAGGCCGATGATTCGCGATGCCTCCTCTTTGTTGCTGCCGCGGTACACGACACGGTAGTGGTATCCTTTTTCGTTTATTGCCTGCAGGAGCGTGTTGATCTCCTGCGGGTTCGCGGCGGCCATGGCGATATCTGCGGACTCTGCGTCGATGTCCTCATCATAAAGCATATAGATCACATTTGCATCGTGTTCGGCGAGAAGCCTGGCAAAGGACGCGAGGGAGCCGGGCTTGTTGACCAGACGGACCTTCACCTCGAGAATGCTTTCTACGGTCGTGACCAGCACCTCGTCCGGCGCGCAGCGCACGCTCTTGAAGCCGTACTCTTTCTCTTGCAGGGATTGCAGGAGTGCGTTCAGGCTGTCTTCCCCTCCGAGATGCACTGCAACGGCAACGCGGCTACTGTCCGTTGATCGATCGTAGTGGAAGAAGGAGATGTTCCCGCCGGTATGAGCAATGGCAGTGGCGAAGGCGGCGAGGGATCCGGGACGATCGGGTAGATAGACGCGGAATTTGACGAGAAGTTCTCCCGACGTCAGGGCGTCAGTTCCGGCAGAGAGGCGGACCTGACGATACACCTTGAGAGGCGCTCGATCGCCAAAATCACTTTTCATGGAGATTTCCATATTTCTTTTCTTGCAGTGTCTTTCGTCAAAAAATCACCTTTTTCCTATTGCTCTCTGAAACGATAATTTGTATTATATCACCGCTTGCAAAGATTATGAACAGTTTCGTGACGTCACTACATTCCTTTTCATGATGCAGGGTCAAATGGATACGGTAAGGATGTTGAGATGCGTTGCTTTTTTCATGTCTTGCACACTGGTCTTATCGGCCTGCGCTGCTAAAAGCTCCAATATTTCAGGAACACCGGGATCCGCAGCGCCGGGAGCAAAGGCATGGCAGAAGCCCTATACGGTCTTAGGGCAACGATATGAACCGCTGGAGAGCCACGAGGGGTTCGCCCAGACAGGGGTCGCGAGCTGGTACGGAAAGGATTTTCATGGGAAGACCACGAGTAACGGCGAGATCTATGATATGAACGCCATGACCGCAGCGCACAAGACCTTACCGCTCGGCGTGTATGTAAAGGTATACAATAAGGACAATGGGCGGGAGGCAATCGTCCGTATCAATGATCGCGGGCCGTTTGTTAAGGGACGGATTATCGATCTCTCCTACGGCGCGGCAAAAAAGCTCGGCGTGGACATCGCCGGCACCGCGACAGTGCGGATCGAAGCGCTGGGGTATCGCTCAGGTGGCTCCGACGGACAGGAGAAATATACAGGCCCCGCAAATTATGATGCCGGCAACTATACGGTTCAGATCGGCGCGTTTACGGACTATAAGAATGCGGTGAGGCTCTCTGAAGAGATGAAGAAGATATTCACATTCTCCGAAATTCATACGGCAAATGTGAATGGCGAGCTTTTTTTCCGGGTTTATGCAGGCAGGTATTCGTCGTTGAAGTTTGCAGAGAAAGCGGAGAAGAATTTTTCCGAGCACGGATATCCCGGGAGTTTTGTCGTATCGCTTGACTGACCAAGCAAGAATTATGACAGGATCATACCGAAACTGAGGTTTTTCCTTTTAGTGGCTACGTGCTGCTCAGCCAGCATCTGTTTTATCTCGCCGGCATTTCTTCCTGTCGGTTTGTAAAGATGATAATATTTCTGTTAGCCAGACAGGTCGCAGGATTCGTGAAGTTGTTATCACCGCCGTAAACCATACACGATCTGCGTTGTCGGTAAGGCCCCTTGGTGCTTATCCTAGGAGCGCGCGCACCACTCCCGTGCGTTCTGGAACATCCTGAGCCAGGGAGATGCAGTGAGGGATTTCTTGAGGTCTTCAGGGAGCCATCCCCACTGCCAAGTGAGCATAGTGCGCTCAGGATGGGGCATCATGGCGAGGTGGCGGCCGTCGGGCGAGCATAGGCCAGCGATGCCGGCAGGTGAGCCATTGGGGTTAAATGGATAGGCTTCGGTAATATTTGATTCATCATCCACGTAGCGTATGGGCGCGAGGCCGAACTCGCACTCGGCGAACATCTGTTTGTCCGGGAAGTAGGCTAGGCCTTCGCCATGGGCTACCCAAATGCCGAGCACGGAGTTCTCCATGCCTTTGAGCATGACGGAGGGGCTCTTTAATATTTTTACCGTCGTGAAGCGGGACTCGAATCGGCCGGACTGGTTGTGGATGAAACGCGGTTGTAGCTCGTCCGAAATGCCCCGCCAGGGCACCCAGCCTAATAGCGCCATGAGCTGACATCCATTGCACACCCCGAGGCTGAAGGTGTCGGGCCGATGGTAGAATTGCTCGAACTGATCCCACACCTTTTGGTTGAAGCGGATGGACGCTGCCCAGCCCTTTGCCGAATCGAGCACATCGGCATAACTGAAACCGCCGACGAAGACCACACCACGGAACCGATCAAGTGTAGCGCGGCCTTCGAGCAGATCGGTCATCATCACGTCCCAGGGTTCGAAGCCCGCGAGATAGAACGCAGAGGCCATTTCCCGGTCGCCGTTACTCCCCTCTTCGCGGATGACTGCGACCTTAGGCTTGTTAGTATCCTGGAGGATCGACCGAGTCGTGGGCTTTGGATTGAAGGGGATGACAAATGATGGGCCCTTCCTATCATAGATATTATTTCGTTCCTCGCGGATGTTTTCGGGGTTTCTCTGCAGCAGATCAAGCCGATGGCTCGTCTCCTCCCAGATGTCACGGAGCATGAGCATATCTTCGTTCAGAACATTCTTCCAGCTTACGGACAGCTTGATTTTTTTAACAACGGTTGTTGTGCCGCAGACCATATTCGGGACATCTGCCTTGTTCAGGATCCGGCAGATCGCGGACTCATTCTCCGGAAGATATTCGATCACGAGCCCTGCTTCCTCAGAGAACAGGACCGAAATCGGATCTTTGCTATGCATGATTTCGGACGGGAGATTGACCTCGATGCCGCAATTACCGGCGAATGCCATTTCGAGGAGCGTGGTGATGAGACCACCGTCGGAACGGTCATGGCCTGAGAGCACCAGTCCTTTCTTGATCAGCGTCTGGATCGCGTTGAATGCACGCTTCAGAAGTGCGGGATCGTCAATGTCAGGCGGATCGTTCCCCACTTGGCCATAGACCTGAGCAAGCGCAGATCCGCCGAGACGGCTCTTTCCCCCCGAGAGATCTATGAACAGGAGCTTTCCCCTTCCCGGCGCCTTAAGATCCGGCGTAACGGTCTTGGTGATGTCGGGACAGGTGGCGTAAGCGGATATGACGAGTGTGCCCGGTGACTTCACGGTCTCGCTCGTCCCGTCGGATTTCTTGACCTTGGCCGCCATGGAAAGGCTGTCCTTGCCTCCATCGACCGCGATTCCAAGCTTTATCATAATGTCCCGCATGGCAACAGCAGCATCGTAAAGACGGCTGCCCTCGCCCGGGAGCTTGGGCGCCCACATCCAGTTGCCCGAGCATCGAATGTCTTCAAGGGCGCTCAACTCGGCCCAGACGATGTTCGTGAGCGCTTCACCAACACTCATGCGCGCCATGGCTGCGGGATCGATCAATTCCTTCACCGGCTGCTCACCGATGGCGATGGCGGCGCCCGTTATCCCGAAGTGGGACTGGGCGATAACGGCCACGTCCGCGACCGTGAGCTGGAGCGGACCAGAGCACTGTTGACGTGCGATAAGGCCCGTTACCGAACGGTCAACCTTGTTCGTGAGGAATCGTTTGGAGCCCACGGAGAGCAACCGCAAAACGCGGTCGAGGGCCTTGCGTACGGTAAGGCCCTTGGGGAGTTCGAGCGGTCTGAGCGTCGGCATCTTGCCATCCAGCCTGAAAACCTTTTGTGGCATATCACCGAGCACTTTTGCGAGCTCGAGGCTCTCGGGCATCGAATCATTCGTCTCGTCGTTGAGCACAATGTAACCGTCTCCTGTGACCCTGCCGATCACGGCCATAGGCACTTTCTCTCGATCGCAGAGCGAGCGAAAGAGACGTTCATGTTCTGATTTGAGAAGAAGTGCATTCTGTTCCTGGTACTCCGCGCCCCATATCTCGAGCACCGAGAGTGTATTGTCACCGACCCGAATCTTCCTGATATCGATCTTCGCACCAGCCGGGTGCACGATCTCCTTCACCACGTTGCAGTTGCCACCCGCCCCTTGATCGTGAATGCTCTGGATCGGGTTCTTCTCCCCAAACTCCACACAAGCGCGTATGACGCGGTTCAGCTTCTGCTCCATCTCGGCGTCACCACGCTGCACCGCATTGAAGTCAAGTTCAGCGATGTTTTCGCCCTGGATCATAGAAGAGGCAGCGCCGCCCCCCATGCCAATGCGGTAAGCCGGACCTCCGACCTTGACCACAAGCATCCCCTTCCGCGCTGCCGTCTTGTCTGTATGTCGGCTGTCCATCTGGCCCACGCCGCCGCTGAACATGATCGGTTTGATCCATTCCCGGCGCTCACCATCGGGCATCCGGAGACCGAAGGATCGTGTAAAGCCCTGGATCACGGGCTCGCCAAACTTGTTTCCGTAGTCCGAAGCGCCGTTACTCGCTTCAACCTCGATCTGAAGAGGAGATGCGAGGTTATGCGGATATGCATAGGATGCATCTTCCCATGGGAGCACGTAGCCGGGGATGAGGAGATTGCCCACACAGTATGCGGCCGTACCGGCGATCACGAGACCCCCCGTGCCTGTCGCTTGGACGTCACGGATACGCCCGCCTGTACCGGTCTCTGCGCCGGGAAACGGCGCCACGCCGGATGGAAAGTTGTGTGTTTCAGCGGTAAAGATGATATGGTATTTACGCCGCATTTCGCGGAACGCTGAGGGCTTGCCGACGATCTCAGGGATAATGGTATTGATATCGTATCCTTTGATCGCGCTCGAGTTATCACTGAAGGCGATGACGCTGTTGTTTCTGTTCGCTTCGTAGGTGGACTTTACAATCTTCATCAAGGTCTCGGGGACTTCCTTGCCGTTGACGATGAGCCTGCCGCGGAAGAACCAGTGGCGCGAGTGCTCGCTGTTCGACTGCGACAAATCGAAGCACTCCACATTTGTGGGGTTGCGCTTGATCTCGTTCTTAAATAGGTTTGTGTAATAGTCTAGGTCCCAATCATCGAGCCCGAGACCCATCTCACGGTTGATCTTTTCGAGGGCGGCTCTTCCCTGCGAAATGATTGGAATGATGCGTACGGGTTCGGGCTTGATTCCGGTTTCGAAGGTCGTGAGAGGTTTCGGATACGGGCACTCGGTCATGCGGTCGTGAACAAGGGACAGGAAAGAGGCTCGTTGATCTTGGCTCAGGACTCCTTGGTCAGCGAGATCGAGGCGGTATCGCCGGGAACGCTCGATCCTCGAAATTTTCTTGAGGCCACTGGCGTGGCAGATCGAAACAGCGTTCGTTGACCAAGCAGTTGTGAAGTTCATACGGGGCCCGACTTCTAAAATCAAAGGACGAGAGATAAGAGACGCTGGACGAGTTATGAAGCTCTTACCGGAAAAATTTTCAGGCTCGAAGGTCTCGGCAAGAAGCCAACGCAGGAGACGCATCTCGTCCTCTGTGAGCATGCTGTCGGCGGAGACGTTAAAGCAAAACTCAGTCTCGATCCCACGGATGGAGGGAGAGACCTTTTCTTGTGCGGACGCAAGCAGGCCCGCTGCCTGATAGGCTGAAAGCGCCGGGGTACGGAAGAGATGAAAGAGCGTCATTTGGTTTTTGTACGACAGAGCTTTCATGGTCACCCTGTCTGCAAGGGCTTCAAATTCAGGATTTTTCTTATGTGCGCCGTAGAACCCGTCGCATCAGGGTTATATAAGACGCTGGCTGCGTTGTAAACAATATGTACTTTATGTACTTTTCTACCAGACAGGTGAACAAACGTTCACTTACTGGATATGATAAATAAAATGGTTAAAGAGCCCGACCTGCAAAACGATGACCTTCGCAGGCAAGGCATTAGTAACTGACGAGCATGTCAACGTTCTGTTAGAGATACGACCTTCTGCTCAGCAGCTTTCTTTTCGCCCGCCATCTCGCTCTTGCCGTCAAATGTGACGCCCTCCTCAATGATGAGCTTGGGCGTCTTAATATTTCCCTGAACGATGCCAGGTGCGATGATATGCACTTTCTGGTTCGCGTTGACGTTGCCGACGATCTTGCCGCTGCTAATGATCGTGCCGACGGTGATCTCTCCCTGGAGGAAGGCGCCATCACCTGCAATAAGGGTATCTTTGGAAACAACCTCTCCCTCCACTTTGCCGTCGACGCGGATTGTACCCTCGAAGCTGAGTACGCCCTTGAACTCCGTGCCCTTTCCCAAGAATGCCGTGATCTCCGCTTGCTCTGGTGTGCCTGAACCTTTCTTTAGCATTTATATATCCTCCTCAAAAATAATTCAATACGGTCAACACCTCGAGACGCAGATTCGACGAGAAAAACGGCAACGAAGCGTTCTCGGGCATGGAACAAGTAAAAGAGTTCATTACGGCGTCTTTTCGCGGTCCCTGCATAAACTTTCTCAAAGTTCATTTGTGCTGTAATTTCAGCAGATTTTCTCCAGTATCCTTTCCAGCTCTTCAGTGGAATAATACGCCACCACAATCCTGCCGCCCTTTGATTTAGCGGTTATGATTACCTTGGTGCCGAGCGCCTTCCTGAGCTTTTCTTCGACAGATTTCAGCTCGTAGCTCAGCCTCGCCTTTTTCTCCTTTGGTGGTGGGTTTTTGAGTCGGGAAGAGAGCATTTCGGCTTCGCGCACTGAGAGCCCCTTCTTCACAATCATGACGGCAACATGCATTTGGTCCCGCACGCGTTCGAGTGACAAGAGCGCCTTTGCGTGACCCATGGTGAGCGCGCCCGTTGCCAGCTCCTGTTTTATCTCTTTGGGCAGCCCGAGTAGACGCAGGAAGTTCGTTACGGTAGAGCGTTCTTTACCGACCCGCTTTGCGAGATCTTCCTGCGTGAGCTTGAACTCATCTTGGAGGCGCTTGTATGCTTCGGCTGCTTCAAGCGGGTTCAGGTCCTCGCGCTGTATGTTCTCTATCAGCGCCATCTCAAGGAGCTCCCGCTTGGTCGCCTCCTTGACGAGGGCAGGAACGGTCTTGAGCCCCGCGAGTCTTGATGCGCGCCAGCGGCGCTCTCCGGCGATTAACTGGTAACCAGCGCCAGCCCGGTGCACAATAACGGGCTGAATCACCCCCTGCTCTTTGATCGATGCCGCGAGTTCCCGGAGTTTTTCATCATTGAAAACTTTGCGGGGCTGATACTCGTTCGGAATGATCTTGTCCAGCTCGATCTCGATGATGCCAAGCGCTTTTTTCTCCTTGTCATCGAGTACGGACAAGTCAGGGATGAGCGCGCCGAGCCCCTTACCGAGCGCCTGTTTTTGCATGGCCGATAACCTCCTTTGCGAGCTCAAGATAGCTCTGCGCACCCCGAGACCGGATGTCGTACAGCAACACAGGCTTGCCGTGGCTCGGCGCTTCGCTCAGGGCCACGTTCCGGTGAATGACAGTCGTGTAAACCTTGTCGCCGAAATATTTTCGTACTTCCTGCGCCACCTGTTCGGCGAGATTGTTCCTGACGTCATACATGGTGAGAAGCACTCCTTCGATAACGAGGTCCGGATTCAGGTCCTGTTTTATGAGCTTGACGGTGTTCATGAGCGCCGTCAGGCCCTCAAGTGCGTAGTACTCACACTGCACCGGGATGATCACCCCGTCGGCTGCGGTCAAGGCGTTCACTGTGAGAAGGCCGAGGGACGGTGGGCAGTCAATGAAGATGTAATCGTAGTTGTCCCGAACAGGTGCGAGTGCCCTCTTGAGCACCCTCTCCCGTGAGATCATCTGGATGAGTTCCACCTCAACCCCTACCAAGTCTATTTTCGCAGGAACGACCTCAAGCCAGGGGAAATGCGTCGATTTTTTGATCTCTTGGAGCGACCGTTTGCCGGTGAAAAGGTCGTAGGTACTGCTGGATAGCTCGTTCCTGTCGATCCCCATGCCGCTCGTGGAATTGCCCTGGGGATCCGAATCGATGAGGAGCACGCTTTTTTCAGCGGCGGCCATGGATGCTGCTATGTTCACAGTGGTCGTGGTCTTGCCCACGCCCCCCTTCTGATTGGCTATTGCTATGACCCTGCCCATGCTTCTCTCCACCTCCGGTGCTGTTTAAAACTTTATCAGTTTACCATAGGATAATGATAAAAGGAAGAAAAAACTCGGCAATATTAATCCAAAGGGGACGCTCCGGCATTACATTCTTTGCTTTTCTGCGTTGCCAGCGTTCTCTGCATTTACGCTCCGGTTCTGCTATGTTCCACGTGGAACATAGCTCAGATTTGCCCAAGTTCTGTTCCAGAGGGGTTGACACGGATGGAGCCCAGCGATATTTGCCGGACCAGTGAGGTGTCACGAACAGGAGTGATCACCCTTATTGCCATTTCCTTCAGGTCGATTGCACGCAGGATGCCGATACCCAAGCAAATATTCCGGTCGTCATTAAGCCCCACAAGCAAATGGTCTATCTCAGATCGCTTGAGAATCTCGACCTCACGAACTTTGTATTGTTCCTTGGCCGTGTAAAGTTCCTCGCCTGCGTACTCGCCCTCGATCATAAGGAACAGTCGGTCGGCGGAGAGATCGGCATAAATCACGATGCCATTGAAGATCTTCGAGAGCCGGTTGATATCGCGGAATCCAAGCCGCTCGCCGGTACACAGGCCCGGACCGTGGACGCCAACATCGTTCAGGGCGATTTCATGAAAGTCAGCTCCCCGAAAGTATTCCTTGAATCTTAGTTCTCGCATTGCTTGTCGCGACTCACGGGTCGAAACCCTTGCATCTGGCGAAACAGGAAGCCGATGGATGAGCAGGCCTGCCCTATGCGAGTGCGGTGAGAGAAGGTGGTCCACTTCGTTTCCCTTTTGTAGAGCGATTACGTACCGGGGCGCGATCATATCTATCTCATGGAACTTGAGTTCCCGTGCAGCGCCGCCATTCACCAGACCGCAGGTGTTGATCAGGATAAGGTCTGGTTTGAGGGACTGGGCCAGCGAGTACAGCTTCTGGAGACCCGATATCATTTCAAGCAAGCGGCCTACCGGCGAGGTATTGCCGATGAAGCCCATCGCTAGCGGGTTCTTTCTCTTGAGCAGGTCTGAAGCGTGGGCGTACGGGGTGAGCGATATCACGGTAGGTGGCCCGATAAAAGGCTGGCCAGGGTCGGCATCTATCCATGCCATTCTTCTGCCTGCTCTACAGAGAAGTCCGGCAAGGTAGAGGCAGAACGTAGTCTTACCAGAGCCCGGCGCGCCGACAACCAGCACCGGCCCGCCTTGAAAGCCGATTTCCTCGGCAACCTCCCGCCATTCAGGCGGTATTTTAAGTGCTCCTTCTATCACGGTGATTCTCGATTTTTCGTTTTAAACTTCCACGAACCCTAGTCCCACAGGCCACTACGTGGGCGAATGTTCCACGTGGAACACTTACCCTGTCTTTTTGAAAATCCAAAGCACCCTCTTATAATCCGAATGTGGCAGGGTAAGTGGAATTCTCATCTCCAGGATGACACCGGCCCTGTCCCTCTGCTGTTCTTCGAGCGATTCTTCCGGCCCACGGCTCAGCACAATGAGGCCGCCGCGTTTGAGGAAAGGCGTTCCAGCATCAAGCGCTGTGTTCATATCAGCGAATGCGCGCGCCGTGACCACATCGAAGGTCATGAACAGATCTGTGATATCCTCGGTTCTCTTGTCGACAACGTTAACGCCCGAAAGTTTCAGCATCCTGATGATATGTCGAAGAAAGGATGCTTTCTTTTTTGTTGACTCGACCATGGTGACCGTAATTTCGGGACGAGTCAGCTTAAGCGGAATGGCCGGGAAACCCGCGCCCGACCCTATATCCAACAGCTTCAGTCCGACAGTGGAGGCAAAGCCCATTCCATACGAAAGGGAGTCCAAAATGTGTTTGATCACCATTTCCCGGTCATCTGTTATAGCCGTGAGGTTTATCTTTCGATTCCACTTCTTCAGTTCCGCTATATACATGAGAATAGAATTACTTTGTTCAACGGTCAGAGCGACTCCCAGAGCGTGTGCGCCTGTAGTCAATAATTCTCGCAGAGTCACAATGATGTCCTCACTGCATATCAATCCTGGCGTCCCCCATCGTCCGACCTCTCCGTCATATATTTATTTAAGAGATATTATTCACTTAGGGATACCGGGTCTTCACTAAAACATCCACTATTCCTGCGCTTTTCCCCTCTTCCTCCTATCGAGCGCAACCATAAGGAGCGAGATGGCCGCTGGTGTCATGCCCGATATCCTCGACGCCTGGCCGAGCGAAACCGGTCTTACCTGCTTGAGCTTCTGACGAACCTCTGAGCCGAGGCCTGTAACGGCATCAAAATCCATGTCAGCAGGGATATTTTTCTGTTCCAGCAATGAAAACCGCTCTACCTGCTGAAGCTGACGCTGTATATAACCCTCATACTTCACCTGTATCTCTACCTGCTCGGCAGCTGCCGGATCGAGTGGCTGAGGAGGCGGATTGATCTTTGCGATATGCTCATACCGCAACTCCGGCCGCTTGAGGAGTTGCTCTAGCGATGCCTCACCCGTAAGAGCAGCCGATCTCGCAGCCGTAAGCATATCATTTATCGCCGGCGTCGGTTTTATCCACGTCCTCCGGAGTCTGATCGTCTCCTGTTCAGTGGCATTCTTCTTAACGGCAACACCCCTGTACTCTTCATCGGTAACGAGACCGATTTCATGTCCCTTATTTTTAAGTCGCAAGTCTGCATTATCCTCGCGCAGGATGAGCCGGTACTCGGCACGCGATGTGAACATGCGGTAAGGCTCCAACGTGCCTCTCGTCACGAGATCGTCGATCAGTACACCGATATATGCTTCCGCACGATTGAGAATGAGTCGTGGCCTTTTCTGAATCTTGAGCGCAGCATTCATTCCCGCCATCAAACCCTGAGCCGCGGCCTCTTCATAGCCTGACGTACCGTTGATCTGTCCCGCGAAGTAGAGCCCACCGACCTTCTTGGTCTCGAGCGTATGCGTGATCTGGGTTGGTGGTGCGAAATCGTACTCGATGGCATAGGCAGGCCTCATGATCTCGACGTCCTCAAGTCCCGGGATGGTTCGATACATCTGCAGCTGAACGTCGTAAGGAAGGCTCGTGGACATGCCGTTGACATAGTACTCCTCCGTATCGAGACCTTCCGGTTCGAGGAATATCTGGTGCCGCTCACGCTCTGCGAATCTCATAACTTTATCCTCGATAGACGGACAATATCGCGGTCCAAGGCCTTTTATCACGCCAGCATAAAGTGGGGAACGGTCAAGATTATTTCGAATTATTTGATGTGTGAGTGGGTTGGTATATGTCAAAAAGCATGGGATTTGATCGAGAGGGTGTTCTTTTTCCGTAAAAGAAAAGAAAGGCGCCGGATAGTCTCCGTGCTGAGCCATGGTTCTGGAAAAATTAATCGTTCTTCCGTTTACCCTTGCAGGCGTTCCGGTTTTAAGACGGCCGAGCTCGATGCCGAGGTCCCTCAGGCAATCAGAAAGTCCAACCGCAGAGTACTCCCCTGCCCTGCCCGAAGGATAATGTGTGAGGCCGATGTGAATCAGGCCTTTCAAAAACGTCCCTGTGGTCACGACCACAGATGATGCTTGATATTGAACGCCGATGTTCGTCTCGACGCCAATGATCCTGCTGTCCTCAACAAGAATTTTTTCCACGAGACCCTGCTTTACATCCAGTCCTTTTTGCTTCTCAACGGATTCTTTCATTGCGAGTCGATATCTCTGCTTGTCTGCCTGGGCGCGCGTGCCACGCACCGCAGGCCCCTTGCTCCGGTTGAGAATCCTGAACTGAATACCGGTGCGATCGATGATTTTCGCCATCTCGCCTCCAAGGGCGTCGATTTCCTTCACGAGGTGTCCTTTGGCGAGCCCGCCAATTGCGGGATTGCACGACATGAGCGCGATACTGTCGAGGTTCATGGTGAGCATGAGCGTAGAGCAACCCATGCGGGCCGCGGCCAGAGCCGCTTCACAGCCGGCATGTCCAGCACCGATGACGATGATGTCGTATTTTTTTTGAATAGTCACAGGTCTGCCTTTGAGTCTCTGCGAGAATAAGCCCTATCCTAATTTGAAAGGCTACTTCCCTATGCAGAAATCGTTAAATATCCTCTCTAGGATGTCCTCCGTGTACGTCGCACCGATTATAAGCCCGAGGCTGTCAATGGCGCCACGGAGATCAACAGCGACGAACTCCGGAGAGAGATTGGATATAATCGAATCGAGCGATTTTTGAAGGCTTTCTTTAGTCTGCGCGAGCGCGGTCTTGTGCCGCTGGTTCACGGCCCAGGCGTGCTCCCGCGAACCGATTGTCCCCTGTTTCACCATATCGGATATAGCACTTTTAAGACCCTTGAGGCCGTCGCCCGTGCGGCATGACAGAGACACCTGTATGTACTGACCGGCAAGTCCGTCAAGTTTTCGGGGCAGATCGGACTTATTGACTATTACGATCGTATTTTTCCCTTTTACTGATTCCAGCACCCGCTGGTCTTCGTCCGTGAGCCTCTCCGAGCCGTCGAGAACAACGAGTACGATATCCGCAGACTCGATGGCGGCAAGGCTCCGACGCACGCCCTCCTGCTCAACCGTGTCGTGGGTGAACCTGATGCCCGCGGTGTCCAGAATTTTTATCGGAACACCGGAGATGCTCAGATACTCCTCGAGCACATCCCGCGTCGTCCCGGGAATCTCAGTCACGATCGCGCGATTCTGTTTCAGCAGTGCATTCAACAGCGATGACTTGCCAACGTTCGGTCTGCCGACAATGGCGGTTGCGAAGCCGTCACGAAGTATTTTCCCGTAATTGTAGCTCAAGAGCAGTTCCTCAATCGTGGTTATTATGTCAGATATCCCATCTGCGAGCCGCGTGCTGTCCTCGGTATCAATGTCCTCCTCCTCGGGGAAATCGATTCCGGCTTCTACTGACGCGATGACGGAAACAAGGCGATCACGGAGTCTTGAAATTTCTTCAGACAAACCTCCCAGCAGCTGCTCATTCGCCGCGCGATGACACAGGTCCGTTTTGGCCCTTATGATGTCCATGACGGCCTCTGCTTGGGCAAGATCGATCCTGCCGTTCAGAAACGCCCGTTTCGTGAATTCCCCGGGATCGGCCTGCCGTGCCCCTGCATTGATGAGCAGGTCCATGACGCGCCAGAGGGGCAACATGCCACCGTGACAGTTTATCTCGACGATATCCTCTCGCGTATACGTCGCCGGCCCGTGCATCACGCCCAAGAGCACTTCGTCTACCGGTTCTCCCGTAGCCGGGTCGATGACATGTCCATAGTGGAGCGTATGGGTTGCAGCCCGTAATATATCCTTGTCAATGCGTGGCTTGAAAATTTTCTTGGCGATGCCGAGCGCATTTTTCCCGCTTATGCGGATGATGCCGATCCCGCCTTCTCCCGGTGGTGTCGAAACAGCGCAGATGGTGTCGTCTTCCAGCATGGGCGTATATTACCACAAAGCACTAGGTCTAAAAACATCTTTTTAGAATGAACAATGCTCACTCAATAACGGTCAAATAATCGTCAGGGCAGCCTGAATTCGTAATCCTTAGCCAAAACCTCTATCCCTATGCGGCGCATCGTAATTCAATTGCTTCACGGGTTCCTTCCGCATATTGTGAGAAATTTATGATAAAATATTTTTATTATCGTACCCGACCATGGTCAGCAGAGAATTAAAAAAATTGGCAGAAAAGTATTCTCCTAAGGAGCTCGCGTCATGCATCCGGCAGCAGCTCGAAAAGGGCGAGAACCTGTGTGAGATCGTGGATCAGACCGACGAGGTCATCACGGCATTGAGCAAGGCCGAGGTGGTACGTGAACTCATGGATAAGGGCATGAAGTTTTCCGAAGCATTACGGGAACTCGGCCGGAGGATCCGGGCTGTGTATGGGAAGGAGGAAGAGAGCGCGAAAAAGTAAAGGCCTTTTTTGATAAAAGCGTAGCTTCAAGGGGTACGAAGGAGAAACGTGCCCGGAATGCACCGACCGTCGTTCCGCACAACATGCAGCGTGGTTAAAAGGATAAGAAACCATGAATAGCAAAACACTTTGGGAGCGATACAAACAATATTTCTTCATAAATCCCTCCATTGGACTGACGCTCGACATCAGCCGAATGAACTTCAGCACGGATTATTTCACGCACATGGAACCTCAGATGCGGAATGCCTACAAGGCCATGGATGCGCTCGAGGCCGGAGCAATTGCCAATCCTGATGAAAACCGCATGGTCGGACATTATTGGCTCCGCAGCCCCGACCGAGCGCCGACGCCTGAAATCCGGCAAGATATCATGGAGACCAGCAGGGCGATCAAAGACTTTGCTTTCTCCGTCCATGCTGGAAAGATCTATCCACGCAAGCGGGCACGCTTCACGCATTTTGTAAGCGTCGGCATCGGCGGCTCGGCCCTCGGTCCGCAGTTCATTGCTGATGCCCTCGGCACGAAATCGGACAGAATGAAGCCCTGTTTCATTGACAATACGGATCCCGATGGCATAGACCGGGTGATTGACGAGATCGGGAATAATCTCGAGAATACGCTTTGCATTGTAATATCAAAGAGTGGCGGTACCATTGAGACGAGAAACGGAATGCTAGAAGTGGCTGCTGCCTACCGGAAAGCAGGCCTATCCTTTGAAAGGCACTCTGTAGCAATAACAGGAGTGGGAAGTAATCTCGATAATACAGCCAAAAGTGGGGGATGGTTAGCCAGATTCCCTATGTGGGATTGGATAGGTGGGAGAACATCAGTATTATCTGCTGTTGGTCTTCTGCCAGCCGCGCTACAGGGTGTGGATATCGATGGATTGTTGAGGGGTGCAGCCCTTTGTGACAATATTACCCGTGGCACAGAGACCCTCTCGAATCCCTCGGCGCTCCTTGCTCTCGCTTGGTACCATGCAACCAAGGGCCAGGGTGCCAAGGATATGGTAATCCTTCCTTATAAAGACCGGCTGATGCTATTTCCCAAATATCTTCAACAACTCGTTATGGAGTCTCTTGGTAAAGGAAAGGACCTCAATGGTAATGTGGTAAACCAGGGGATTGCAGTTTATGGCAACAAGGGCACTACAGACCAGCACGCATATGTTCAGCAGCTGAGGGAAGGCTTGAATAATTTCTTTGTGACATTCATCGGCGTGCTTCATGATCACGATATGCCGTCCATCCAAGTCGAGCCCGGCGTAACAAGCGGAGATTACCTGAGCGCCTATCTGCAGGGAACGAAAAACGCCCTGTACGAAAACGACAGGGAATCGATCACGATAACGATCGAAAAGCTCGATGCCCAATCCGTGGGCGCGCTCATCGCACTCTACGAACGGGCGGTGGGATTCTACGCTTCGCTCGTGAACGTGAATGCTTACCATCAGCCCGGCGTCGAGGCGGGAAAGAAGATGGCCAGCGCTGTTATTGAGCTCCAGGGCAAAGCACTTGCACTGCTCCGCACGAATCCCGGCCGGCCCTTCACGGCAGAAGAGGTCGCACAGGCCATCGGCGCAGAGGAAAACGTGGAGTTGGTCTATAAGATACTCGAGCATGCGAGCGCGAATAGGGACCATAAGGTGAATAAGACACAAAGTAAGGAAGTGTTCTCGGCGAGGTATGCTTCTGTTCAGGATTGATCAAAATGATAGGACTGGTGAAAGCGATCAACGATTTCGAAAATAAGATCTTAGCTTATTACATCTTACATCGCCACCCACGAACGCAACACAATAAATCCAATGTTTCAAAAACCTTTTGTATCTCTTCCTCAATATTGTAAAAATGAGGGGACAAGCGGAGACCACCTCCGCGGACGTTCACCATAATGTTTTTTTCTCGCAAAGCCTCACTCATTTTCGCCGGGTCGAATTTTCCGGAAAATGTGATATTTCCTCCCCGTTCTTCACGTCTCTTCGGCGTCAGAACCGTATAACCCCTCTTTTCAGACTCTTGAATAATTAAATCTCCGAGGCCAAGCACACGCTCTTCAATATTGTCGATACCGACCTCGAACAGAATCTCAATTGCTGCACCGAGCCCAAGAATACCCAAATGATTCATGGAACCTTCCTCGAATCTCAAGGCATCTGGCTTTAAATTGAAGGCCGGATTATCAAAATCGAACTCATTCTGCATGCTCTTCCACCCTACAAGCGGAGGATTGATTCGTTCAACAAGGTCCTTTCTGCAGAAAAATATTCCGATACCTGCAGGGCCGAGGAGCCACTTGTGCGCGTCAGCGGCCAGAAAATCGATACAGTTTTCCTTCACGTCCATCGGAATTACGCCGAGGCTCTGGATCGCGTCAATGCAGAGAAGGATTCCTCTGTCCCGGCAGAGCCTGCCCAATCTTTTTAAATCTAGCCGGTACCCATTCGCGTACTGAACAGAGCTTATCGCTAAAAGCTGTGTCCTCGAATCAATGAGCTGTTCGATGCCCTCGAACGGAATCTTGCCTTCCCGAAAGGGGATGGTGCGTACCTCTATGCCTTTTCTCCTGAGATTGATCCAGGGATATATATTGGAAGGGAAATCCTTCTCGTAGATCAGGAGATTGTCGCCTTGCTTCCAGGTGAGTCCCTCGGCAATAAGGGAAAGGCCGTGGGATGTGCTTTTAACGAAAGCGATCTCTCCGGGTTCGGCATTGATAAGTCGTGCGCAGGCCCTCCTTATGTCCGTAACCTGCCGTGCCCATCGAGGGTAATAGAATGCTCCGCCCTCAACGGACTCTTTGATAAACGTCTCTACGGCCGCTTTGACCCTGAGTGAGAGAGGCGCCAGACCTGCGTGATCGAGATAGATATATTTTCCCGAGACTGGAAATTCACGCCTGTAACGCTCGATTGAACGATTATCCATGTATAGGTTCTTTCATTGAGAGCCTGATGCGCTTTTGTCCCGCGCATAACCGATCTCCTTCAGTGCCGCCTCTATTTCTCCGAGGATGGCAGGGTCGTCGATCGTCGATGGCATTTTGAACGCTTCACCATCAGCAATTTTTCTCATGGTCCCGCGAAGGATTTTCCCAGAGCGTGTCTTTGGCAGCCGATTCACAACCGCTACCTTCTTAAAGCAGGCAATGGGGCCGATCTGGCTCCGAACGAGTTGGACGAGCTCTTCCTTGATTATTTCATTAGGCGCATTCACTCCGGACTTCAAAACCACAAAGCCTAGCGGAACCTGCCCCTTGAGCGAATCAGCGGCCCCGATTACCGCACACTCGGCGACACCTTGATGCGTCGAGACGATTTCTTCCATTTCTCCCGTCGACAGGCGGTGGCCTGCGACATTGATCACGTCATCGATACGGCCCATGACATAGAGATATCCATCAGCGTCCCTGTAACCACTGTCGCTCGTGTAATAATATCCGGGGTACATGCTCGTGTAGGATTTGATGAAACGTTCATCGGCCTTCCAAAGGGTCTGGATTGTACCAGGCGGGAGCGGCATCTTCACTACGAGCACGCCTTCTTTGTCCGGCTCCTGCTCCTTGCCGTGATTGTCTAGGATCCTCACGTCAAAACCGGGGACGGGTCTGGTTGACGATCCAGGTTTGATCGGAAAGAATTCGATACCCACGGGGTCCGCAGTGATTGGCCAGCCTGTCTCAGTCTGCCACCAGTGGTCGATTACCGGCTTCTTCAAGAGCTTCGTGGCCCAATGGTAGGTATCAGGGTCGAGCCGTTCGCCCGCGAGGAAAAGATACTTAAACTCCGCGAGGTCGTACTTCTTGAGATACTCGCCGTTCGGGTCTTCTTTTTTGATCGCCCGGAATGCCGTGGGCGCAGTGAACATTACCTTGACCTTATGATCGGAGATGACGCGCCAGAACGCGCCCGGATCGGGGGTGCCTACCGACTT
The DNA here is from genome assembly GCA_035623825.1 of Nitrospirota bacterium. GTDB lineage: Bacteria > Nitrospirota > UBA9217 > UBA9217 > UBA9217 > DASPSR01. Next base: position 71,730 of record DASPSR010000005.1, read on the forward strand.
TCCCTCATAGAGGACCGTAGTGCAGCCGGCCAAGAGGGGACCATACACAATATAGGAGTGCCCCACGACCCAACCAACGTCAGACGCGGCCCAGTACACGTCGCCGGGCTTCACTCCATAGATGTGTTCCATACTCCAGCGGAGAGCTACCGCATGGCCGCCGTTGTCTCGCACCACGCCTTTGGGCATACCCGTTGTTCCGGAGGTATAAAGGATGTAAAGCGGATCCGTAGCGTTGACGGGCACGCAGTCCGCCGGCTGCGCCTTTGCCATAAGTTCTTCCCAGTCGAGATCGCGGCCGGGGGTCAGCTCAGCCTTGACCTGCGCCCGCTGGAACACGATGCATTTACTGGGCTTATGCGATGCAAGCTCAAAGGCCTTGTCTACCATGGGCTTGTACTGGATAAGGCGTGTGACTTCGATCGCGCCTGATGCCGTGATGACGACGTCGGGCCTGGCATCGTCGATTCTTATGGCCAGTTCGTGGGGCGCGAAGCCGCCAAAGACCACGGAATGCACGGCGCCGAGGCGCGCACAGGCAAGCATTGCCACGACCGTCTCGGGGATCATCGGCATGTAGATAACAACTGTGTCGCCTTTGCTTACACCCATGCTCTTAAGCACGCCGGCGAAGCGCGCTGTCTGGTCGTGCAGATCGCGGTAGGTGTATTTTCGGACCTGCCTGGTCACGGGGCTGTCGTAGATGAGTGCTGCCTGGTTCGCGCGGCCGTTCTCCACGTGCCGGTCGATAGCATTATGGCAGGTGTTCATCTGGGCTCCGGAGAACCAGCGGTAAAAAGGCGGCCTGGAATCATCGAGCACCAGGTCCCATTTCCGGTACCAGGAGATAGCTTCTGCGGCTTCTCCCCAATACCCTTGAGGGTCCTGGATGCTTCTCGTAAAGTGGTCCTCGTACAAGCCCATATAATGACAGATCTCCGGACTTTCAAAAAACCGGTTCTACCTGAATTTATTGATTAGCTTCTCTTTCTCTTTTTTCGGCAGTGATTTCACCGCAAGCTCCCGCTTTATCGCGCAGGAATGGTTGAGACAGGGCTCATGGTATATGCACTGAACCGGCCTGCGGCACCGGGTATAGCGGGACGCGCTGCCGTTATTGTGCTGACGAATGCGGCGAGACAGGTCGCTGGTGATTCCGGTATACAACGTTCCGTCGCGACAGAGGAGGATATACAGAATCCAGTTCCGGCTCTGAGCGGATCTCTTTGATTTGAGCGAAATCAAGATACGGAGATTCTAACCAAGAAAGATGCTAATATCAAGACAATTTTGCTCCAGATGCGAACGTGCTGCTGTGTTGAATTGGCCGACACGGTGTGTTATAGTGCCACGTCTATGAGCGAAGTACACGATATACTCCTTCCTATCATAAGTGAAATCAAGGCTGGCGGGAAAACCATTGAGGTAAGCGAGCTCTGGGGGGCCTCAAAAGCCCTTTTCTTGTCCAGCCTGCATCGTGAATCGGAACGGCCTCTCATGGTTGTGACCTCCTCTGAGGAAGAGGCGGAAACCTTGTGCGAAGACCTGCGGTTCTTTATGAGCACGGTAAGGACGGCAGGAAAAGAATCGGACAGGACTCAACTCCTCGTGTTCCCGGCGTGGGGCGTGCTTCCCTTTGAGGCGGACTCGCCCGACAGCCGCACGATTGCCGAACGGATGCGGTTCCTCTACAGCTTGGCCACCGACACGCCTGGTATCTACGTTGTGCCGGTCCAGTCGTTGTTGCAGAAGCTCCCGCCCTGGGATTTATTTGCCGACTCGGTAAAGACCATTACCGGAGCGACACGGTTCGATCCGGAAAGCTTCATTGCGGCGCTTGTTGCAGCCGGTTACGAATCCGCCTCATTGGTTACCCGCGTGGGCGAGTTCAGCAGAAGGGGAGGGATTATCGACTTCTTCTCCCCACTTCACGAAAATCCCATCCGCGTGGAATTGTCCGGTGACGCCATCGAGTCCCTGCGCGAGTTCGATCCAGAGACCCAGCGATCGATAGCAGAAATCAAGGAAGCCGTGATGATCCCGGTTCGGGAGCTTATCATCAACGAGAAGGGGATCGGGCGCTTCGGAAAAAGCCTGGAGGCAGCCATTGATGCACGTGATTCATCGCAGGAAACATCATACGAGGTTCAGCGCGATGCTACAGGTGACAGGCTGGAAAACATCACCACACAAATTAAGCAAGGCATAATTCCTCCGGGAGGAGAATTCCTTGCTCCGTTCTTCTATGATATGGAAAGCCTGTTCCGGTATGTGCCCAAGACCAGCCTCTTCGTGCTTGTGGAACCTGACGACCTCAATAAAGAGATTGAAGAGCAGGGCCGCAGGATAGAGGAGGGGAGACGAGAAGAAATCGACGAGGGCCGAACGCTGCCTAAGATGACTGAGCTTTATCTTGATCAGGATGGCTTCGAGGCTGGGCTCTCAAACTTCCCGGTGGTCAACATCCGGTTGCTCGGTACCGGGCCTGGATATCGCATGGATACAAAATCCGCCGTGTGGATCGGCGTACGGCTTACGAAACCGGTAGACAGGGAACATCAGGGCGACGAGCCGATCGAAGGCACGATGGCCGGGCTTGTCGAAAAGCTGAAGCGACTGCGGGAAGTTAGTCGGGTCACGATTGTATGCGGTACTGACGAAGCGGTTGCGAGGCTCAAAAAACTGTTCATGGAATACGGCCTCGGAGTGGCGGTCGGATCCCTGGTTGTAAGCCAGGACACCAGGCCATGGCCCGTCAGGGTGATCACCGGCAGACTCTCGGAAGGATTCGTATGGCAGGAGTTCGGTCTCACCTTCATTACCGAAGAAGAGATCTTTGGGAGGAAGGTCCATCGGCCTCCAGTGAAGCAACCGCGCATCGCGCCTTTTCTTTCTACGTTCAAAGAGCTTAAGCCCGGCGACTTCGTGGTGCATACCGACTACGGTGTGGGAGAGTATCAGGGACTGACGCACATCAATGTTGATGGATTCGAGACCGATTTCCTTGCGCTCCGCTACGAATCAGATGCGAGGCTCTACGTCCCGCTCTACAGCCTCGACAAGGTGCAGAAGTACATTGGCGTTGAGGGGACGGCGCCAAAACTCGATCGGCTTGGCGCACTCGCATGGGCAAAGACCAAGGAGAAGGTGAAGAAGGATATCCTTGAAATGGCGAGGGAGCTTGTCGCCATCTATGCCGCGCGAGAGGCAATGCAGCGACCAGTCTTCACGCCGCCGGATAATCTTTACCGAGAGTTTGAGGCCGCCTTCCCCTATGAGGAGACGCCGGATCAGCAGAAGGCCATCGAGGACGTGCTTGCCGATATGCAGCGGCCGCGGCCCATGGACCGGCTAGTATGCGGCGATGTAGGCTACGGTAAAACTGAAGTCGCTCTCCGGGCCGCGTTCAAGGCCGCGGAAGACGGCATGCAGGTCGCGGTGCTCGTGCCGACCACCTTGCTCGCTGACCAGCACTATCGCACGTTTTCAGAACGGCTTGCCCCTTTTGCTGTTCGCGTGAATATGCTCTCGCGCATGCGTTCAAAAGCCGAACAGAAGGAAACGCTTAGAGGGATAAAGATTGGAACCGTAGACATTGTGATCGGCACGCACCGGCTGCTCCAGAAAGACGTCACGTTCAGAAACCTCGGGCTCCTTGTCGTGGATGAGGAGCACAAGTTCGGGGTAAGGCATAAGGAACGCGTCAAAGAGTTCAAAAGGCTCGTGGACGTGCTGACGCTCACAGCTACGCCGATACCGCGTACGCTCCACATGTCGCTCGCGGGCATCCGGGACATCTCGATCATCCAAACACCGCCCCTTGACCGCCAGTCGATTCATGTGGTGCTGGCGCGCTTCGGCAAGCGGGTGATCCGCGAGGCGATCGTGCGCGAAATCGAGCGCGGCGGTCAGGTGTTCTTTGTGCATAACAGGGTCCAGGGCATCGAACGTATGGCCGAGTTTGTCCAGAATCTCGCGCCAGAGGCAAAAGTCGGTATTGCCCATGGGCAGTTGAAAGAAGACGAGATCGAGGACGTAATGTCCAAGTTCATCGCCGGCACGGTGAACGTGCTCGTAACCACGACCATCATCGAATCAGGCATCGATATCCCTACAGCGAATACCGTCATCATCAATCGCGCTGATCGGTTCGGCCTCGCAGACCTCTATCAGATCAAGGGCAGGGTCGGGCGGAGCAGGGAGAAGGCCTACGCCTACCTGCTTGCTCCGGCGGAAGATGCACTCCCTGACCCGGCGCGCAAGCGGCTCCGGGCAATCCAGGAGCTGTCCGAGCTCGGTGCGGGCTTTCGCATTGCGGCACAAGACCTCGAGACCAGAGGTGCCGGCAACCTGCTCGGCAAACAGCAGTCCGGTCACATCGCCGCCGTAGGAATCGATCTCTATACACAGATGATGGAGGACGCAATGGCGGAGCTGCGCGGTGAAGAAATCTCTCACGAGACCGATACGCTCATCAACATGCGTGCGTCAGCGTTCATTCCCGAGGACTACATCGCAGACGCGAGCCTACGGCTCGCAGCATATAAAGAAATCTCGAGCGTTTCGGACGAATCACAGCTCAAAAACCTGGCACTTGAGTTGAAGGACCGATACGGCGAACTGCCCGAGCCCGTTGCAAACCTTTTTGAGATTATGAGCATCAAGCTTATAGCGAAGAAGGTCATGGTCGCGCGTATTGACATGGGCAAGGAAGCCGTTACTATTACCTTTACCGAAGGCGCGAACATATCCCCGGAGCGAATCATGCTTATCCTCAAGAAGAACAAGGGGAAGATAAGGCTTATCCCTGAATACACTCTCCAGATCGCGCTTGGCGACCCGTCCCTCCAGACGGCTTCTGCTGCGGTGAAAAAGTACTTGCAGGAACTGATGTAGTATGCTATAAGAGACGTAAATGCCGTTAGGGAAATTTATCCTCGAGCAATCATCCATGATGGCTTCACGCCATCATCCCGAAGGGATACCACATGCCGCCGACAGGAGTCAGGTTCTCTAATGGTGCAAATAAAATCGCCGGAGGAAATCATTTCATGAACATGTTCAAACTGACAGTCGTTATGTTATCCCTCGCAGCCGCGGTCGTAACGAGCGCCTGCAGCAAGGGTTCTGATAGTACGGTGCTCGCTCGGGTGAACCGAGCCTCGATCACTGTCTCGGACTTCAAGAAACAGCTCGATGAGCTGGATCCACGCATGCAGCAGGCTGTTACAACGGACCCCAAGGCTCGGAAGGAGTTCCTCGAAGACCTGATCGGGATTGAGGTTGTGCTCCAGGAGGCACGGCGGCAGGGCATGGACAAGGATCCAGAATTCAAAAGACGGCAGGAGACGCTGAGAAAAAAGATGGAGCAGCGGCTTCAGGAAGAAGCCAAGAACGAGCTTTTCACCAGTCTCTTGAAAAAAGAACTCGCGGATAAAATGAGCAAACTGCCGATGCCGACCGACAAGGAAGTTCAGGATTTCTACGATAAGAATAGGGACAAGATGTACAACGAAGCTGGCAAGAAATTGAGCCTCAAAGAAGTTGAACCGCAGATCAAGAGAAGGCTTATACAGGAAAAACAGAGAGAGCTCTACCTTGAGTACGCCAAGTCACTCCGGTCCAAGTCCAAGGTAAGTATTGACGAAAAAGCCCTCGATGCCGCAGCGGCCTCGTTCTCGCAGCCCACTTTAACGAATGAACTGCAGCTGCCGACACCTCCGGCAAGCAAGGAAGAAAGCAAGAAATAGCGGTCTCCATGAACATCGTACGCCTCACTAAATATATAGCCCCAGTGCTGTTTCTGGGGCTTATATTATTTTCATGCAAAAAGAAGGACGAAGAGAAACCCGCCCCGGTCCCCGGGGCGGTGGCGCCCGACGTCCGGATCGTAGCTACCGTGAACGGCGATCCTATAACGCTCGCAGAGTTCCAGGAACGGTTCGTACGCGCTGGGTTCAAGCCCGAGCAGGGTGTCGAGTTGGAGGTCAAGGAGGATTTTCTCAACAGACTGATCGAGCGCAAGATGATGCTGCGCGAGGCACAGCGGATGCGGATCAAGATTGGCCGTCCCGAGATCGATAAGCGGATCGAGGCGATCCGTACCGAAAACGGCAACGATGTGAAAGAGGTTCTGACCGAGCAGGGGATAGATTTTGAAAAGTGGAAGTCAGATATCTGGGAAGACATGATGGTTGAACGGTTGCTCGCTCGCGAAGTAGGACGACATGTTTCCGTGTCTTCTGCCGAGGTCAAGAAATATTACCAGGCGCATCCTCAGGAGTTCCAGAAGCCCGACCAGGTTCGTGCCCGACAGATCGTGGTAGGCACCGAGGCCGAGGCACAGAGGGTGATGGAAATCCTTCAGAGCGGGGCGGACTTTGTAGCCGTGGCTCGTGAGAAGTCAACGGCGCCGGAGGCCGAGCACGGAGGAGATTTGGGCTACTTTGCCATGGGCGATATGCCCGCGGAGTTCAACGTTGTCTTCAGCCTCTCACCGGGAGGGATCAGCGGGATCGTCAAAAGCCCTTACGGGTTCCATATTTTCAAGCTGGAAGACAAAAGGCGCGCCGGCAAGATCAGCTTCGATGAGGCGTATAAGGAAATAACCGTGAAGCTCCGCAGGGAGAAAGAAGACAGGCGATACAAGCAGTGGCTCACGGAACTGAGATCGCGGACCAAGTTCGAGGTCAACTACCATGCCCTCGAATCGTCAAGGAGCGGCTTGGACGCCTCGTCGTCAGTATCCGGTACCACGACGGACTAGATTATGGTACCGTCGCGCTGTTCACAAAGAAGTTGCTCCTGAGCAAGAAAAGGTGTATCATATTTAATATGCGGGACTTTTTGTGTATTCGGAGATTCCGTACCGCGGGAGATGATCATCCGATTTCTCTCGTCGATCTCGCATCACAACCGACCAGGGATAAGGAAGAGATTCCGATAGCGGGTGGAATAATAACGTTATGAAGAGACCCATCCTATCACTGATAGCAGTTCTCGGAATGCTGTTCAGCTACAGCCTGCAGAGTACGGCAAGCGGATCGGTGGTCGTGGATCGGGTGGTCGCGGTTGTGAATGGTGAGATCATTACCATGAGCGACCTCCAGCGGGAAGAGGCACTGAAGAAGACCGACAAGCCGGATGAGCGGCTTCTCCTCGAGGACATGATTGACCGGAAGCTTCAGATGGCGGCTGCCAAACGCGCGGGCATGGATGTCACGGACAAAGAGCTCGCCGATGCAGTCGAGGACATCATGAAGCGAAATTCCATGGATAGCAAGCAGTTCGAGGCTGCCCTGGCAAAGGAAGGGCTGACGCTTGAACAGTACAAGATAGAACTCAGGGAACAGATGACGCTTTCTCGCGTGTTCAACAAATATGTGCGCTCCGGACTGGCTGTCGACGAGGCTGAAGTCCGTGCGTATTATGAAAAGAATAAAAAAACCTATTCGATGCCAGAAGAAATCCGGGTCCGCCATATATTCTTCAAGCTGCCGGAGGACGCAACGCCGGCTCAGACCGAGGCCGTAAAAGAGAAGGCGCTCGAAGCACTCGAACGCGCCAAAAAAGGCCAAGACTTCATCCGCCTTGTGGAGGAGCTCTCGGAGAGCGAAAATGCTGACCAGGGCGGAGATCTCGGCTTCATGCAGCGAGACCAGGTCATCCCCGAAATCGAAGAGGCCACGCGGACTCTCAAACCCGGAGAGCTGGCAGGTCCAATCCAGTGCGCCGGCGGCTTCCACGTCATTCGGCTTGAGGAAATCCGCACGCAGGTCAAACCCTTCGAGAAGGTGAAGGACGAGATCGCCAAGATGCTTTATGAGCAGAAGTCGGAGAATACCTACCGGACCTGGCTTCAGACGCTGCGGAGTGATTCGCTCATCGAGAACCGACTCTAATCAGTCGTGTGCTACGGAGCCAAGCGCGCAAGAATCGAAATGGTAATGCTCCGCGCAGTACTTTCTGTCCCATACGTTCCCCCCGTCCTCCAATCATGAAAACTGTAAGGCTCAAGCAAAAAGAAGAACGACGCATCTTGCGCGGGCACCCGTGGGTGTTCAGCAACGAACTCCTGCAGCCGGTTGGAGAATTCTCGGCAGGCGAGATCGTGGATGTATTGGGCTTTGCGGGAACGTTCGTGGGCCGGGGTTATATCAACCCTCACACGCTCATCGCCGTGCGCATCCTCACCAGAAAGCAGGAAGAGATCAACAGCGATTTTTTTCGCGAAAAGATCGCTGCAGCGCATGCGCTCCGGACTACGCTTGGCTTTGGCCAGTCCTTTCGTGCCGTCTTCAGCGAAGGCGATGGCCTGCCCGGACTGATTGTGGACAAGTATGCGGACACGCTCGTTGTTCAGTCTCTGACTGCTGGAATCGACAGGATGTTGAACATCATCATACAGGCGCTTCAGGACGAATATTCTCCGAAAGCGATCGTGCTCCGGAACGATACAACCTCGCGCGAGCTTGAGGGGCTGGTCCAGGAAAGGCGCACTATCTTCGGCGCGATTACCGGCCCGGTGACTATCGAAGAGTCTGGCATCCGGTATTACGTCGATGTGGTCGAGGGGCAGAAGACAGGATTCTTCTTTGACCAGCGCGAGAACCGGCAGGCGATTAGAGCTTACGTAAAAGGCAGGCGCACGCTGGACTGTTTCTGTTACATAGGCGCATGGTCCCTTGCTGCCGCCCGTTTTGGTGCATCTTCTGTAATCGGGATTGACACATCCGAGAAAGCGATTAAACTTGCCTCTGAAAACGCATCGCTGAATGGGCTATCAGCGCAATTCAAGACCGCAGATGTTTTCGATGAACTGCGCAGGCTGGGAAAGGCCAGCGAACGCTTCGGTTGCATCATTCTCGACCCACCGGCCTTCGCAAAGAGCAGGGCAAAGGTGCGCGAGGCGCTCAAGGGATACAAGGAAATCAACCTGAGAGCCATGAAACTGATTGAGCCAAACGGCACGTTGGTGTCTTGTTCGTGCTCGCACCACATCGGCCAGGAGTTATTCAGAGAGATGCTGATTGATACGGCGTACTCAGCAAAACGGCGGGCGAGGCTGCTCGAGATGCGGTCTCAAGCCCGAGATCATCCGATGCTGCTTGCAGCGCCAGAGACGCAATACTTAAAGTGCGCAGTGCTGCTCATTGAATGAGCGCCCATAGGACAGGCGTCAAGATTTAACTTGACTTGACCAAAGTGCTATGCTAAATATTGTTTCGGTGCCGGGCGATTAGCTCAGCGGGAGAGCACTGCCTTCACACGGCAGGGGTCGCTGGTTCAAACCCAGCATCGCCCACCAGGGAATTCAAAGAGTTAGCTTATACTGCTGGCTCTTTTTTTTGTTTCGTTTGTCAGTTTTTGTGAAGTTGGTGATCGGTGTGCAGTTGAAGGGTGGTTCCTCATAGCAATCTGCTCTAATAAATTTCGCTGAGATTTTCTTCCTGAAACATAGATTTTCCGGTTATAACTTTCGTCGAGACATATCATCCTGCAGTTGTTATAGTTTCGACTTTTTGAACCATTGCACTTTTCAATCGGAATCTGTTACAAAGGGAGGCGTACTCAGGACCAAGTGTACAGGGGAGTTAAATTCAAAGACGCATAAACACCCTTGCGAAGGAGGGATAACACAGAATCGTTAATAAGGAGAGAAGTGGAATGAATACTCAAATGATGGACATCAAAAATATTCACTCTAGATTCCCCGAATTCAACTTCCAAGTGCGATATTCAAAAATGCAATCTCAATCGGTGTTTTAAACTCTATACACTTTCTTGGCTGATTGTTGATTAAAAATTCAATCAATGCAGCTGTTTTTTATTAATTGTTATCACATTCTATACTGAATATTGCACCTGTTTATTGAGTTTTTGCAATTTAGCTTGAAATTGCAGGAAACATCGGCATCTATTGCATCAACGATTTAAACAAATTTTCGTATTGCCTGACACAGCCATTCAGTGAGTAATGGCTTTCAACTAAACATCTGGATTCATTTCCCATTTTATTTCTGAGTGATTCATCCCTAAGTAAAGTCAGAAGTGCACGCTTCATTTCGTCTATATCATTAACATTCACCAATATCCCGTTCCGATTTTGAATAATTACTTCTTTTATCCCGTTTACATCAGTTCCAACTAGAGGAAGCCCTGCAGCCATGGCTTCAATTAAACTTATCGGCAATCCTTCGCTAAAAGACGTCAAACAGAAGATATCCATAATGCTTAGAAGATCCGGCACATCCGATCTGTATCCCAAAATCGTCACTTTGTCATCCAGTCCGTTTTTTTCGATAAAGCTTCGTATTTCCGTTTCCGAATTTTCAGGATCATTTTTAAATCCTTGACCGATCAATAATAACCGCACATTTTCATACTCTTTAATAAGTCCATTAAATGCCTTCAGCAAATACATGTGATTTTTTATTTTCTTAAAGTTGGCAACAATCCCAATGACTTTTTCGCCTTCTCTCAGGCCAAGGCTCGCGAGCATCTTTGCTTTGTCGTGTGAACGCGAAAAACGGCTGATATCGACACCGTTTTCTATTACCAATGTCTTCGCCTCGTTTGTTTTG
>DASPSR010000025.1:0-26961 GCA_035623825.1 Nitrospirota bacterium
CTTGGCCGTCTCGCCGGGGGCGAAGGTCAACGGCCCTGCCTGCAGGGCGTAGTCCTTCCCCTGTATTGCCGTCCCCCCCTTCACCCCGTACTCCACCGTCACAACCCTCCCGCTCGGGGCGGACAGCACCACCTCCAGGCGGACAAGGCCGGACGTCTCCTTGCCGCTCGAACTCGCGCTCGCAAACGACACCGCGGGCTCGGGGTCCGTATCGACGATGGTCACCGTGCTCGTGGTCGTCTTCCCCTGCACCCCATTCGTCGGAACGCCCATGCTCACCACCACCGTCTTGTCGTCCTCGTTCAAGCCGTTGTCCACAACATGCACTGTGATCGCCGCGCTCCGCTCACCGGCCTTGATCACGAGCGGCCCCGGCGTGATGGTGTAGTTTCCCGGCGTCCTTGCCGTCCCCCCCACCATCAGCGGCACCGTCACGTCCCTGCCCGACACGGCCGACAGCTCCACCCCGATCGTCGCCGTCCCCGCGTTCTCCTTCACCTTCTGGCTTGCTGTGGTGAACGATACCGCAGGCTCGGGATTGGTGTCCCCGATGGTCACCGTGCTCGCGGTCGTCTTCCCCTGCACCGCGTGCGTCGGAACGCCCATGCTCACCACCACCGTCTTGCCGTCATCGTTCGCCCCGCTTTCCGCCACCTGCACCGTGATCGCCGCGCTCCGCTCACCGGCCTTGATCACGAGCGGCCCCGGCGTGATGGTGTAGTCTCCCGGCGTCTTTGCCGTCCCCCCCACCATGAACGGCACAATCACGTCCCAGCCCGAGACGGCCGACAGCTCAACCCCGACCGTCGCCGTCCCCGCGTTCTTCTCTTTCCGCTTGCCGCCTTCGGCAGATCGTTTCACCTGCTGGCTCGCTGACGTGAACGTCACGACAGGCTCGGGGTCGGTATCGATGATGGTATAGGTATGGACCGCGCTGCCGCCCAGAACCGCGCCCGAAGGGTTCTGCAGGCTTACCTCGATGGTCTTGTCATCCTCGTTCACGCCGTCATCCTTGATGTCGATCTCGATGGTCTTGACCGTCTCTCCGGGTTTGAAAGTGAGGCTCCCGTTCTTCAGCATGTAGTTCACACCGCGAACCGCCGTGCCCCCGGTCACCGCATACTCCACCGTCACCGGCGCTCCGCTCACGTCCGTCAGCGCCACAGCCAGCCTGGCGGGGCCCTCCCCCTCGTTCCCGCTGGAACTGCTCTCCACAAAACCGACGGCGTTCAGCCGAAGGTCCGCGCCGACAACAGAGGAGCGGTATAATGCTTTCGGCGCAAATTTCCCCCGCCCGCCGGCGATGCGGGCCTTCTCCCCCGCAAGGGACCTCGCCAATGAGTCGTCCAGCTGTCCCATTGCCTTGTTCAGCAGGACTTTCGGGTCATGGATCAGGCCAATCCCAAAGATGCCCGGATGATCGTTGCCCGCCATTCCGATGCTGTCAGCCCATAAGACCGAGGGTCTGGGCCCGGTGGAGACCAGTCTGGAGATGAGGGCGACGCGGGGAGGTTCGGTCTCGGTGTAGGCCTCCACCGAGGTGATCAGGACATCGTCAACCCCGAGCTCCTTGCTTAACAACACTGATATATCGGTATCCAGACCTCCGGTATAGCGGACGCGGTATTTCGCCATGAACTGCTCGAGCGCGGCGGCGTCAAGCACATCGGCCCCCTGCGCCTTCAACCGCTGGATCAGCGATCGCCGGATCTCTACCAGCGGAGCATAGGCGTTGCTCAGGTTATTGACCGGGAATACGGCTACATGCAGAGGTTTCTCGGAAGGGGTGATTGAGGCAGCACTACTGGTTCCAGCACATGCTGTTAAAATCAGGAAACCAGCGGCAGCAACAACAAAAAGGCCCTTTCTATTTAAACAGCTTATCGATAATGTCATCAACAGCCTTCTCGGTAACTACATTCATTGGCTCACCACCCCCTCCGAAGAGACGGTCTCCAAGGTTGATACCTCCCTCTGGCGGACGAGGCAAACCAGAAAAAACTCAAATAAATAAGGACACACCAAAAGTATCATCCTTCGGGAGTTTGGCTGTCTTGTTTTCCATGATATGCTGCTCTCCGCTCACTCCTCGCGAAGGGTTTAGTTTTATCGGTGTCTAATCAAATTTAAGCATTAGCGCAAGGGTCTGTCAATTTCTAAAAGTTGCAACTTTACAATTAATTGTATCCGCGGGGATGCAATGCAAAGAGCAGACTTAAACCCCAACGGTACGATCTCAGCCCTTGATTTCGATCCCGGAGAATTCAATGGCCTTCTCTCGAGAGAACGTGCGGGGACCAATTATTATCATTATCTAACTAATACTATATCAAGATTATTGACATCTTGTCTATTAAAGCATAAATTAGTGTTAAAAATTCCGTTAGCGGTCGCTCATCTGCCATTAATTTCTGATGTTTCATGATGAACCCCTTCCCCACATCTTTCCTGTCCGCTTTCCGAGGACAAAAGGAAGTGGGTACCGCAATTTCCACGCATCAGATTCAATGGCTCTGTGATAGCGTAAGCGGTATGCCCTCGAAGACCGATGTTGAATAGTTTGGGAACGATCCTGTGGGGAAACTGCTAACATAAATGCGCGGCGTTTGGCCTCCGATTGTTGGGTCTCCAGTTTCGCCCATAAGAGTCGGATAATACAGCGTGCGATCTGGCTCGCTTTATGATGCCCCGATGGGGCCGGACCAATGTATCAGGTCGTACGAGGCTCGCACCTCAATGGCCCCGCTGGACTGGTTAACGGCCAGATAGACATCAAAGGCGCTGTCGTAGAGCACCTCGGGCTGAACACCCAATACCAATTACTTCTTGCTTTTTCTTGTACCTTTTTTATTCAAGAAAAAACCGAACACGCCATCATTTCCTTCGGCAGCCCGGCTATCTTCGATCGTAAGATCCTTTGCTTTCCGTCCCCTCCTCACGGAGGGTTTGGCTTTCTCGGATGCTTATCAATTAGTAAGGACTTTTATTATCCTCTTTTTGAAATAATCGTAGCACTGGTTCCTGCCTATATCAAGTAATGTAGCAGACACCCACTACATCGAACATATAGCTCATGTCAATTCCGTTAATGAGCTTTGAAATAAGATTGCAGTGACGCAAAGGTTAAGTCAGTGATATTCTCATGGCGAGATAGCTGCTGCAGTCGGACTTGCAACATTTGTAATTTATATGGGTGCGGTACGATTTTTTTAGAAACGGGTCAATTTGACAAAGCAGTACCGGATTTTAAATAAAGCTGTTAGTCTAATGAGATATGGGCCAAGAGCACTGTAGGTCTTGAACTGCTCTTTCTTAATCGAGGTTTGGCTTACTCAAGGATGTTTCAAGATACGTTAGCTGCATCAGACTTCAGAAGGGCCTGTGAACTTGGAAGTTCGGCCGCCTGCAATATAATAAGATAACAAGAATGAGCCTGTAAGGCAGGCCCGAAAATATGTGCGCCTTTTTTTACGTGATAACAATTTTTTTCGGAGTTCAACTGCTCTTTTTCACCATCCCCCTCTCTATATGCTTCTATGCTTCATGAACTTTGAGAGCGACTGGCGCCTATCTTGTTATCTTAGGAGATTCAAGGCAAGTTTTCTTGGCGCGATCCGATGAAGCGTCGCTATAGTACTCAATCGTTTTATGAGGTATATTTTTGAGACATTTCCTTTCTCGAAATAATCTGAGAACTTTAATAACGTTCGGGTCGTTTTCTTTAGAAAATCGCAATGAACGCATTTGCCCTCCTCGATACTGATTAAGCCCTCAACGACGGCGTTTCGACTGAACGCGCTAGTAAAAAAACAGGTGAATATTCAATCCCATTTTTTGCTCTGTGCTCAATCCGGGAAGTGATGTCGATCATCACTCGTAGACGCCTGAAAGCAAAAAAGATCTCTTTCTACCTGCCTTAATACAATGAATGAAACCCTAAGTTCTTTTCCCTTTACGAAAAAAATAGAAAATTTATCAAGAGAAAGTGAACGTAAGCAGACACGGGGCAATCATAGCAAATACTGAGTCATAAGTAAATACCCGATAAAGGAGTTTCGGGTTATTATGGTGAATAGCAAGGTTCTTTGGAAAGAAATTAAATTTCGTTAAATCCAGATTCATTATTTTATAGTATTTATACAATAGATTAGGCATTCGCTTGGTCAAGACAACCTTAAGGACTTGTATTTTAACATTATAATTTGCTCAAATTTTAATCAGCATGATTGTTCTCGTAATGTTGTTATTAGCATCACAGTACATTGTTGTTCTTACCGTGGAGCGGCTTGGGAAGCGACAGAAATCTTATCTCAATTCTTCATTCCCCCGGGTTCTTACCTCTCTCTGGCCACTCATGAGTTGATAGAAGAGGCTTGATTCTCGTTTATAGAAGCCCTCGGTATGATATGATTCGGACAGTTTGAAAAGCTCGTAATCCAGATGGTGACAGATCTCGTGCAGGAGTGTCCTTAGGAACGAACGGAATGCTACGACCTGGCGACGCTTCGCCGTGCGCATCCAAACAGTAATCGCAGCTGATGTCCGCCCCTGTACCGGTACATATAACCCATGCAATTCGCCCCACGAGGCTCTCGGCCGTGCCGCGAGCAATGCTATCCTGACCGGCGGTGCTTTGAGACCAGCAAGCATGCCCATTGCGAGCTTCTGGCAGGATTGTTCAGCCAGTGCTCTATTTTCGTTCTCCAGCGCCGATGAGAGGTCACGAACGAATGGATGCAGATCAGGCGCGTTCGGCAGCGGAATAGCGTGAATCTCGTCGCTTTTTCGATAAACACGCTTTTGTACAGCGTTCAGACGATTGTAGTACGAAAAAACCATGATAACTTGCTATTTTACTGTACATACTAGTGATTTGCAAGTTACAGCCGTCCAGTAGATGACACCTAACTGACATTCTGCTGGGCAACAAGTCCGAATCGCCGCAAGGAACGAACCCGTTCGATCAATCGAAACGATCACGTGGAATTGGGCAAAATCCCTCCCTTTTTTTCAATGGTCCTTAACATGATTGAGCCCTAATGCATGACAGCTGTACGTAAGCGCACGCTCTATGGCGATGCTATACATTGCAGAGCAAACATCAGGCTCGCGACAGCCTCACTCTCTAGCCATCATCAAACAACCAAAACATCCTGTCATCCGCTGAATCAATATCCAACGGTTATGTAGCTCTCGAGTTCCTGGATCGTGATTTCCTGGTCGGATATGATGGCATTGACCACATCACCGATGCTCACGACACCTTTGATCAGTCCGCACTCCATGACCGGTACATGTCGTACATGGTTGCTCGTCATTATCACCATGCACTCATAAATGGACTGTTCCGGTCCAATGCAAATCGGCTCGCTAGTCATAAGTTCCCGGACAGATGTGCTCTTGGATGATTTCCCCTTCAGGATCACCTTCCTCGCATAATCACGCTCGGAAAACATGCCGACCAGCTTTCCGTTCTCCATTACAAGAAGCGCTCCCACGTCCTTGGCAGCCATGATCTCGAGCGCATGGTAAGCGGTTTCATAAGGAGCGATAGCCCAAAAACAATGACCCTTTGTGTTCAACACCTGTCCAACAGTAATCGTGGTATGCATACGGCACCTCCTCATTTTTAAAAAGTGCATAAAAAAACCGGACGCACCAAAGGATAGTCCAATCCTTCGGCAGTCCGGCCATCTGTGTCCCCCCCTTATCACGGCCCGTATCTCAACCGGACCGCTAATGTCGTGACTGTTCAACCCCCAATTTATGGTATCGTTGCATAGTGTAAATGTCCACTACGCTTCGAAGGATTGTCCTGACTAAGGGTATTACCATGCTCTTGAAAAAACTTTAACTCACCTCCTCGGCTGTTGTCAAATTCTAATTACAAGTAGCAATGAATCTATAATTATTTTTATATGCCTGCCGGACACAGGCACGCCATAATTGAAAAAGCTTGTTAAGTATTTAAACTATAATCGCAGAACTAAATAATTCAAAAGGAAACGTGATATCATATACCCGTTCGCAGCCTAATCACCGTGACCGTTCCGCAATCGCCTCACCTGACCTCCTCTATTGGACTATGACTTTATCGTCAAATGTGCTATATTTCTACCTTAGGATTCTTAATGCAGAACGCCGGTACGGCCATTACAATCAGCCGCGGCCTACGGGCAGCACCTCTTCGAAATGGAAAGCACGACTCGCATTTCATCGCTTATATGGTTTGTGATGCGTGCTGTTCATTTCTATAGTTTGGCCGCAATCAGCACCGTTATCTGCGGTTGAATGCAAAACATGGCTCCCTTTTTAAGACAAATACATCGGGAGGGATTTATGAAACATCTCTTCACTAACTTAAAATTCGGATTTCCCGTGATGCTATGCGCGGTCCTTTTGCTGAGCAGTTGCATGGGAGGAAAACGGCTCGATATCCGCGGCGCGGTTCCCGGTGACCTGCAGGGGACCTATACGTTGATCCTCTATGGCTGCAGTTATCCCACCGACCTGGAAAATCTCGCCATTCTGTACCCCGAGGGGGGGCCTGTAACCTTTGAGATGTACGCCCTTAAAACTGCATACACTGTCCAGAATGGACTCCCTGCGGATGAAGCGCTGAAACGGGCGGAGCAGTTCCTCAAATGCAATATAATCGCCGCAAAAACGCAGCTAAGCAAAATCGTTGGCCGAGAAGGCACCATCGCGGGCTATGAGCTTCGCTCGCTCTATCCCCCCTACAAATTCGCCATGACTGACGTCCTCATTGTCAATTACTCGCTCAAGGACAGCAAGGTGACGGTTTACATCAGTCTGGACCCTGAAATTCAAAAAAACCTCGATAGTTCTGGACAATTACCTCATAGGCTCTGATCTGATCAAATCAAGGGCACCAGGGGAAAATATGATCCTCAGCCCTTCCCGCGTCTTATCTTCTATGGTGTGACGTAATCACATTCGGGCCGCTGATCATCGGGCGGACTCTGCTGTTGCTGCGCCTGACCTCCTCCATGAAGACCTATTATCTTTAATGTCAAATTTTGCTATATTTGTATATAGGGTTATTGTCGCAGAAAACGGTTGATCGACTTATATGGGGTCACGATCTGCGGACAGCACTTTCCCTTTTCGAAAACAATGCAAATACGGTGGGAGGGAGTTATGAAACATCTCTTCGCTAACTTAAAATTCAGACTTCCCGTGATGCTATGCGCGGTCCTCTTGCTAAGCAGTTGTATGGGAGGAAAACGGCTCGATATCCGCGGCGCGGTTCCCGCTGACCTACAGGGGACCTATACGTTGATCCTCTATGGCTGCAGATATCCCAGTGACCTGGAAAATCTCGCCATTCTGTACCCGGAGGGGGGGCCTATCACCTTTGAGATGTTCACGCTTAAAACTGCCTATAAGGTAAAAAAGGGACTTCCTGCGGATGAAGCACTGAATCAGGCGGGGCAGTTCCTGACTTGCAGTATAGACTACTGGCAAACTCAGCTGAGCAAAATCGTTGACCGAGAGGGCGCCATAGCGGGCTATGAGCTTCGCCCGCTCTATCCTCCCTACAAATATGGCGGTAGGATAAACGTTCTCGATGTCAGTTACTGGCTCAGGGACAGCAAGGTGACAGTTTACATCAGGCTGGACCCCGACATCGAAAAAGCTGTTGAAAACACTGGAGGCGATGGTAACCCAGGCAGATGAGGATGTGAGCCGTATCGGGAAAATGGTGTTTGATGGCGCTCTGGCGCTGCGGCAAGAAAGAATCGAGACGATTTCAGACAAGTATCAATGCAGCATCAGTGATCCGATGATAATATCTGATTTTCCCCCTCACTCTGCCTCTATCGTTGAGATCAAAGATAAAGACTGCAGCTCATCTCTATCTAGCTCTGCTTTCTCGAAGGGCTCAACGATGCAGATTGCAACACCTTTCTGATGTGCCTCCAGCATGACCCGTTCGCACTCTGTCTGTTCAAAACGGAACACGTGCATGAGTGACTTCACCACGTGCTCCATTGTGTTGCGGTCATCATTATGGAGCAGGACCTTGTAGAGAGGGATATGCGTCGTATGGTGTTCAAGAACCGTTCCTGTCTTTGTCGAGGGGTCTGCAGTCATTGCACTCCCAATCAATCGGGATCATACTCGGGTTCACATGTGTAATATTCTCACTGTGAGATAAGCATCATTAAGAATATCATGAATTCATCGATTGTCAAGTGTGTCAAGCCCCTGCTTTTTCTATTTTTTTCTTCAGTTGTCCTCCATGCTCCGGTCCTGACCCACACTTGGGAAATATAATTATTTAGTATGACGTTTCATTCACCTATAGTCCTATGCGAATTAGGGCCATTGGTGTCGAGTTTAAGCAAAAGGTCTAGACTCTCTGCATTGAGGTCCCCTTTTTGTGAATGTGCCTACTTCTAACGCAGATGACAATGTTGACAGAGCCAATTTCCTGTGATATTTTTAAATAGAGAGGACATTATATGTCCTGTTTTATCGTTTAATCGCTGTTTCGAGGGAGGGTTGGTTATGTTTACTATTTTGGGTGCGACAGGCAACGTCGGAAGGAGGATAGCCGACATCCTCATAAGTAAAGGTGAAAAGGTCCGGCTCGTTTCGCGGTCCGTTGATCGGTTGAGGCCGTTTGTCGGCAAGCAGGCAGTCGCGTTTGCAGGCGACGCGCTAGACACAGAGTTCCTCGTGAAGGCATTCATGGGCTCTGATGCTGTGTTCACGTTGATCCCGCCGAATATCAAGGCAGAGAACATGCTTGCTTACGCCGACAAGGTCGGCGAAAGCATCGCACGAGCCCTGGAGATCGCGAAGGTCAAATACGTCGTGAATCTCTCTAGTGTTGGCGCCGAACAGTCCGAAGGCAGCGGGCCCATCATTGGACTTCATCGCCAGGAAGAGCGGCTGAACAGGATCAAGGGGTTGAACGTACTGCACCTGCGTGCAGCGTTCTTTATGGAAAACTTCCTCGCCAATTTTGACCTGATCAGGTCGCGAAGCATTTTGGGCACCGCGATCAGGGGCGATATGAAGTTTCCAATGATCGCCACCAAAGACGTAGCAGCATTTGCCGCCGAACGCCTTGTCAGATGCGATTTTTCTGGATCGTCTGTTCGTTATCTGCTCGGCCAGCGTGATCTCAGCATGATCGATGCTTCTGAGATCATCAGCAGGAAGATCGACAAGCCCAGTCTTGTCTATGTGATGTTCCCCTACGATGAGGCTGAGAAGGGGCTTATATCCGCTGGTATATCACCGGAGATGAGCAGTCGTTACGTAGAAATGAGCAAGGCATTCAACGATGGCCGCATTGTCGCTAATCGCACAAGGGAGAGCACAACGCCGACATCGTTCGAAGATTTCTGCGATGAGGTGTTCGTACCTTTGTTCACGCATGCAAGAGCAGCGGCGTGACCCAGATGGACGCCGCGCGGAAGACCCTGCAAGGTATCGGATAGTTGATATGACATTTTATTAGCGGGAGGACGTATTTTACAGTCTCTTTCGAGCTGAGGGCAGATTGGATTTTCCCTTTTCTTCTGGAGTCCGGGTGATAGTATTTCTTCAAATTGTCCGATATCGCGGATGATGGGGAGATGATACGTGCAATTCCGGGCTCCTTTACCTACTTAAACCGCGGTGTCTCACTCCTGTTGCCTTAAATCGCTGTCATACCATGTTCCATGCAGTTTAAATTTTTCTTTTCTTCAACCCCGATTTATAGTATAAATAAGCTATTTTAGAAGTCATGACGATTCCCTAACCTCATCTGAAGGAAAGCGGGGCAGTATGTCTACCGGATGCCGGGACGGCTTGCATAGATGGATTGCTGCCACTGGTAGCCGGAGCGTCGGGCGCGGTCGTGGAACTATAAGATAAATAAGGGGTATCGATGGAAACGATGAGAGAAGCACAACGAGAGCCTGTAATCGGTAATCGAGACTGTAGCCTGGGCATAATAACGCTCAAACATTTTGAATGGAAAGCCCATGAAGCCAAGCTCGTCGACCTCAGCACAAAGGGGGTCGGAATCGAAGCGAATGCCCATCTCGAGCGAGGCTTTGTCTGGTTCAAGGACCGGGTCGGTGGACATAAAGGCGGGGTGCTCGTCTGGAGCAAGCAGCTGGGCGACAAATACCGCGCTGGGATAAAATTTCTCAACCTGTCCCGTGACGAGGAGGAATACGTAGAGGAGCGCATTGACCGCTTTAAGCCCCACGTGCCACTTCGCGAACCGGAGCAGATCATTTCGACTCTGATTGAGTCTGAAAAAAAAGAGGGGCACTGAACGCAAGAACACAGCAGGTGTGACTTTTTCATCTTCTCTTATGCTCGCGATCACGTCAGCTTGGAGTAAATGGCTCCGTGAGGAAATATGTCGGGACGCCCGTCGTCCGATGTCATTGCTCGGTGGCCATTTGATCAATCTGCAACCAAGAGGAACGCAATGAATAACAAGAGGGACGTGCAAAGGCAGCCGATCACCGTGAAACGGGATTGTAACCTCGGAATCATAACGTTCAAACAGCTCGAATGGAAAGACCACGTTGCTCACATTGTTGATCTCAGCAAAAAAGGAATCGGCGTTGAGTCCATCTCTTATCTCGAGCCGGGCTTTGTCTGGTTCAAGGACAGGGTCGGCGGTCATAGAGGCGGGGTCCTGGTCTGGAGCAAGCAGCTCGGCGCCAAATATCGTGCGGGAATAAAATTTCTCGCCCTTTCCCGCGACGCAGAACGGTCCGTTCAGGAACACCTTTCACGATCAAAGCCCCACACTCCGGTCCGCGATCCTGAAAAAATTATTGCGACCCTCATGGAGTCAATTGACAGAAACGAGAGCTGAGAACGGGCATCAGCTTCGCCCTGAAGGAGCCGCATCGACATTCGGTCAGCATGATACGCTCTCTTGTGGCAGGATCAAACTTCATGAATCCCGATATTTGGGGCGCAAGACCGTTTTTCTCCCGACAAAGGCCTCAATCGCGCATTTTGCCTCTAAAGGAAGAGAGGCGAATTTTACGCCGTACCAGTTGTTGTGACATCGTGTAGAGTTTTTGACGACCCTCACTATTTCCCCTCTAGTCTCCATCCGCGTCGAATCGGGCATGATGAAGGAGCATTCTATCCTGTCGCCTCGTTCGAGGTTTTTGTGCGTTTCCACAAGCATGCCCGTTGCGCTTATATTTTCTGAACTGCAGGTGAACGGTCTGCTCAGAAGATGCCCCTCACGGCGAACGATGATGAGCACCCGGCAGGACTCCCTCGAGGATATGTGCAGGAGTTCCTGCACCTTATCCAGTAGCAGGGCGGCATTGACCGGCAGCGTCATGACGGCGTTCGCCCTGCAACGCTCGCTCATCGCAATGTTCTTTTCGTCATCGGGTGAGTAGACGATTATCGATACCCGGCGGAGAGTCTTTATTGCCCTGATCACGGAACAGAGGTCGCCCGTGCCCATGCCAGGAATGTTAATCAGCGTGATGATCAGATCAACCTTCTCGTCGCCATGTATCTTCAACACTTCTTCGTTCGAGTACGCAGTGAATATTTTGATATCCGGCCGCTCGAGAAAGTTCGTTTCCAGTTCAAGAGGGCGTTTGATCTTGTCCATGATAATGATCTTTTTCATTGCCTAACGACCCCCCTGAGAACCTGCCGCTGTGCTTCCGCTGCGTTTAAAAACCATTGTATCAACTTTTCAGTGAAGGCGTTGTGATGGAAATCACACGGTATCCCTTTTGCAGACGATGACGCCGGCGACGATTGTTGCCCTCATGGTGTAACATTTCTTTCCGAATGCACGCCGCGCCAAAATGCTCACGAGCTCGAGTGGCGCGGTGAAGCAAACAAAAAATGTTGAAATCCAGACGGCTTTATGACATAATCGAAACGAAAAAGAATGGCAGAAATGGGGCGGATACATCTTGGAAAGATTCTGTTTTGTATGATTGCCCTGCCCGGTTTTCCAGTTTAGCCCAACATGTAACATTGATCGCGTTCAGAGAACGATTCTTTTCGATGATTGCTTCCGGATAGGTATTCCGAAGTCCCTTTCATTCTGCCGGAAGCCCTTGCTGCCATGCGCAAGCCCGGCGTATTCCCGTTTTCCTTGCAGAAATGACCCGCTGATAATAGCACTGATCGTTACACACAGCATGAGGCAGAAATGGCAAAGATTACAGCGTACCTTGAGCTCTATGGACTCGTTTCGCTTGAAAAGCAGGAGAAGCTTGCTCGGTTTATCGGCGAGCACGCTATGGAGTTGGACATTGATTCCGGAAAAATCCGCTTCAGTGACGATCTTGAGGTTCCCTTCCAGCTGATCGGTACGGAATCGGGGAATACGCTCACCTGGCTGTGGGCATGGGCAGACGAGCAGCCGGATGTTCCTGTGCATCTCCTCTCAGCGGCGTTTCAACTGAAAGACTGGGGAGAAAAGCATGATGTGCAGGAATTCCGCTCCCCGTCCGTGGACCTCAACAGGGCCGATGGGCCGGTTATTTCTCTTATTGCATCGGAGGTCTGCAACGCGAGTTGTTATTACCGCGACCCCTACGAGGGAGGCGCGCTCTATGTCCTGCTCTTTGATAAGAGCATCGACGCTCAGCCGCCGCTAGACCTCGCGGGCCTGACTCGAGGATTGTCAAACCTGATTTCCCTCTATGAGTTCAATCACAGGAACGCCCTCCTATCTTATTTTCGCATGAAGGGCCTGTCTCCTGCTGAAAGCGGATCAAAGGTCATCTGCGAACTTGGATCCGGAGAGCAGATGATCGCTGAATTTGACGATTCCGGCAGGCTGAGGTTCCCGAACGAAGCATAATCGACACTTAACGTCGTTATCTAGACCGCTATGAATGGAGTGTTCTATGAGTCTGCTTGACAACCTAGAAAGAAAATTACGGCGATATGCTGTTCCTAATGTGACGTTGTACCTCATAATCGGGCAGGTCTTATTTTTCCTGTTCGTCATGTCGGGCCGGTTCGATCTCGGACGCGTGGACCTGGTCCCTTACCTCGTCATGACGGGAGAATGGTGGCGGCTTATCACGTTTCTGTTCATCCCTCCCCTTGCGAACCCTATCTTCACCTTCTTTGCCTGGTACCTTTTTTACCTTATGGGGAGCGCCTTGGAAGGCTATTGGGGCGCATTCCGGTACAATCTCTTTCTTCTAATCGGATATATCGTGACCGTCGCCATTTCCTTTATCATGCCGCTGTATCCGGCTACAAATGTGTTCATCGGAGGCTCGGTGTTCCTGGCCTTTGCATTCCTATATCCAGAGTTCCAACTGTATATATTTTTTGTTATCCCGGTCAAGATCAAATGGCTTGCGCTCCTTACATGGATCGGCTATGCCTATGAGCTTCTCGTCGGATCAGCACAGACTCGTCTCCTCGTGCTTGCCTCAATCAGCAACCTTCTACTATTCTTCGGCAAAGACATCCTGTGGAGATTGAAGACGGGCAGCCGGCGAATGACGGAACAGGTCCATGGGTACTCCGGCAAGAAGGAACCTTTTCACAAATGTTGCATTTGCGGCATAACCGACCTGTCCAATCCCCAGATGGAATTCCGGTACTGCTCCGAATGCGGCGGACTTGGGTATTGCAAGGACCACATCATGACTCACAAACATGTGAAGAAAGGGAAATGAGAACGGCCGGGTCGGGTGAAATCTTGGTTCACGGGTGCCCCCAAGGTCGGGCAATGATTTAAAGTCAAGCGGGAAAAAGGAATCTGATACCTTGCTTCACCTCGGAGATTGACATAAATCCGTCTGATTCACCCGTTCCCGCCTCTTCGAAAGTCAAACAGCACTTATCCAGCATCTCGCTGATGCGGCAGTCGGACCGCTTTCTCCATTATAAAGTCATCCATGACGAAATCATTCCCGATGTCCTGAACGATAGGGCCGACGTTTCTGAAACCCATTTTTTCATATGCCTTGATGGCATTGGCGTTGTTCTTGTTTACCGTGAGCACGATTTTCCGTAATCCTTTTTCCAGTGCGAGATTTTCAGCAAAGCGAACCGCCTTCTTCCCGTACCCTCTGTTCCTGCTTGATGATCTTACGTAGATTTTGCTTAAAAACAGTTCAGAACCCTTTGGCTGGACTGCGATATAGCCGATGAATTCCTCGTCCTCCTTCATCAGGAAATAGAGAGCTCCATCCCTGATCTGCTCTGATATGGCTCGTTTGGACTGGAACCTGTCGAGCATGTAATCCACCTGCTCTATGCCGATGATGGCGACGTAATGCTCGGTCCAGATTTCCCTTGCCAATGATTCGACGATTTCTATTTGATGCTCGGCCAAGACTTCAAGAAACATAAGGGCTTTGTGTCATCGAGCTGACGACTCCTTTTCCGTTAATGATGGAAGGAAGTGTAGCAGATAATGGTTTTCTTGTAAAATATGAACATAACGCGTCGATATGATTATGTTATAATGATCAATCCCTGGCTTTTATCCTTGCGACGGCGGCATATCAAGCAGTAGAATGCCGTAAGATAATCGCACTGTTCACCGGCAAATGATTCTTTCCGATAATCGCGCCACCTGGTTCAGTGGCCAAACTTTATGTTGAACGATCCTGCTGAAATACCCATTGACGGCACGCTGGATTTGCATACTTTCCAGCCGGATGAAGTGAAGGACCTCGTACCGGAGTATCTTGAAGAATGCAGAATGCGCGGCATCCTTCAAGTACGCATCATTCACGGGAAAGGAACGGGAACACTTAGGCGCACCGTGCAATCAATTCTTGAAGGACTTCCGTACGTAAAATCGTTTCGGACCGCAGATGAAGCGGCAGGAGGATGGGGAGCGACGATCGTCACGCTTCGGACATGAGGGAAGCGTTCTTCAACGAATATCGGTATGCCGCCTCGCCATTGCTGCCTGTACTCTATCTGGCGCGTTAAGTCCGCGTCTTGTCCGAGCATTGCCCTGTTGAGCCTAACCTTTGTCTGAAAAGTAAAAGGCAGGTGAGCATCCCCTGCCTTGCGTTAACTGTTAAAACGATATCAAATGGCGAAAAATTTACTGCGAGTCATCCGGTTTCATCCCCGACAGGAATCGGGAAAGATAGTCCTGATGTCTGTTCGTCCGGATTAAGTGGTGGTTCTCATCGGGATCTTAAGCCGCTGCCCGACTCGAAGATAGTTTCCACGACGAAGGTTGTTCGCTTCCATGATCCTCTGAGGGCTCGTCCGGTACCGGAGGGCAATCAGTGAAAGGGTCTCTCCGCGCCGCACGCGATGGACAACGTATTCCACTTTCGGCGGAGACCATTTCGGCAGCCCGTCAAGCGCTGCCGTGAGAATATCGCCTTTTCCCGGCGGAACCTTGAGAGCATAGGTAGCATCGGGTGTGGCGTTGCGCCTTAGCTCGGGGTTCAGCACAGTAAGGTCCTCCATATCGACGTCCAGGGTATCCGCAATGGTCTTTAAATGGATCGGACGTTCGATGGTAACCGTCTCGTGCGAGATGGGTTGGTCAGGCTCTCCCAAGGTAAAACCGTACTGAGCCGGGTCCTTGATGATGGCGAGGACGGCGAGGAACCTCGGGTAATATCGTGCCGTTTCACGCGGAAGGCGCTCGTAGAAATCCCAGAAGTTATCCAGGTAATCGTTCTTTTGTGTCCTGATCACACGGGCTACCGATCCTTCGCCGCAGTTGTAGGCCGCGAGCACCGTGGCCCAATCACCGAACATCTGGTGCAGTTCATTGAGGTAGGCGATGGCCGCATCTGTGGACTTCTCGGGGTCCAGACGTTCATCTATCCAAGCGTTCCTCTTCAGCCCGAACTTGTAACCCGTTGAAGGGATGAACTGCCATAGGCCAAGTGCCCGCGAGCGCGATAAAGCCCTCACCTTGAATCCGCTTTCGATGAGCGGGAGCCATGAAAGCTCCTCGGGAAGGCCAGCCTCCTTCAAAGCCTTGACGATTTCGCCGCGATACATGCCCGATCGTCTATAGGATTCCATAAAGAAATCGCGCTCCGTGGTTTGAAATGACTGTATTTCGCGTTTCACGTGATCATTCACCGTCATGGGGATCTCATTATGATTTCCCTGAACGGCAACATGCCGGGAGGCGTACATCTCCATAATTCTTTTAGATATCATGAATCGGAGATCTTCTTTTTGCTGAGAGAGTTTTTGATTAGTGTCGGGGACCTTTAGGATGAGCGCATAGGCCTGATCAAGCGATTCTATTGCCTCGTCCATGTCGTCATCTTCCCAATACTCCTGGGCTGTTTCCGTCAGGTCCAGAGCGGTGTCCAGGAGCGTCTGATCGTCGTCACTATTGTCTTTTCTGATCCCCGATACGTTCTGATCGTTCTGAGATATAGGGACAGTTTCTGTTGGCGCAGAATCGATTCCATCTGCGCTGGATGTGATAGATGACACAGTTCTTTCAACATTACTTATGGTATTATTCGATGATGAAGGTGCGGAGGGGATGCTGCTCTTTCCGTCGGTAACTGGAGTCGTCTGATGAATACAACCGAACAAGAGATAAACCAGTGAGCACAGGCCGACGATACGGTATATGCGGTATGTTGAGCATGAAATTATCATGATTAGGCCCAATAATATACGAAAGGCGATAAAATTGCAAATGCAAAATAACAAAAGCGACATTTTTCTTTAAATGTCCTTGCGCGGCAGAGGATGAGCATTTGACAGGGCAGATGTCTGAGCAATATAGTTATGCACCGAACTTTATCCGTTGCGATGTCTTTTCGACAGAAACAGGCATGCCACATTCGGCATTATTATGGAGAGACTATGTTTAAGGGCGTCGTCGTACGTTTCAGCTTGATGCTTTTTCTGATATGCCATCTTGTTGCATGCGTAACGCCCCAGCCTAGACGCACAGGAAGCATTTCAGAGAACGGAAACAAGCCTTCCATAACCATTTCGGATCTGGAAAAGAGTATTCATGACCTCATCAACAGAGAACGGCAAAAGCACGGGTTGTCCCTGCTCGCTTGGAATGATACGCTATCGTTCATAGCGAAAAAACACAGTCAGGACATGGCGAACAGAAATTACTTCAGCCACAACACGCCGGAAGGACATGATTTCTCATACCGGTACGGTGAGGCAGGGTATTCTTGCGCCGTCCATGGCCAGGGGAATATCTACTACACAGGTGCTGAAAATATATTTCAGAACAATCTATATGACAGTGTCGTGTTCGTCAATGGCGTTGCCCAGTACGACTGGAATTCTGAGAAAAAAATCGCTGAAACAACGGTGGAGGGATGGATGAGAAGCAAGGGGCACAGGACGAACATCCTCACGCCTTATTGGAGGACCGAGGGTATCGGTGTTGCGATCGCACCCGATGGGAAGGTCTATATAACACAGAATTTTTGTTGATATTGCCGATCACTGTTTCCAGGCCACAAAATCCATCTCAACGCCGACATCTTTCGGCAGCCGGGAGACCTCTACCGTTGCACGAGCCGGATGATCATACAGAAAATAACCGCTGTATACCTCGTTCACTGCAGAAAAGTCGTTCATGTTTTTGAGGTAGATAGTCGTCTTGACCACCATGGACATGCTGCAGCCCGCTGCGGCAAGAATAGCCTTCCCATTTTCAAGGACCTGCTTAGCTTGGACACGGATGTCGCCATTGACCGGATTTCCCGTTTTCGGGTCGATCGGTATCTGACCTGAGACAAATACGAATCCAGCGGCATCCACAGCCTGGGAATAAGGACCGATTGCCTGGGGAGCATCTAGAGTTTTTATTATTTTTTTACTCATTAAAGTCTCCAGTGATGGTTAAAGTAAACGGCTTATCATGTTGTTTTAATGACAATTTATAAACTTAAAGTAAACCATGAGGTTTTATCACTTTTGATTTTTTGTCCGGTCATACTGCTCCCTTGCTGTAATTATAGGCATCTATAATAAAACTACGAGGATGTATGATTGCTGTTCTCCGATAACCTACCCTGTCTTGACCCTCTTTACATCCAAAACCCCTTTAATGGCCTCAATGTTCTTGATTATCCGGTTCAGGTGATCGACATCCTTGATATCGATCGTAAAATTAAGGGTTGCCTGCTTATCCTCGCCGGTAGTTACCTCGGCGTGGGTGATGTTCGCCTCGGCAGCGCTGATGGACGAGGAAACATTTGCGAGAAGACCTGGCTTGTCCTCGGTCTGTACCGAAATTTTAACTGCATGCGCGCCGGGCTGGAAATCTCCCCATGAGACCTCCACAAGACGTTCCTTATCGAAGGTCAGCTCGCTTACATTCGGGCAATCCGCTGTATGAATGGACACGCCCCTCCCCCTCGTGATGAATCCTACTACGTTGTCGCCAGGTACGGGATTACAGCACTTGGACAGGTGGATGAGCATATTGTCCATTCCACTGATTTTCATACCGCCGCCTGATGGTTTTGCCTGCTTCTGGGGCGGTTTCTTGGGAATGGGCTCGATATGCGGCCGGTCGGGATCGATCTTGTTCGCAACCATATGCGCCGATACCTTGCCGTAACCGATGGCCGCCAGAAGGTCATCAAGCGTGTTGTGCGACATGTCATGAGCCACCTTGAGAAGGTCATCCGACTTGAAAACCTTTGAAGGATTGAGATCGTGTTTGCGGAGATCTTTTTCGAGGAGTTCCTTGCCGAGAAGGATGCTCCTGCGACGCTCTTCCGCCTTGAGCCAAGCCTTGATCCTTGTGCGGGCCTTTGACGTTTTGACGAACTTGAGCCAGTCCCGGCTCGGTGTATGGCCGGTCTGGGTGACAATTTCGACCTTGTCCCCGTTATGGAGCTGATGCTTCAGGGGCACGATCTTGCCGTTTACTTTGGCGCCAACGCACTGATGGCCGATGTCCGTATGAACGCTATAGGCGAAATCCACGGGAGTAGATCCTTGGGGAAGCTCTTTTACGTCTCCACGCGGCGTGAAGACATAGACCACGTCGGGGAACAAGTCGCCTTTTACCGTCTCCATGAACTCCTTGGCGTCCGGCAGATCGCGCTGCCATTCCAGGAGCTGCCTGAGCCAGGCGAACTGCTGTTCCTCGCGCTGACTCACATGAGACTTTTCCTTGTACCGCCAGTGGGCTGCGATGCCCTCCTCTGCTATGCGGTGCATCTCTTCGGTACGGATCTGGAACTCCACACGCTCGCCTTTCGGGCCGATGACCGTCGTATGGA
This sequence comes from Nitrospirota bacterium, assembly GCA_035623825.1. Taxonomy (GTDB): domain Bacteria; phylum Nitrospirota; class UBA9217; order UBA9217; family UBA9217; genus DASPSR01. The sequence continues at coordinate 19,221 of DASPSR010000025.1, forward strand.
GCGACTGATAAAGGTTGGACTTGGGTACTCCTATGAAATCTTTAAATCGTCCAGGCACCGGCGTCCAGAGCGAATGGATGAGGCCGAGGATGGCGTAGCAGTTGACCTTGGTGTCGGTGATGATGCGAATCGCGATCAGATCGTAAACATCTTCAAAAGATATCCCCTGTTTTTGCATCTTCAGGTAGATGCTGTAAAAGTGCTTGGGCCGGCCCATTACTTCGCCCTTGTATCCGTGCTCGGCGAGCTGACGCTTCATGATCTCGATCAGTTCGTTGATGTAGGACTCGCGTTCGATGCGGCGTTGTGCTACCTTCCGGGAGATGTCCTTATATGCCTCGGGGTTCAGATACATGAATGAGAGGTCCTCGAGCTCGGTCTTGATTCTGGAAATCCCGAGGCGGTTGGCGAGAGGTGCGTAGATATCCAGCGTTTCCTGGGCGATGCGCTTCTGTTTTTCCGGAGGGAGTGACTTGAGGGTGCGCATGTTGTGAAGCCGGTCAGCCAGCTTGATAAGGATGACCCTGATGTCTTTGGCCATCGCCACGATCATCTTGCGAAAATTCTCGGCTTCCCGCTGCTCCCTGCTCTGCAGTTCCATGCGGCTTAGTTTGGTCATGCCGTCGACGAGCCTGGCGATCTCGTCACCAAACATGGTCTTGATCTCTTCCTGCGTGGCTGCGGTGTCCTCGATTGTGTCGTGGAGCAGGCCCGCGGCGACCGTGGCCGCATCAAGCTTGAGGTTCGCGAGGATAGCCGCCACTTCGATGGGATGGTTCAGGTATGATTCTCCCGAGAGTCGTGTCTGGCCCTGGTGGACCTTTGCCGAAAAAATATAGGCCCGCCGCAGCAGGTCGACATCCGCATCGGGATTGTAACCTTGAATCCGCTCAACTATGTCTTCAAGGCGAACTGTGGGCATACGAGGTTCATGCTCCTAATGGATCAGCACCAGCGAGATATAGAAGCTTTCAAGCCGCAAGCTCGGTTGATATTTCAATGTGATCGGGTGTTCGATATCCGTGGTTCTTCCCTTATCTCTCCGTCTTCAAATCCCGTATCTCCAGCTCGACGGCCGTCTTCCCGTTCCAGGCATTGATGCGCGGCGTAAATACCGCTGCCAGCCGTGCACCGTCCTTTACTTGCTTTCCGAGCAGGGTCCCCCTGTTGAACGCGATTGCGTCGAGAGCTGTACCGTCCCTCTGCCTGAGCCGGAGCTTCAAATGGTTATTGCCTACGACCCTGGCTGAGACAACCTCGAGCCCGCGCGCCCCGAGCCTTGGCTCGGGATTGCCCTGGCCGAACGGCGCCAGTTTCTCGATCTGCTGCATCAGGTTCATGGTCAGGACATCGAGCGTCACTGCGCTGTCGATTGAGAGCGTACGGACGGCCCCCGCGGCTCCAAACTGCTGCTGCACGAGGCAACTCAACTTCTCACGGAACCGAGGGATGTTTTCTTCCGCAATGGTGAAACCGGCCGCATAGGTATGGCCACCAAAACCCATGAGCAGGTCTGCGCACTCAACAAGACCGTGGTAAAGATCGAATCCAGGAATGCTCCTGGCCGAGCCCTTGCCCACGCCGTCTTTCAAGGAGATCAGCGCCGTTGGTCGGTAGAACTCATCCACGATCCTCGACGCAACGATGCCAATGACGCCGGGATGCCATTCAGCGGACGACAGGACAAGCGCCCCCGCGGCCGACCTGTCCGTCTGCATACAGAGCCGACGCGCCTCTCCCCAAATGGCCTCTTCGACGTACTGGCGTTCCCTGTTCACGGCATCGAGTGCTGAGGCCAGTTTCCCGGCCTCTTCAGGCGAAGAGGTGGTAAGCAACCGGAATGCCGTGTCCGCTGACTCCAGTCTCCCGCTTGCGTTGATCCTCGGAGCGATCGTAAAGCCGATGGCTCCTACCCCGATCGCTTTGCCGTCCAGGCCTGAGACCTTCATCAGTGCCGCTATTCCCGGCCTTTGAGGGCCTGTATCGGATGAAAGCAGCTGCAAGCCGTGCTTCACGAGGATCCTGTTCTCCCCCGTGACTCTGCCGACATCAGCGAGCGTGCCAAGGGTCACTAGGTCGAGGTAGCGCAGAAGGTGCCCGTCTTCGGCATGCAATTCCATGAGCGCCTGCGCCAGCTTGAATACAACTCCCACGCCGGTGAGGACGCCCACCGCACTGCGCAAAGATGACGGCGTTTCTGGCGATATGAGCTCCGGATGGAGAATCGCTGAAGCATCGGGCAAGACAAATCCGCATCCCGCATCCCGAATTCCACATTTGGCAGCGGCCTCGTTTTCTTTCGGCTCGAGAAGCTCTGATTTTGGATCAATAAGCTCATGGTGATCGGTGATGATGAGATCCAGCCCGAGGGAGCGGGCCAGTTCCGCTTGCCGGGTGTTGCTGATGCCGCAGTCTACTGTGATGACAAGGCCCGCCCCTGCTTCCTTTATCTTCTGAAGGGCATGAGCATTAAGCCCGTAGCCCTCGGTAATACGGTCCGGGATATAACAGCCGACATCGGCGCCCATGTCCTTGAGCGTCAGATAGAGGAGCGAAGCGCCAGTCACGCCATCGACATCATAGTCTCCGAAGATAATGATTCTTGAACGGTTGGCGATGGCTGCCCGGATGCGGCTGACAGCCTTACCCATCTGGGTGAAGAGAGCAGGATCGGACAATGCCGCCAAGTCACAAGCGAGAAAGGTCTGTGCGGCCGCCGGGTCCGTGATGCTCCTGTTAGCCAGCAGCCTGGCAATCAGGGGGTGCAGGCCTGTCTGCTCCGAGAGCAGAGTTACGTCTCTGTCATCAGATTCTGCGAGTACCCACTTCATATCTTCTTACCGGCCCGCCGAAATCAGGCCTTGCCTTCTTGCCTCTCTGACTCCCCCTCGGGCTCTCGATAGGATCAGAGACTGCTTTTTTGAACCCCTTATTGGCCTTACCTTACCTCTCTCCCGCTGGCTAAACCGGTTTGCATCGAGAATCACAAGTACAATGATCAAGATGACAATCAGTTCCGGCATTCCAAGTCCGAATATGTTGCCTTCTTGTATTCCAACGGGGTATTCAGATTAATAAACGACCGCCTTTCCCGATCGTAGCGGTCGATTTCTTCTTCCGATACGTATCGCACGCGTGATTCGCTGAATATCCCCTTTATCTGCCTGGCATTCCGTTGGATGCGACTCTCGATAAGTGGAACCAGTCCTCTATGGTACACTGCGTGGAGGGGTTCCGTCAGTTCCCCGATGCGCGGCAACACTATGTCATATCCAGCTGCCAGTCCCATCATGTATGATATGAGACCTGCGTTCAAAAAGGGCATATCGCACGCTACGACAAAGTTGTACTCGTCCGATGTGTTCAGGAGTCCCGAGTATATTCCCGTGAGCGGGCACCGTTTATCGAAAGCATCCGTTACGACCTTGACGTCGTACCTGGTGTACAGGTGCGGAGCGTTCGTTACGATGACGATATTGTCGAAAATGCCCTTGAGCACCCTAAGAACATGCTCGACAATGGGGATGCCATCAACCTTGAGAAAGGCCTTATCGACGCCCATGCGCCTGTTTTCGCCACCTGAAAGGACTATTCCAGTCATGTTTAAAATTACAGCATTTACGGTTGAGTGTCAACTGGGAACTTGCCGCTTTTGACAACGACTGGATTTTTCCCGGTAAGTAAAGAGAATGGGGAGAGCAGTAGCCATCGCGCTGACGGTCTACGGGATCTTCCCGTTTTTGGTGGGCGCCTAGCCTGTCCTCATGGTTCCTTCGAAGCGGTCCAATCGAGACGCTCCTTGATGGCCTTCATGAATCCGCGGGTCACTTCCCCTAACTTTTCGGCGACGACCATGTCCTGAAGAAAAGTAAAATGGCCGGTCACGTGCCCTTCGATATGGTAGGTGATCTCCGTCTCCTCTTCGGAAATTTTCCGGAAGGTTATGATCCCCGAGGTGAGAAGGTGCTCGTGTGTCGCTGTCCATGCTATGCGCTCATGGTGGATCATTTCCGTCGTGTGTGCAAACATCTCGATCGTCTTGCTGAAGGGTCCGAGCGACATCTTTATCTTCCATAATGAATCCAGATCGTTCAGTATCGTTACACCCTTGCATCCCGGAAACAGACAGCCAACCTCCTTCCGGTCAATCATGAAGGACCAGACATGCCTTATTGGCAGCTTCACGGTGAACGTAACTTCTCTCTTCGGCATCTTTCTTTCCTCTCGCCATCTTACGTCAGGGTTTCACACGACTCAAAGCCTTCAAATAACCGTGTATCGGCCAAACGGTAATAGTAGAATGTCGGATGGTTTCCTGTCCCGGCTTTAACCGCCGACAGCCGGGTTTCTGTCATTTCATATCCTTGACTTTTTATTATATCACAGTGCTATGTTGGCCTTGCATTTTCCGATAGGGTATTGTATAAGTTCCCATGCGCATGCCGCTCAAACCGGTCGACGTGCTCTCCCTCTCCGTTATCACCATGCTATCGGCGGTCGCAGTCGCATTCAGCCGGTCTCTTCACGCCTGGGAATGGATTATCTTCCGGTATTTCCTTCTCGCGTTCGCAATCGTTTCTGTCGCCCTGAACGCCCGTAGCGCTCACACCTTGAAACCTGTGCGCATCCTCCACGCCTTTCTCCCCATACTCATTATCCCGGTCATCTTTGACAGCCTTGGGGACCTGATCCCCTATATATGGTCCCGGTACCTCGACGATCTCCTGATCAGCATTGACTACAGGCTGTTCGGCGTTCACCCGACGGTATGGATGGAGAGGTTCATCCATCCAGCGCTCACCGATATCCTCCAGATCGCCTACAGCAGCTATTATTTTATCCCGATCTCCCTTGGCATCCTACTGTATGCCAGGGGCAAACAGAAGAATTTCGACGAGGCTGTTTTCGGCATCGTCCTCTGTTTCTATCTTTCCTACATCGGTTATCTGCTCTTCCCGGCCATTGGCCCCCGTTTTACGCTCGACCATTTGCAGACGATGGATTTTCGGGAAAGCCAGACGGCACTGGCGATCCAGAACATTTTAAACCGGCTGGAAAATACGAAGACGGATGCCTTCCCGAGCGGCCATACCGCCGTTGCGCTAATGACCCTGTATCACGCCTGGAAAAGCAGGGAAAAGGCCCTGTTCCGTATATTGCTCCCCCTTGTCTCCGCACTGGTGATCTCAACCGTATACCTGAGGTATCACTATGTCATCGATGTTGCAGCAGGTATTCTGCTCACCGCGGTAGCTATTTACCTCGCGCCACGCCTGTATAAACTCCTCCTCTCGTCATCAACCGGACAGCCTCAAGGCTAACTCCATGATCCCTCCTGCCACGAGTGGGATCGCCAGGTTGTCGTTCACGGGGAGCGGGAGAAGTTCGACCCCGGCCGCAGCCAGGGCACCGAGGACCATCACGCCGGTCATAATTCGCACCCCGATTGCCGACAGGATCATTCCCGACAGCAGCGCAGCTGCAATGAAGGCAACTGCGCCTTCGAGGCTTTTTTGCCCTATCTTGGTTCTCCCGTAGCGCTCGCCGACCATAGTGGCCGCGACGTCACCGAAGGCAAGAAAACAGATAGCCGCAGTTGCAACCTCGGGCGAATAAACGTACAGTGAAAGCCCGACGCCGAGGACATATGATGTGGTCCCTGTTGGTTTATACCGTTCATTCTCCCGGATAAAACTTGCGAGCTTGCAGAAGATGAATCGGTTGAAGGCCGGCAACTTGAATCTTGCAATCTCAAATATCAGGATAATGAGAAAAAATACCGCGTAGAAGATGAGAGCACTCTCTCTTCCCATGAGGTAGTACAGCGAAAGGAGCCCTATGCCGCCGATGAGATGGTACAATTTCCGTCCGATATTTTTCATGTCAGGAGGACCCGGCATCAAAGACCAAATCCGAAATGGAATTCGACCACGAAACCGACTATCATCTGATTTTCTACTGGAATGTTTGAGTTTGGATGTTACGGGGAATTTGAAAAATAATTCTTGTGTTTTCTTAAAGCTTCTTCTCGTAAATTCGATACTTCTTGTACAGCTTCCCGCCCATGAGTTCACAACCCTTCTGCACGAGAACGTTGTCTTCGAGGATCCAGGACATTTCAGACCGCACATATCCTTTGCGTTGAGCTGCCCTGAAAGACTCAAGGTAAAGAAGTCCCTCGATGCCCTTTCTGCGGTACTCTTCCTTGACACCCATTATTATGACGCGAATGTCGGTAATCTTCCGTGAGTACCACAGGAATTTGATGATTTCAGGAAGGCCGAGCTTGCCGTTCAATCTCATGAGCACCTGGTTGTAGTCAGGCACAGTCAGCATGAATCCTGCCGACTTGCCATCAACCTCGGCCATGACAGCCAGTTCCGGCACGATGAGAGGCTTTAGCCGCTTAGCCATGGAATCAATCTCATCATCCGTCATGGGCACAAAGCCCCAATTCCTGCTCCACGCAGAGTTGTAAATATCCTTGACCGCCGCAAGCTCCTTGTTGAAATTTTTCATATTCATCGGCCGTATTGCAAGTCCGGGCAACCTATCCCTCATTTTGGACGATAGCTTTGCGAGTCTATCGCCGGCAGCCACCTCATTTATGATCGTCAGATAAGCATAGAGGTCCTTTGCTTTCGACAGGCCGCACTTTTCCATGTAGTCGATGTAGTACGGCGGGGTGTAGGTCATCATGATCATGGGGGGAGAGTCGAAGCCCTGGACAAGGAAGCCGCACTCGTCGTTTGTCGACGGATTCATGGGTCCGCGCATGATCTCGATGTCCCGCTCCTTGAGCCACTTCCCTGCCGAAGCGAGGAGTTCTCGGGCGATGTCCGGGTCGGGCAGGCATTCGAAAAAACCGAAGAATCCGGCCTGCTCGTTATGGATGTTGATATGGTTGCGGTCGATGATCGCGGCTACCCTTCCGACGACCTCTCCGTCTTTGCGGGCGAGGAAGTACGCAGCTTCAGCGTGACGAAAGAAAGGGTTTTTGTCGCTTAGAATGAACTTCACCTCGCTGACGAGCGGCGGGACCCAGCTCGGGTTGCTTTTGTACACTTTCCAGGGGAAACGGATGAACTGATCGATCCCCTGTCTTTCTGAAACCTGTACGATTTCCATGTCAATCCATTTCGACAGAATTATGAGATGACGCCCAGTTTCTTACCGGCTTTCTCCAGGATCACCAGCACGCGGTCAAGCATCTCCTCCGTGTGCGTCGCCATATAGCTCGTGCGTATCAGGCATCGGCCCGGAGTCGTTGCCGGGGGGACCACCGGGTTCACAAATACGCCTTCCTCGTTTAAAATCTTCCACATCGTGAATGCCCGCTCCATCTCTCCCATGAGCAGCGGGATGATGGGTGTCTGGGCGACCCCGGTGTCGTATCCCATTTGTTTGAACGCCTTCATCATCTTGTTCGTGTTTGCCCAAAGACGTTCCCTCCGCTCGGGCTCCTGATCGATGATGTCAAGTGCTGCGATAACCGAGGCCACCGATGCCGGCGGCGGGCTGGCGGAAAACATCAGGGGCCGGGATGTATGTTTCATATAGTGGATGATGCTCTCATTGGCAGCGACGAATCCGCCGATGGAGGCCATAGATTTGCTGTAGGTGCCCATAATGATGTCCACTTCCTGTTCGAGTCCGAAATGCTCTGCAGTGCCGCGGCCGGTCTTGCCCAGGACTCCGATGCCGTGAGCGTCATCCACCATGATCCTGGCATCGTATTTTT
>DASPSR010000067.1:0-26737 GCA_035623825.1 Nitrospirota bacterium
GAAAAGACGCGCAATAGGCATCTCGGCACCGGGCACGCGAACGTGACGGCAGAACCGATAAGATGACCGGGACACAATGGATCCGCGAGAGAGGTGATATGACTTCAGAAAAACATATCACCTCTTATTTTTTCCGCCGACTAACGATGCAAGACGAACATGGAATGTCAATTTCAAGGTCAGTTTTTCACGGTAGCTATAAGAATGGTCTTTATTATTATATCTGCAGGCAAATGGCTTTTTTGAAGAGAGAAAGCAAAATCTAACAACAAATGTCTGGCCTTATAAAGTCTTCACTGTCGGGAATCTGAGCAAGGTTCTCCTCTCTTGCATTGAGAAGACTTAGTCCCGCATAGAGGGTGCCAGTTCTTGAAGCCGTAATAGAACACCAGCGTCGCATAAAAGTAGATTGCCGCCGCTGCAGCTATGATGATTAGAATGATGGTCACAAACACCGCCTCCCCCTTAATGTATCTGATTATATGATATCGCTTGGACGGAAGAAGTCAAGAAGGGAAAAGGCCTCAGGACTAAGTGCACCATCCGGTCACTTCTGATGCTGCATCCAGGTCTTATCATCTATTTTGAAGATCTGGTCTTAATTGATCCGATCTAATCAAAAAAATCAACAATGTATTACCTGGACCAAAGACCCTCAAAATTGTCGCAACAGATCATGCAATACTAAGGATTAGGGATATGAATGGAGAAACTTCAATCAGCTGCGTTTTTCCCGGCTAATAAATAAAATGTCCTATCGCTTTGTTCTTCTGCTTGCTGGGCAATCGCAAAGCAGGACATGAGAAGTATCGCGATAATACCGCCTACGAGAAACGCTGCTGCACACAGAATCCATGTCATGGCACAGCCTCCTTTGCTATCTCACATTGTTTAAATTTAGGATACAATTTAATATTTTCGATGCAATACATTTGCCACAAATAATTCCCTTTTAATTCAATTGGTTATTATTCTCAGTGTTTGTTTGTCTGTCAGGATTTTAACGCTATTCACGTATAAAATGACGCTGGTGTGATGAAACAAAATACCGGGCATTGCTCTCTTCGGCTTGGTCATGATGATGGACATAAGCCGCCAAAAGCCGGCACAGATGCGGGCATATTAGCGGCTTTGTCAGTTTCTCCTGTTACCAGAACAGGAATCTTTTCTTTTGTCCCGTTTCTTTTTTCTCGGTTTTTGCCACGCTCGTATTCTTCACTTTTTCACTGTTCGTCCTTTTGGTTCTGTCTACGCCCGAACCCCTGTCTTTTTTCTTATCGATCTTTTTCACCTGCTTCTTGGCCTTATCCTCTTTTTTCGTGGATGTCAGCATGTCCCGTTCCCACGGATTCAGGACTTTCTCTTCCTCAGCATACGCTATGCCGAGACTGAATGCAAATATAGATGAAACGAACAAGGCAATACATCTTTTCACCATGCTCACCCCTTTCGCAAGAGCCGGACCCGCCACCACGATTTTCTAATGCTTCAATAATGTATCAAAATGATTTAGTACGTATCTTTGCGCAAGCATGCTACAAGTGTAGTATACGATCAGGATTGTTTCTGTGATAGTAATCACAGTTCTTTATGACAGGTTTTAACGCAAGAAATTCCGTAATGCGCTTTTAACTCTCTCAGGGATGATTTTGTTATTAAATAGATAGGGGCAACCTCGAAAGAGGGATGAAGGCGGGTCATTGCTACGAAAAAACGAGAGATGACGATAGTAACGCTAAGTTCCTCATGTATTCGCGTTCGACGTGTCCTTCTGGATGCTCGGCGACGTTGATCTTCAACCGGAAAACTCCCGCTACAGTATCGGATTCAGGGCCACACAGAGCCAAATGGAGAAGACTACGCTTTTTCAATTTCAGCTCATATTGCATGCGATTTCCATTGCCCGGTCAACGAGAAGCGGCCATCATGCGATCCATGTTTGCTCTATCTACTTCCGATCCATCTATCGAAGAAGTACCAAAAAGCCACGAGTACCACAATGAGGAAAACGATCTTCCCGATGTTCATGATGAGATGGCCCTCACCCTTTTCCTGCCCTTGCGCATCAGATTGCATACGGTTCCCTTGTGCCATAATCCCCTCTCGAAGTACGATCCATCATGTTAATTGCTTTCTCACTCCATCCAGGTCATGAGACGCCAAGAACCTCAAGGTCAGACGCGAGAAATGAGAAGAAGGCTAAGAGTGCACGCCTCTCAGCTGCCCCGGGAGTGTTCTATTCGAATCCCTCCCTCCCAGAAGAGGATCGGGGATATCATGCAGCTGAGAATTTCTTGAAAAGCGTTTCTTCCTCTGTCCGTATCCTGTCTTTCAGCATCATATACAGCAGTTTGATCTCTCCCGCGAATACTTCCTCATCCCCGCCGTGAGCGTACTTATCAAAAAGCTGCATGGCCTTTTTGCTGACATCTTCCATATCCCTGACGAAATAGTCCAGGATTATCTTCAGATCTTCATTGTTCTCTGCAGCTCTTCTGAGCTCGGGATAGTACTTCTCATCCTCTTTTCGAATATGGGCCGTCAAGAGGTCCCTCGCTGAAATGAGCTTTTCCCGCCCTGCTCGCGAAGTTATCCCCTGTATCTTGGCCTGATCAAGAATATCAAGAATGTCCTTATGTTCGCTCTTTAGCTCTTCAAGAAGCTTTGACATGGTTCACATTCCTGACTCGGCCCTGTGTACATGGATCAGGGCTAGCTCCGCGCGGCGCTTCAATCATGACATGTCCTCTACCGCAGCCGGGCGTTGCATTTCCCACAATGCTGTCTGTGGAGATCTCCGCCCAGATGCTTGCCGCAGTTTGGGCATCGCCAGTTATAGGCCGAAAAACCGATGAACGCGGCTATGCTGACGGCCTGCATCCCAAAAAGCGCATCTCTGGAGAACGCTCCCAGGAGGTCGGGGCGCTTGTGAAGCACTGCGCCCAGCAATACGATGAACATTGCCGCAGTGATGGCCACGATCTGCCGTTTCTGGCGCATCCTGAACTCCTGCTTGATCTTTTCTGAGTCCTTCTTCTGCATGTCTAAAAAGGTCTTTTATCGCATCAAGACGGGATTTTAAAAATAAGAATATGAATGCGTGGCAACCCGTCAGAATAACAATAGAATAGTACAGAAGGGATAAAAAAAAATCAAGCAAAGAAAACAAAGAGATAGTAAAGGAGATTGCAGGAATACATGACTGGCGTAAAAACAAAAAAAATCTTGAAAAACTAAAATTATTGTGATATACTGTATCATAAGGGCGGCGGCAAATCCAGGGAATGATCGCCATATGATTTGCGGCGTAGCAAGTTATTTCGCAGTATGATGAAAGTCATAACCGTGAAGCGGTTTTTTTTATAATGTGAAATGGCTTAAATAAGAATGTTCGATAGCGGTGCAAGGAGGAGATAAAACATTATGAACAGGATGAAAAGCGGAATGACAAGTCTTCATGACAGGCCATCTCCAGTATATCAGGCGATGGATCTTACCGTTCTGAGACCGCGCTTGTGGATGGTCCTTTTGGTCCTTTTGGTCCTTTTTTTCCCTTTTTTCGTTATTTGTACCCATTATTTTGAGGCCTTGGAAAGAACGGGAACGATCGGGGCTCTCGTCGCCGACACCTTTTTCCAGCCAACAATCGTCGGGTATATCGTGATACTCTGGATGCTTAAAAAACGTAAAATTTAACAACAATTTCAGGTTGCGCAACCAAGGAGATCATACCCGAACTTTTTATCACTCATTCCCGCAAGATGAGGACTCCCTCAAATCGCAGTGCCGGGGATGTCACAGCAGCGTTAAAACAGTACCTGACAGGGGATTCCCTCCCTTTCAAACGCCACCCTTAGCTCCTCACCCTTTTCCAAAAAAAAGCTGTCTTCCCTGGCCCGCTGGAATCCGTATTTTTTGTATGCCCAGTCAGCGTAATGATAGTTCAGCTTGTCAATTAACACATGATCTACCTTGCCCTTCAGCGCGCTAACAAGGCGCTCGGCACCCGGCAGAATCGGCGCTATCATGCAAAAAGTCGTGATCCTTACCGAGCGAAGAGCCGCCAGTGCCTCGATCCTCTTGCTTGATGGTGGCGCTCCTGGTTCGAACAGCCTTCGTATCCTCTCATCCGCCGTGGTTATGGTGAATCCTACCTCGATATCGTCCGCTTTCTTCAGGGTCTCTATGTCCCTCAGGACGAGTGGGGATTTGGTCTGCACAGTGAAGGGCCAGCCGTTTTCCACGAGGATGTCAAGGCACCTCTTCGTGATCATGTATTTCCTTTCCAAGGGTTGATAAGGATCGCACACCCCGCTTATCCATACCCTCCCGGGCCTCTTCCTCTTTACCTCAGAGGCCAAAAGCTCAGAAGCGTTGATCTTAACATCTACGAAATCCCCCCATGCTTCCTGGTGGCCGGTAAACCGCTTCATGAACTTGGCATAGCAGTAGACGCAATTGTGCTGGCAGCCGACATACGGATTTAAAGCATAATCATAGACCTGTGATTGTGACAGGATGCTCTTTGCCTTTATCTCCCTGATCTTCATCAGTTACATTTTATCACGGTCCGGAACATCTTGAGCCTCAGAGGACGACATCGGCCCGGCATAGGATAATGCAGGAAGAATATTTCCTTCCTTCATGGTTCAGATAGGACATTGCGATTCGCAAGCGTGGGCGATGTTTAAGCACCCTTCAAGGATGGTAATTTCTGGTATTATGAAGTAAGAATGGGAACGATATCGGTTATGAACGGCGGCAACGGCTGGACTGATCGGAGAAAGGATTACCGGGTCCGTAAGAGCCTCAGGTACTCAGTGTTTGATGGCGCCTTTGCGGCAGTTATGATCGGGTTAGGCGAGTCCTTCTTCGTGGCCTATTCCTTGTTCCTGAAGGCCACGACGTTGCAGGTGGGTCTTTTGAGCTCCCTGCCCCAGGGATTGGGGTCGCTCTTCCAGATATTCTCGAACCGCCTGATCCGCGCCTTCGGATCACGCAAGCGTCTCGTGGTTACCGCAGCCCTGCTTCAGGGACTGATGTACGTGCCCGTCGCAATGGTCTTTTTCCTCGGGGAGTTCCGGGTCCGGCATCTCATACTCTTTGCCTGCCTCTACTGGACCTTCGGCATGATCCTCGGCCCCGCATGGAATAGTTGGATGGGCGACCTGGTGAGCGAGGACAGACGGGGCGCCTATTTCGGCCGGAGGAGCAAGATCACAGGCACTGCCACGTTCGCTGCAGTTCTTGCAGCCGGATATATCCTGCAGCAGTTCGCCGGCAGCGACCGGACTCAGTACATTGGGTTCCTCCTGATCTTCTTGCTAGCGCTCGCGAGCCGCGTGGTCTCGGTCATGTTTCTGTTGAAGCAGTACGAGCCTGTCTATGCTGTCCCGCGTGAAGCAGAGTTCGGTTTACTTGCCTTTCTTCAGCAGGCGATGTTCCGGAACTACGGACGGTTCGTGCTCTATCTGGCGCTGATGAACTTGGCCGTCTTCCTGTCGGCCCCCTTCTTTACGCCCTACATGCTACAGGACCTGCGCCTGAGCTATTTGACCTTTACCGTGGTCAATGCCGCGGCGATCATCGCGAAGGTACTATCGATCCCTGTCTGGGGTCATGCAGCGGACCGCTTCGGTGCAAGGCGTGTGCTGAGCCTTGCGGGCTTTCTGATGCCTTTAGTGCCAATCCTGTGGCTCCTGTCGGGTGCGGTCCTGTGGCTCATAGCAATCCAAGTCTATTCGGGATTCGTCTGGGGCGGCTTTGAGATCGCATCGTTAAGCTTCATCTTCAACACTACAACAGCCCAGAAACGCGCCACCTGCGTGGCCTACTACAACTTAATTAACGGCCTGTCCCTGGTCATCGGGGCTTTGCTCGGCAGCACCATTGTCAGGCTGAACACGGTGTTCTGGTCTAAATATCTGCTCGTTTTCCTCCTGAGCGGCCTGTTGCGGATCGCTGCATCAATCGTTTTTCTGCCGATGTTGCGAGAAGTGCGGGACGTGGAGACAATCGGCTATTCCCGGCTCTTTTTGAAAGTGGTCACGAGCATGCCGGCGGTGGGCCTCGTGTACGAGTTGATCCCCTTCCTACGGAAGAAGGAGCAGGAGGAATGAGGCAGGACGCTCATAAGCATGCAACTCCTTTCACCATGCCGCGTCAGAACGCTGACATTGCCCAAGTTTCCACGTGTAAATATTATAAAGCTCTACTTTAATATATATTATATAACACTCAGTAATCTAACAGTTTTGTATATTAAATATGAACTTTAAATTCCACTCTGATCCCTTCCTCCCCTCACACATTTTTCTCACCTCTCTGCGATCTGATTTTCTAGGGCTGCTGAGATAGCAACAGGTGCTATAATGTAATAAAGGATAGTAGTCAAGCGTTCTTCGCTATTCATCATCCGCTGCGACCCTAGCGGCGGATGCGAACCGAGCAATCTCAAGGCACATATTGCGGGAGGATTGGTAAATCCCCGCGGAATGCCGGGAGAAGAAAGGAGTGATGAACATGAAGGAGAAGCTCTTGGACAGAGAAGGTTCAATGATGATGCCTCTGCTAGTAGGCGGTTTCTTCGGTGCAGGCACAGCGCTCCTGTTCGCGCCGAAACCCGGGAAAAAGATCAGAAATGATCTGAAACGGGTGTCGATGATCACGCGGGACCAGGTCTCAGAAGCCGTAGACAGGGGTAAGGAACTTTTTGAAGAAAGCCGAACAGCGGTGTCCAATGCCGTAGAAGCCGGGAAGAAGACCTATTCAGAAGGGATAGGGAAATTCGAAAAGTTCACAAAGAAAGGTGAACGCTCGATATGGCTGCCGATCCTGGCAGGCGGTATCATTGGAGCAGGAATGGCTCTCCTATTGGCACCGAAATCGGGAAAGGAAGTCAGGGAGGATCTGAAACGATTTGCCGCGACAGCAGGCGATCGCGCCTCAGAAGCCGTGGACAGGGGCAAAATTCTCTACAGAGAAGGCAGAACAGCCGTCACCAATGCCTTGGAAGCGGGCAAGAAGATATACACCGAAGGAATTGAGAAGTTCCGGCAAACAGCAGCGTAAACTGCTCTCGCCCGACCCGTCATTGATTTCATAGCCATTTTTCCCTGCTTCTGATGTGGACGCAGAAAAAATTCTCATCAGGGCAGCGACCAATTCAGGTCTCTGCCCTTTTTTTGTTCTCAAGACCTTCCGATGTCCACTGCAAAGCTTTTGTTCGAACGGAAACTGACCGCCTCTGGGTTCAGGCTCTGTTTGAGAGCCGGTGATATTGCATCACCGTCCGTCGCGTCGCGACGGGATTGCCCAGACCGAAGAAACGCTTCCCGGTGCCTGCTTCATGGACCCCGTTACCGCGGGACCACCACACAGCCGGGCTCGTCCCTGGTATCACAACGGCTTGATGCCCCGCGTGACCTCGTTCCGTATAAACTGCCTAATGATCTCCTGGTTCTGCGACGATGTACGCACAAATTGGAGTCCCATCCCTGGTTCGTTGTACGGTCCTCCGCCTGTCCGGTAGCTGGACCTGACCACAGCATCAAGTGCAATGACCCGGTCGTTCAGGCTTATTTGGAGGGAGAGCCGCGTGTCGATCGGTGCGGGCCTTAGGGTCCGCAGGAACATTCCGTGCTCGGATAGCACGGAGACGCACGCACCCTCGAGTTCGACGAGCGGCATGTTGCTCACGGTCACGGGCAGGTTCGTCCGGATACGAATGCTCATTCGCGGCGTTGTCTCCACAGCCGCCTCGACGGCACGAAACAGCTGCTCGGCCAAGACCGGCTTCTCCAGACAGTCGGTCACCCCGGCTTCTCGGCAGCGCTTATCGCCGATCAGATCGCCCTGTGCCGTCAGTACGATGACGGGAACTGCGACAGTGCCGGGATTCTGGCCGAGCCGGCGCATGAACTCAAGGCCGTTCATGCCCTTTAGGTCGAGCGAGGTAATAACGAGGGCCGGCGCTGCGATCGAAACCATCGCCAGGGCTTCCTCAGCTGTCGCGGCCATGGAGATACGGTAATCGAACCTTTGAAGGAGCATGGAGGTATAGAAGAGATTGTTGGCGTCGCTGTCCACGACGAGTAAGTAACGAACGTTTCGATCAAGCCCGCCGCCTGACGAGATGCTGTACATATTTCCGTCCATAGGTTCTGCCCTCCACGTGCTTAAAGTACAGGGCTCAAAGCGCACAACAGGGGTCTCTCTGCGTCCGTCCCATGTGCTTCCACGCGAATATGAAAGCCTCGCTACCAGTCATCCGGTAACACAGGGCGGTCGGTACTGCGCGGGGATACGCCGCGGGTGATTTCCTCGCGAATGTACTGCCTTATGAACTCCCTGTCCTCGGGCGCGATCCGGACGAACTTGAGTCCCATGCCCGGCTCCTTAAACAGGTCGCGGCCCTGGCCATAGGAGTAAAGAACCTCGGCTTCGGCTGAAACAAGCCTGTTCCTGACGAGGATCGTTAACATGAGCCGTGTGTTAACCGCCGCAGGCTTCAGCGTGCGAATGTATATGCCATGTTCTGAAAGGACCGTTGCGCACTCGCCCGTATCGCTGCTCAGGAGCACGCCGTTCACAGTCACTGGAAGCACTGTGGTAATTCGCAGGTTCTTTCGCGGCCTGGACTCGATTGCGGACTGGATTGCAGGGTATAAATCCTCCACCTGTACCGGCTTGTCGAGGCAGGCTGCGACGCCAGCCTCGCGGAACCGCTGCGCCGTGAGCAGGTCCCCTGCATGGGTGAGGACGATGACCGGGACCTGAGAGGTCCTCGGATCGAGCTTGAGCCGCAGGAACAGGTCATAACCGCTCATGTCCGGGAGAAACTGCGCGGTGACCACAAGGATCGGCGGCGCAATTGATGTCATGTCCAAAGCCTCGGCAGCGGTCTTCGCCGTGCACACATGGTACTGGAAGCGCTGGAGCAGAAGGGAGATGTAGACCAAGTCATTGGTGTCCCCGTCCGCTACCATTATGAAGCGGTTCATCGTTTCGTTTTTTCCCCTCGTTCTGTCAGCCATTGTCACCGTCCATGGAACTGGGACCCTGCGGGCAGATCTGATCACGCAAGGCCTATCCTGTCTTATAGCTTACTCAAAGTCCATCGTTCAGCCACAGCATTGATGATCCGACGACACTGAATTTCAAGAACTGCGCAACCACTCGAGGAAAGATATATTCTCTGTGACCTTCGCATATGGCGACTCGCTATCATTTGCCGCTCTTCGTGGTCTCTTCTCTGATGAACTGCCGGATAAAATCCTGGTCCTCGGATGCCATGCCAATGAACTTAAGACCCATGCCCGGCTCTTTAAACGGTCCTTCGCCGTACATATGGCGGTAAAGAACCGAAGCTTTCGCAGAGACGCTCCGGTTGTTGATCTTGATCTGCACGGTGAGCTGCTCGTTCTTCTGGTAGGGTTTGGCCATCGGCACGTACATGCCGTACTCGGACAGAATGGACGCGCATTCCCCCTCGATGCACTTAAGTGGAACATTGTTCACCGATACTGCCAGCCGCGTCTTGATGCGGATGTTTTTGCGCGGGGAGGGCTCAATGGAAGCCTGGACGGTGCGAAATAACTCCTCGGCCTGGACCGGCTTCGAGATGCAGCCGTCGGCTCCCTCTTCGAGGCACCGCTTCACTGTTGCTTCGTTTCCGTCGGGGATCAGGAAGACAACGGGGACGGATGAGGTGCGCGGGTCCTGCTTCAGCAGGTGTAAGAGGTCCGTCCCGCTCATGCCTGGAAGGGATAAGTCTGCAATGACGAGAGCCGGTACTGCCACGGCGACCATCTCGAGGGCCTGAGCTGTCGTGTTTGCGGACCAGACCTGGTAGTCGAAACGCTGGAGCAGCAACGACATGGAAAGCAACTCCTGTGCTTTGCTATCCACAACCAGGATATAGCGTTTCGTGCCGCTCTGCCCCTCGAATTGCTTGTCGAGCATGCTCTCTCCTTTGTTTATTGACCGCAAAGGTGTGCTGTGAGCCCTGAGCATAGATTCAATCCGGATTGATGCCTTTTGTTACCTCTTCCCTGATGAACTGACCGATAAAATCCCGATCCTCGTTCGCAATGCTGGTGAATTTGAGACCCATTCCCGGCTCCTGGAACGGGCCCTCGCCGAACCGGTGGCTGTGCAGGACCATGGCCTCTATCGCAATGATCCGTGTTTTGATGACGATCTTCAGGGAAAGCTTCGAGTTCATGGGGGAAGGCTTTAACGTACGTACATACATGCCGTGCTGCGAGAGCACGGTCGCGCACTCGCCTTCCCCGCCGCAATCAAGCGGTTTGTTGTTCGCCATCACAGGCAGCCGTGTGTAGATCCGGATATGTTCTCGCGGCGTGTTCTCCATCGTTAATTGTACAACACGATACAACTCCTCGGCCTGGACCGGCTTCCGGATGAGCACGGCGCCTCCCTCCTGGCATTTTCGCTCAACCTCCGGCGAGGGGTCCGCTGCCTTGATTACAACGGGCACCCGGGATGTCCTTGGGTTCTCCTTAAGTTGCCGGAGAAGAACGAGTCCGCTCCTGTCTGTAAGGGAGAGATCGCAGATGATGAGGCCGGGCAGAGCAACAGACCCCATCTCTATCGCCTCATCGGCGTTCCTCGCAGTGCAGATGTTATATTCGAAGCGCTGGAGCAGCATGGCGGTGGAATACAGCTCATTTGCATCACTGTCCACAACCAGCAGATAACGGTGGTGTCGCTCGGACGTTCCACCAAAGGCTCCGGCTATGCATTCAGCCATATACCTCTACCTCGTGAAACGACAGATGAGGCACCCAAGTTGCCCCGACTTCGTACGAGTCTTCAAGAGTGAAGTGCCCGGTATTAGATGGGCCCTCAATTATCATGCGTATAAGCTTCTCCCTCATGCAAAGGTACTACAACTTGGTCCAAAAGGCAAGCGGATTTCGGAACATTGTCAACCCCAAGCTGAAATAAAGCTTGTTGCGTGGTGATCATAAGTCGTAAAGGACAAAGGTTTGAAAACCTTCGGCAGTGGGGGAAATAAGCCGTATTTGACCCTTTGGAGGCCATGTCATCCCACACTGTCCGAACAAATCCTTGACAATAGGGTGTTAATATCCGATAATATCGTCTGTTCTCTATACTGAGGACAGGTAGTCCTATCGATGCCGGAGCATGACAAAGAAGAAGTGCATTCTGCATCTTCATCAGCATAGAGGAGTACGATTTGCCGCCGGAATACCTGGATTTTGAAAAACCGATCGCTGATTTGGAGAAGAAGATTGAGGAACTCACCCTCTTCACCTCCAGTGGAAGCATTGACCTCGAGGAAGAAATTCTCAAACTGCATAAGAAGGCCGACCATCTGCGTGCCGAGATCTATTCGAAGCTCAACCCCTGGCAGAAGGCACTAATATCGCGCCATCCAAACCGTCCCTATACCCTGGAATATATAGAAGCCATGTTCACGAATTTCATGGAGATTCACGGCGACCGCAGTTTCGCCGATGACCCCGCCATCGTCTGCGGCATAGCCAAGCTCGACGGCGTGCCCATCGTTGTCATCGGCCATCAGAAAGGGAGGACCACCAAAGAGAAGATCCAGCGCAACTTCGGGATGCCAAACCCCGAAGGGTACCGGAAGGCGCTTCGCATAATGCGTTTCGCCGAAAAATTCAGTAAACCGCTCATCACCTTCATCGACACTCCGGGTGCCTACCCGGGAATCGGCGCGGAAGAACGCGGGCAGGGCGAGTCGATCGCTCAGAATCTGTACGTGATGTCTGGCCTTAAGGTCCCCATCGTGACCGTGGTCATCGGCGAGGGTGGAAGCGGCGGAGCGCTTGCGCTCGGCATCGCCGACCGCGTCCTGATGCTCGAACACTCGATCTACTCCGTAATCTCCCCCGAGGGGTGCGCGGCAATCCTCTGGAACAACGGCTCAAAGGCAAATGAAGCTGCCGATCTGCTCAAAATGACTGCGCAAGACCTATTCCAGATGAAAGTGATCGATGAGGTGGTGGAAGAACCGATCGGTGGGGCGCACCGCGACCCGCGCAGAGCCGCCGAACTGCTCAAGGAAGCCGTAACGAGGAACCTCATGGAGATAAAAAACGTGCCACCGGGAGAGCTCGTCAGGCTGCGGTATGAAAAATTCAGAACGCTCGGGATATTCGACCAGATATGAACCCGCTATGAGATATCCTGATTCAGCAGCTCGACCGCCTTGCTGAGCTCTGCCATGGCATCCGGAAGACTGGAATAAGCGGACAAAAAGAGCAGGAGACAGTACTCGCCGCTAACCGGCACGGCCAGTTCATTCCCATCTTCAAGCGAGAACAACACTGCCCGGACCGTTCCAAGTCCCAACCTGCCGGTTATCTCCTTGATCCGGTCGAGATGAATCTCCTTCCACGCGCCGAGCAGTTTCATGTCCTTCTTAAGATTTCCCGC
The DNA here is from genome assembly GCA_035623825.1 of Nitrospirota bacterium. GTDB lineage: Bacteria > Nitrospirota > UBA9217 > UBA9217 > UBA9217 > DASPSR01. The sequence goes on from DASPSR010000067.1 coordinate 12,451, forward strand.
CTGTGAAATCGACTCTCCATCGTCATCCAGAAAGATCGCTGCTTGCGCGCCGTTCACCGATGTTACCAGGTTGTTCAAGATCGCATCGATCACCTCTTCCTCCGCGACTCGTTCCCCTACGAGGTGAACAGCCAAAAAAATAAGGCCGTCAGGCCTGCGCCGAGTGCCGCACCCCATACGACCTCGATGGGGCGGTGGATTCCGCTCGACCACCTGCTCCAGCTTACGATGACCGCAACAAGAAGGGTCACGGCACCAACGATCGTCGATTTCGTCAGGTTCATGGATGCTGCCCAGATGGAGAACGATACCGCCGCATGGCCGCTCGGCATGCCGCCCCTGAGCGGTTCTCCCTTGCCGAGAAGAGCCTTGATGATAATCACGATGATGATGACGGACGCAAGCGACACGAAGGCCACCACGTCGCTCTGGGCTTTTCTGAGATGCCAGATCCCTGTGAGAACACATGTCCGGAACGCAGGGTAAAGGATAAGGTACGCCAGCGTCAGCGCTCCGAGCGATGCGACCAGCACGACGCCTGCCGCGATGTCCTTCGCGATCTTAGCGAGCGGGTGATACTCAACGGAGATCATGTCCACGGTGACCTCGATCGCGGTGTTCAGCATCTCCGTTACGAGCACGAGCACGATGGCCATGGTGAGCAGGATAAAATCTGTCCTCGTGATGTTCAGAACGAGGCTGAGAACGAGCGTCATCAGCGCGGCAACCAGGTGATAGCGCATGTGCCGCTGGGTCTTGACAGAGTAGATGACCCCTTCGATCGCCAGGTTAGCCCTTTCGGTCCACGATTTCGGTTTCATCGGGAAAGGCCTTTCAGGAGCTGCCGCTCCTTCCGCTGCATTCTGAGGGCCTCGTGCGATCCCCGCTCGTGGTCATACCCGAGCAGGTGAAGAAGGCCATGGACCAGAAGACGTTCGATCTCGCAGCTGAGCGGATGCCCCGCTTCCATTGCCCGCCGGGAGGCAGCTGGCACAGAAATCACTATGTCGCCGAGAACGGTGGGCTGGATGTCGGGAAACATCCCCTCTTGCAGCGCGAACGATAGCACATCCGTGGTCTTGTCCTTGCCGCAGTATCGCCGGTTCAGCGAGCGCATGGCACGGTCTCCGGTCAACAGCACGCTCACTTCGGCGTCAGGACGGCCGACGCTCCGCAACAACTTCCGGAGTTTTGTTCTGAGCGAAGCCGTTGCCGGCCTTCGGTTCTTCAGATTGTTTTTTATCCTGATGTTCACCGCGCCTTTTTTCTCCGGAAAACTCCTTGCCGGGATAGTCGATCCGGTGGTGGAAGATTCCTGTAAGGATGAGATTGAAGCTCCGCGCAATGACGCGGAGGTCTTTGAGCGTAAGGTCGCATGTACTGAGCTGATCATCAAGGAAAATGCGCGTGATGACGCTGTTCGTCAGCGCCTGGATCCGCTGCGGGGTCGGATCTTCAAGGGTCCTCGACGCTGCTTCGACGGCATCGGCGAGCATGACGATGGCGGCGACTTTCGTCCGCGGTCTCGGGCCGGGGTAGCGGTAATCCTCTTCAGCAATCTTCACGTAAGGCTGGAGTTCCTTTGCTTTCTGGTAGAAATACGTGATCAGCGATGTGCCGTGATGCTGCTGGATGATGTCGATGACCTCCGACGGAAGACTATATGCTCGAGCGACATCCACGCCGTCCTTCACGTGCGCTGCAATAATGAGGCTGCTCATGGACGGCGTGAGGCGGTCGTGCTTGTTCTCGGCAATGCGCTGGTTCTCAATGAAATATTCCGGTTTCCGTATCTTTCCCACATCATGATAATACGCCCCAACACGGGCGAGGAGTTGGTTCTCGCCGATGGACTCGGCCGCAGCCTCGGCAAGGTTACCGATCACGATGCTGTGGTGATACGTCCCTGGGCTCTTGTAGACAAGCTCCTTGATCAGCGCCTGGTTCGGATCAAGGAGTTCGAGAAGCTTGATGTCCGTGGCTATGTCGAAAAGCGTTTCAAAAAACGGCAGTGTCACCGAGACGATGATGGACACTATGACTGCGCCGAGGAATCCAGCGGTCAGATCGTAGGTGCCGCGAACCAGAAATTCCCCCCTGTAGAGGTCGATGCCGGTTATAGCGATGAGATTGACAATGCCCGTGAAGGCCCCGGCCTTAAGCACCGCAGTTCTCCTCTTTGAATGGAACACGGAAAGCGCCGACGCGATGCTGCCCAGGAAATAGTAGAGCGGCATGAAGGGGTCGCCCTGGAACACGATTCCAAACAGGATGCTCACGATGAAGGAGAAACCGAGGGCCATATGAAAATCGAGAAGGAGGCTCGTGAGCATGGCACCCGCGGCAACGGGGAGAGCAAACCCCACTGTTGCCGCATCCAACTGTATCTTGTCCGAAAGGAGCGACACGACATATTTCGAGAATAGCGATATGACGACGGTTATGAGGAGGAGGAACGCGAGCAGGAACATCTTCCTCGTATCGGTGAGCAGCGACGGACGATAGCGCTTGATGTCGCGATAGAACAGATAGAATAAAGACAGGATGAGCAGACAAAGCCCGAAATAAGCGTAGAGCCGATTGCCGACGCCTTCGCGGCGGGCCAGCTCTTCCATAATCCGTGCGGCCCGCTCCGTGACCCGTCGCCCGGCCTCAACGATGACCTCGCCCTTCGTCACCTTGTAGGAAAGAATGGTCTCGTCCGGCCCCGTGTATTCGATATACAACGTATAGGGGGCTGTGATGGTCCTCGTTGCCACGTCTCCCCTATCCAGAAGAGGTGTCCGCGGCAGAATCACGAATGCGAGGAGTAAGGTCGTGATGAGCGCGAGCCCGATGTTCCTGAGCCTGATCGTACGCGTAACCTCCTCCAGCGACTCTTCCTTGTCCGGATCGGGGACCTGGAGTTTGGGAAGGAGCTTCACGACGGTTTCATGTTTGCTGTTCATCGTTTGTCTCGTATCTCTCGTATGCCTTGATGATCTGCTGTACCAGCTTATGGCGAACCACGTCGCGGTTCGTAAAATACACGAATCGGATGCCCTCGATGCCCTCAAGGATCTTCTGGACCTCGATCAACCCAGAATTTCTGCCGCTTGGAAGATCGATCTGGGTCACATCGCCCGTCACCACTGTCTTGGAGTTGAATCCCAAACGCGTCAGGAACATCTTCATCTGTTCCGTGGTCGTGTTCTGCGCTTCGTCGAGTATTATGAACGAGTCGTTCAAGGTCCGTCCGCGCATGAAGGCAAGAGGCGCGATCTCTATATCCCCGCGCTCCACGAGCTTGTTCGCCTTTTCCGTTTCGATCATGTCATAAAGGGCGTCATAGAGCGGCCGCAGGTAGGGATGGACCTTTTCGTACAGATCGCCGGGCAGGAAGCCGAGTTTTTCGCCCGCCTCTACTGCGGGCCGCACAAGGATGATCCTGCTTACTTCTCGCCTGAGGAGCGCGGAAACCGCCGTTGCCATGGCGAGATAGGTCTTGCCTGTCCCGGCGGGCCCTATGCCGAAGACGATATCATGCTGTTTTATCGCCTCGATGTACCTGCGTTGTGTCTCATTTTTCGGTGCAACAGGCCGTTTCCTGCTTGATACCGGGATCGCTTTCTGAAAAATGTCTTTCAAGGAGGACGATGGATCAGAAGCGTATGCATGAATGGCGGAGTTCACATCATCCTTATGGCTGATGGTGCCTTGCTCCAGCATGGCGGCTAACTCTTTGATGAGATGTTCTACCTTTGCAACGGACTTTTCCTCACCCTCGATCTGGATCTTGTTCCCACGCGCATGCAGAATAACGCCGTACGTGTTCTCGATAAGCCTAAGGTTCTTGTCCATATCTCCGAAGAGATTCGGCAGGGAAAGTTCGTTTTCTATGGTCAAACTTACGGCGGCAGTCTTCATTGCAGAGGGATACAGGCGTCACCCCGCTCCTATACGTAGGACATTATAATAGCATTGTTACTTCTGAAAGTCAATTTCCGTTTTCGGCAGTTTTCGTTAGAAGTCTATTCCCTCACGTGCAGGTATCCCGCTTTCATAGGGATGCTTTATGGAGCGCATCTCGGTGACCATGTCCGCCACAGCGACCACATCGGGGTGTGCATCCCGGCCGGTGAGAATAAGATGTATCTTCGGCGGTTTGCTCCGGATCAGGTCTAGGATGTCGGCGGTGTCGATAAGTCTGAGCGCCGCCGCCGTGTTTATCTCATCGAGGATCAGGACATCCCAAGCCCCGGAAAGCATACGTTGGCGAGCAAGTTCCAGCGCCTTCGCGGCCGTTTTCTTGTGCTCGTCCATCGGTGTTGTGTCACCACAACAGCTTACGAATCCTCTGCCAAGCGAAACAAATTCGAGCTCGGGCGCAAGCCGTTCCGCTGCCCTTGCTTCCCCGGTCCCAGCGGCTTTCTTGACGAACTGTACCACGGAAACATACATCCGATGCCCGATTGCCCGTAGCGCAATCCCCAAGGCAGCGCTCGTTTTCCCCTTCCCGTCTCCAGTAAAAATTATAACCAATCCGTTTTTCAGCACTAGCTCCTTATGGAATATTGGCTGGATGGACAGAATGCTCGTAAGATGCCATTGCCCTGCCCATCCGTGTCCTCGCCATCCTGTCAAAAAATGAACCCCTCTTAAGCAAGCTGCGGGGGAAAAAAGGCTTCCCCGGATAAGAGGGGCAATTCACTCAGTTATTTCAGCCGTGATTCTACGGCCTTCCAGTTGATGTTCGCAAAGAATGATTCGATATAGTCGGCTTTCTTCAGCTGGTAATCGGTCATGTAGGCGTGCTCGAACACGTCCATGACCAGTACTGGAGTGCAGCCTGCGAGGTGGGCAACGTCGTGCTCGTTGATCCATGAGTTGAATAGCCGATCGCCGACTGGGTCATGATAGAGCATCACCCAGCCGATGCCACGCATGGTCCCGCAGGCCTTGAAGTCCTTTTCCCACGCCTCCACCCCTCCGAAGTCCTTCTCAATCTTCTTTGCCAGTTTCCCCGACTTGTCTATGCCGCCTGCGCCCTTGAGGTTCTCGAAATACAGCTCGTGTAACCGCATGCCGTTGAACTCCCATCCAAATCTCCTCTTGATCTCTGCGTACTCCGGCGTGCCGGACTTGCCTTCCTTCAGCATCTGCGCAAGGCCGTCCGCGACCTTGTTGGTGTTGGTAACATATCCCTGATAGAGCGTAAAATGATTCTTGAGCAAGGTATCGCTGAACCCCTTCATTCCGATCAAAGAACCGAAATCCCTGGCAGTGTACGACATATATTCCTCCTTCCACATGATGAGTATTTTATGTTGCCGTCATCCTAGGTCAAATCAAACTTATTTTATCATAGCATCTAACTTCTTATATGGCAATCAAATTCATTAAGCTCAGAATGTACCGATTCGTCTCCGTCCTGACGACGGATGGTTCATCCACTTGTGTTTTAATGAAATTACTCCATCTGCTTTACTTTTCCCGGGAGGTGGGGGTATAATGCGGCAGCAATGAAAGGAAAATCCGTCCTCCTTTATCTCTTTCTGACCCTGACTGCAGTGCTCATCGGCGGCGCGGCGGGGTTTCTCGCGTTCTCTGTCTGGGACCTGCCCGAGGTCCATACCCTTGAAGAGTTCAAGCCGAGCATTACTTCCCGGGTCTATTCCGATGATAACAAGCTGCTGGCCGAATTTTTTCTCGAGAACCGAACCCCGGTGTCCCTTACAGATGTGCCGCCTTTGCTGATCAATGCCCTCATCGCTACAGAGGACACGCGCTTTTACTCCCATCACGGCATTGACCCTCGCGGTATCGTCCGGGCCTTCATGCGGAATATCCGCGCCCATAAGGTTCTTGAAGGAGGAAGCACACTCACCCAGCAGCTCGCGAAGGTGCTCTTCCTCACACCTGAACGGAGCTACACCCGCAAGCTCAAGGAGATGGCCCTTGCGCTCAGGATCGAGCAGCGGTACACAAAGCAGGAAATCCTCTCGCTCTATCTTAACCAGATATACTTCGGCAGCGGCGCATATGGAGTCGAGTCGGCGGCCCAAGTCTACTTCGGGAAATCCGTGAAGGAACTGGGGCTCTCGGAATGCGCCCTGCTCGCCGGTCTTCCCAGGTCTCCGAAATACTACTCGCCGTTCAAGACGCCGGAGAACGCCCGAGGTCGACGTGCCTATGTGTTAAACCGGATGGTCGCGATGGGGATCATCACTGAGGCGCAGGCAAATGACACGAAGAAAGCACCCCTCCCTTCACAGCCGATCGTTAAAGTGGGCGGCCCTGCGCCATACTTCGTCGAATATATCCGGCAGAAGGTAGAGGAGCGCTTCGGCGCAAGCATCCTGTACTCCGGAGGGCTCAATATCTACACCAGCATCAACGTCGATCTCCAGAAGAATGCCGAGCAAGCCGTTAAAGAAGGCCTCGCAAAAATTGAAGCTCGTCATCGAAAAACAGGCGCCTCCTCGCCGCTCCAGGCCGCCCTCATCGCCACCGAACCATCTACCGGTCACATCCTCGCCATGGTCGGCGGCCGTGACTTCAGCGAAAGCCAATTCAACCGCGTCTGGCAGGCCCTTCGGCAGCCGGGTTCTGCATTCAAGCCGATCATCTTCGCAGCGGCGCTCGAGCGGGGCTTTGGCGCGACCGATATACTTGATGATGCGCCCCTGACGATAAAGATGGACCGGAAGAAAAATTGGTCACCGGAAAACTTCACGCACACCTACCAGGGCTTCGTAACCCTGCGGAAGGCGCTCGCCCAGTCGCTCAATATCCCGACGGTGAAACTATTGGAGAAAATCGGTGTCGATGAAGCGATCCAGTACGCCAAGAGATTTGGGATCAGGAGTCCGCTTACGCATTACCTTTCCCTTGCACTTGGGAGCTCCGATGTCACGCTCTTTGAACTGACTTCGGCCTATGCAGTCTTCGCGAATCATGGTATGAGACTTGGTCCTGTCTCTATCCTCATGATAACCGACAGCTCTGGCCGCGTTCTTTACACAAACGACGCGCTTCCGACCCAGGTCATAAAGCCTGAAACCGCCTATCTCATAACCAACCTGCTCAGGGGCGCTATCGAGCAGGGAACGGGTTGGAAGGCCCGTGAACTCGGCAGGCCTGCCGCCGGAAAAACCGGCACGACGAATGATTACCGCGATTCCTGGTTCATGGGATACACCCCGAACCTTCTTGCCGGTGTTTGGGTCGGCTATGATGACCATCGAAGCATCGGGCCGAAAGAGACCGGGGCCCGTGCCGCGCTCCCAATATGGCTTGCATTCATGAAAAAAGCGCATGGCGAACGTGAAGCAGAGGATTTTTCCGTGCCTGATGGCATTATCTTCAAGCAGGTCGACCCCGATACGGGCCTTCTCAGCACCGACAATTGCCCCTCTTCCATCCGCGAGGCGTTTCTGCCGGGTACGGAGCCCCGAAAGTACTGCGAAGAAGCCGCCGCTCCACTCAAAGAATCGCGGATACAGGATGAAGCGCCTCAAAGCCAATAGAGGAAGCACCGCAAACCCCATAATAGTATTGACAATACTGTGTTTGTTTGTTAATCTTGAGTCGTGAGTTCGCGGCCTTCGAAAAGGGGTCTCCCGATACCTCCCGCTATCCTAGACAAGCTCGTTCCCACCAAGCTCTTTGCAAGGCTGAACATAGCAAGTAAAATGCTCCTCGGATACATGACGCTCGTTCTGCTCACGGTTGTCGTTGTCGTCTATGCCCTCATCAGCCTTCAGCGGATCAATAGTCTGAACAAGAGAATCGTACAGGTTGATATCGTGGTGCAGGAAGCAGCCGATAAGATGCTCGACGCCCTCCTCGCCCAAGACACGTTCGAGAAGCGCTACTTGATCCTCAAAAGCGAAGACATGCGCAGTCTTTTTGCCAGGCGCGGCGACGAGTTCCGTCTGTGGCGTTCCACTCTCAGGAAACTTCCCGATACGAGCGGGGTCCCTATTGCTGCAATTGATGATCTCTACAGAAGGTATAATGACCTTTTTAACGAGGAAATGGACCTGATCCGTACGAACAAGATCAGTCAAGCAACAGCCATTTCAAACAACGAACTAAAGGACACGCTTGAGAGTCTCCTCGATACGATCAGGACCATGTCCGCCGCCGCCAAGGAAGCACAGGATGCCAAGATGAATAGGATCAGCACCATCGGCGGGGCTGCCTTTTTCACCACGTCCGTACTCTGCATTATCAGCATCCTCGCCGGGGCCATTGCCGGACTCGTGGTCACCCATCATATCTCCTCTTCGATCAACCGGTTAAAGATAGCGACGGAACATGTCGCCGAGGGGAATTTCGACTTTGACCCGGAGATCAAGACAAAAGACGAGATCGGCAGCCTTTCGGAGGCCTTTCTGACCATGGGCAAGAGGTTGCGCAAGCTCGAAGAAATGTATCTCGACGCCAGCCCTCTTACCCGCCTGCCGGGAGGGATCGCCATTGAAAACGTCCTGAAAAAAAGGCTCGAGTCGGTCCAGCCCATCGCCTTCTGCGTGCTCGATCTCGACAACTTTAAGGCGTTTAATGACCGTTACGGGTACGCAAACGGCAGCGAGGTGATCAAGGAGACTGCGCATATCATCGAGGATGCAGTTAAGGCCAAAGGAACGCCTGATGATTTTATCGGCCATGTCGGAGGCGACGATTTCGTCGTCATCACGACCCCTGAGTTCATGCGTGATATCTCGACTGAGGTCATCAGCCGGTTCGACCGACGTATCCCCGACTTTTACGATCCGGAAGAGCGTGCGCGGGGGTACATCCTCGGGAAAACGAGACAGGGTGTCGAGATGCAGTTCCCCATCATGACCATCTCCATTGCAATCGTGTCGAATGAGCACCGGAAGCTCACAAACCCTCTTGAGGCCTCGGAGATCGCCGCAGAGCTCAAAGACTATGCCAAGACCATCCCGAAGAGCGTCTTTGTGGTTGATAAGAGGAGGGGCTCGTGAGGAGATTGTTGCTGATCCTGCTGGCGGCATACAGCCTGTCGGGCTGCGCTCGCCTCGCAGGGGGACCGGACACGGAGTTTTACCGTGCCGACAGTTTTTTGAAGGAAAAGAAATACTCTGAAGCAATCATCGCATACAGACAGATCGCGAACGACATCGCCAATCCGGAGCGCGCCGCGAATGCGCAGTTTGCCCTTGCCTCCACCCTCGAGTATTACGATAACCCTCAGAAGGACTATGCGCTCGCCCTTCAGGAATTTGATCAATACCTGGCGCGCTATCCGGACTCTGATAAGGCGCAGGAGGCCCAACAGCAGCGTTCTCTGCTCCAAATTATAGTCGAACTGGAAAAAGAGAATCACAACCTCACCAAGAGCATCGAGCAGTATAAGCAGAACGTCGAGCAGTACAAACAAAATATCGACCGTCTCACCAAGAGCATTGAGAAGTTAAAGCAGCTCGACATCCAGCATGAGGAACGGAGAAGGCAGTAGCACACATGATGCGCCCAAAAAATCAACGGACCTTCCTCTAAAGGAGGATAGAGGCGTCTCAAGGGGCTTCTATAGAAATCAGTTAAAATGGCAATTGACCCGACTGTAACGAGGATGGCTCGTGGGGGGAAGCGACAACTATAAGGAACTAAGCTTCATTGCTGAACTTCGATCAAAATGGCGATTAATCCTTCATGAGTGAAGAAGGTTCCGAAGACGGGGATAAGTTCAAACGCTCATAGGGCATTAATTTTGACTCGCTTGTTGTTGTGACTTTCCCGGATGAATCGATATAGTAGCTGCCGCCGTACGGCTCTTGAGGAAGGGCGTCGATAATGTGCTTTTTCATTAGATCCTCAAGGCTCCTTGGATACACGCCGAATCTCTGCTTGTACGACACTACCGCTTTTTCAAGATAAAGCACGCCGCGAAGGGCAGTGAGGCGGGTTTCGTACTCCGTGCGCAACTTGGGGTCATCAGTATGTTCTAATATGTATTCTTGAAAGGTGATCGCATTTTCCGTTCTTCTGTCTTTATATGCCAGTTTTGTGGCGAGGTCGGCATAGATGGCACTCGCGCCCGGCCTTCGCGCCGCTTCCATAAGGAATTTACTTGCCGTGTCATTATCGTCCAAAAAGTAAAAACTGTTGAAGCCGATATAAAATGGCAACATGAAATCCCAAGTTCGGTAAGAGCTGCCTTTTTCCAGCAACTCATTCGTTTCCTTTATCAGCCCTCCATCCCAGGTCAGATTTGCGTTCCCGAAGTAATAAGGATCTAAAAAATACGGGTCGAGACTTGCTGACGCATCAAGAACATGATACAGCCACTTCCATTCCCATGGCTTGACCCTCGGATTCTCTTTCCTCTCGTAAGTGCCGCCTAAAAAAACCAGTGCTTTCAGGAACAAAAAATCAGAGGCGAGGCCGTGGAACTCGAGTGCGGTTACCCTTAAAATTGGCGACGGCATCACATAGGCCGTATCTTCGCCCTTAGGGATCAACTTTTCCTGCTCGGTAATCTTTCTCAAAGAAATGATATGTACCGTGAGGAGAGCAATGCACAAAATAATCGTCAACAGTCTCCCCATTATGGAAACTCCCGAAGCCTGAAGATGATCGCAGCTCCCGTTATCGCCAGGGCAGTGTAAATCAACCCGTATGTTACAGTCCAGAGAATATACGATGCTGGAAGGAAAAGGGAATGGGCAGCTTGAATTTTCAGATTGAAGACTGATAAATTTGGAAAGAGATAATAGGCCAACTGCACCAGTTTCACCGTTGCAGCTGAAACATGGATACCAACAGTCTGAGGCGCATCCACCAGCGCTTTCACGTCGCTGAGGGACTGACCGATTATGTACACAATGACCGTCAGGACCAATGTAATGAATGACGTTGATGTAAAAGATGCGAAGAAGAACGCCAATGCTGATAGCAATATCATGGACAGCGTGTTGAAAGACAGAGCCAGGAGGATCATCGGCCACGAGAACCTCGGGAAATAGTTTGGATATACCATCTTGATCAATTGGATGGACAACGCGGCGCACACGCTCAAGAAGACCATGGTAGTGATTATGAGAAGGGCCATCCCCAGGAACTTGCCCAGAATGTACTGGGACCTTGATATCGGACGGGACAACACCATATAAATCGTTTTCTTGTCCAAGTCCTTTGCCATCAAATTGATCCCGACGAACAACACGAGAAGCAGGCCGCTCAACGATACAGCCGAAAGCGCGATGTCTATGGCTACCTTTCCAACTTCTTGCATGAACATGCCGGAGATGAGGAAATTAGCGATGAAAAACAGGAGCGCGAGCAGGGTGATCCCGTATAGTGCCCGGTTCCTAATGCCTTCTTTAAAAGTTATCAGCGCAACAGGCCAGAGAGTATTCATATCTCTATGCCTCCCCCGGCCTTTTCCACCTCTCGCAAGAATACGTCCTCCAGTTTGGTGTTTCCGACCAATAGGTTATCCAGTCTGTCGACCAATCTCAACCTTCCGGCCACTATGATCCCCACTCTGTCACAAAAGCGTTCCACGTCGGTAAGAATGTGGGAAGAGAAAAATATCGTCTTGCCCCGGGCCTTTAGCTCCAGGATAACGTCGCCGACCATCTTCCGCCCGAGCGGGTCGAGTCCGCTCATCGGTTCATCAAGTATGGCTACATCCGGGTCATGTATCAGAGACAGTGCAAGCCCGGCTCTCTGCAACATGCCTTTGGAGTAAGTTCTGAGCTGCCTTTTGCGCGCGTTCTCTAGATTGACCTTCTGGAAAAGCTCATCCGCCCTGTTTTTTATGGCCGTAGCCGACAAGCCGGTGGTCTTGCCACCGAACCAGAGAAGTTCTTCCGCAGTGAGGTAATCATAGAAATAGGGGTTCTCGGGCAAATAGCCTACATGTTTTCTTACCGCGGTATCATTCACATCCCTGTCCATTATCAAAGCTTTCCCCTTGTCAGGGCGTATGAGATTCACGAGTATCTTTATCGTTGTCGATTTGCCCGCGCCATTGGGGCCCAAAAAACCGAAGACCTCACCCTTCTGAACTTCTAGAACGAGGTCATCGATTGCTTTGATCTTTTTCGCCTGTATTCCTTCTTTAAACTCCTTCGAAATGTTTGTAAGCTTAATCATGGGCATCATTTTACATAACTAGCTTGTATTGTCAATAGCATTTCCACTCATCGTAACTGTTTCGACGATGCGTACATCTCATGTATTTGATCTGATCCTTGCATTACAAGGGGATTATAATTGCCCGTCAAGTGACGTAATGGCTTGCTGAGCCGGGAGAAAATTCTGTCTCAACTTTAAAACCGTTTTGTATTCGTTCAATGCTTCCGTCTTTAATCCTTTTTTAGAATAGGCTTTCCCCAGATTAAAGTGGGCTTCGACAAAAACCGGGTTGATCTCCAATGCTCGGCTGTATTCCTCAATAGCCTCGTCGTATCGGCCGCTGTTGAGATAGAGAGACCCGAGATTATTGTGTGCCTCGGCATTCTCGGGGTTCAGTTTCAAAGCAGACTTATATTTTTCAAATGCATCCTCCAATTTTCCCTGCTTGACATAGATATTGCCTAAATTATAATGCGCTTTTTCGAGGGAAGGATCACGTTTTAATGCGGCAACATATTCAAGAGCTGCTTCATCGAGCCGACCCTGCGCGAGATAAACGTTCCCAAGATTATTATGCGCCTGAGCAAGGTCAGGGTTGATTCTTAATGCCATCCTGTATTCCTGTATGGCCTCTTCCGGTCTCCCGTGTTCGGAATAGATATTCCCCAAATTATAATGGGCCTCTGGATAATTGGGATTCATCTTTACCGCTGTAAGATAGTTTTCAATCGCTTCCTTTACCTGCCCTCTTTTAAGATAAGCATCACCGAGGTTGTTCTGAATTTGCGCCGAATCAGACCCGCTTTGTGAGGCAATGGTGTATTCGTGAAGTGCATCGGTCAGGCGACCTTGTTTCATATAAGCATTCCCCAGGTCTATCCTAGCCTCCACGGAATCCGGGTCGAGCTTTAGTGCGCAATGATACGCTTCTATAGCTCTGTCCAACCAGCCCATTTTAGAATAAGCGAACCCGAGGGTGGTAAACCCTCTTGCTTTCCCTGGGCTCTTCCGTGTCACATCCTCCCACAATGTCAGCTCCTCTTTCCATACCCGACTCCTCATGAATGTTGTAAAAAAGAGGGAAGTAAGGATCAAAAAGAACATGATAATCTTTAAGAGGTTAAGAGGAGAAGGATTGTACATCTCATTCTTAGGCAGGATTTTATTCTTGAGTTTGATTCTACCCATGAATATAGACAAAAGCCGCCCCGTGACCTAACTGGACAGCTAGAGGTTCATAATAGTCGCATCCCTATTGAGCACTAAAACTTAAGCAATTCCCCTTGGTTACGCCATTGAGATCGTCTGAATTTGCAGTACCAGTGGTAGAAACGGGAACCTCGGCAGCAGTAAGTGGAGTCTCAACGAAACTACTGGCTCTATACGACGATGTGCTGTCAGAATCCCTACCATAGCATGCGTTACCAGATGTATGCTTTGCCACAATAACGTAGGCGGTGTCGTTTACGTCTGGTGCTCCCGGGGCAGTGCCGGATACACCAATAATAACATTATTGCTTACAGAAAATCCAGCTGTACCCCGCTGATTAAAGAGATAGGCACCAGAAACAGTCGATGTGGCAGGGTTTTGCGGACCAGCAACGATGACTGGACCAGCTCCGGCGACGCCTGTTGTCCCTGGCAGCACGGCAGAAGCAATTTCTCCGTAAGCCTGCGTGTCCGCGAACATAGCCTCTTGGGTCGTCGCAAGGTTCCTTGCGTCAGAGTTAGCTGAAGCATTAAACCCTTTTATCCGGTACGAGCTGATCATCGGGATCGCGATGGCTGCGAGGATCGCGATAATGGAGACCACGATCAACAGTTCGATAAGGGTAAAACCACGACTATTCTTTGTTTTGCCCATATTCGTTCTACCCGTGAAATTAGATAAGATACAAAGCCGCCCGGGTCAATGACCGGGCGGCTAACGGTTCACGACAGGCCCATTTTACTGGGCACCAAAGTTTGCGCAAGTCCCCTTGGTTACGCCATTGAGATCGTCCGGGTTTGCCGTACCAGTGGTAGAAGCGGGGACTTCACCAGTAGTAAGTGGCACCCCGGCAAGACCCTGCGCCCGGTAAGACGACGTGCTGTCAGAATCCCTACCGTAGCATGCGTTACCAGATGTATGCTTTGCCACAATAACGTAGGCGGTGTTGTTGACTGCAGGCGCTCCAGGGGCAGTGCCGGATAC
>DASPSR010000018.1:0-2744 GCA_035623825.1 Nitrospirota bacterium
AACGTCAACGATGAGTTGGCAAACCGCCTGGGAATCACCGAGGCGTCCGTATCGCAAATCCTGTCCGGGGGGTTCGACGGCGGTGCGGTGAGCACCTTCTGGGAAGGTGACCGCGCCATCACCATCAAGCTAAGACTCGACCCGGCCTACCGCTCCAAGTTAGGAGACATCGGAAACACCTATCTCGACTCGGAACTCACTCGTGCGAGGGTGCCACTCCGCTCTATCGCCGAGGTGGCTCCGGAGTGGCAAACAAGCAGGCTTGTTCGCAGGAATGGCGTGCGCACCCTGACCGTTCGCGGCTACGTCAAGCCGGGGTTTTACGCCTCAAAGATACTAGAGAAGGCAATCCCGCAGATCAAGGCCATAAAGCTGCCGGCGGGTTACCGGATCTACTACGGCGGCGAAAAAGATAATCAGGAAGAGACCTTCCCGCAAATGATCGTCGCCCTTGGCATCAGCCTGGTGGCGATCTTCCTGGTCCTTCTCGTGCAATTCAGGAGCATCTCGGAACCTCTTGTGGTCATGACATCGATTCCGCTCACGCTCTTTGGTGCGGTACTTGGTCTCATCATCACCCGTAATCCCTTCGGTTTCACCGCCTTCATGGGGATGATAAGCCTGTGCGGCATCGTTGTGAGAAACGGCATCATCCTAGTCGATTACTGCAACGAAAAGGTCGCCGAGGGAGATACACTGGAGCAGGCTGCACGGGATGCGGGGGCACGGCGGCTGCGGCCGATCTTCCTCACCACAATGGCGGCCGCAGTCGGGGTGACGCCCATGATCCTCTCCCGATCGAGCCTTTGGAGTCCGCTTGCGAGCGTCATTGCCGTAGGGCTGATATGTTCCATGTTTTTTACCCTGCTGGTTGTCCCCGTTGTGTATGTGATTGTTAAATCAAGAACGGCCAGGTCTACCGCCCAGATCCTTGCAATTATCGCGTGTTGTACGTTTTTTGGGGTAGGACAGGTCTCAGCGGAACCGTTAAAACTGTCACTTCCCGAAGCCGTTGATCTGGCACTCAAACAGAATACCACACTGAAAATTTCCCGGGCGAAGGTTCTTGAAAAAGAAGAACACATTGTATCCACAAAATCTAAATACTTTCCACTGCTGTCAAACGAAACGTCATATGTCGCCCTTACTAATCGCCAATTGATCGACATCCCTGCCGGCAGCTTGGGCGCGATTCCCGGGTTGGGACCGTTCCCGAGTCAAAACACATCGATCAGTCAAGGAAAGGACACGTTTCTGCTCACAACCACGAAACTGACACAGCCGCTTACGCAACTGTTCAAAATCGATGAAGCCAACGAAATCGCAAAGGCTGATCACAGGATATCAGAGTCGGATGAGCGAAAGACCGAACTTGAAATCATTCTCAGTGTGCATCAATTTTATTATGGATTGCTGGTCGCTCAAAAACAAAAAGATGCGGCGGAAGCCGAGTTGAATGCCGCGCAGGAAGGATTACGCGAAAACGAAGATGCCGTCAGAGCCGGTAATGTGCTTGATGTTGTTGAAACAGGAAGTCGGGTAAAACTCCTCCAAAGCAGGCAAGATCTCCTTAGGGCGGAGATTGAGATTTCCGATATAACATCGGATCTGAATCATCTTCTGGGGCTGCCTTTGGAAACAGAGCTGGATCTTGCTGAGATCAACGATTTGGGCCCTGCTCCACAAACCCTCCAACAGTATCTTGAGGAAGGGCTATCCAGCAATCCAGAGCTGCAAGCGGCCAAGGATACTGTGGAAAAGTCAAAGCACTCTGTCGGCGCTGCCAACGATGAATATATTCCCGATGTCAGTCTGTTTGCCAGCTATTCATATCAGGATGGTGCGCCGTTCCTTACGCACAACATCGGGTTATACGGTGTACAGATGACATGGAATATTTTCGATTGGGGAACCCGTCGAGGAGTCGCTGGTGAGCGGAGGGCACAGCTTATTCAGGCCGAAGAAAATGTAAAATGGTTAGAACAGCAAATCACGGTTGAAATTAGCAAGGCTTATCGGAAGCTGGAGCGGACCAAGCAGATGGCGGAAGTTGCCAGCGAAGCAGTTGTGCTTCACAGAGAGAATGAGCGACTAAGCGCCGACCGTTTG
Organism: Nitrospirota bacterium; assembly: GCA_035623825.1. Classification (GTDB taxonomy): domain Bacteria; phylum Nitrospirota; class UBA9217; order UBA9217; family UBA9217; genus DASPSR01. The sequence continues at coordinate 2,110 of DASPSR010000018.1, forward strand.
AAAGCTGAGGTCATTAGCAAAGCACAATATGCCGAATCGGTTGCAGCAGTCAAGAGAGCTGAATGGGAAGAGCTCCAGGCTATTTTGGGATATCGATTTGCCACGGCAGAACTCGACCGTATCGTCGGCGGGTTCAAGTATTGGTGAGAAAGAGGTTCTCCGGCGGAGGATAAATACGTAAATGAACATAGACTATAAGCATTCGAAGAATCCCGTAACTTTACGCATGTCCGGTAATAGCTCTCTCCGCCATCTGCCGGTTTGATTCAGCGTTCAAGTAGCAGTGCCTACGTAGTATCATGCATAGATCCCTGAATTCAAATCGCCGAAGCCGATCCGTTTCAGGCTCCAGATAATACCAAGCAAAGCGTAACCTTCACAGTTGATAAATGTTAACTAAGGTGATATCTTTACTGTTGGAAAGGCCCTGCTCGTCAACCAGGCGAGCATCACACATCATGGAACAGGAAAAAATGACGGACACGTTTATCGAACATTGGAAGCCGCCCGGAAAAAACATTGCCCAGTCCCTGCTGATACTTGCGGCCATCAACTCGCTCAGCGCGGTCATATTGAACGCCATTGGATTTGGCACGGGCTTCATCACCACACTCATATTTTGCCAGTGCATCGGC
>DASPSR010000055.1:0-41995 GCA_035623825.1 Nitrospirota bacterium
CGAGAAGCATCCGTTCACTGCCCACGCCCAGGGGATGAGCCGGGGAGCGGTGGAGCCGAGGACCGATATGCCGAGGGGGAAAGGAATGCCCATGAGAACACCCGCAGGAAACACGACAATAAAGGAGAGCATGATCTTCACCGGCAGCGGATGATGGCTCATGGCTGCTATGACCACGGGCATAAGGAGGCTGTAGACAAGAGCAAGACCCGCAAGGATGAGGAGGGCGGAGGGGCTTTTGAGCGCTCTGACGCGCCGGCTCAACAGACTCCCCGCACTGGAGCCGATCAGGACCGATGCAATGACCGTGCTTGCGGCGTACGATGGGTTCTCGAGACCCAGGATCATTTTCTGAATGAATGCGATTTCGACGAACAGATACCCGATTCCGAGAAAGGCGAAGTACGAGAGGAAGGGAACCGGATTCCGCACGGCGGGGGCAGCATCTCTTCTCTTCAGCGTTAGAAGCGGCAGAAGGATCAGGACTGCGCTGACGACGAGGACCTGAAAAAAGAGGACCGGAAGGAGGTAACCCTCTTCGATGAAATACTGCCATTTTTCTCCCATCACCTGGTAGATCGTCTTGATGTTCTTCACCTTGAGATAATAGTGGAAGAAGGGTTTCTCGTCGGTAGACGGCCGGATGTCAAAGAGGTAATCCTCCATGAACCGGCCCCTGGTCTCCCTGTTCATCAAACGCTGAAAGGCTTCAAAATATTCATTGCCCTGCATTTTGATATGCACATTGCTCTCTTCCGGTCTGATGCCGGGGTAGTACACCGGATCGAACCTCATCTCTTGTGTGAACGTCTTGATCCGTCGGATGTCCTCCACGGTCAGCGCTGATTTTTTCATGATTATGGTCAGAGTGTCCCAGCTCCGTATGGCCGCGACATGCCCGGAGATGTCCCTGATGCCGTATGCCTCGGCGGATCTGGCGAGAGTGGCAAGCAGGCGAAGTTCCGTTCTCGGCGGCGGAATGATATAGATGTTAATGGAGAGGATACCTCCACGCTTCAGGTGAGCCAGATACTGCTCGAAGGCCTCAACAGTGAAACGGTAATCCTCTGCAAATCCGAAGGCCGCTGAGGGCACTGATCCCGTGAAGGATAGGTCGATGAGGTCGAACTCCATGCCCGACGCTGCAAGCCAGGTCCGCCCAAGTCCGGTCCACGTATTTTCTTCATAGATGCGAGATGAGCGCCCCCGTCCATATTCGCGCACAGCGCAAATGACCAGGGGATTTGAGTCTACGGCATATATGCTCTCCGCACCGAACTGCCGGGCCGTCAGGAGGGCGAGGCCAGCCCGCGGTTCGATGACGAGCACATCTTTGTCCCTGCCCAGACGATAGGCCAGGCTGGAGGGGAGGGAGCGGATGAAGGCGAGCCTGCCGCTGTCCGTCTCGTCGGTTATTGCGTAGATGTCGCCGGCATCAACTGCGATCCCTGTCTGCTCGGGCAGCGGCTCGAGGTACGTAAAGCTCAGGCCGGGTGCAAACCTGACCGCGGGGCTCTTGAAGAGGTCGACACGCGAGTACGGGCTGTACTTCGTTCCAATTCGCTCTGCGCCAGGGAACTTCAAGGCGAGCTCATAAGGCTTGTAGGGAGATATCCTGGGCTGGGTAAACTCCGGATGCGTGATGAGGACGACGAGGTTCAAGGCGAGGAGCAGCATTGAGGCGGTTCTCATCCTCCAGCCGACCCAGGGCAGAAGCCCTGCGGCAAGGAGCGAGGACACGATGAACACGCTTTTCTCCGGTCCGCCAAGGGAGAGAAGCCAGACCATGGCGAGCGCTCCTGCGCCTGCTCCCGTGAGGTCCACGGCGTAGATCGTATTGGCCTCACGGGACATCGTGGAGTAGGAAACGGAGACGATCAATCCGAAGAAGAAGAACGGAACAGAGAGAATGAAGTAGTAAAGGCTTATCGCGAGTATCTGCATCCGGTCCCAGGAAAGCCGTGCAGGATCGAAAGTGACGGCGTTGGCAAGGAGATAGGATGCGGGGATGCTTACGGCGAGCATCAGTCCGTACCTGGGAACGCTTCGGATGTCATTGAGTCCTGTAAAAACCGCGAGCACGGTTCCGCTTGCGCCGATGCCGAGCATGGCGATGCTGATGACCATGAAGGCGAAGTGATACCAGAGTGAAATTGAAAAGACCCGCATGAGCGCTATTTCGTAGGAGAGGCCCGATAGCGAAGCGATGAATATGAGCGACAGTATCATTCTGTCTTTGTTTCTCATTCCGCCCATGTGGTGATTCTATCATACGGAGAAAGGACGAACGCTGGTTTGCTGCATTTTCCGCTCCCTCCAGTTCATGGCGGTAAGATGCGGAAGCCTGCCGGGAGACACATCGACCTATGGCAGGCATTCATGCAGGAAGCGTTCGTCGATGGCGGTTCTCACTTCATGACCTTCGGCCTATGGAATATCAGGGTTTTCTCCACTTTTTCTTGTTCTTCGAGAGATGCGTGTCGGCCTTTTGCAGGCCACCGATTCTGTTTGAGGTCTTCGGGTCTGGAAAGCAGACGGGACAGTATGGTTCCCCCTGGTCCAGGAGGCAGACATGGCCTCACTCGGGGCAGCAGAGGCACTCCCGGATCGGCAATGTGCAGACAGGACAGATGTCGGTGCTCATGGTCTGTTCATTCCCCAAGCATGTCGAAGAGCAGCATCATTTCCTGAAGATGAGCGGACAACCGCCTTGCTTTTCGTTGCGGTCCCTGGTTCAGCGCCGCTAGGAGCGGTTCGCAGAAATACCATGTACACTTGAAAGGCCGGAGCCATCGCGGATTTACGCAGCCGCGGGCTCCTATGAACTGGCAGGGTCCCTCCAACGGCCTCGAATCATCGCGCGGCGGGACCTCGACTCCCAGCGCTCGCAGGTAAAGAATGTCCCGCTCCCGATACATCCCGTGCTTCTGCCTGCAGCAGACATCACTGCAGAACGGGCAGACTTCCCTTGTATATTCCTCAATGAGCGACGAGGACACGATCAGGAGCTGCTTGAGTCTTTCTGCGGTCAGAACGCGGATATCCATCATGGCACACGGAAGAAGATGTTCCCAATCGACATGAGGGACATGATTAAGAAGAGGTAGATGTTGATCTTTCTGAAAAGTCCGGAAGACAGAACCGCTGCCGACTGCCTTTGTGTGAGTTTCTGCCCGTGCCAGGCGAGCCACGCCGCGGGAGGGATGAGAGAAAAAGAAACCAGCGGTGACCTGATCGTCCCGTAGAGAGGAAGCATCAGGCAGGCGACGCTTGCTGCGAAGATCCAGACAAACGTCACACGGGATATCTGTGCGGCGCTCATCACTCCGGCGAGCGACGGCAGACCGGCCCTACGATATTCGTCGCCGTGGCGGATGACCAGGAGCCAGAAGTGCGGTATCTGCCACATGAAAAATACGAGGCAGAGGGGAAGGAGACGGACATCGACGGGAGCGCCTCCCGCAGCGCACCATCCGATGGCGGGAGGGATCGCACCGACGAAAGCCCCGGGTACCGATGCGTAGGCCGTGATCCTCTTGAGACGGGTATAGACGCCGTTGTACCAGAGAAGGGCGGAAAGCCCCAGGACAATTGTGGCCGCATTCCCGGCGATCACGAGCAGGAGCATCCCCGAGACCGTCAGCGTCAGGGCAAAAGACAATGCCTGCCGAGGCGTTATCATGCCTGCGGGGAGAGGCCTCCGCCGTGTACGCTCCATCTTTTCGTCGATGTCCCGTTCCTGGAACTGGTTCATTGCTGACGCCCCGCAGGCGAGCAGAAAGACCGCCGCAGCCGGGACCAGCGCGCCGGTGATCCTGTGATAGGGGCCGATGAAAAAACCGGTTGCCGCGGAACAGGCGGCAAAGAGGGAAATGTATCCCCGGCAGAGCGCAAGATATGGTTTTATCTCAGCCATGATAGGCAACATCTGCTCTCGTAGATACCGCAAAGATCTCAGCATGCAAATGCTCATGAGTTTGCATCGAGTCGCTACTTCAAGCTCTTAATAAACTCGATAATTTCATCCATCTCCTTGTCCGTCAGCAGTCCTTGCTGCGACGGCATCATTGGCGGGAACCCTTTGACACGGTCGAGCTCCGGATGCATCAGCGTCTGCTTGATGAAAGCCTCGTCAACCGTGATCTCCCGTTCCTTGCCGTCGCGTATCACGATCTCCTTTTTCCCGAGCAGTCCCTTGAACGTCGGACCGATCTTCGGGGTCCCGTCCGTCGTATGGCACGCGACGCAGCCTTTTACCTGGAACAGCTTTGCCCCGTCAGGCGGGGCCATGACCCCTGTCGCAGCCGGCTGTTCGGCTTTTGCCATCGGCGCTGTCCGAGGCAGCTTGACCTCCTCGCCCTTGTACCAGGCATCGAAATCCTTCTCTGTCAGGACCTCGACTTTCGTGATCATGGCGGAGTGGCCCATTCCGCAGTATTCGGTGCAGAAGAGGTCGTACGACCCGAGCTCGTCGGGCAGGAACCAGAGGTAGGTCTGCATGCCGGGCACGCAATCCTCCTTGATCCGGTAGGCGGGGATGTAGAGGCTGTGGAGCACGTCTGCCGAGGTGATGAGGAGCTTCACCGGCTTGCGCACAGGGACCCTGAGCACGGAGTACTGTTTCCCGTTCTCGTACTCGAAGAGCCATGACCACTGGCGGGCCGTGACCTTCACCGGCATGGCGTCGGGGGGGACCGTGCGCATATACTGGAAGCCCTTCCACCCGACAAAAAAAATGGCCAGCACGAGGATGGTGGGGATCACGGTCCACAGTATCTCGATGGGAAGATTCTCTCTTACGTCTTCCGGATTGGGATTCCTCTTCCGGCTGTACCTGATCACAAAATAGATCATGACTGCCGTATTTAAAAAGAGAAAGGTGACCGAAATGCCCAGGATGAAGAAGAATACCTTGTCAGCAGGATTCGATAAATTCGTCCAACCGTTGATCATAGCCCATTCTCACCTGTACCAGATATCGAAAAACGTAAGACCGATAATGACCGTGATCGTCGCGACCGGGACGAAAAACAGTATTTTAAATAACTTATTTTCATACTTCAAGTGCATGAAGAACCAGAGCACGAGGCTGGCCTTGGTCGATGCGATCAGCAAATTGGCCAGCATGCTCCATTCCCCCATGCGCATCTCGGCAGCCTTGATCGTCACACCGGTGAGTACGAGCAGCGAGATCCAGATGAGAACGAATGTCTTTGGAGAAACGATGTGCTTGCTGCTTTCGGCCATAGGAACACACCCGCGAAATTATTCGAGCATTTCACCGCAATGCCTGCACCGTTCCGGTGCGAGGATCGACCACGCATACAACTGCATCCCCAGTATCTTCGTCGGCTTGAGCAGGATCGGCAGCCCGCACCGGGGGCATCGGGACAAAAATGCATAGCAACCGTACAGGATCACGCTCAACATGCAATACGCCAGTATCATAAGGTGGCCTGCCTGAAAGTTCCAGACTCCAAACCCCAAAAGAAAGAATAGCGTCAGCCAGAGTGCCAGCACGATCTTGTGTCTTGTTCGTCTGTCCACGGTAGCGTTTATGGCCCTCACGTGATCAGATAGAACAACGGGAACAGATATATCCAGATAACATCAACGAGATGCCAGAAAAGTCCCGTGTTCTCCAGTTTTACATAATCGTCGCTCGAGACCCTGCCGAGAAGAGTCAAGAGCAGCGTGAAACAGATGATCCCGGCGCCGATCAAAACATGGAGGCCGTGGATGCCCGTCATGACGTAATAGAGGCCGAAATAGAGGATCTTCCCATGGCTCATGGCGAGGAGCTCGGGAGAACTCGGGTAGTAGCCATGCAAGATATGCCCTCGCCATTCGAAAACCTTATTCCCGAGGAAGGCGACGCCCAGGATGATGGTGGCGGCCTGATACAGCACGGACCGGGCCGTTGCACCGCTCTTGATAGCCGAGATGGAAAGCGCCATCGTCAGGCTGCTCGTCAGCAGAATAACGGTGTTGACGGCGCCGAGCGTCAGGCTCATCTCCTTGGCGGCCTCGTGAAAGTCCGCCGTGTTGACCGTGCGATAGATGGCATAGAGCAGGAACATCCCCCCGAAGAGCAGGATTTCCGTGAAAAGGAACAGCCACATGCCGAGCTTCGCGCCGATGTAGTCGCGGTGTCCAGTATGTACGGTCTCTTCGCTCATGAAAAGCTTATCCTTATCAGCGACATGTTCGAGATCCAAATGGAATCAACGCACAAGTTCAAGATTCATGACGGTCCATCCGAGCGTGGTCGCTTGCACGCTCTACCTGTAGGTGTACGGCCCCTTCGTGACCTCGGGGATCTTCTCGAAGTTCTCTGTTGGCGGCGGCGAGGACGTCTGCCACTCGAGCGTGGCGCCGCCCCAGGGGTTATCGGGCGCCTTCTCCCCCGCGAAGAGGGAGTGGATCAGGTTATAGAACATGACGAACAGGCCCATTGCGAGTATCCACGACCCGATCGTCGAGACCAGGTTCGGCCCGTTGAACTCGGGGAGGTAGTCGTAATAGCGCCGCGGCATCCCCATCCAGCCGAGGACGAACATGGAGAAATAGAGCATGTTGAAACCGATGAAGAGGAAGACCCACGCTAATTTGGCCAGATGTTCTTCATACATTCTCCCGAACATCTTGGGAAACCAGTAGTGGAGGCCGGCGAAAAAGCCGAAGGCGGCACCGCCGAACATGACGTAGTGGAAATGGCCCACGATAAAGTACGTGCCGTGGACGTGCACATTCGTCGCAAGAGCGCCTTGCACGAGGCCGGTCAGGCCGCCGATGGAGAAAAGGAAAATGAAGCCGAGCGTGTAGAGGAGCGGCGCGTCCGTCTTGATCGAGCCCCGGTAGAGACTGGCGATCCAGTTGAACACCTTGATGCCGCTCGGGACAGCGACCAGGAACGTGATAAATGAAAAGATGACCCGGGCCGTGTCGCTCATGCCGCTCGTGAACATATGATGGCCCCAGACGAGATAGCCCACGAAGGCGATGGCGAGACTCGATGCGGCGATCGCCGTGTACCCGAAGATGGTCCTGCGCGCGAACACGGGGATGATGTCGGTCACCGCTCCCATGGCCGGGAGAATCATGATGTAGACCGCCGGGTGCGAGTAGATCCAGAACATGTGTTCGAAGAGAATCGGGTCCCCGCCTTTTGTCGGGTCGAAGAAACCAACCCCAAAGAACCGTTCCACGATGACCAGAAGAAGCGTAATAGCGATTACCGGAGTGGCCAGGAGCTGGACCCACGACGTGGCGTAGATCGCCCAGGTGAAAAGGGGCAGGCGCCTCCACGTCATGCCCGGCGCCCTGAGCCGGTGGATCGTCGTAAGGAAATTCATGCCCGTGAGCGTGGACGAAAGCCCGATGAGAAAGACGCCGAAGACCGCAAGCGAAACATTCGTGCCCGTTCGGATGCTGTAGGGCACATAGAACGTCCATCCCGTGTCCGGCGGGCCGCCGCCGGTGAAAAGCGACGTGACCGCGCAGGCCCCGCCCGTGATGAAGAGCCACCAGGAGAGGATGTTGATCTTGGGGAAGGCAACGTCGCGCGCGCCGATCTGAAGCGGCATGACGAAGTTCCCGAGCGACGACGGAATGCCGGGGATGATAAAGAGGAAGATCATGACCACGCCGTGGAGGGTGAAGATCGCGTTATAGGTCTGGGCGCTGTAAAAGTGCATGCCGGACCGGATGAGCTCGAGCCGCATGGTGAGCCCGAGAGACACGCCGACGAAGAAGAATGAGAGCGTCGACGCAAGGTAGAGGAGGCCGATCCGCTTATGATCGGTCGTGAACAGCCAGCCCCAGATGCCCGGATATCTGCCCGGCGTATGATAGAAACTCGTTTCCATATGATGCTCCCCCCCGTAGTGCATACCGCTATTTACTGCTCAGGACGCGGTCGGGGAAATGTAAGGACGATTCGGTGAAAAAGGGAACTTGGGAGAAAGGGAGAAACGAGAACCCGTCTTTTTACTGCCTCTCACCATTTTCATCCCCTTCTGCGATGCTTCGTATTCCTCCCTCTACGCTGCACCGCGTTTCTTCTTCGTCGATATCATAAGATACGCGAAGAACGATGCAACGAACAGGACCATGACGGTCCCGGTTACTTTCAGGATATTGAATACATAGGACTTCTTGAGGGGGTCATAGCTGAAACAGTACATGAGCGCCTTTCGCGCCGGCGATCCCGTCTTGCCCTGGGCCGCTTCGCTCAATGCCATGGTAACGTCGAAGGGGAGAAAGCTTATGCCCTCAAGGTACCGGACGATCTTGCCCGCCGGAGACACTACGACCAGCGTGACGGGGTGGGAGAAGCTGTGTTCTCCGTCCCGTTGGAACTTGAAGCCGATGGAATCGGTGAACTTCTTGATGTTCGCCGCGTCACCGGTCACGAATTTCCACGAGTCTTCGGGAAAAGGCTTGCCGACCGCCTTGAGATAGTTGACCTTTTTCTCCGCCGCTGTCTTCGGCGTGTCTGTATCGTCGAAGCTTATTGCCATCACCTGAAAATCCCTGCCGGGTTTCACGAGTTCGAGTCTGCCGAGCACCTGTGCCAGGCCGGTCAAAAGCAGGGGACACTCGTGAGTGCAGCCGAGGTAGACCGGTGCGATGATCGTTGGCTTGTCGATGAACGTTCCCAGGAGGATCTTTCGCCCGTTTTCGTCAATGAACGCGGCGTCCACCGGCAGGTACTGCCCCAGCTTTTCTTCGAGCGCGATGTCCGCCTTGGTTGCCGTCGTCTCGTGCCCGAAGGCCACGCTCGCCGCCAGCAGCGCTGCGTTAAAAAAAAGAGTTGGAAATAATCTGCTCACCCGCGACTCCTTTGGCAAGGGAGATGATATCTAAAGTATTATGCTGCAGGATTCAGGCTGGAAGTAGTACGGTGTAAGCATACGTAAGTGCATTGAAAAAGTCAAGCAAAGGCTCATTCGACGCGCAAGACCTTCCTTATGCTATATTATGTTATAAGATTCTACTTTCCGATGCTCCGTATCCGAACACACTAGAGCCTGTCCTATGAATATTCTGATCATAAGCACCAACCGGAGCGCTTCCCCGGTGCCGGTTGTGCCGAATGGCGCATGTATGGTGGCAGAGGCCGTAGAGCGAGCCGGACATTCCGTGAAGGTGCTGGACCTGATGTTCGAACAGGATCCGGCACGTTCCATCGGGACGGAACTCGGGAGAAGGGAATATGACGTCATCGGCCTTTCGATACGGAACATTGATAACAACGACATGCAGGCGCCGGTTTTTTTCATCAAAGACCTTCCACCCCTCATTGATGCCGTCCGCAAGAGCTCGGACGCGCCCATTGTCCTGGGCGGCGCGTCGCTTGCCGTCATGCCCGAGGAAATCCTGCGAGCGACCGGAGCGACCTGCGCGGTGACCGGAAGCGGAGAGGTAGCGTTTCCCCGGCTGCTCGAGAGAATGGCGCGGCGCGATCCGTATGCGGACCTTCCGGGCGTGGCCGTGCTGGAAGGCGGGAAATGCAGTGCAAATCCGCCCCCTTCGCTTCCCGGAGCAGCGAGCGCTCCGGATTACGACCGGTGGTTGAACATGGGAGCATACCGCTCGCACTTATCGACGGTACCGCTCCAGAGCAAGCTCGGATGCCTCTTTCAGTGCGTTTACTGCACGTACCGGAAGATCGAAGGGAGCACGTACCGGCTGTTCGAACCCGAAGGCGTAGCAGAAGCGGCTTTGAGATTGGCGGCGGGGCTTAAGGACATCGAGTTTGTCGATAACGTGTTTAACGCGCCCTACGGCCATGCCCTGTCGGTATGCGAAGCTCTCATCCGCGCACGGCCCGGTGCGCGCTTTCAGAGCGTGGAGTTGAACCCCGCCCACTTCGATCACGAGCTGCTTTCGGCCATGGAGAGGGCGGGATTTGTGGCGATGGGGATAACCGTCGAGAGCGCGTCAGACCAGGTCCTCGCCGGGCTCAGAAAAGGATTCACGGCTGGCGAGGTCTATCGGACAGCCGAGATTGTTCGGAGCCACCGTCTGCCCTGTCTCTGGATCTTCCTGCTTGGGGGGCCCGGCGAAACGCATGACACCATCAGGGAAACACTTCGATTTGCGGAGAAGTGCATCCGGCCGCAGGATGCGGCCTTCTTCAACATCGGCATACGCGTCTATCCCGGGACGGAACTCGAGACCGTCGCGAGAAGGCAGGGACTGCTCTCTGTCACCCCGGGCGAAATGCTTTCCCCTGTGTTTTACGCCTCGCCGGGAGTCGACGTCGCGTTGGCCAGGCGGCAGGTGAAGGATTCCCTTAATAATCACATGAATTTCATGAGCGGGGAATCCTTCAGATTCCCCCATCTTCCGCTTATTCATCAGATAGGACATCGGCTGGGGCTCAGAACTCCGCTCTGGCGATACACGCGCAGCATCCGGAGGGGACTTCGGTTCATTGGGATGGATGCATAGGAGGGCAGGGGGCAATCAGCACTGAGAGGCCCTGGACCACAGGCACCTGTCATGTCCTCCCTGCCCTATGCCGTTGGAGAGGAGCTTGTGCATACTCAGCATACAGGAACCGCACACATCGCCTCGGTCGCGGTCTCAACGCCGCCCTTTACCATCGACCAGATGGAGTGCGAAAGGCTTGTGCGGAAACATTATCAGGGAAAGCTGAACTCGCGCAGCCTGGCGCTCATTCGTACGCTTTTGTCTCATCCGAGCATCAAACGGAGGAGCTTTGCTCTCGATGATATCGAAAGCCTCGTAGACGAAGATCTGGACGCGAGGGTTGCCCGCTTCACGCGCTGGTCTCTGGAACTTTCGGCGCTGGCGATCAAGAGGTCGCTGGCACGGGCCGGCCTGGGTATCGGCGATATCGCCGGTCTGGTCGTGAACACCTGCACGGGCTACATCTGCCCGGGCATCTCAACCTACCTGATCGAAAGGCTGGGCCTTTCACGCAGCGTGCATGTGTATGACCTCGTGGGGAGCGGATGCGGCGGCGCAATACCGAACCTTGAGATCGCTCAGTCCCTGCTCGCACGCAACGGAGACGCCGCCGTTGTGAGCGTTTCCGTCGAGATCTGCTCGGCGACCTTTCAGATGGAGAACGACCTCAGCCTGCTGCTGTCGAACACGCTGTTCGGCGATGGCGCCGCCGCTGCCGTGCTCTGGACGAGGCCCGTGGGATACGAGCTGGTGGCATCGGCCAGCCGGTATGTGCCTGAACAGCGCGACACCATCCGCTATGTTCACAGACGAGGGCAGCTCTACAATCAGCTTTCGCTCAAATTGCCTGACCTGGTGGCACGGACTGCGGCGCAGGTCGTGGAAGATGTGCTGGAGCCGCAGACGCTCAAGCCCGCGGAAATCAGGCACTGGGCCCTCCACAGCGGCGGCGAGAAGGTCATCAACGCCGTCCGCGATAAGATCGGGCTATCGGAAGAGCAGGTGCGCGCCACGCGCACGGTATTGGCCGAGCACGGCAACATGTCATCGCCAACGGTCTGGTTCGTGCTGAATGAGATCGAAAGGCAAGGGATCTCACCCGGCGAATGGTGCATCATGGTGGCCTTCGGTGCCGGTCTTTCGGCCCACGCCTTTCTCCTGCGGAAACGGTGATGCGAATATGAGCATTCGCCAGTGGGGGAGTCAAAGGGCGATGTCCGCTCGCCCCGCTAAAGACGCAGGCAACGGCCTTGTAACGGATGCAGGAAAAGGGTATAATTGAGTCCACGATGAACGCGAAGAGGACCGAACACTGCATGGTCTGCGGATCCCGCCTTGAGTATCTGCGGCATTCCGTGGGGCAGACCTGCACCTATTGCGGCAAGAATGAAAGAGGGGCAATCAAGTGCCCCGCAGGGCACTTTATCTGTGAGGCGTGCCATGCCCTGGATGCCCGGAAGACGATCGAGGAAATCGCGCTCACGACGCAGCTCAAGGATCCTGCTGCGATAGCCGAACTCATGATGAGCCACCCCCTGCTCCCCATGCTCGGCTGCGAACATGCCTTCATCGCCGCTGGAGCGCTGCTCGCGGCGCTCAAGAACTCACCATACGCAAAAGTCACCGATCAGGACATGCGGGAAGCCTTCGACCGGACCGCCAAGCAGGCCAGAGGCGGATACTGCGGCCTTACCGGGGTGTGCGGCATAGCGCCCGCCATCGGCGCCTGCTTCTCGGTGTTCCTGGGAACGCGGTGCGGCTCAGACACAGAGCAGAAGATCACGATGGACGCCGTGGTCAAGGTTTCGCAGGGCATCGCTGATCTCACGGGGCCAAGCTGCTGCAAGGCCTACGTGCGATCGGCGCTCTCGGCCGCCGTGGCCATCTTCGCCGAGCGGTTCGGGATCGTGCTTCCCGTTGCGAGAGCTTCGGCCGTCTGCAGAGACAGCGACAGGCACCCGCACGGTTGCCGCGAAGAGAAGTGCCCCTATTATCAGAAGCCGAGCAGAGATATATTTACCGACCCCGCCAATACGAAGGATACCATCTGTCGCTCCTGAAAGCCCGTCTGATCCGTCCGGTCCGGACGGAGATATGGGACATCGATGCGGCCCCTTTTCCCTGAATCAAAAAATTGCAGTAAATAAAACTTGACAAAAACACTCCTATTTTATTATAATCCTCGATATGTTGGAATCATTCTAGACTGTAAGATGCATGGCAGGGAGGCCGTCTATGTGTATGGATTATGCAAAACAATGCAAGTGCGGGGCCCATTCCGCGAGTTTTAATTTCAGGGATTCACTCTTGCCCGGGGAAGTCATCAACGCACTATATTGTCCAGTGTGCTCGTCCGGTCTGCAGTATGATCCCCAGTCCATGGTACGGGACAACGGCTGGATCCTGCAGTTCGAGATGGACGTGGCGAGGTTCATGCTCAACACGCTCCCGGCAGGGTCAGCCGGGATCACCCCCGAGTACCTCTTTGATGAGGGGTACTGCACCTGGCGCGGGGTCACGCCGACGGACCACATTGATTCGCTCCGCGAGCGGCAGGAGATCCTCAAACTCGCGAAAACCGAGCCGAAAAGATACTTTGCGGAACTCAAGACGTGGGGCAACAGGAGAATGGAGCGTCTGGCGCAGGAAGGCTGGCGAAAGGCCCGTGAAGGGGCGCCTGCTCATTCATAGGGGGTCAACAGCCCGGAAAGGCACAGAGGACACTTGAAATGGAAATCACCGTGGAGAAGATTCCGGGCGGCTTCAGCGTAGATGGGCTGGAGTTGAAGAACGGGAAGTGCGGATGCACGACGGTACTGCCGTGCTGCTACAGCTGGTCGAAGATCAAACGGTCAGGGAATGCTTTCACCTTTGCCGGGAAAGCGACGAGCCCGGACAGCAAGGAAAATTTTACCTGGAGCTATGCCGTCAGAAAGGGAGATTATACCGTCGAGGTCCGCATGGAGGATGCACAGGACAAGAAAATATTCTCCGGGTATTATCCTCCGCGCATCGAGGAATGGACGGAAAAAGGCTGGGACGTCGTGAGGAAGGACGGCGAGCGCCGGGATTTCGGCATGTGGCGCTGCTCGGCCTGCCGGTGGCTGTACAAAGAGCAGGAGCAAGGGGTCCCCTTTGAAAACCTTCCCGATGACTGGAAGTGCCCTTTGTGCAAGGTGGGTAAGGGATCATTCGAAAAGGTCGCGTAGTCAGCAGGATTCTCCAAACCCGAAGATCATACGAGGAGGATGTCTCATGTCAAAGACAGAACAGAATTTGCAGGATGCTTTTGCCGGCGAGTCCCAGGCCAACAGGAAGTACCTCGCTTTCGCCCAAAAGGCCGAGGCCGAGGGGCACAGGCAGGTCGCGAAGCTTTTCAGGGCCGCGGCGGAGGCCGAGACGGTCCATGCCATCAATCACTTGCGGGAGCTCGGCGGCATCCAGTCGACGGACAAAAATCTGCACGTGGCGCTATCAGGTGAGTCCTACGAATTTCAGAAGATGTATCCCCGGATGATCGAGGATGCCAAGGCGGAAGGAGTGCAAGGCGCGCTGCGGTCATTCAGCTTAGCGAACGAAGTTGAAAAGGTCCACGCCGCGCTCTACGACAAGGCCATCAAGAACCTCGGCCAGAGCGTAGATACCGATTACTTCGTCTGCCAGGTCTGCGGCTACACGGCCGAGGGCGAGGCGCCCGACAATTGTCCCGTGTGCAAAGCGAAAAAACAGGCCTTCAAAAGGGTAAACTAAACGTGGAGAACGACAGGAAGACAGGCGTCGCTCTCGTTTGCCCAGATGCCCTGATACGGGAACAGCTCCGCATGTTGGCTCCGGACCGGCAGGACGCGCGCGGAGCTCATGCAGGACCGGCATGTATCCAGACCCGGCATATCTTAAGCTTCATCGAGAAGGCCTCCGGAACAAAAAAGGAGGCGTAAGCCGTGAAGGTGCTCGCGTTCAACGGCAGCCCGCGCAAGGGCGGAAATTCACAGACTCTCCTCGCCGAGGCGATCCGGGGGGTCCAGGCGCAGGGTGCGGAAGTCACAGTCTACAATCTGAACGAGACGAAAATCCGGCCCTGCCAGAACTGCGGTTCCTGCGCCCGTGAATCAGTATGCCCAGTACAGGACGAGATGCAGACGGTCTACCGGGACATCCGCTCCGCCGACCGGATCATCCTGGCATCGCCCATATTCTTCTTCGGCTTGAGCGCGCAGACCAAAGCCATGGTGGACCGATGCCAGGCCTTCTGGGCCGAGAAATACATCTACAAGAAGCCGATCCCGCCCGGCGAGTTCGGGCGGAAGGGACTGCTCTTCCTCGTCGGCGGCATGAAGCGGGATTCGAAGAACAGCGGATATCAGTGCGCCGAGACGGTGGCACGGGCTTTTTTCAGGACCGTCAATGTCCGGGAACATGTTACGTTGTCCTACGACGCAGTCGATGAGAAAGGTGCGATCGTAAGGCATCCCACAGCGCTCAAAGAGGCCTTTGATGCGGGGACTGAACTCGTAAAACCCCAGTGACGGTCAACCAGAAACGCGATGATCATTGAGGCGCCTCTCCTTCCGGGGGGAATGCTCACGCTGATTTAACCCGACCCCTCTTCCCCCCTCTTTCCCGGTCCGCTCAGCCTTATAGCCTGTCAGACAACCTCCAAGAAGCAGCCCATAGCGTCAACGACTGCGCGGTTTTGCCCGCCCATCCTGCACAGGAGGGATAAAATGAGGCATAGCGCTCGGCACGAGGCGTCCAGAACCGTCGAGCAGGCTCGCTTCGTAGACTTTGATCTGCACCCGCTCCCCGGGGGTGCAGAGAACCGATCCCCCCGCCAGAAAGGAGAAGCAGCCGAACTTCACTTTCCTCGTAACAGATGCGGTCGCTGCTCACAGGATGGCCGCTTTCCACGAAACAGGATATAAAAGATCCTCTTAAAATTATATCCCCTTGACAGGGGACCTTTGCGCCGCCAAAGAGACCAGGAAGAGCACAGGCCCGATCGGGTTCTCCAATAGAATGGCTGGGGGTCGACTCCTATCTATGTCCTGGGAAGAGTGTCGGGATCGTGAAGCGGGGGATCGTCATGCGGCTTTTTGATGCGGCGTGTTTAGATGAGAACGAGGAGCAGCACGATGAGCAGCAAGATGATTATGACATCGCTGGTTCTCATTCCTCCTGCCTGAAGAGCATCGATGTGTGTTGCAAGCATGTGAACCTGTTCGTCCGAAAGGCCGTTTATTTTATCGAGGGCACCCTCAGGGGAAAGCCCGTAGTCCACGAGACGCTGCTGAAGGGTCTTGGATTCAAGCATCTTCTGGATTTTGGCCATATCGGCTGCCCGGTCGCTGAGCGGCGTCTGAGAATCAGGAGCGGAAGGCACAAACATCGCCTCTGCGGGCCCTGCAATGATAAAAATGGCGAGCAGCGCTGTGATGAGGGAGATCCGGGGCTGCATTTTGACGACCGGGGGAATCATGCATTTCATTGGATATTCCTTCACTCTCAGAGGAAAGTATAGGGGAAATCCCCGGATTAATCTGTGATTATGATTACATTTTAGATGTCCCGTTTCATCATACGCTCGAACTTGTAATAATGAATTTAGACTGATTCAGCCCGCGAGCCTGGTGATCGGCCCATGACCCCGTTTACCGCACCTGACGAGTGCGCCGCTGCACCTGGATGCGCATCCCCATCGCATGCCCGCTCGCCATGTAATCGGTAGTGTGCAAAATGGCGTGACGGCCCTTCCGGTCGAGAGCAATGAGGCCGGCATGACCGTGAATTCGAAGAAGGGCCCGTAAGGCCGCACGTGCTGCTGAAGCGGGCGTCCCATTCGCCATCAGCATGCAGGTCTCTTTCGCGAGCGATCTTCTCAGGATGTGCTCTCCTGACCCGGTGCAGGAAACGGCGCCGCTTTCGTTCTCCGCATATGTTCCCGCGCCGATGATAGGAGAGTCCCCCACCCGGCCGGGGAGCATGGCGTAGGTCCCGCAGGTGGATGTTCCTGCCGCCAGATTCCCTCTTTCGTCCAGCGCAACAGCCCCTACGGTCGAAAAATATTCCCGGTAGAGCCGGACGACCTCGTTTCCCTTACGCAGGAGCCTTTTCAATTTCTCCCGCGATTCCTTTGCCGGGCCGGGGAGGCGCGTAAGGCCTCTCGCGATCCTGCGCGCCCCGATATCCGTCATGAGCACGTGCGGGGTGCCCATCATCCTTCTCGCCGCCTGGATGGGATTGCGAAAGCCTTCAAGACCGGCAACTGCACCGGCCTTCATTTCCGCCCCTTCCATGAGCGAGGCATCTGACCGCTGCACACCATCGAGCTGCAGAACCCCGCCTCGTCCGGCATTGAACATGCCCGAGTTCTCCATGACGGTCACTGCCGTGACAACAGCGTCAAGACTTGAGCCCCCGTTCAGGAGGATCGTGTAGCCCCGTGCAAGAGCTTCTGCCAGGACATCGAGAGAGGCTTTTGGGGGCGGTTTGTGCCCGGCACCGCCGTGCACGAGGAGTACGGTATTCGCTTTCATGGCCTGAGCGTACAGCACAGCATTCGGATGCCTGTCGGACCCGCCTGCGAGCTTTCATTTTTGGTCAATACGGATAGTGATTATATCATGCTGAGAACAGCATTTGTCAAATCTTCCAACGGCATTTTATGCTGGAAGAAAATGCTCCGCAAGCGTATACTTGGCCATATATGGCAATCACCGTGGAGACAAATGAGGGATGGTATGGCGCCTTCAAGGCCACTGACAAGTCAAGGCCCTGCCATGTCAAATTCGGTATTACAGCATTGACCGCTTCCTTGGCGGCCGTTCTTGCGCTAACCATCAATGCATACGCTCACGCCTACCCAGACCACGCTGACCCGAAAGTGGGTTCGACAATAAGCGTTTCTCCTTCCATCGTCCGCATCTGGTTCGACAGCGCTTTGGAACCGGCCTTTTCCTCGATTATGGTCCACAATGTAAACGGCGAGATGGTGGACAAAAGGGATGGGCAGGTGGACCCATCCGATCCGACACTGCTGAAAATCAGCGTGCCGCCGCTACCTCCAGGCACCTACCGAGTCATCTGGAATGTTGTGGCCCGGGACACGCACCAGACTTCGGGAAGCTTTACCTTCACGATCAAATAAGGAGATGAGAAACCGGTGGCTGAATTTCTACACGCCTTCCCTGCATGGTTCCAGCTGGTCTTCCTCGCGATCTGCAGCGGAACCATCATCTGCCGTCTCTGGCTGTTCGACGCATCAGCAGGCGAGCCTTCCTTTCAGGTAAACATGACCGCCCGATTGTGGCGGCTGTTCAACGCCGGAGTGGCAGTGATTCTCGCATGCAGCGTTGCCGATCTTTTGATCGGCACCGCGGAAATGAGTGGCAGCACGATCCAGACGCTTTTTCCGCTGCTGCCCACGGTCATGCTGAAGACACACTTTGGGCGCGTCTGGCTCATCCGCATGGTGAGTCTTGTGGTGCTCTCGCTGGCTGCAAATGCATGGAAAAAACGCCGCAGTTCACGGCTGCGGTTGTATCTGCTGCTGGGCATCTTGGCCATTATTGCGATGACCGAGAGCGCCTCCGGACATGCCGCGGACAAAGGAGATTTCAGCTTTGCCGAAATAGCGGACTGGTTCCACCTCCTTGGCGCATCCGTGTGGGGTGGCGGCCTTTTCGTACTGGCCGGCATCGTTCTCCCGGAACTTACTCGATCTGAGGAAACGTCCTCTCTGCTCGCTTACATGGCGCGCAGATTCTCAACTCTTGCGGCTTTCGCCGTCGGCATTGTCGCGCTTACTGCGCTGTGTAATGCGTGGCTATACGTCGGCAGTTTAGAAGCCCTCTGGACAACGCTCTACGGCTGGATCGTATTCGCCAAGGCCGTCCTATTCCTGCTCCTCATCGCTTTCGGCGTCTTCAACCGCTACGTGAACGTCCCCCTCTTGCTGGACAGGGCAGGGACTCCTCCGGAGAAGCATCGGACCGTCGAAATCGCCCCGGCTCGTCTTTTCGCCCCCTCGCGGGAAGATCGCGAGGAGAATAGGACCGCGGCACGTTTCGTGACCACTGTAAGATTTGAGGCGTTTCTGATGGCGCTGGTACTGCTTGGTGCAGCCTTGCTCAGGCACGAGGCGCCCGCACGCCATGTCCTTCATATCGGGCATGCCCTTGCAGGCCCTGATCACGGGATGCACATGCATTATGCCCCCCATCCCGATTCGGCCGTAGTGCGCATTAAAACGGACGCCGCGATAATCACTGCCGGGGTCCCCGTCTCGATTAGTATCCGCCTCGAAGACCGGGCAGGCAAGCCCCTCCAGAACCTTACGACCCATCATGAACGCGCGATTCATGCCGTGATCATCGGCCGGGACCTCTCCGTCTTCGCCCATATTCACCCGGAGGACCTGGGTACGATTACCGGTGAAATGCTGGATACGGCAACGTTCCCGCTGCGGTACACGTTCCCGAAAGCGGGGACTTATCTTCTGGGGATCGACTTTGCGACGAAAGACGGGATCTACAGCAAAACGGCGAAGCTCAGGGTCTTCGGTCAGCCCCATATGGGCGAGCCTCAAATCGATTTCTCGACAACGAAGAACTTCGGGCCATACCAGGTAACGCTCAGGACTGCGCCGGAAAGGATCAGGGCAGGCGAGGAAACGACTCTCAACTATTTTATCCGAATGAGCGGAAAACCGCTGACAGACCTGGGTCCCTACCTGGGCGCAGCCATGCACCTGGCCATCGTTCGCTCAGACCTCACGCAGTTCATCCATGCTCACGGAGATGTCCCGGAAGGGTCTCAAGATCAAAAGGGCCATATGCACGCCATGCTACCCGAGCAGTTCGGGCCGGTCATAGATTGCGTTGTTATCTTCCCGGTCAAGGGGACGTATAGAATCTTCAGCCAAGTCAATCACGGAGGAGAGATCCTTCATTTAGACTTCACGGTGAACGTGGAGTAATTGACCAGATAGTCCGGCCCGGGAAGATGACCTGTGCCGCGGTGAGGTTTCGACGATTTTCACTCCTGCTTTTTTTGCACATAAAACCATGCCGAGGTCTGCTCATCGTGATAAATCTGATGGGCGCGCCCGTCGCTCCCTCTGACCTTGAAAAATCTTTTTCGCGCCCTGTTCCCCGGGTCTTCTTCGGTCCATGCGCTGGCGATCTCAACAACCTCGGTTCTCTTCCCATGGAGGGAAAATGTACGCGGGATCTCTTCCCCCCGATACCCGGCATACGCGATTACTTCAATCATTTCATCCATCATCTCAGTTCCTCGCGTCTGGTCCTCCCGGTTTACACCGTCACGCCGTCAAGCCTGGTAAGGCCGGCCTTCAGCGCGAGACTGGCAGCCTCGGTGAATTCCTTGCTTGTTATCCTCCTGCCCAGAGGGGGATGCTCATTCGCCTGATAGCACGGGTGATATTGGTCCATGATGTTGATGTAGGTACTTTTTGATATCTCCTCGGCGATAAAGCGCACGACCTCCGCGGTCCCGGCAACGTTGTCCGGGAGTACGAGGTGGCGTACGAGAAGACCCCTCGTCGCGATCCCTCTCGCGTCCATGACAAGGTCTCCGACCTGCCGGTGCATCTCTCTGATCACAGCCTTTGCGACCGCGGGGTAGTCCTTTGCCTTCGAATATCTGAATGCCATCGCGGGGTCAGCATACTTGAAGTCCGGCATGTAAATATCGACCACGCCGTCCAGGAGCTGTATCGCCTCGAGCGATTCGTACCCTCCGCAGTTATAGACGATCGGGATCCTGAGCCCCTTCCCGGCAGCCATGGCGAGCGAACGGAGTATCACCGGCATCTGATGCGTCGGCGTGACAAGGTTGACATTGTGGCAGCCCATTCCCTGGAGATCGAGCATCACATCCGCAAGCGCCTCGAATGTCATCAAGGCGCCTTCGCCAAGGTGGCTGATGGTCCAGTTCTGGCAGAAGACGCAGCCGAGGTTGCAGTATCCGAAGAATATCGTTCCGGAGCCGAACATACCCACCAGGGGCCGCTCCTCTCCGAAATGCGGATTCCAGCTCGATATGAAAGGCCTGTCGCCCGTTCTGCAGAACCCCCTTTTGCCCGCGGTTCTGTCGACCCGGCAGTTCCTTGGGCACAGGGTGCAGTTCTTGAGGATCGCTTCCGCCTTTCTGGCCTTGCCGGACAGCACATCGGGAGGAAGCCGGAGATAGGCGGGGATGAAATTTTCCCTTGGTTTGCTGTTGCCTGTTGTATGCATGTCCACCACTGCGGCGCGTTATCGCGGTACGTTGTATAATTATACATATGAATGATGACATGCTGTCCCGGAAATTGCAAGGGGGAAGGGGAACCTTGTGTTCCTGACAATTTGTGCGGGTTGTGCGGAGGAGATCTGGTAAGCGGGGCCTCATGGCGGCGGGAGCTGTGTGATGATCAGGACCGGGTGTTGCGGGTTTCCCGTGTCACGAAACCGGCATTTCGGGCTTTTTCCAGCGATCGAGATCCAGCAGACTATCAGCCCCCGAGGGTCAAATTGGCGGAGAAGCGGAAACGGGAAGCCCCGGCGGATTTTGAATACGCGATGAAGGCATGGCAGCTCAAGGCGTAAGGGAGGTGCTTCGTGATCGTATCAAATGAAGAAGTAAAAGAGTTGACCGCCGAAATACCCGAAGGGCACAAACATGTGAGGACCACGATCGTACTCCGGGACGGACAGGAGATCACGTTCCAGGAAGCCACGATGGCGAACCTCGTTCGGGCCTACATTTCCGTCAAGACCCATCCGCAGTTGACGAAGATGCGGCTGACAGGCAAGAGATTGCAGGCGAAAAAAGACGGCTACGCGGAATGGCAGCTGGTGGAATGAAGCCAGTGAAGGATGAGAGGCGGCTTTCGTTCCGTATCTCGATGCCTGCCCAGGGTCCGATGGCCTGTCTCATCGCTGCCCCTCATCAATCACCTTGCCATCGGCATCGGACATCTGATATCATGGACCCGGAACATGCATCATACATCCTGCAAAAGGAGCCGGACCATGGAACCTATCGGAAAGCTTCTCGAGAAAATCATAACGCATTACGAAAAAAGGGACTACGGCACTGCCGAAAAGGCGGCAGATGCATTGCTCGCCACTCATCCGGACCTTCACCGCGCACAGTTCCTGAAGGCGGTGATCCTTGAAGAGACCGGGAGGGCCGATGAGGCGGAAATGCACTACGCCAAGGCAGGGAACAAGTTCACCCTCTGGGTCCGCCTTGCCCTGCAGCTTCACGACGTTGACCCAGAGAGGGCGCTCACGTATTACGATCGGGTGAGCAGGATCGATCCGCAGAACAACCTGGTCTGGTTCAACCTGGGGAGCCTGTATGAAAAGATGGGCCGCATCGACAAAGCGCGGGCGTGCTTCAGAAACCTTTCCCCGGCGAGGGAAATCCTCTCGAGGATATTCATCCCCCTGGGCTTCATGATCTTCCTGGTCAGCGGCGCGATCATGATGATTCATCGGGGCGAAAAGGCCCTCGCCTCGCTGGTGGCGGCCTCAGCGGTCTTCTGTCTTTTCTGGCTGAAACGGGATGCAGGCAAGGCCGTTCAGATGGCGG
The DNA here is from genome assembly GCA_035623825.1 of Nitrospirota bacterium. Taxonomy (GTDB): domain Bacteria; phylum Nitrospirota; class UBA9217; order UBA9217; family UBA9217; genus DASPSR01. The sequence goes on from DASPSR010000055.1 coordinate 22,039, forward strand.
TGAAGAAGAACAAGTATAAATAGAAGCTGCTGATGAAGCGGACTGACAATTGACGCATGACGGACAAGGGCAAGAGACTCCAGGACATCGCTGAAGAAATCGAGCGCTGCCCCCTCTGCAAGAAAGGCGGCACAGGGAAGGCGGTGCCGGGCGAAGGGGATCCCGATGCAAGGGTCGTTCTTGTCGGCGAGGCGCCGGGGAGCGCGGAGGCGAAGAGCGGCCGGCCCTTTGTCGGGAGGTCTGGAAAGTTCCTTCGGCAGATGATTAAAGAGGCGGGGCTGGACGAGAACGAGTTCTTTATCACCAGTCCGGTCCACTATCTTCCGCTCGCCGGCACCCCCTCAAGTGGATCGGTCATTCACGGCAAAGAGCATTTATCCAAGCAGCTTTCCATCATCGATCCGGACATCGTTGTCCTTCTCGGGAACACGGCATGCCGCGCCCTCCTCGACCAGAAGGTTGAAACGACAAGGGAGCACGGCAGGACCGTTCAGAAAGACAGAAGAACATATCTTATTACCGTTCATCCCGCCTATGCAATGCGCTTCCCGGGCGGGAAGGAGAAGTTCATTCGCGACTTCGAGAAGTTACGAGGGATGATGAAATCCTTGCGTTCTTGACCTTTCCCTGCGCGCTGTATGGTTTGTATTGTCCGGCGGAATACAGATCTGGAGCTCATCGCTCTGCTTGAGGTCACCTCATTGGAAGAACTTGTTTCAGACGAGGGTCATTTCTTCGGCGTGGACAGATGGAAGAAGCGGGCGATGTCGTATCGCCGATCGGCGAACCAGCGGTAAAAGACTCGCCCCAGCGTTTCCGCGCCCGGCAGCTTGAAGAGAACCGCCGCGGCCCGGTACCGCCTGAGTCGCTTGAAAATCTCCGGCAGGGCTTTTTCGCCCGCAAGCACGGTCCCATCGGGAAGCACGAGGTGCATCGCCCGCATGCACGCATCACGTTCCACCGAGGGGAACCGCTTCAGGCCTTCAGATTGACAGGGCAAGAGCTCGAAGGAACCTTCCTTCTCATTTTCTTCGATCCATGCCACGGTCGATGAGCATATCGGGCAGCTGCCGTCATAGATCAGAGCTGCTTTCCTCTTCCCGGCGTTCTCCGCGTGTGTCATGCTTGTGCCTCCGGGTCATATTTCCCATGCGGCGGCTTCTGCACATCCCGAACGAGCCTCAGGGTGCCGCATACCCCGCAACTCTGCATCACGGTCCTCACCGTTTTTCATATGCGGCGAGGGACAGAGCGCGTTTCCCCTGCCATCGGCAGATGTTTTCTGCCGCGATTTCCGCATTCTTGCGCTGCGCCGTCTTTGTTCTCGTGAACCCGAGACTCGTAAAATACCGGTGCATTCCCGCCTCGGTATATACTGTCCTCAGCGGAGCATATTCGATCAGATGACGGACTATGGAGGCGCCGATGCCGCGCCGCCTGCCATCCTCGACGATCGTTGCGCAGCCTGCGTTGCCATCAGGCGTTTTTTCCAGAATGCCGAAGCCGATGATCCGGTCTTCTTCGGCGGCAACAACGACGTCGGACTTCGCGAGGTCGCGCTCCTCCCTCCTGCTCCGTTTCAGATAGGACCATACATCTACCAGGTCAGACTCCGTTGCATGCCGGATGTAAACGGTCTTTCCGGTGATGATCGAAATTCCTGTGACGCGGGGATTCGGCATGCCGACCTCCCTCCCCCCCTGCCTTCGTCCGGGCCTTTCGCGAGAAAGAGAACATGATTACGGACAGCGGACAAGGACATCAGAAAGTGACATTATTTGGGATCGTCATTTTCTTCTTGCCCGCTGTCATTTACAGGCCGCGGTGAAAGCGAGGAAAGCCGAGACCCTCGCAAGGAACCGTTTCCTTCGTCAGTTCGGCCGTCCCCTGCCGGCCGAAAACCCGTCCTTGTGGAGGGTTTGGCTTTAACGGGACAAATTTAATCCTCTTTTATATATAGCTCCATCCGGACATAATGTCAAGGAACAGGGGCCGTATCCGGCAGGAGAAGATAAAAGAGTCGGGCTCGGAACGGAACAGAGGAAAGGCTCCGTCATGTAAAACGGCGCTTGGGACGCGCGAACGATCATCTATATCCTTGATTTTGCCCAGGACTTGTAGTACTTTCATCAGGGAACCGGCAAGCTGAGAACGTGGTTAGCGCACTGCGCCTGCGACGCACGCGGGACGGCACATCATCAATTCCCGGATTGATACGGACAGTGACAGACGGACCGGTTGTACGGGAGACCGCAAAGAGCCGTTTGGAGAAGGGAGTGGGGATCCGAGCCATGAAACAGGAGCCTGTGAGTGGGGAAATACGGCCTCATGTGGTATCGGCCGTTGTCCTCGTCGTCGCCGTTTTCGCCGTCTATGCCAAAGCCCTGGGGCATGATTTTCTCCTCAATCTGGACGATGGCAATTATGTGGTCGGGAATGATGCCGTACGCGGATTCACCCTCGATCACCTGAGGGAAGCTTTCACCCGCTTCTACGTCGGTAACTACGCGCCCCTGCACATCGTCTCCTACATGGCTGACTACACTCTGTGGGGCCTTCGCCCGGCAGGATTTCTCTTTACCAATGTGCTCCTCCATGCCCTAAACGGCATGCTTTTCTATCTCTTCCTGGAGCGCCTGAGCGGGAGGAAACTCTGGGGGTTCCTTGCTGCGTTCATATTTCTATTCCATCCCGTGCAGGTAGAATCGGTAGCCTGGATATCTCAACGCAAGAATCTTTTGGCGATGTTCTTCTTCCTGGCCGCCTTTCATTCCTACTTGTCCTATCGAAACAAGGGGACAGGGCAGGGAAGGCTGTTCTACGTCATCTCTGTGGCAACTTTTGTCTTGTCACTTCTCTCAAAATCCGTCGCTGTGATCCTGCCCGTCGTTCTTTTGCTGTTCGACCTTTGTTATGTGAAAAAGGACGAACGCGGCAGATGGCTGGCGGACAAGATCCCCTACGGGATTGCCGCGGCTGCCATTGCCGTGATCGCCGTCATAAGTCAATCGCCCGCATTGGGCGGCGGACGGGTATCCTATTACGGGGGAACCCCGATCTACACCGCGCTTACAATGCCCACGGTCTTCGTCCGTTATCTGGCGCTGCTGCTCTGGCCGGCGCGTCTGAGCGCGCTTTACCTGCCGCCGCTCAAGACCGGCATTGATTTAGCGGTCCTGTTGTCTGCCTCCGTGCTCGTTCTCCTGGCCGTTCTGGGTTGGGGTCTGTATCGCCGGAAGAAGGAGCTCTTCTTCTGGTTCGGCCTGTTCTTTATCGGGTTCCTGCCGGTTTCCCAGATCGTTCCCCTGGTCACGCTGATGAACGACCGCTATATGTATTTCCCGATGCTTGGGGCGGCCGCATGCTTAAGCGCCATGGCGCTCTCCGTCATCGACGGACTCACCGGCTATCGGCGTGCAGTGGCCGCGGGAGCCCTTTCCCTCCTGCTTGTTTCCCTTCCCTGGCGTTCGTGGGAACGTCTTGCGGTATGGCGCAACGACGTGACCCTCTGGACCGATACCGTTGCCAAGGAGCCTGATTCCGAGGACGCCTGGTATAATCTCGGGAAGTCCTACAGCGACGCCGGTCAGAAGGATAGCGCGCTCGCAGCCTATTCCCGGGCGCTTTCGATCAATCCGACCGCGAAGGACATCTTGAACAATATCGGCGGTATCTACATGGACAGGGGGGAAATTCTCACGGCCAGGCCCTTTCTCATGGAGGCCGTATCGTATGACCCCGGGTATTTTCCAGGTCTCATGAACCTCGGGAAGAACTATTATCTCTCGGGAGAGCTCAAGAACGCAGAGGCGACCTTTAAGAGGGCCTTGGCGCTCCAACCGCGATCAGCGCGCGTACTGGCCTCTCTGGGCGACGTATACCTCGGCATGAGAATGCTCGACGCCGCGGCTCTGTATTATCAAAGGGCCGCTGAACAGGGCGGATGGAACGCATATCTTGAATTCAGGCGGGCCGGCCTGGAAGCGCTCTCGGGCCATTCCGCTGAAGCGCTGATGCACCTCGAAGCCGCTCTTCAAATGGGCTATAGGGATCTGGAGAACATCAAGAGGGATCCCGCGCTTGCGTCGCTGCGGCCGCTTCCGGCTTTCCGCCGGCTCTTGAAGGCCTATTTCGGAGAAGCTGCCAGCGAAAGATGATCCGCGCAGGGGGGACATGCTCGCGTCTGCCCGATCTTCTCGATTCCAAAGACCGGCGGGCCACGGTCGCCCTGGAGCCGTCCGCCCATAATCCGTCAGCTGCCGGTCTGGACTCGGGTTCACCGGAGCACGTCAATCAGGAGCTCGCCGTTTGTTCCTTCGGGATGGCCACGCTCCTGAGCGCGTTCATGGGGCCAAAGGCTTTAAGTCGCGCGAGCTGCCGTCCATCCCGGACATAGAGGGATCCGGCAAAGGCGAGGGAGTTGAATGAAATATCCTCGAAATGCTCCCTCGACCGCGGGACGAGCATCATCCACTCGCGCGTCACGAGGAGGCAGTAGGGCATGGATTGGCGAATGAGGCCGGTTTCCGCTGGAGCCGTCATGCCGACTCTCTTCAGCATGGCAGAGTAGAGTTTGAAGGTCTCTTGTGCTGCGCGCCCCGGGTTGGAAACAAGATCCCGGTCCAGGCGTACAAAGGCATGGAGGAAGGGAAATCCCGGCACGAGGCCCGGGTCGCCCGCTTCGGCAAGCAAGGGCTCGATCGGGACTGACGGACCGACCGGAGCCATGGGGAGGGGCACCATCTGGAGGTGCTTGTGCTGCTGGCTTGCTCCAGCCTCGCGGCCGCCGTTGTAGAAGCCGAGACCGTCGTATTCGGCCATGCAGAGCCAGAGAGCCTCGAGGTCTTTCAGGTTCAGCAGGGTGTCCTGATCCTCGAAATGCCGGGTGATGATGAGCAGGTGGCGTTCCATCACATTGAACTTGTTCAGGATCGCCTGGTGCGTATCCGTGATGGAGGCGACGACGAGGTCGTCCTCAGGCGGGAGAAAAACGTTCGCATTCTTCCCTGACACGGTCGCCGCCTCTTGCGCCTTCCGCGCCTCGTCTTTAAGCCGCAGACTCGCCAGGACCCTGACGAAGAACCGGATCCCGCCGTCCTCGATGAACGTATAGTCCGTGGGGACCGGCCTCAGCGCGCCGGTTCCAAGCGCGTGATCCGTGGCCCTCTCGATGCTCCTAAGCAATGTCCCTTTCACGAGAAGCATGGTTGAACTCCCGGTGGAGCGCAGATGAACAACAGGAATGTGAAAACGTACAGAGAAGGGGATTATAGCATACGATGGGGAAAAAGCGAACAGGGCGACGCGCGAATCAGATGCATGGCCCTACTGAGGATCCCCGGAGCGGCCGGACAGGCGTCGGGCTCAATGGAGAGATTTGCCATCTTTTGTCATGCGTAAAATCCCTTGCCGCCTTTGGCCATCTCCACCAGGCATCTCGGCGGCTCGAACCGTTCCCCGTGTTTTTTCGCGTTTCCTTCGAGCTTCTCGACGATGATCTTCGAACCGATCATGTCCGCATACTTGAGAAGACCGCCGCGGAAGGGCGGGAAGCCGATGCCGAAAATAAGCGCCGCATCGAGCAGGTCGGGCCGGTCGACGATCTTGTCTTCGAGGCAGAGCGCGGCCTCTTTGATCATGCGCAGTATTGCCCGGTCGACAACCTCCTCAGGGCCGATCCTTTCTTTGCCCCTTGCTTCCGCCGAAATCCTGCGAGCGAGAGATATGTCCGGCCCGACCCGTCTTCCGCCTTGGTATTCATAGAAGCCCCTGCCGTTCTTCCTGCCGTAATAGCCGTCCCTGTAGAGCGCGCCGAGAAGACCGGAAGGCCTCACGCGCGCCCCCAATCCCTGATGCAGGATCTCGGAGACCTTGTGCGCAATGTCGATGCCGATCTCATCGAGCAGGATGAAGGCGCCCATGGGCATGCCGAACTGGAGGAGCGCCCAGTCGATTTCCTCGATCGCCGCGCCCTGCTCGAGCATCGCGACTGCTTCGCCGAGGTAGGGCATGAGGATACGGTTCACGAGAAATCCGGGGCCGTCGTTCACGACGACCGGCAGCTTCCCGAGCTTGCGTGAGAGCGTCGCGATGGCCGAGACGGTCGGGTCCGATGTTTTTTCGCCCCGCACCACTTCAACGAGCGGCATCCTCTCCACGGGGTTGAAGAAATGCATGCCGACGACGCGGTCGGGACGTTTCGATGCCGTCGCCATCTCTGTGATCGAAAGCGACGACGTGTTCGAGGCAAAGATCGCATCCTCCCGTGCCACAGCCTCGAAATCACGGAGCACGTTCTTTTTGATGTTCATGTCCTCGACCACAGCCTCGACGGCAAGGTCGGCCGTGCCGAAGCCGGTGTAATCCGCGGCTCCGGTGATCCGGTCGAAGCCGTCACGCGCCTGGAGCGCGGTCAGGATCCCCTTCTTCTGCCGCTTGCTGAATATCTGCCAGGCCTCTTTGAGTCCGGCACCCACGGCCTTGGTACTCACGTCCTTCATCCTGACGGCGACGCCTCTTTCAGCAAGGAGCTGGGCAATGCCGCCGCCCATGACGCCGGCGCCGAGGACTCCCGCACGCGATATTCCGTAGTGAGAAGGATGCGGGTCTCTCTTGAGCGTCTCGTTCAAGTAGAAGACGGAGATGAGGTTCTTCGTCACCTCGGTCGGGGCCAGCCGCCCGATCATCTTGGCTTCATTGACATACCCCGCTTCCTTGCCGTGTGCCATCCCGTAGCGGATGGATTCGAGCGCTGCGAGCGGGGCGGGGTAGTTGCCGCGCGTCTCCTTGAGCGCGCTCTTCCTCGCCATCCGGTAGACGAGGGGTCTCGTCAGCGGACTGCCCTCGATCAGCCTGTTGGTGAGCGGATGGCTCGTCCGGACCCTCGCGGGACGTGGTCTCCCGATCGCCTTCTTGGCCGTCGCAAGGGCGACGCTGAGCAGCGTTTCTCTATATGTCACTTCATCGGCAAGCCCTATCTTCCGCGCTTGCTTCGGATAGACCGACTTTCCGCTCAGGATCATGTCGATCGCGTTCGCAAGTCCCACGAGGCGCGGCAGCCTCTGGGTGCCGCCGAATCCGGGGATGATGCCGAGCCTTACCTCAGGCAGCGCGAGAGCGGTCCTCTGGTCGTTGCTGATGACCCGATAGGTACAGGCGAGGGCAAGCTCCAGCCCTCCGCCCATGCACGGGCCGTGGATGGCGGCCACCGTGGGAAAGGGGAGCGCTTCCAGTTTGCTCAAGGTCGCCTGGCCATGGCGCGCGAGCCGTTCGCCCTTCCCGGCGTCGGCAATATCTCGTATCTCGCCGATATCGGCGCCGGCAATGAAGCTTTCCTTTTTGCCGCTCCGGAACACGAGCGCCTTGATCTCCTTCTTCGCGGCAAGTTCGTCGAGCAGGGCGTCGAGCTCAGCCATCACCGACGCGGTGAGCTTGTTGACCTTCTCTCCCGGCAGATCGAAGGTGAGGACCGCGATCCCATCGGTGTTTATCACATAGCTGAAGGCCGACATTGTAGATCCCCTTGACGAGATGTACAGGATAACGCGGCGGTCGGCCGATCCCGGGCTCTCCCCGGATTATCCTGTGACCCCGTCCACTCTCCTTCGCGCTATCGTCTCTCGACGATCATCGCGCCTCCCTGTCCGCCGCCGACGCACATGGTTGCGAGCCCCACGGTCAGGCCGCGGCGCTCCATCTCCTTGAGGAGCGTGAGCACGATCCGGAGTCCCGACGACCCCACGGGATGGCCCACGGCAATGGCGCCCCCGTTCACGTTCATGATGTCACGCCTGAACTCGCCGATCGGCTCCTCGCCCGGCAGATGCTCGGCGAAATACTCCCGGGATACCGCAGCACGCTCCACGGCGATGACCTGCGCGGCAAAGGCCTCGTTCAGCTCGATGAGCTCGATGTCCGTCATCTTCATTCCGGCCAGCTTCAGCACCTTGTGCGTCGCATAGAGCGGGGTGATCCCCATGCGCGAGGGATCGAACGCCGCGAAAGCAACGGCCTTTATGTACCCGAGAGGCTTGTACCCCAGTTCCCTGGCCCTGTCCGCGCTCATGATGAGGGCCGCGGCGGCGCCGTCCGTGACAGGTGACGAGTTTCCCGCCGTGACCGTCCCGTTTTTTCTGTCGAAATAGGGTTTCAGCTTTTCGAGCGCCTCCATGGTCTCGTCCTTCCGAGGCCCGACGTCTTTTTCCAGCGGCTCGAACTTCGGCGGCACATAGAGGGGAATCACCTCATTCTTGAACTTTCCGGCCTCGAAGGCGCGCGTCCAGCGCCGATGGCTTTCGAGGGCGAACTCGTCCTGTTCTCTGCGCGCAATGCCGAAATCCCGTACGAGCACTTCTGCGGTGAGGCCCATGATCAGGCCGGAGATGGGGTCGGTGAGGCCTTCCAGGAGGCCGACGACCGGCAGCAGGTCGCGCGGCCTGAGCGAGACGACGGCTTTGAGCCCTGCGCCGAAGGTCTTTGAGCGCCTGAAAGCGGTGATCGCGTTCTGAAGCCTCTTCGTCATCTGGAAGGAGTAATTCGACATGGACTCCACGCCGCCCACAAGCACGATCTCATTCATGCCGGCGATGATCTGGGCGTAGGCGCTCGCTGCCGCCTGCATGCCTGAGGCGCAGTTCCGCTGCACGCTATAGGCCGGAATGCGTTCTGACAGGCCGGCGCGCAACGCGATGACCCGGGCGATGTTTGCGGCCTCGGCAGGCATTCCCGCATTGCCGACGATCACCTCGTCGATCGCCAGCGGATCGACGCCGGTCCGCATGATGACCTCTTTCACGACGGCAGCTCCGAGATCCACGGCCGGAACGTCCTTGAGCACCGTGCCGGCCTTGGCGTAGGGAGTGCGGAATCCTTCAATGATGACGATGTCTTTCACTTGTTACCTCATCCTTTTTCGATCGATGAACGGATGCGGCCGGTAAACGTCAACCGGTGATCCAGTTTCAAGTCGAGACGTTTGAAATTCGTCATTCACCATCATTAGCTCGGCGCTGCGGGTTCAGGTCTTTATTTTTTTCATCTCCTCATCCCTCAGCACGCGCCTCAATACCTTGCCCACGAGCGTCTTCGGGAGCCGGTCGCGGAACTCGACCTCCTTCGGCACCTTGAACTTCGAGAGCAGCTGCTGGCAGAACTGTATGATTTCCTCGGCGGTCGCGGTCTCGCCTTCCTTGAGCACGATGTACGCTTTGATCTCCTCACCCAGGAACTCCTGCGGGATCCCGACGACGACGGCTTCCTTGACCTTACGGTGCATGAAAAGGACCTCTTCGACTTCCCTCGGGTACACGTTCTCGCCTGCGGTCTTTATCATGTCCTTGATCCGGTCCACGATGGTGAAGTAGCCATCTTCGTCCATCGTGGCGATATCGCCGGTATGGAGCCACCCGCCGCGAAGCGCGTCCGCCGTCTCCTCGGGTTTATTCCAGTACCCTTTCATGACCTGCGGGCCCCTTATGACGAGTTCCCCGGCCTCGCCCACAGGCAGGTTTTTTCGGCCGGTCTCGATGTCCACGATCCGGGCCTCCGTGTCCGGCCAGGGCAGGCCGATGGTGCCGCTCTTCCGCCTGCCGAAGATGGGGTTGGCATGGGTGACGGGCGACGCCTCGGACAGGCCGTAGCCTTCGACGATCCTGGCGTTGGTCAGGCGTTCGAACCGCTCCTGCACTTCGTGCATGAGCGGGCCAGCGCCGCTGATGGCCACCTTCAGGGACGTCAGGTCATGCCTGCGGATCGTGGGGTAGTTGCCGATCGCGAGGTACATGGCCTGGACGCCGGGGAATATCTCCGGCCGGTACTTCTCGATGAAGCGGAGCACCTCCCTGGTATGGAACTTCGGGAGGAGGATCAGTTTCGCCCCGATAAGAATGCCGAGATTCATGGCTATGGTCATTCCGTAGACATGGAAGAAGGGAATGACGCCGAGGATGACCACTTCTCCTTCATTGTGGAGCGTGAGCCAGGCCTTGCTCTGCACCGCGTTCACGACCAGGTTCCGGTGGGTGAGCGCGGCCCCCTTCGGCACTCCCGTTGTTCCTCCGGTGTACTGGAGGAGCGCGGTATCGTCAGGCGAGATGGCCGCGTTTACGGCTGCAGTTGATTCAGGCCTCATGATGGCCCTGAAATCGTAAACCGGGGGGACCCTCCTTACGCTGACCCACTGTTTGTCAATTTTCGCTTTCAGGGGGTACAGCACATTCAGCGGAAACGGCAGAAAATCCCTGATGCCGCAGAGGATCAGGCGCCTGACGCCGGTCCTCGGCAGGACAGCGGAAATGACGGGATAGAACATATCGACGGCCACGAGCGTCTCCGCGCCGCAGTCCCTGAGCTGGACCTCCAGCTCATGCTCGTGGTAGAGGGGGTTTGTCGGGACGGCGACCGCGCCCACGCGAAGCGTCCCGTAGTAGGCGATGACCATCTGCGGGATGTTCGGCAGCATGAGCGCCACCCGGTCTCCCTTCCCGACCCCCAGGCGCGAGAGGGCATGAGCGAAGCGGTTCGCGAGCGCATCGAGCTCCGAATAGACGATCTTCTTCCCGTAGAACAGGAGCGCCGTGTGGTCCGGGAATTTCAGTGCGGTTTGGTGGAGGACCGTCCCCAGCGTTACGTCGGGGTACTTGAGGGTAGGCGGGACGCCTGCTTCGTAGAAACTGATCCAAGGGTGTTCGGTGTAGGACATAACGGCTGCCATGCGGCACCTCCACAGGCGCCACTGATGTCCCCCATGCTCGGTAGACAGGCATACCGGGTATTTCGGACAAGACAGGTCTTCAATTTCTCCTGATTTTATTATAGCATAACCGGACAACGTCCGTTCGGGCCTAGCTCGCCCGGGAGTGGAAACGGCGTCTGTGAGGATTTGGATGGCGGGGCGCGGCGAGTCGTTCCCTGTCGCTCTTCTGCTTCTCTTCGGCGGTCCTCCGGATCTCCCGGACGTACATGCTCTCGTCGGCCCACTCGACGGGGATCTTCTGGCCGATGTACTTTTCGATGTCCTCCAGTGAATAGACGTACTCCTCGTCCGCGAGGCTCATGGCCTTGCCGGTCGCTCCGGCGCGGCCGGTTCGGCCGATGCGGTGCACGTAGTCTTCGGCGTCCTGGGGCAGGTCGTAGTTGATCACATGGGTCACGCTTTCCACGTGAATGCCGCGGCTCGCCACGTCGGTGGCGACAAGGACCGGGAGCTTGCCTTCTTTGAAGTCCGCGAGCAGCCGCAGCCGCTTCTTCTGCACGATGTCGCCGGTGATGGCCGCTGCTCTCCATCCGTTGCGGCTCAGGCGCTCGACGACCATGTCGGCGGCGCGGCGGGTGTTCACGAAGATGAGGCTGCGCTCCGGCGCTTCGTGTTTGAGGATGCCGAGCAGGAGGGATATCTTCTCATGCTTCCCCACGTGATAGAGGACCTGTTCCACGCGCTCCACGGTGACCTTCTCGGGCGTGATCGAGATCTTTTCAGGGAGGTTCATGTGCTCGTAGGCGAGTTCCATGACGCGGTATGACAGCGTTGCGGAGAAGAGCATGGACTGGCGCTTGGTGTAGGGCGGCATCTTCCTGATGAGGTACCGAAGGTCGTCAATGAACCCCATGTCGAACATGCGGTCCGCCTCATCGATGATCAGGTAGCGGGTCTTCTTGAGGCTGTAGATGCGCTGCTTGTAGTAGTCGATCAGCCTACCCGGGGTGCCGATCAGAACGTCGACCCCCTTTTGAAGGGTGACCATCTGCTTCTGGTAGTCGATGCCCCCGTAAACGGCGAGGAAGCGGAAGCCCGTGAACCTGCCGAGCCGTTCTGCTTCGTGGTAGATCTGGTCCGCGAGCTCGCGGGTCGGCGCGATGATGAGGGCCTGCGGAGAGTTCCCCAGGTCTTGGACCGGGTTTCTGATCATCCTGGCGAAGAGCGAGATGAGAAAGGCCGCGGTCTTGCCCGTGCCCGTTTGCGCCTGCGCTGCTATATCTTCACCGCGTACGGCGCGGGGTATCACCGCTTCCTGCACCGGGGTGCACACGGTGAACCCCGCGTGGTCGATGCCCTGTCTCACTTCGTAGGGCAGATCCAATTCACTGAAGTTCATACATCTCCGATCGTTGTTGAGGACAATATGTCAACGAACTGTGTGGCCTAGTATACCATAAGTGTCATGGCGAGACAAAGAGAAATTATGTCCCGCCGTCCTTGTGGAGCGGCGCAGGCGTTCGAAGGTTGACTTTTTAGTCGCATGCTCGAACAGAAAAACATGAATTCTCCAAAAGGGAAGCAGAGCGCCGCGGCGCCCGAGCCGGCCGGTCGTCCGGAAGATACAGGCAGGGAGAGGAAATATGCCGCCTTTTGAAGGGAAATTCTCAAAAAAGTAATTTGGGTATCACCATTTATTTTTTGATGCATTTTTCCTGCTGCTGTTTGGTCTCCACCCGGTCCCGGACGGTGTACCAATAAAAATTGGAAATGCCATAGATTAACCATTAATTTTTTGACCACTATTATTTGCGTCGATTCTGCTGTTGATAAATTGTCTAACCCATCGAAAAATAATTTTTTAATTTTTCCTGTTGACAAAACATACACTCTTGTTGTATATTTGTCCACGAGGTGAACAAAAGTGCTGACAAAACTCTTCTCTTCTACGAGAGCGGAGCTTTTAGGCCTGTTCTTTAACAATCCGGATGACAAGTTCTACTTAAGAGAGATCGCGCGTCACATCGGAAAAGATGCGGCGGGGATCAAGCGGGAACTGGACAACCTGGTCAAGATCGGGCTTCTGGCAAAAGAGAAGCGGGGAGTGCAGAAATACTACTTCGCGAATAAAAGCTCTCCCATCTTCTCGGAGATGAAGGGGCTCATCTTCAAGACCACGGGAGTGCAGGGCGCAATGAAGACGTCGCTGTCCCGGTTGAAGGGCGTCAAGACAGCGTTCATCTACGGTTCATTCGCGAAAGGATCGGAAAAAGAGGACAGCAACATCAATCTCATGGTGATCGGCCAGGCGAACATCACGGAACTGAATGACATGGTGATGGGGCTGGAAGAAAAGCTGAAGAGGGAGATCGATTATCTGGTCTTCGACGAGCTGGAATACCGGAAACGCAAGGACTCCAAGGACCCGTTCATCCGAGAGTTACTGAAAGGCAAGAAGATTTTCCTGGTAGGCAGGGAAGATGAATTATAATGCGCTCAAAGAAATGGGGATCGTTGAGGAACGTACCGCCGAGATCGCCGAGGTCATCGCGCTGGTGACGCGGGCGGAACGGGACTTGGCAACAAGCAGGCTTCTGCTGGACAAGGATGTTGAGTGGGCGTTTGTTGCCTCCTATCAGGCAATGGCCCGTTCAGCGAGGGCGCTCATCCTGTCCGAGGGGTTCAGGCCCAAGGGGGTCAGGAGCAGGGATGCGCACAAGACCGTGGTAACGGCGTCGGGCGTCATCCTCGGGGAACAGCACAAGAGCATGATCAACAAATTCGACCGCATGCGCAGAAAATACCAAAGCTTCATGGAAGAGGCAGGACGCGTCATATCCAAGTACGAGGCAGGACAGGCGATAAAGGACGCCGAGGAGTTCCTCGCCTTGGTGAACGGCAGGATCAAGGAAAAGTACTCGCAGATGTCCTTGCTGAATGATGTCCCTCAGCTTGTTTCAAGATAAGGCCGCTTGAGTAAAAACGCGGTATGCCGAAAGGGGGTGGACAAATAATGGCAGCCAAGAAGAAGGCCAAGAAGAAGGCAAAGAAGAAAGCCACCAAGAAGAAGTAGCTTTCATACGGTGTCCCAAGACGCGGGACCGCCGGGGGCTTGATGCCCCCGGCGTATTTAAGACAACCCATCACCACGACCGATGTGCGGGCTTCATACATAATCTCATTTTCATCCTTATATCCCATGATGAAAGGGGGTGAAGATACATGGCGACGAAGAAAGCCCCGGCAAAAAAGGCGAAAAAGACCACAAAGAAGAAATAACTTGGCCCGGCCCTCACAGGTCATAGAGTCCGATGATGGCATTGAAGCTCTACCACGAAGAAGGTCTTCGTGGTTTTGTTTTTGAGAAGCGGATATACGGATGCGGCGCATTCTCCCTGCAGGAGGGCCTGCGCGGCGAAAGAAGACAGCACCATGCGTAAACGGAACTACATGAAGGTTCAGCGCAGTCGCAGGACCGTGGGCAGGAAAAGAGTGCTCTTCGCGGCAGGTATCCTTCTTGCCCTCTATCTTCTGACGTCGTACACCCTGGGCGAAATGGGGCTGGTGAAGTATTACCGGATGAAGGTGCAGTATAACGCTCTCACCGAAGAGATCGCGACGCTCAGGCAGGATAACGCCAGACTGATTCGCGACGTCCACGCCCTCAAGACCGACCCCGCCTGCATCGAGAGGATCGCACGGGATGAACTGGGACTTGCGCGGCAGGGGGAGATAGTGTACTATTACGACAAGCCCTGAAGGGAATAACCCCAAACCGTAAGTTCCAGGGTGCTAATAATCAATGAGGAGGAGCGCACGGGCGCGTTCCGGCGACAGTTTACTGGTGCTTTGGGACTGCCTGCAATCTGATTCCTTAAGCGTGATCATTCTCCTTAGGCCATGTCCGACTATCCCCTCTCCATAGCCTTCGTCTGGCATATGCACCAGCCCTATTATAAGGATGATATCACCGGCTCCTACATCCTCCCCTGGGTGCGCATGCACGGGATCAAGGACTATTACGACATGCCCGCGCTCCTGAACGATTTCCCCGACATTCATCAGACCTTCAATCTCGTCCCGTCCCTGCTGAAGCAGATCCAGGACTACGTGGACAATGACGCCACGGACAAGTTCCTCGACCTCGCGCTCAAGCCGGCAGACGACCTCACGCATGACGAAAAGATTTTCTTGCTTCGAAACTCCTTCATGGCCAACTGGGACACCATGATCAGGCCGTACCACGGATACTGGCAGCTGCTCGACCGGCGCGGCACCAGCGTCTCGCCCATCGACCTCCAGAACGCAACACGGTATTTCACGACACAGGACTACCTCGACCTCCAGGTCTGGTTCAACCTGACCTGGTTTGACCCGCTCTTCAAGCAGACCGATCCATTCCTCAAGGGGCTCATCGAGAAGGGGACGGAGTTCACCGAGGAGGAGAAGGCCCTGCTCATCCAGAAGCAGCGCGAAATCATGGCCCTCATCATCCCGGGATACCGCCGGCTCGCGGAGCTGGGCAGGATCGAGCTCACGACCACGCCCTTCTATCATCCCATCTTGCCGCTCCTGTACGATACGGACATCGCGAAGGAGGCCTCGCCGGACATCCGCCTCCCCAGCGCCCGCTTTGCCCATCCTGAAGACGCCAAGGCACAGACCGATCGCGCGATCCAGTACCACGAGAAGCTTTTCGGCTCACGGCCCGCGGGCATGTGGCCCGCGGAAGGGTCTGTGGCGGAGGAGATCATCCCGCTCCTCGCCGGCGCGGGTATCAGGTGGATCGGGACGGACGAGGGGGTGCTCGCCCGCTCGCTCGGTATTCACATTGATAGGGACTTTGGCGGAGTGATGAAGAACCCGGAGGTACTCTACACGCCGTATCTTGCGGGAAAGGGCGAGACGCGCCTCTCCGTTGTGTTCCGCGATCACACGCTCTCGGATCTCATGGGATTCGTGTACTCCAAATGGGATTACAAAAACGCCGTGCACGACCTCATCGCCCGGCTCCAGCGCGTGCGGAAAAGCGTCGCCGACGCACCGCACCTGGTCTCTATCATCCTTGACGGCGAGAACGCCTGGGAGTACTACCAGAACGACGGCAGGGATTTTTTCCTGTACCTCTATGAACGCCTGAGCGGGGAGCCGGGCCTCCGTTGTGTGACCGTGGGAGAGTACCTCAAGGAGCACCCGGCGCGGGCGAGGATCGAACGGCTCCACGCGGGCTCATGGATAAACGCGAATTTCCGGATATGGATCGGCCATGAAGAGGACAACCGGGCGTGGGACCTGCTCTCGCAGACCAGGGACGCCCTCACGGATTATGCATCACGGGACGGCGATCCTGAAAAGATCGCCAAGGCATGGGAAGAGATCTATATCGCCGAGGGCAGCGACTGGTGCTGGTGGTACGGGGATGATCACTTCTCCGAGAACGACGAGGAGTTCGACCTTCTGTTCAGGACGCACCTGATGAACGTCTACCACATGATCGGCCAGGATGTGCCGGACGAGCTCCAGATATCCATCCTGCGCGAGGACCGGCAGGCGCTGCCCACGGTGGAGCTCACCGCGTTCATCACCCCCACGATCGACGGACAGGTGACCAACTATTTTGAATGGCTTTCCGCGGGATTCTACGACGTGAGCCAAGGCGGGGAGACCATGCACCGCGGCACCTCCATCATCCAGCACATCTATTACGGCTTCGACCTGAAGAACATGTTCATCAGGCTCGACCCGAGCCAGAGCCTCAAGGACGAAAAGGTGTCGGACCTGGCGTTCTTTATCAATTTTTTGAACCCCAAGGGGATGGACGTGGAAATAAGGGTCGTGCCGCAGGAAAGGCGCGTGAGCGCCGTGCTTTTCCGCGGGGAGAACAGCTCGCGGAAGCAGGCCGCCGTGATTCACACTGTGGCCGCCAACGAGATCCTCGAGCTCGCGCTGCCCTTCGATCTGCTCGGTATGAGGCCGAACGACGAGATCCAGATGTTCGTGACCGTGGAGCGTTCAGGTTCCGAGGTCGAGAAGTGGCCGTTCCGCGGGTATATTCAGTTCAAAGTGCCGACCGATGATTTCGAAGCCATGATGTGGCAGGTGTGACCGGATCGCTGCGGAGCGCAGCTCGTTTTGATTTCAATCATCATCATAGAGAGGGGACGAATACATGCTGAACAGGCCCTGGCCATGGATCGTTGCGGTAAGTGTCGCCCTACTCGCGGCAGCAGGTTGCAAGGTTTACGAGCAAAATCCCCCGGCCCCGGTCCCCTTGGTATCTCTCTCGGTGTCGCCGGCCGACTCGAGCGTCGCTCCGGGGACGACCGTGCAGTTCACAGCCACCGGGACATTCGCGGACAACAGCAAGCGGAACGTGACAACATCGGTTGCCTGGGATTCATCGGATAAGGGGATCGCCACCATAAACACACAGGGGCTGGCAACGGCCGTGACCATGACCACCGGTTCCACCGTGATCAGTGCCGTTTCAGGCGGCATTACGGGAACAACCACGCTTACCACCTCTCATGTCGCTTCGATCGCGGTCACGCCGGCAGCGCCGCCCTGCATCGCTCCGGGGACGACCCAGCAGTTTGCCGCCGGGGGGACCCTCAATGACGGCGCGCAACAGGACCTGACGTCATTCGCGACATGGACCTCGCTGGATACCTCGGTCGCCACGGTCAGCGATACGACGGGTTCAAAAGGTCTGGCCACCGCAGTTGCTCCAGGTACGGCCAATATTCAGGCGACGTATGATTCTGTCTCCAGTTCAGCATCACTCAGTTCGTCCGCGGTGGCGTCAATCGTAACATCACCGACCGGCACGTCTATCCCCAAAGGGATAACGGAGCAATTCACCGCGATCGGGACGTTATCGGGCGGCTGCAACATACAGGACGTCACGTCGTTGGCAACGTGGGGCACATCGAGTACGGCGGTCGCCACGGTGAGTGATAAACCGGGTTCAAAGGGACTGGTCACAGCCGTCGATATCGGCACTGCCACCATTTCGGCGACCATTGATGCGGTCCCCTCTACTTCAGCGACGCTCACGGTCACCCAGCCGGTACTCGAGTCGATTGAGGTGACGCCGTCGAACCAGAGCGTTGCCCTCGGGCTGACCCAGCAATTTATCGCGACGGGGATCTTTTCGGACGGCACCAAGCTGAATATCACCTCATCGGTTACCTGGAATTCTACGGACACCGTGGTTGCGATCGTCAGCAATGCAACAGGATCAAACGGGCTTGCCACGTCTCAGTCCGAGGGAACGACCACCATTACGGCAAGCTTTTCAGGAATTACCTCAAATAACGCAGCTCTGACGATAACCCCGGCTGAGCTGAGATCCATCATGGTAACACCCGCGTCCGCCAACGTTCCCCTTGGGACAACCTTCTCATTTCAGTTCTCGGCAACGGGAACTTTTACCGACTCGAGTACGCAGAATTTGACAACATCGGTCACGTGGTCTTCTTCGAATGTATTTGTTGCAAGCATCAGCAATACGTCTGGCTTTCAGGGTCAGGCCAATCCCTTAAACATCGGAACGACGACGATCACCGCCACTTCAGGGAGCATCTCCGGTACCGCTGTGCTTAATGTCACGTCATTTTAGTGCACCTTTTCCGGCATGATAAGTGTGCCTTGCTGCTCTCGCGCAGTCCCTATGGCCATATCGCCGGGGACCTGTTCGGTCTGAGCAAAACTGCAAAGTGGCTGGTTCCTTCCCATCCCCCCTCACGGGGCTGATTTTTATCTGTCTTTAGATTCAAAACTTCCCCGATATTTTCTTGACAAGATAAAGGGTTTTTGTATAATAGCACTCTATTTTTCTATCCTTCTTTCCGATTTGTCCGGGCAGGGGCAATCATTGACATTTCAGGAGCTTATACTCACCTTACAGCAGTTCTGGGCCTCGAAGGGCTGCGTCATTCACCAGCCCTATGACACCGAGGTCGGAGCCGGGACTTTCCACCCGGCAACGTTCCTTCGCGTCTTAGGACCCGAGCCGTGGAAAACAGCCTATGTCCAGCCTTCACGCAGGCCCACGGACGGCCGCTACGGCGAAAACCCGAACCGCATGCAGCACTACTACCAGTTCCAGGTGATCCTCAAACCCCACCCGGAAAACGTCCAGGATCTGTACCTCGAAAGCCTCGTCAGCCTTGGCATCAATCCCCGGAAACACGACATTCGCTTTGTCGAGGATGACTGGGAGTCGCCGACGCTCGGCGCCTGGGGGCTCGGATGGGAGGTCTGGCTCAACGGCATGGAAGTCACCCAGTTCACCTATTTTCAGCAGGTGGGCGGCATCGACCTCAAACCCGTTTCCGCCGAACTCACCTACGGCATCGAGCGGCTCGCCATGTATCTTCAGGGTGTGAACAATGTCTTTGATCTTGAGTGGGCGAGAGGCGTGAAGTACGGCGATATCCACCACGATACTGAAGTGCAATTCTCGAGGTACAATTTTGAGCTGTCGGACCGGGAGATGCTCTTCCGCCAGTTCGAGTCCTATGAACGGGAGTGCGAGAAGCTCATCGGGGCCGGCGTCGTGCTGCCCGCCTATGACTACTGCCTCAAGTGCTCGCACACGTTCAACCTGCTCGACGCGGCGGGTGCGATCAGCGTGACCGAGCGCACGGGCTACATCGCCCGCGTGCGGAAGCTGGCCCGCGCCTGCGCGCACGCGTACCTGGCCGAGCGGGAGGCAATGGGGTTCCCCTTGCTGAAGAACAGGGGCGGGGAAAAGGCGGAAAAGATCCCGGTCTCGGGCAAAGACAGGTATGAGACTTAGCGTAAGAACGATCATGGCTCCGGGCGCCGGTCTTTCTCGTGCGCTCGTTGCGCCTCTCTCGGCTGGGAACTGGGCATCGGATTAGTGGGGTGTCTTTTGGCGAAGGAATTCTTATTAGAGATCGGGACGGAGGAGATTCCGTCCCGGTTCATTGCTCCGGCTCTGGAGCAGATGAAGGAGCTCTTTGCCGCGCTCCTGGCCTCGGGCCGCATTGCGGCCGAGAACGGCGCGATCCAGACTTTCGGGACGCCCCGACGCCTCGTGCTCTTTGCGCCGCAGCTCGCCGAGCGGCAGCAGGACATCTCGAAAGAGGTCGTCGGCCCGCCCAAGAAGGTTGCCTTCGGCGCTGACGGCAGTCCCACGAAGGCGGCGATGGTCTTTGCCGAGAAGAACGGCATCCCCGTCAATGCACTTTCGGTCAAGACCACGGACAAGGGCGAGTACATGGTCGCCCGCATCGA
>DASPSR010000066.1:0-44719 GCA_035623825.1 Nitrospirota bacterium
AGTTCAAGGGGAAGGTTCTCGGTTTGCCGGCACGGGATGAGTGCACACTGCCTACCGTAAAAGAGCAGCTCGTTGTCGAATTGTATTCAAAGTGACCTAAAGAGCACCGTAGTCGGCAGCATCGCTTCTACTGCACCGCAGGTCAGCATATCATAATGGCCGCGCCCGCTGCGCGGTGTGCATGGCCGGATAAAAAGATATTCACTCCGTTATGGAGGATACATGCTTAAAAAAGCGAAAGACTTCCAGATGCCCAAAAAGCTTCAATATGATCCTAAGAAAATCACCGACACGTTCGGGAAGTTCACGGCAGAGCCGTTAGAGCGGGGCTTCGGGACGACCTTGGGTAATTCTTTACGCCGTGTTCTTCTGTCATCGCTTGAGGGGTCAGCAATCACCTCGCTGAGAATTCTTGGCGTCCAGCACGAATTCTCAAGCATTCCGGGCGTCATCGAAGACACGACGGACCTTATTTTAAACCTTAAAGAAGTCCGGCTGAAGCTCCATACGGACAAACCCAAAACATTAGCACTCAAGGCGAAGGGCCCGGGTGAGGTAACAGCCAAAGATATCGAAGCCGATGCAGAAGTGGAAATCCTGAATCCCGATCTCCATATAGCCACAATCGACAAAAACGGCAAGCTTGAAGTTGAAATGCGAGCACGCCGCGGAAGGGGATATGTTCCCTCGGACAGGAACAAGGAGGCGGGGCAGCCCATAGGAGTCATTCCGATTGACTCGGTCTTCTCTCCCATCAGAAAAGTGAATTTCAAGGTCGAGAACGCCAGGGTGGGGCAGGAGACAGATTACGATAAGCTTGTTCTGGAGGTGTCGACCGACGGCAGCATCAGACCGGATGACGCCGTGGCGCATGCGGCCAAACTTCTGAAGGACCATCTATCCATTTTCATTCACCTGCCCGAAGAAGAGGAAGAGGCGCCGACGATGGAAGAGGAAATCAAGAGGACCCCATCGTTCAACGAGAACCTTCTCCGCAGCGTCAATGAGCTGGAGCTTTCGGTACGGGCCGCAAACTGCCTTAAGAACGCGGGGATAGAGACCATCGCGGAAATGGTGCAGAAGACCGAAAGTGAGATGCTCAAGACAAAAAATTTTGGCAGGAAATCGCTCAACGAGATCAAAGAGATCCTTGCTGAGATGGGACTTGGCCTCGGGATGAAGGTAGACGATAAAATCGTTACCGAAGCCAGAAGGCTTTTGGCGGAAAAACCGAGTGAGGCGTAAAAATCTATTGGGTAGGGTAAGGATGCTGAAATGAGACACGGATGTGCAGGCAGGCAGTTTGGGAGAGACTCCGGGCATCGGAAGCAGCTGCTCAGGACGCTTGTTACCTCGCTGCTCAAGAATGAAAAGATAGAGACAACCGCTGCCAAGGCCAAGGAGATCCGGCCGCTGGCTGAAAAGATGATCACGCTCGCAAAGCGTGGAGACCTGCACGCGAGGCGTCAGGCGCTCAGCTTCATCCATGATGAGACCGTGGTCAACGGACTATTTACTCAAATCGCGCCGCGTTTTGCCTCCCGCAACGGCGGCTACACGAGGATCGTCCCGACGCGCAACAGGGCAGGAGACGCTGCTCCCATGGCGGTTATCGAGCTCGTGGAGCGTCAGCAAAAAGAATCGGCCGCTGCAAAGGGGTCGGAAAAGTCAAAGACCTAGTAGCCGGAAACATACAGAACGCACGTGACTGACTTGTGATTCGGGCAGTCGGGCCATGATCGATTGGAACAGGCCATCAATCAGTCTCTTACAATGAACGACATGAATTCATAGGCAAGGGTTGCCCCTTGCCTTTTTTATTGCTTTTACCTTAATGCGCCTAAAGCACCGTCACTAAAGGACGGTGATAAGAGGCGCATGCTGTATGCTGCCGCTTAGCGAATAATAGTTGAATAATTCGCGTACCAACGATATATTAAGATTGCCCGTATGTTAGTGTTTGAAGTGATTTCACTGCCGGCATTACCAGGCGGATATTGCGGTGCTCAGCAGCGCTTCTTTAAGCCTGAGCCGGCAGAAACGGCGAAAAACACGAGAACTGCATGAAAAAACGAATTCTTCTGGGCTTTGGCCTTCCCCTCTTCGTTTTCCTGATGGGTAGCCTTATAGCCGCATTGTACATCACGGAGACCACGCAACGGATGGACAAACTGTTCTTGCTCCATCAAGTTGAGATCCTCCGCGAAGACCTCATCATCCATGTGCAGCAGGTCCAGTCCCATGTTACCCGCACCAAGGTACAAAGCGGCGCGGATGTGGACGTGCTGATGGCCAGTATGCGGGAAATGGAAAAGATCATGGACTCCTGCACGGGATGCCATCATTCGCCAGAGCTTACGCAGGGTCTGCAGGGGATGCGAGACCTGGAGAATGATTACAAGACCGCCGTAAGCCGTTTGGTCACGGCCTCGGCGAATGCAGGAAGGATCGACGAGCTTGAACGAAGGGCGCAGGACCTCGGCCAGGAGATCATTGCCGTGACCCAGGGGATGGCCTTCACCGCCAATGTCCGGCTGCAGCAGAAGACACAGGAGACGATGGCCACGATACGGGAGGTCCGGGTCATCCTGTATGTCACGGTTCTCGTCGGTCTCTTCCTGTCCGTCAGTGCTGCCTATATCATCGCGAAAAGCCTCGATCGGCGGCTACGAATGCTGCTCGAGGCGACCAGGCGTATTTCCCGAGGAGAGCTGGAGCCCCGCGTGGACATCAGCGATACCACAGAAAGCGAGTTCAGGGAACTCGGCGAGGCGTTCAACGCCATGACCCGGAATCTTCACCGGTCCCAGAGACAGCTGGTGCAGAGCGCCAAGATCGCGGCCATCAGTGAAGTCGCTGCCAACATTGTCTACGAGGTGAGCAGCCCCCTTAACGAGGTTATGGGGTATACGGGGCTGCTTATCAAGTCCGATGATATCCCGGCTGAGAAGAAAGAGCTTTTGAAGACGATAGAGCGGGAGACGCTTCGCGCACGGGAAATACTCAAGAGTCTGCTCGACTTCGTCCGGATGAGGCCGCCGAGGCTCGTAAAAACCGATATCGGCGCCCTCATTAAGGAGACGCTGGACCTCGTGAAAAGCCAGGCCAGGCCGAACAACGTGAATATTGTCGTGGACATCCCTGAAGGTATTCCCGCCGTGGCATTGGATGCGGATGAAATGAAGCAGGCATTCGTTCACATCATCGACAACGCCTACTTCGCCATGCCGGGTGGCGGCAGCCTCACGATCCGCTGTCGGCGCGAAACGGACATGTCCGGAGGCAAATTCGTGGCGCTGGAATTCGGCGACACCGGTATCGGTATCCCCGAGACGCAGCTCGACAAGATATTCGACCCCTTTTTTACGACGCGGCTTGAAGGTTACGTAACAGGCCTCGGACTCTCGATCAGCTATATGATCATCCGGCATCACGGTGGACATATTGAGGTTGAGAGCAAGGTCGGGGAAGGATCCACATTCCGCGTGCTCTTGCCGGCGTGATGCAGCTCGGCGGTCATACGTAAGGAGATCCCATGGCGGGCGAAAAAATACTTGTCGTCGACGACGAGGTCATAATTAGAGACCTGTGCTACGATGTCTTGACTACTGAAGGGTACCAGGTGACCACGATCTCAGACGGGATGGCGGCGCTCGAAGAGCTTGGTCGCAGCGATATTGACCTGCTCATTACGGATATCAAGATGCCGGAAATGGACGGGCTCGAACTCTTTGAGCGGGTGAAACAGCTGAGCCAGGATATCGTGACGGTATTCATCACGGGACACGGGACGCTCGATACCGCTATCGAGTCCCTGATGCGCGGTGTGGACGGTTTTTTGCTCAAGCCGTTCACCCAGGACGAACTGCTCGGCGCCGTGAACCGTGCCGTGACGCGCAGCACGCTCCAGAAGGAAAACATCCGGCTTAAAGCGCTCATTCCCCTGTTCGAGATCAGCAAGTTGCTCGTCACCGAAATCGATCTTGCGCATCTGTTCAAGATCATTACCGAGGTCCTCGTTGAGGAGTTCTCCGTGGATCGGGTCTCCCTGATGCTCATCGACGAGCCGAGCGGGGACCTGCTCATCCGGGCTTCTCACGGATTGCCCGCGGATATGGCCTTGAAGGCCCGGCGCAGGTGCGGCGAGGGCGTTTCCGGCATGGTGCTCAAACATCGCAAGCCGCTCATCATTTCAGCGGGAAAACATCCTGACCCGGAGGTCATGGCTGTCATAAATCTTGAGGACATGCCTGCTTCCTCCATGTCCGTCCCCCTCATCGGCAAGAACAAGATGTTCGGTGTGCTCAACGTGAGCAAATTCTCCGGCACTCCTTTCACGACAAGCGACCTGCAGATCGTCCTCATTCTGTCGAGCCAGGTGGTGACCGCCATGGAGAACGCCTCGCTCTTCGAAGACCTGCGCGAAAACTATTTCCGGACGGTACAGGCGCTCGTGGCGGCGGTAGAGGCCAAGGACCCCTACACCCGGTGGCACTCAACGAATGTTGCCAGGTACGCGGTAGCGATCGCACGCGACATCGGCATGACCCCCTCGCAGCTCGAGGAGATGCACATCGCCGCCATCCTGCACGACGTCGGCAAGATCGGCATCAGCGAACGGATCATCAGCAAGCCCGGTCACCTTAACCATGAGGAGTTCGACATCATGAAAGACCACCCTGCCCACGGGATCAGGATCCTCGAACCAATCGGATTTGCTCCAGAGATCATCAACGCGGTCTATCAGCACCATGAGCGGTACGACGGAAAGGGCTATCCTCAGGGTCTCGCAGGTGAGGAGATCACGCTCGCAGCGAGGGTGCTCAATGTTGCGGACACCATTGATGCCATGCTGTCGGAGAGGCCGTACCGAAGCATGATTTCTGGCCAGGAGGTGCTCCAGGAGCTGGCACGGGAATCGGGGATGCAATTTGACCCGAGGATAGCGGAATCAGCCAAGAGCCTGATTGAAAAAGGTCTGTTAAAACTTGGGGTGCATACCTATTACCAGTATGCGGCCGGGACTGACAACGGCGAGAAGAAATCTCTTTAAGAACGTCCTCGTGCTGGATGCCGCCGCTCCCTGGTGACGATTGGTCCTGGCACCTTGCTCGATTGCGCTTTGAGCAGCGCGAAGGAATATTTTAGTATTAAAGTATATGCCCTTTTCATTGGTTGCCAAAGTATGGATTTTTAACCCAAAGACGTTATCGAAAACACAAAATCCCCCGATGATTGCCACCTTTCCCAAGAGGTTTTTCCTTTCAATTTGCAATGAATTACCACGATGACCGCTGTGGAAAGCCTCAGCGCATTCGGCGTTTCATACAGTTTCATTAAATAGCAACTTGATAATTACAATTTTATATCTAGTAGAAAATTCTTGACTTGAATATACGACTTTGCTATATTTTGGCTGTGTTTCAACCATTTTCAGCGGTAATCCCTTTTTGCTAAACGCACATTGAATAGTCCTTAGAGCACGTAATAGTGGTAGATCCAGACGATTGAAAGATCTATGAAGATATCCACTATCAACTCCCCGTGTCACTCATGTCTTTTCTCTTTTGACGGCGAAAGAGCCGCTGAAGCGCGCTTTTTCATCGGCGACTGCGCTCATCGAAACACACCATATGAACTCGCACCACGGCATTCATTCATGTTCGATAGATCCGATCGTTCGTTTCGCGGAATTCGAATAAAAATTTTATAATGAAAGGAGGGATGAAAGCGGTCTCTTAACCCAAGCAGCAACTCGGCAACAACGCACCATCGTTTCAGAATCATCTTATAGTTTTACATCTTAAGAAGTCAGCGAAGTTTCGGTTCATCCGGGACGAAACCTAACAATAAGGGAGGATAAACGATGAAGAAGTTTGTTGTGTTATTCGTAGTTGCAGCATTTACCTTCTTCGGGTCAATGGCCTACGCCGTGGACGTGACCGTGAGCGGAAGCATTGATATCCGGAGCAGGGATTTCACCGATCTAGTTCAGAATAAAGATATATCTGGTGAGAACCAGCGTGACACCCAGGAGAGGATCCGGATCAATGTCGATGCAAAGGCTGGCAACGATGTAAAGGGAAGGATCTCGATCGAGAACAACTGGGACGAATGGGGAAGGGTCGAGATTCCTCAGGGTAATGGCCAGAACACAACGACGGACGAAGGTATTCCCTTGGTCACTCGAGGTACGATTAGCCAGCCCGTCCAACTCGACATCCGCGAGGCATGGATCAGCTTCAACCTTCCCGGCATTCCGGTCAACGTCACAGGCGGCCATCAGCTCCTGCAGCTCGGCAACGGCTGGTGGTTCCGCTCCATGAAGTACGGCTCCGATGCATGGGTGGTTGCAAACGTGACTGGCAATAACACGGTCGCATTCGTGAACATTAAGGCGGCTGAGGGAAACGTTGCACGTGCTGACGATATAGACGCCTACGTTATCCTCGATGTGTTCAAGATCGACGACAACAACGTTGTAGGCTTCGACGTCACAAATATACATGATCGCCTTGGCTTAATTGCGTTCGTGAATGGTTTAGCTCCGTTGGCGGCCGCTGCCGGTACTGACCTTTTTAATTACAGCATAAACTATAATGGCAAACTGGGCCCGGTTGGTCTTAAGGTTCAGGTAGACATGCAGTCGGGCGACGTTGATGCCGGTTCACGACCGAACTTTAAGGGAAAAGAGGCCGTGATCGAGGGTAAGATACCGATGGATCCGCTCACGATCAACTTCCTGGCTGCTTACGGCTCCGGAAACAAGATGAACTCTGGCAATGTAGATAGATATGCGAACCTCCTTGATGCCGACCCGCACTACACATTTCTGTATGAGTATAAGCTCAGGACAGGTGCAGGAGCTCAAAGTACTGGATTCTCCAACACCGAGGCACTCAATATTGGCGCTATGTACAAACTCCTGACGAGCCTGGACGTCGGACTTGACTTCTGGTGGCTGCACGCGCCCGAGCTAGTGGCCCTCAATGGAGGCGCACCAGATCGTGATCTCGGATACGAGATAGACGCGAAGATCAACTGGAAACTCTATGACAACCTGACCTGGAACTGGGTGCTCGGCTACTTTGGGGCCGGCAAATGCTATGATACCGGAACTGCGGGCGTGACGACTCACAGCGCTGATGCCACGACCGGTATCCAGGGCGTCCTGAGCTTCAAGTTCTAAAAGAGGTATGATGCCGTGCCGGCATAGATGCCGACAGGGCTGTGAAGCATACTGAAGATCCCCCGGAGGGTAACCTTCCTTCCGGGGGATTTTTTTGGGTTGAACATATTTCATGCAAGCAAAGAATAATTCCATGAGAGCCCCCAAGAGAGCAAAGGATACATGAATTTCCGCGTCAATCAAAAAAACTCTGCGCCCTTGCGGTGCCGGTGTATCTGGGCAATACATTCACGTCAGAGATGAATATCTGAGGAGGAATACGCAATGAAAAGGTTCTTGATAGTCGCAGCAGTTTTGGGATTTGTCATGGGGCTCGGCTCGGGCAGCGCCTCCGCAGCCGGTAACAGCCTGAAGGCCGGCATGTTCGGCTTCGGCGTTGGTGTCGGAAACAGTGTTTTTGGGAATACCGGTGGAACGTCAGGCACTGCCGCGGGGGTTATCACCATTTCAGGCAAATACTTTGTCGCGAACGATCTTGCCGTAACCGCCGGGCTCGGCATCCAGGGCAGCACCGGGGACGTTGACGCCAACTTTTTCTCCATTGCCGGAGGGTTAAGGAAGTATCTCAAGGTCGATGATTTCGCCCCCTTTCTCGAAGGCCGGGTAACCTATGTGACAGAGAAGTTCACGGGTGGAGCTGGCGGCGTGCATCAGGATGTGCTGGACCTTTCGGGCATCTTCGGCGCAGAATATTTCCTGACCAAGCAGTTCAGCTTCGAAGGCAGCATCGGGTTCGGTATCGGTCACGTTGAAAACGACACTACCAACCAGGATTACACCTACTTCGGCACCCGCACTGTCGGGGTGAGCGCGAATTTCTACTTCTAAGGATTTCCAGGGTGGCATGCAAACCCGGCCGGCAACATGCCTGCCGGGTTTTTTTACGCCCCATTGTGCGGCGGCCGCGCCATCCCCACCAGAACAAGGAAATACATATATGCGCAACTGCTTTCGATCCCGAATATGCTTGAAGAGCGTAATTCATTGTGATAAAGTGTCATGCCTGCCGGTGATCAAGTTACGCTGTTTTGAAACAGTGTTTCGGTTATACACATCTGCCTCGAATGAAGAAGGACCGCATGCACAGTGAAAGTTATTGCCAGGACCTGATCAACAGCATCACCGACCCCATCATGATCATTGACCGTGAATGCCGCATCAACATGGTGAATGATGCTTTCCTTTCGATGCAGGACGATACCCGTGAGAACGTGATCGGCCAGCCCTGCTTCAAGATGCTCCACCATCAGGACATGCATTGCCGGCTGCCCGATGGGGAGTGCCCGTACCGCGATGTATTTGAGACGGGCAAGCCTGTCAAGGTCACTCACCGCCATTTCACGCGCCGGCACAGGGAGATAATCGTGGAGCTCGCCGCCTCGCCCGTCAGGGACAGGGACGGAAGCGTCGTGCGCATGATCGAAGTCATGCGCGACGTGACGGCCGAACGCAGGCTCGAGGAGGAGAAGCGGCAGTCCCTGGACCTGCTCGAGAGCGTGCTTGAAGGCATCGGCGAGGGCGTGGTGGTGGTGGACAGGGAGTACCGCATCCTTACCGCCAATAAGGGCTACTTAAGCCAGGTCGGCAAGTCCAAGGATGATGTCCCGGGGATGCACTGCTACGAGGCCTCCCATCATTTCGATTCTCACTGCATGGACAACGGCCATGAATGTCCGGTTAAGACCGTGTTCGAGACTGGTCTACCCGCCCAGGCGCTGCATATCCACTATGACCGCCAGAATGAAGAGATCTATGTGGAGTGCCGCGCTTACCCGATCAAGGATTCTGCGGGAAATGTCATTCACGCAATTGAAACGCTGAACGATGTGTCCGAGCGGGTGCGCCTTGAGCAGAAGCTGAAGGATTCAGAGGAAAAATACCGCGATCTGTATGACAACGCTCCCGACGGATATTACTCGCTCGCGGGAAACGGAATGATCGTGGAAGCTAACCGGACATTCCTGAATATGCTCGGATATAGTCGCGACGAGGTCATTGGGAAACTGTACTTCAATGACCTGCTCTCGGATGAGAGCGCGCAGACGTGCCATACGAAATTCCCGGAGTTCAAGAAGAGCGGCCAGATAGGGAACCTGGAACTCAACATGCTCAAGAGGGACGGCGCCCTGCTCCCGGTAACGATGCATGCAACGGCAGTGTACGATGGGCGGGGCAATTTCGTCATGAGCCGGTCCGTGATCAGGGACATCACGGAAAGGAAGGAGATCGACGACAAAAACCGCAGGCTCCAGGCACAGCTCTTTCAGTCGCAGAAGCTGGAGGCCCTCGGCACGCTGGCAGGGGGCATTGCCCACGATTTCAACAACCTTCTGGCATCCATCCTGGGTTACGCGTCCCTGGCCAAGACAGACCTTCATCCGGACAATCCGGCATACCAGCATGTGGATATCATCGAGACCGCATCGATCCGGGCATCGGAGCTCACCCAACAGCTTCTCGCCTTTGCACGGGGCGGCAAGTATGACGCGAAGCCGACCGACGTGAACACCATCGTCCGCGAGGTCGTGGCGCTCCTCTCGCGCATCATCGAGAAGAATATCACGATCGTTCTCGCGACGGACTCGAACCTCCGTCACGCCATCTGCGATGCCGGGCAGATACAGCAGGCGATCCTGAACATCTGCATCAATGGGCGCGACGCAATGCCGCGGGGAGGGAGGCTCACCGTAACGACGGCGGACGTTCACCTCGAGGCCAAGGATGTGCAGTTCTTCGTTGATGCCCAGCCCGGTGATTATGTCCGTATCTCCGTGTCGGACACAGGCATAGGTATGGACCGCGAGACTCGGGAACGCCTCTTCGAACCGTTCTTCACGACCAAGGAGAAGGGGACCGGTCTGGGGCTCGCGCTGGCATACGGCATCTTGAAAAAGCACAGCGGCTTCATCCAGGTACATAGCGAACCCGGGAAGGGGTCAACGTTCGAGGTGAACCTGCTTGCGTGCATGAACGATGAAACGTGCGTCAAAAAGCAGGACTTCGTGAGCCTGCGGAGGGGAACGGAGACGATCCTGGTGGTCGACGACGAGCCCATGGTAAGGGACCTCGCACGTGACGTCCTCAAACGGTATGGGTATACGGTCCTGACTGCAGGTGGGGGAGAGGAAGCAATAGAGAGATTCAGGCAGCGTTCAGATGAGATCGACGCCGTGATCCTGGACATGGTCATGCCCGCCATAGAGGGCAGAGAGGTATTCCGCAGGATTCAGGAGATGAAGCCGGGCGTGAAGGTGCTCGTCTCGAGCGGCTACAGCCATGACCGGGACGCGGAAGAGCTGATTGAGCAGGGAGCACGCCGATTTCTGCAGAAACCGTTCCGGATAGCCGAACTGGTGAGGGTGGTTGGGGAGGTGATGGAGGAGAAACAGGAGGGTCACGGGGCCATCGCCGAGGACCCCGGGAGAAGCAAGAGGGTCTGACAGAGGCCCCTGTTCTCCTTTTCGCCTTGAATCCTGCCTTGACCCTCTCCGACTACCGGGTCTGCAATTGTGCAGCCTTTACCACGTGCTTTAGGAGCACGCGCGTGGTGACGGTTCCCACGCCCCCGGGCACCGGCGTGATCGCCCCTGCGATCTCCTTCGCCGGTTCCGTGTCCACGTCACCGAAGAGCTTGTCCCCCTCGACATTGATTCCCACGTCCATAACCGCCGCCCCCGGCTTGATGAAGTCCGTGGTGATCATCCTGGCCTTGCCGATTGCCGCGACGAGGATATCGGCTCGTTTGCACACGCCCGGCAGGTCTTTGGTCTTCGAATGGCAGACGGTGACCGTTGCATTCTCGCCCAGGAGCAGCATGGACAGGGGCTTGCCAACGACCATGGACCTGCCTATCACAACGGTCTCCTTACCGCTCATGGGGATCTGATAGAAACGGAGCATCTCCATCACCGCCTGCGGCGTAGCGGGCGGAAACCCCGTCATGTCCCCGGCCATGATCTTGCCCGCGTTCACGGGGTTGAAGCAGTCGATGTCCTTCTCTGGCGCGAGGATGTACTTCACGACGCCCTCACTGATCTGCTTCGGCAGCGGCCTCATCACGATGATACCGTGGATGTTCTTGTCCGCGTTCCGCTGCTTCAGGATGTTGACGAATTCGTCCTGGGTCGTTGTGCCCGGCAGCTGCTCTATATCGCAGGCAATGCCGTTCTTTTCGGCCATCTTTTTCGCGCTGTTCGCATAGGCTAGCGAATCTGCGGCGTCTCCCGCGACCATGATCTTGAGCGCGGGGTTGACCCCTTGTGCCTTGAGCTCCTGAACCTCCCGCTGGATGTCCTGGTCCATCTTCTGCGCCACTTCTTTTCCCGTTAACAGTTTTGCCGCCATGAGTTGCCCCCTCCGGAATATTGTCAAGTTTCAAGCGCGGACCGGTCGTATTGGGGAAGATCGAGGGTTCCCTGGTTCGCTATGCTCGATGCCCTCTACGATCCGCTGCGGTTATCCCATTTTTTTGTACGTTGTTTCCATCACGGTCTTTTCGAGCGCCGCCACCTGCTTGAGGGCGTCCTGCGTGCGTGCCCAGGTGCTCTTGTTGAAGATTTCATCCTTGATGCTGTTGACGTTGATCTTGACGTTGAGCGCCGCGCTCTGGGCGCACGCCTGGGCCAGGAGGACTGCAACACCGGCATCGCTCACTGCTCCCACATTCCCGATGTCAGCCGCCCTCTGTGCTAGTTTCGCCACCTCAAGCGATTTCAGCCCGATCTCGAACGGGACCTGGCAGGCCTTTTTGAGGGACTCCTGCATTTTCGCGTTGCGCGCGGCCTTTTCCGCGTCAGTGTTCTTAGGCATCTTATACACCTCGGAGAGCGCGCCGTAGGCCTCGGTATCCTTCTGTATCAGATCCTGCATCTCGGTCCTCAGCATCTCCGACTCCTTGAGGAGAGCCTCGATCTGCGGCTGGACATCCTTGTACTTTTCCTTGCCGAGAGTGAGGTTCGCCACCATGCTCACGAGAGCCGCGCCGAGGGCTCCGGTGAGCGCGGCAACGCTGCCGCCTCCAGGCTCGGGGGATTTGCTTGCCAGTTTGTCCATGAAGTGCCGTAACGGCTTGTCGATATACACGGATCTATATCCTCCTGCGGGTGGTATTGTGGAGATGCAAGGATAATAAAATTGGCATTCCTTGTCAATAAGAAAATGCCTGCATGGCCGTCACACTGCGGCACCAGATCTTTCTTGTCCAGGGGATCAGTATGTCATGAGGCTGCGGGATCTTTGCCGCGGACCTGGCAACCGGCTTTTTTCAGTTGACGGCGGGAAAGTTTCCCTGTTATAGTTCGCGGTATGAGTAAAAAGCTGGATGACATGACAGTTGAAGAGCTCAGGGCGGAGCTGAAACGCCTCAAGGACAGTCTCTGCGACCTGGAGGATATGCACTCCTTCACCTTCGGCAAGACCACGGTGCATATCGGCGCGGAAAAGGCGCAGAACATGCAGTCGGAATTCGAGGAAGAATGCAGGGCGCACAACGAACAGATCACGGAGATCGAAAAGCTCCTGAAGGCAAAAGGCGCCCTGTAACCTTCTGCAAGCCCCTCCGCCGCATCCGGGAACCAACAATTTAGACTCTATTATTTTCCCCATAAAGACCGAAGACTTGCAACCTTTAGCTCCGAAAGGTGTCTAATTGATGACAAATCACCGGATATGAACCTGATTTTCAAATCGCCTTATTTAAAGTTTTAATTGTGTATTTTATAAACTTGTGGTATTTTAAAAACTGACGGCTTTTATAATCCTAGAAAGGGAGGAGTAGATTCATGAAGAAAGTTGCAGCAGTTCTGGTTGTCGTGGTTCTGGCTTTATCGCTTGTGTCCTTGGCATTTGCCGCCGAGGCGAAGATGGGGACCATCAAGGGTGTGGATGCAAAAGCAGGGACGATAACGTTCTGTCCGGAAGGCACCAGCACCGACATGACGCTCAAGGCAGACAAGGGCCTAGACCTCAGCAAGATCAAGGTCGATACGAAGGCGGAGATCATGGTTGAGAAGGACACCGTGAAAGAGATCAAAGAGATGAAGGCAAAGCCCAAAGCAGCTGTTGGTTGCTGAGGACTCATTCCCCGGGAGCCGCCGTCGCAGGCGGCTCCTTTTTAGTATCCGGCCTGCACATCCGATCCTTGTTATTCCCTACCGGGCTACCGCGCTTGCGATGAGGTGAAGAGTTATGGAGCGCAGGGGCCTGCAACTCAAATGCCCTCGCCTATGTCAGGATGAAGAAATTCCGAACAAATCATCGCGCAGAAAACTCATGGGTTTTCTTTCTGACATACAATAGCTCATGCAGTGGGTGTCCGTGCATAGATGGGCTCCGGGATCGCCGTCCCTGAGTTGGAAAGACGCTTGCGGCCTGATGCTCCTGAAAGCATCATGAGGTCGAGACGGCATCTCCCGCCGTCGCAAGAAATCTGAGAGCGGAAGCTGCGAGACGTACCGCAATCAGGAAGAGTCGCCAATCGCTGGAGGAAAAGGGAGCGAGGGAACAATATCCCTTGATTTGTCGGGGAGTTTGTTTTATTATTGGGCTTAAATTTTGAACGTGTCGTTATCACATACATTCGAAAACTCAAGGAGGAGCAGTCAGTGGTCAAGGTCAATCAGGAAAAGCTTCTGGAGAAAATCAAAAAGTTAAAAACGAAAGCGGCGGCGGTGATCGCGAAGTCCGAAGGAACAACCGACACCGCGGAGGTTCGAAAAGCGCGCAAGAAGGTGAAGCGGGCGCAGCGGAAGCTCCGTTCTGCCAAAGCGTACAAGTCCGGCGGCAAGAAGGCGGAAGAGGCCAAGCCTGCAGCGGAGAAAGCGTCTGCGTAAGCAGGTATACTGATGCGGCTCCTCTTCTCACGGCAGATGATCCATGTCCTCAGGGTTGCCGCACTTGTCGTGTCCGCTATAGTCGTCACGACGTGCGCGGGGAGGGAAGTGCCGCCGGCGCCCCCTCCGGTCCCCACCTCGCTTTATTCAGCGCCTTCGTCGTCATCGCCAGCGCCCGCTGCGAACCCGGCATCCCGGGAAGTGCATCGGGAAGCGGACGTGGCATCCCGGGAAGTGTATCGGGAAACGGGGACGGCATCATGGTACGGCAGGGAATTGCACGGCCGTAAGACGGCAAGCGGGGAAATCTTCGACATGAACGGCATCTCAGCGGCGCACAGGACACTGCCGCTCGGCACCACCATTCGAGTTACCAATCTTGAAAACCAGAAGGCCCTCGATGTGAGGGTGAATGACCGCGGGCCGTTCGCCCGGAACAGGGTCATCGATCTCTCGTACGGCGCCGCGAAAGAGCTCGGATTCATTGCGCAAGGTACGGTCGGCGTGCGGATTGAGACCCTGGAGCCGGTTCAGGATACGGGGCAGTACACAGTCCAAGCGGCTGTTTTTGCAGAGATGGAGAATGCGATGATGCTTAAGGACCGACTCTCTAAGAAGTTCGAGGTGATCTCAATCGTGCCGTTCGAGTCGAACGTCGGGAAGTTTTACCGTGTACGGGTAGGAGCATACGCCTCCAAAGAAAAGGCGGAACTGATAGCCGGCAAACTTGTGCTGGAAGGCTTGGAGCCGATCGTGGTGAGGAAGGACTGACGGCGGAGGATATAGTTAGCGGGGCGATGACTCCCATGTTACCCCCTGCTCAATGCTCCCTATGAGGGTGATGCTATGAAGATCAGCGTCGTAGCAGGACGGATAGAAGGACAGAAGGCTGCCGGGGCGGTCATTATGCTCTTCGAGGGCGAGAAGCCAAGACGTGTGGTCGAGCGAATGGACAGAGCTCTCGGCGGCATGATTGTACGGCTCATGAAGCATGGTGATGTCAAGTTAAAACCGGGTTCGGTCCACCTCATCTATCCTGAAGGCAAAATCGCAGCAGAGCGCCTCGTCCTTGTAGGGCTCGGCAAACGGAGCGAATTCACGCTCAACCGGCTGCGGCAGGCTGCGGGCAAAGCAGTGCCCCACTTGCGGGACGTTGGTGCGACAGATGTTACGATTTTGTCGGAAGGGATCAACCTCGAAGCGAAGGAAACCGCTCAGGCATTGACCGAGGGGAGCATGTTGGGGCTCTACCGGTTCCTGAGGTACAAGACCGGAGGAGAGAATGACCATAACAGAGAGATCAAAACGCTGACAATACTGACGGAGAACTCTTCCGTCGTCACGGCAATGCAGAAGGGCGTCAAGATCGGCGAGATTGTCGCGGAATCCACCGTCATGGTGCGTGACATGGTGAGTTCCCCGTCTGCCGATATGACCCCGACGATTATCGCTGCAAAGGCGCGCGACATCTCTAAGGAGTTCGGGCTTAGGCTCCAGGTGCTTGAAAGACGGCAGATGGCGAAACTCGGCATGGGTGCTGTCATTGGTGTGTCCTCAGGGAGCGCACAACCGCCGAAATTCATCATCGTCGAATACCGAGGCGGCGGGAAGAAGCGTTTCATCGCGCTCGTAGGCAAGACCATCACCTTCGATTCCGGCGGGATCTCGATCAAGCCTGCGGAAAACATGGACAAAATGAAGGACGATATGTCCGGCGGGGCTGCGGTGCTCGGAGCGATCCGTTCTGCGGCGGCGCTCAAGCTTCCTCTTAATATCGTCGGCCTGCTCCCGGCCACGGAAAACATGCCGAGCGGCAGCGCATACAAACCGGGCGATGTGCTCCGTACCCTCTCGGGCCAGACAATCGAGATCATCAGCACCGATGCCGAAGGCCGGCTCATTCTCGCCGATGCGCTCGTCTACGCCTGCCAATACGAGCCGGCAGTGATCGTGGACATCGCTACGCTCACCGGCGCATGCAGAATCGCCCTCGGCCAGGAGGCCATCGGCATGCTTGGCGCAGACGACAACGTTAAGCAGAAAATGCGCGAAGCAGGCGAGAAGACAGGCGAACGCGTGTGGGAGATGCCGCTCTGGGAGGGATATTATGACCTGATCAAGAGCGATATCGCAGACATGAAAAACACGGGGGGCAGGGACGGTAGCATCATCACGGCCGCGGCACTCCTATCCAAGTTTGTCCAGAACTATCCTTGGGTGCACCTCGACATCGCCGCGACGGCTTGGACCGAAAAGGACCGACCCTACACTCCCAAGGGAGCCACAGGCATCGGCGTCCGTCTATTGACGCAGTTTCTCCGCGATTACGCGACAGGCTCCAAATAGCAAGTGCCAATTTCAAACACGCACCGATATCAATTCCGAATCATTGTCATCGGGATTTAGGATCAGTTCGATATCTGGATATGGGGATGTCCTATTATGGATTTGCACCAGATAGAAATCTTTTGCACACTCATCAAACTCCGGAGCTTCTCACGGGCAGCGGAGGCGTTATACCTGACTCAACCCACGGTGAGCGGACATATCAAAAATCTGGAAACAGAGCTCGGGGTGAGGCTGCTCGACCGCCTGGGGAAGAGGGTGGTCCCCACGGAACAGGGCGAAATCCTCTACCGTTGCGGTCAGAAGCTCCTGGTGCTCCGGGACCAGGCAAGGCAGGAGATCGAGGCTGTCTCCGGAAGGATGAGCGGGCTTTTGAAAATCGGCGGGAGCACCATCCCGGGTGCTTACATTCTTCCTGCATTCATCGGCGCCTTCAAAAAGGAACATCCGTCCATTTCCATTCAGCTTATGATAGATGATACCGCCAAGGTCGCGCAGGCCGTGAAGGACGGTGAACTCTCCATTGGCATCGTGGGCGCGCGGGTCTCCGATGGACACCTGGAATCTCACGCCTTCCTCACCGATGAGCTTGTCGTCGCCGTTCCCCCTGACCATCCCTGGGCGCACAAAAAGAGCATTCACGTTGAAGCCTTGAAGAACGAGCCGTTCATCTTGCGCGAGGAGGGTTCGGGTACCCGGCTTATCATGGAAGAGCATCTTGAAAAGTCAGGGCTCTCTCTCGCGGAACTGAATACGGTGGCCGTGGTAGGGAGCAGTGATGCCGTACGTCAGGCCGTCAAGGCGGGGCTCGGCGTTTCCATTCTTTCCATTCGCGCACTGCAGAGCGATATCGAGACAGGGCGAATTTCAGCCGTGCGATTGAAGGGGCTTCGGCTCGAACGGAGCTTTGCGGTCATTCTCCTCAAGGGCAAGAGCCGGTCACCTCTGTGCCAGGGGTTCCTCGACTTCCTGATGAAGGAAAAGCAACGTTTCTCTTGATCTCCCTGACAGCGGCGTCGACCACGAAAACGTACATTCCAATACGCTAAACGCTGTTTTATGCTGGACCGTTTTTTTTACCCCAGCGGGACTATCTCTTTCAGCCGGCGAACTGAGAAAGGCGTGCTTCTCTGGCACGGCTGCCGGGCAGGAGGCAAGCTGTCTTGATTGCCACAGGGGAGCCGGGAAGATGAGACAAAAGAGGCTTTCCCTGCCGCAGAGAAAGGCCCTTTTATTTTCCTGCCAGCGGAAACCTTCACCATGACTCTGCCGAATAAAAACCTTGACTCTTTCTTTTGGTACTTCTAAAATGATGGGACTTTTTCGTATCAATCAGGACATGAAGGAAGATCTGACATACACCGAAGCGCGCTTGAACGTTGAGAAGGTAATCGCACAGGGAAGATCATTCAAAGCGGACGTCTTCATCTCCCGTGCGAACAACCGGCGGTTTGTGGTCAAGGATTTCGGAAACAGAGGCTTCTGGGAGCGGAACTTCATCGGGCGCATAGTAATCGGCAGGGAGATCCGGGCGTACACCGCGCTTGCCGGCGTTGATGGTCTGCCGTCACGGTTCAAGAGGCTCACCCCGTTTTCTCTTGCCATAGAGTACCTCGAGGGCAGAGACCTCGGAAGTGTTGAGCGGGGCGAGATAGGCCCCGGCGTCCTCCGGCAGTTCGAACAGATCATCGAGGATTTGCATGAACGCGGATGGGTCCACCTGGATCTCCAGAAGAGATCGAATATCCTGCTTGTCAACGGCAAGGTCTTCGTGGTGGACCTGGCATCGGCTTTTCATCCAGGCGGCGTGCCGCTTGCGGGCCGGTGTCTCACCGGTCTGCTCGGTTTTGCCGACCGAATATCACTCATCAAGTTGAAGAGTATTTATGCTCCAGAACTTATTACGGCGAAGGAACAAAAATGGCTGAAGCTGCGGAACCTCGTGATGCCGACGAAGTGGTGAGGCAGTAACTGCAAAGCATCGGGTGAATGTATGCTGATGCATCCAAAAAAATCTAAGGAGAGTGAGATGGCGGAAAAGGGAACCCTGCAGTACAAGCTGACGAAGATAACCGGGAAAACGGTGCTGGCGGGCGTCGTGGCAGTCATCCTGTTCTATCTGGCGAAGCCGGGACCGGCATGGTTCCTGGTCGGAGCTGTAATCACGGCCCTCGGTGAGGCGCTTCGGCTTTGGGCCGCAGGACACCTCCGGAAGAACAAGCTGCTCACGACTACCGGCCCCTACTCGTACGTGAAGAATCCGCTTTATATCGGAACTCTCCTCATCACGATAGGTTACAGTGCCATGGCAAGCAATGTCATTATCATGATCGGCGGTTTTGTGTGGTTCTTCCTCTACTATGCGCCGTACAAGAAGAAGCAGGAGAACGAGAAGCTCATCAGCAGCTTCGGCCCGTCCTGGGTCGAGTATGACAAGGCCGTGCCCGACTATCTCCCCCGGCTCACACCTTATCCCGGCAGGGGAACAAACCGTTGGAGCTACGACGTCGTGAAAGAGAATTCCGAACACGAGACAGCCGTTGGTGTGTTCATCGGTTTTGTGGTGATGCTGTACCTGCTGTTGAGATAGGGGAAATTTTCTTATCGCCGGACTCAGCTGTTGTCTCTGCACAGCGGGGGTCCATCCTGAAGGTTTTATCCCTTTACAATTTGTCTTCACTCGTTGGCGGAGATGGCCTCTTGTGTATCCTGATTCATTGACACTGCCGCTCAATCTGGAGTAATATTTATTCATGCCGAAATTCAAGATCGTATCAGACTTCAAGCCAACCGGTGATCAGCCGCAGGCCATCGAAAAGCTTGCGGAGGGGGTCATCAGGGGTCTCCCCCACCAGGTACTCCTGGGCGTTACGGGCTCGGGCAAGACCTTTACCATGGCGAACGTCGTCGAAAAGGTCCAGAAACCTGCGCTCGTGATCGCGCACAATAAAACACTGGCTGCCCAGCTTTACAATGAGTTCAAGGATCTCTTCCCGGATAACGCAGTGGAGTACTTCGTTTCGTACTATGACTACTACCAGCCAGAAGCGTACCTCCCGACGACGGACACCTATATCGAAAAGGACTCATCCATCAACGAGCAGATCGACCGCATGCGCCACGCGGCCACGACGGCACTTTTCGAGCGGAACGACGTTATCATCGTAGCCTCGGTCTCGTGCATCTACGGCCTCGGCTCGCCCGAAGCGTACCACGGCATGCTGCTGTTCCTCGAACAAGGCCAGCGCATCGAGCGGAACGACATCCTCCGGAAGCTCGTGGACATCCAGTATACGCGCAATGATTTTGACTTCCAGAGAGGGACATTCAGGGTCCGCGGCGATGTGGTCGAGATATTTCCGGCGTCATACGAGAACACGGCAGTCCGCATAGAGCTTTTCGGAGACGAGATCGACTCCATATCCGAATTCGATCCCCTGCTCGGAACACCGCTCCAGAAACTTGAAAGGATCGCTGTTTACCCGAGCAGCCACTATGTGATCCCCGATTCGCGGATGAAGACCGCCGTTGACGGCATCCACGAAGAGCTCCGTGAACGCATCCAGTATTTCCGCTCAGTGAACAAGCTCATCGAGGCACAGCGCATCGAGCAGCGTACGATGTTCGATCTGGAAATGATCCAGGAGATGGGCTATTGCCACGGCATCGAGAACTATTCCCGCCACCTCTCGGGGAGGGCCCCGGGCGAGCCGCCGCCTACGCTCCTCGATTATTTCCCGAAGGACTACCTGTTGTTCGTTGACGAGTCCCACGCTACCGTCCCGCAGGTCAGTGGCATGTTCAATGGCGACAGGGCGAGAAAGCAGACGCTCGTTGATTATGGTTTCCGCCTGCCTTCAGCCTTGGACAACCGGCCGCTCAATTTTGAGGAGTTCGAAGCACGAGTGAACCAGACCGTCTACGTTTCGGCGACGCCCGCGGACTTCGAAGTAGAGAAATCGAAAGGAAGGGTCGTCGAACAGGTCATTCGGCCGACGGGCCTCACGGACCCGAAGATCACGCTCAAACCGGTCAAGGGGCAGGTGGACGATCTGTTGAATGAAATACGGAAGCGCGCAGAGACGGGCGAACGCGTGCTCGTCACGACGCTGACGAAACGCATGGCGGAGGACCTCACCGAGCATTACAAGGAACTGAACGTAAAGGTAGCGTACCTTCACTCGGATATCGACACGCTTGAGAGAGTGGACATCATTCGCGACCTGCGCATGGGGAAGTACGATGTTCTCATCGGCATTAATCTCCTGCGCGAAGGGTTGGATATCCCCGAGGTGTCGCTCGTCGCGATCCTTGATGCTGACAAAGAAGGGTTCCTCCGTTCGTCGCGCTCGCTCATCCAGACCATGGGCCGGGCAGCGCGAAACGTGAACGGAGAGGTGATCCTGTACGCGGAGCGCATAACCGATTCGATGAGGAACTCCATCGCCGAAACGAACCGGCGCCGTCACGTGCAGGAGGGATATAATAAGGAACACGGCATTACGCCACACTCCATCAAGAAGAATATCCAGGCAACACTTCGCACCGTGTACGAGCAGGATTACTTCACGGTGCCTGTCGACGCTGAGGAGGCAGGCGAGCACGTGCCCACGGTGAATCTCCCTGCGCTGATCGCTTCACTCGAAAGACAGATGCGTGCTGCAGCAAAGGAGCTGGATTTTGAAACAGCGGCCGGCCTCCGCGACAAGATCAAATCGCTTCGGCAGCAGGAAATGGCTGTCGGGGTGAAGGTCGACTAGGGGCGAGATATTTATGACCCTGAAAGGAAGACGCCGGGACGTTCCAAGCTGTCCGGGAGTCAATGTCATGTGAGGAAACCACGGGGTGTGTTATCCTCTTCAGGGGATGGATTGACCATTTTAAAGAAAAAGGGCGTTCGTAAAGAACGCCCTTCGACCTAAATGCTATCAAAAATCGCCTCCGGGATAACCGCTACCGTGATGGCCTCCGTCCCATCCCGGCTACGGTTCAGGCACTCCCGACGGAGGCGCGGGATAAACAGGCGCCGTTTCGTTTAGAACGGGTCCGGACAGATCGGGCGGGGGCGGCGGAGGCGGCCGTCGAACAACCCGTG
This sequence comes from Nitrospirota bacterium, assembly GCA_035623825.1. Taxonomy (GTDB): domain Bacteria; phylum Nitrospirota; class UBA9217; order UBA9217; family UBA9217; genus DASPSR01. The sequence continues at coordinate 21,461 of DASPSR010000066.1, forward strand.
TCCGTACCATGCCAGGGATTACATTCCCCTTTAGATACATGCATTGCTGATAGGCGATATCGTAGCGTCGCTGCGCCTCGTATCCATAGTATTGGCCAGTACTGGATCCCGATGCAGTACCGAGCAGGAGCCCTGAGGCTGCTCCGATCGCTGCGCCCGTGCCCGTAGCGCCTGAAGCTGCGCCGATCGCTGCTCCAAGACCGGCTCCGATCAGCGTGCCGGCCGCCGCTCCTGAGGCGGTATTCTGATTAACCGTTTCCTGGGGGCTCAGACCAATCTGCTGTCGCGCCCATTGTCTACAGAGACCATCGTCGGCTTGGAATTGCTCAAAGGTCTTACTCGAACCCGGCAAGACCATCACGCTCGGGCCCGATGGCACAGTGACACATCCGCCCAACATGGCTATTATCAGAAACGAGAAGGTGCGAAGTCTCAAGTTCATGATCATCTCTTCACTCCTTTCATTTCGATGGACCCGGGGTGGGAACGACCTTTAACCAGCCCTTGGGACACTGTTTGACGTAAGGGTAATAGGTCTTTGAATCCGGGCAATAATACCAGTAATACTCTTCCTCCTGCTGCTGGTTCTGCATGTCGTATACTGGCTGTTGCTGCTGGATCACCACGGGCGGAGATGAATAGTATGGATAAGGGTACGCATAGGGATATCCGTATCCCGGACCCCACCATCCCGGACCCCACCACCCGGGACCGTACCATCCGGGTCCGATCCAGACTCCTCCACCCACAACCACATGGCCATGGTAACCACCGCCACCATGGTAATATCCGCCGCCATAAGAAAACGCAGGCACGGCAATCGTCAGAATCACCACGAGGCTCAAAAGAACAAGATAAACCCGCTTCTTCATTTATCTCACCCCTTCGTATTAATATTAAAACCAATCCTTATTAAAGCCGCTCAATCTGCCGACCACCAGTTGTTTCCCGTTGAAAACTGCTCAAGGCACAGATATCTATTTACATTTAGACTTTCAGGCGGGCAAAAGGTTGAATGAGAAACTGTGCGGAAGACGCTGATTTCTTTTACTTTTTGTAATCCCTTGGTCCGACAATTCTTTATCTCGATGCCCGCATGGTTCTTTACTCTCAAAACAAATTCATCGGGCTACATATAAATTATACCGCAATTTTCACCTATGGTACAAGTTAATCTTTTTGACCGTGTATAGTTTTCACGTGCGCTCCCTTCGGAAAATGACCGTTGCATACTGCAGCGGAAAATGTTCGCGGCACCGATCTCACGTCGTGAATAACACATGTCCATCCTGTTTAATTCATGGTAAAATAATCGCACTATGACGTTCGAAGAAAAACTTCACAACCTTCCGGATGCGCCGGGAGTATATCTCATGAAGGACGCCCGGGGGCATGTGATCTACATTGGCAAAGCCGTGAGCCTGAAGAACAGGGTGCGCTCGTACTTTCAGAAGGGCGCCAAGGGCGAGAAGATCGAGATCATGGTGCGCCAGATCGCAGACCTTGAAACCATTGTGACCCACACCGAGCTTGAAGCCCTGGCGTTGGAATCCAACCTCATCAAGAAGCACCGGCCCCGCTACAATGTCATTCTCCGTGACGACAAGAACTATCCTTATCTCCGATTCGACATCAAATCCGAATATCCTCGTCTTGAAGTCGTCCGCAGGCTCAAGAAGGACGGGGCTCTTTACTACGGCCCTTACGTCCCCGCCGGCGGCATGTGGGAGTCGCTCGCGCTCATTCGCAGGACATTCCCGATCGCCTCGTGTAAAAAAGAGCTGGGCAGGAAGAAGGAGCGGGCGTGCGTCCAGTTCCAGATAGGGCGGTGCATGGGACCATGCACAGGCGAGGTAGATAAAGCGGCATACCGGGATGTGGCATCTCAGGTCCGGCTGTTCCTTGAAGGAAAAAACCGTGACCTCCTTGACTTGCTGAAGCAGCGCATGGAGGAAGCGTCGGAGAAGATGGAGTACGAGCGGGCAGCAGAGCTGCGGGACCGGATCGCGAGGATCGAGGGAGCTTTCGAGAAGCAGAAGATCATCTCCCCTGGATTTGAGAATAAGGACGTGATCGGTACGGTGTCCGAAACTGGCCACACCGACATCCAGGTCCTCTTCATCAGGAATGGTTTGCTGCTTGGCCGCAAGGATTTCTTTCTTGATGACGTGCCCGGTATGACGAGCGATGCGATGCTTGCGGAATTCCTGCACCAGTTCTACGCCAAGGAAATGATCGTTCCAGCTGAAGTGCTGCTTCCGTCGGAAATTCCTGACCGTAAGGTCTTCGAGAGCTGGCTTACGGAAAAGCGCGGTGCGAAGGTCGAGGTCCTTATTCCGCAGAGGGGGAGAAAAAGGGAACTGGTGCAGATGGCCTCTGACAACGCAAGCCAGTCGCTCCGCGAGCACCTGCTCTCCCGAAGGAGCAAGGAGCGCATCCTCCTTGGGCTTCAGGAAGAGCTGGGGCTCAGAAGCCTCCCGCGCAGGATCGAGGCATTCGACATTTCGACCATCCAGGGTGCTGAATCGGTGGCGAGCATGGTCTCCTTCGAGGATAACTTGCCAGACAAGCGGAACTATAAGCGGTATAAGATCCGATCCGTTCAGGGACAAGATGACTTCGCGAGCATGGCAGAGGTCATCCGCAGAAGATACACAGGAGCGAAAGGGGAAGGAACCCTGCCAGATCTGATTCTGATCGACGGCGGAAAGGGGCAGCTGAACGCTGCGCTCGATGTGCTTGAAGAACTCGGCATCGAAGGGCCCGATGTCGTCGGATTGGCAAAGGCGCGGAGCGGGGAAGAGGGGACGGGAAAAGAGTTCGAACGGGTATTCCTGCCCGGATTGGAAGAGCCGATCATCCTCGAACCCACCAGCGCGACCACGCACCTGCTGGCGCGCGTGCGGGATGAGTCGCATCGCTTCGCCATTACGTATCATCGGAAGCTCCGAGAGAAACGTGCGGTGCATTCCGAGCTTGACGACATCCCCGGCATCGGCGAGACAAGGAAGAAGGCGCTGCTTCGCCATTTCGGCAGCGTAGAAAGGGTCAAACAGGCAACAGTGGAGGAACTGTCGGCTGTAACAGGGATGACGAAAAAGGCGGCTGAAGAAATTGCAGAATTTTATAAAAAGAGGCTGGTAGAGCAAGGTTAGAGGCTTTCATCGTCGAGACCTGCCAGAAATCCTCGATATATAATATAATCAACCGAATGATTCTGTGCCGAACTGTGGTTGCAACGACCAAGGAGTTTTCATGACGAACGAACAGTGGCTCGAAGTCTTCAAATCGATGGGCAAAAAAATGCGCGATGGGCTTCGCGACATCCTGAGCAGGGAAGGTGGAAAGGTCCCACTTGGCAAAGGTGCGGGCGGAGACAAGACATTCCCCGTCGACAAGTGGGCTGAAGACATCATCATCGCCGCGCTCGAAGAAGTCCAGAAGCAGGGGGAGTCCTTCACGCTCATCTCCGAAGAGCTCGGCATCAGGAAATTCGGTGATGGAAGAAAAATCGTGCTTGTGGACCCCATCGACGGCAGCAACAACGCCAAGACCGGCATACCCTTTTTCTCCACGTCAATAGCCTTGCTCAACGGCGACAGGCTTGCCGACCTGAGCGTAGCCTACGTCATGAACCTCCCCGCGGACGATGAGTTTTGGGCGGTGCGCGGCCAGGGAGCATTTAAGAACGGCTTGCGCATCAGGACATCGGCAGCCGAGGGGATCATCATCGTCGCCTTTGAGGCGTCGTCTCCGAAGTCGGACCTCCCGCGTATCATGCCGCTGCTTCAACAGGCGAAACGGACGCGGTGCTTCGGATCAACCGCCCTGGACCTTTCGTATCTTGCATCGGGCGCGCTCAGCGCGTTTGCGACGGCAACCGCATCACGAGCTTTTGATTACGCGGCAGGCATGCTGATACTCGAGGAGGCTGACGGTGTGATCACCGATCTCTCGGGAGATCAGCTTGATCACCTTCTCGTCGGACTGGACAGGACAGTGCCGTTGCTGGCAACCGCAAATGAACGGCTCCACCTCATTGCGCTGAACCTGCTTGCGCAAAAGGGGCCATAAGAGTCCGCAGTATTGACATACCCGGCATTTTGTGTAATGATGAAGCGATGGCATTAGTCAACCATACCACGCGGGAGATAAACTCGAAGATCGTTTACTATGGGCCAGGTCTCTGCGGGAAAACGACGAACATCCATCTAATCTATCACCGGATTGCTCCCAACCAGCGGGGCAAGCTCATTTCCCTTTCTACTGAAACGGACCGGACCCTGTTCTTCGACTTTCTCCCCGTGGAGCTCGGGACCATAAAAAATTACCGCGTGCGGTTCCATCTTTACACAGTACCTGGCCAGGTTTTCTACAACGCCACGCGCAAGCTTGTCCTCAAGGGCGCGGACGGTGTGATCTTCGTGGCAGACTCGCAGCGCGCCATGATGGACGCGAATCTCGAAAGCCTGGCGAACCTCCGGGATAACTTCGCCGAAATGGGCATTGACCTGACTGACTTCCCCATGGTGATCCAGTATAACAAGCGGGATCTGCCTGATATCATGTCCATAGAAGAGCTGAACGAAGCCCTAAACCCGCGCGATATCCCGTTCTACGAGGCGATCGCGACGACCGGCGATGGTGTGCTCAAGACTTTCACCGCCGTCTCCAAGATCGTACTTCAGGACATGCAGAAGTTCCCCGAACGCCACAATTTCACCCTCCGCGACGTCATCGGAAAGGAAGAAAAGAGGCCGCCTGCGCCGAAAGGGCGCTTCAAAGAACGGCCCCCGGACGAGCACTTGATGCCGGACGCGCCTATGGAAAAGGCCACAACCGCGGCGCCCGCACTTGAAAAGGGGGCGGACGACGGAATGAAAGTGAATCTCGGGAAACCGTTCATGGATGATCGGCAGATCATCCTTCCTTTCGACGTCCTGACAAGGGACCGGGAAGACCAGTTTCAGCTCCGCGTCGCGATCGATATGGAAGCACCGCTGTCGAAACGGTTTAAAGTCGTTGTGAAGAACTTCAAAAAATGATCCGCTGATACTGCAGGACGTATTCGTTGAGATCTGTGCCGCAGCGTAATCGATATCAGCGAAAACCAGCCATCCCTGCTTCCGGATATTCAGTGTCATGAGGCGAGCATGTCAAATGTAACAGCACTCATACCTGCCGCGGGCATGGGCAAGAGGATGGGAAAGTCAGTGGCAAAGCAGTTCCTGCCCCTTGGTGACATGCCCATGCTGGCGCATACGCTTCTCACATTCCAGCGCGCGTCGGAAATCGACGAGATCATCCCGATACTCTCGAAAGAGGACATGGAGATCTGCCTCAAGGAGATCATCGAACGGTACCATATCACCAAGGTGAAGACCCTGGTTGTGGGAGGCAAGGAACGGCAGGATTCCGTCCAGAACGGGCTGCAGAAGCTCGAGAAAGATGCGTCTGTCGTGCTCATTCACGACGGGGTAAGGCCGTTCGTAACACATGACATGATCAAAGAAACCGTCGACCACGCCAAGAAGGGAGAGTGTGTCACGGTTGGAGTACCGCTCAAGGACACCGTCAAGGAAGTGAACGAGAAGGGCATGGTCGTCCATACGCTGGAACGAAGCCGGCTCTGGGCAATACAGACTCCTCAGGCTTTCCCGGTCAAGATCATAAAGCGCGTCTATGACGATTCTTACAAGCAGAACTTCTACGGGACGGATGATGCCACGCTCGTCGAGCGGTCGGGCGGCAAGGTCCGCGTGATCATGGGGAGCTACGACAATATCAAAATCACCACGCCCGAGGATCTCCTCCTTGCGGAAGAGATCCTCAAGAGAAGGTAGCATGAGAATCGGTACGGGTTATGACGTCCACCGCCTCGTTGAAGGAAGGAAGCTTATGATGGGCGGCGTGGATATCCCCTCCGCAAGAGGGCTGTTAGGCCACTCGGACGCAGATGTGCTGCTCCACGCCATCTGTGATGCGCTTCTTGGCGCTGCGGCACTCGGCGACATCGGTCGGCATTTCCCGGACACGGAGCCCAGGTACAAGGGCATATCGAGTCTTTCCCTGCTTGCCGAGGTGCATCGACTGCTGGCGGAGGGTGGGTTTCGCGTGAACAATATCGATGCGACCATCGTAGCGGAACGGCCTAAAATGGCGCCGCATATCCCGGCGATGATCGCGAATATTGCGTCGGCGGTCAAGACCGATCTGTCCGCGGTCAATGTCAAGGCCACGACGTCCGAGGGGCTCGGGTTCGCGGGCAGGGGCGAGGGAATCGCGGCTTACGCGGTTTGCACGATCCAGACTATGGGGTGATCGTTCCTGCACCGGGGGTTCCAGAGGAGGGAAAACATGCGGCGCGCCTTCATCGGTGCCTTTATTCTGGTCGCGGTCCTCTCTGCCAGTGCGCAGGCAGGTGCTCAGGAGGGAAGCGACGAGAGGAAAAGCCCCCTCTATCAGTGGACGGACGATCAGGGCGTTGTCCATATCACGGACCGGCTCGGTGAAGTGCCCGATCAATTTCGCGCGAAGGCACGTGTGGTAGAAGGGTCACATAAGAGCGAGGCGGCTCAGGAACCGGCAATTCAGAAGAATGCAGAGCCGCTCATCACGCCGCAGAATGAAGAAGATGCCGATGAGGCCCGGAAAGCCTTATGGCAGAACCGCATCCGTGAATGGAAGGCACGCCTGGCGGATGCGGAGAGAAGCTATCGGGAGCTTGATCAGCAACGGACGGAGTTGCTTATGAGCTGGGGCGGGCCGGCATACGGGCCAATCGAAAATAAAGTTAAGGCAGATCAGATCGAGCAGCAGATGAAAGAAGTGCAGAAGCAGATCGACGAGGCCCGGAACATGCTCGATGTCGTTATCCCTGAGGAGGCGCGCAAGGAGGGAATACCTCCCGGATGGCTCCGGGAATAGTTCGGAGTGTAAAGTGAGAAGCGCTGTCCACAGGCCGGCGGGAATGCAGAGGGGAACGCTGTCCGACGACCATTGGCAACAGTGACCATCTTGAGACGGTCGTTTAGTAACGTCGTACGGCGACGACTGTCTCGTCGATAGCGGTAACGTGCTGTCTGCGCGAGCGACGAAAATCACTGCCGGCGGTCGTCTGGACCCAGACCGTTCGATGAGCATTTCAGGTGATATATGCGTGAGACATTTCGAAAACTACAAAAAGATTTTAACGCGGCGCTTTCCATGGACCCGGCGGCGACGAGCAAGATCGAGGTCATCCTCACCTATGCGGGATTTCACGCGCTCTTGTTTTACCGTGTCGCGCACTGGCTCTTAAAAAAACGCATCCCGTTCATCCCGCGTGCCCTGTCACAGCTTGCGCGGTTCATAACGGGCATCGAGATACACCCGGGAGCGACCATTGGGTCGGGCATGTTCATCGACCACGGGATGGGCGTGGTGATCGGCGAAACCAGCGAGATCGGCGACAACGTCACCCTTTTCCAGGGAGTGACGCTGGGGGGGACAGGCAAACAGCGAGGCAAGCGGCATCCGACACTGGGGAACCATGTCGTCGTGGGTGCAGGCGCCAAGGTGCTCGGGCCCATAAAGATCGGCGATTATGTGAAGATCGGGGCGAACTCAGTGGTGCTTCAGGACGTTCCCGACCATTCCACGGTCGTGGGCATTCCCGGAAAGATCGTGAGGATCAAGGACGAGCGCGTGCCGGACGAGGCGCTCCTCGATCACATTCATATACCCGACCCCATTGCGGACCGTTTCATAGATCTTCAGGTGCAGATCGATGCGCTGAAGAGAGACATAGAGGAAATGAGGAAACGGTGATCCATAGATTCACGATGGACGGTTTAAGAGACGTTTCCGTTAATGAAAACCCTGAATCCCGAATAATGCATCACTCATCGACGATCCTGTAGCTGTGTGTGATGGTTCCAGTCTTCGCAAGCGTCGCGCCTACCGAGCAATATTTTTCGAGCGAAAGGGCCATCGCACGCTCGACGGCCTCCTTAGTTATGCCTTTGCCTTTCACGACATATTCGATGTGGATCTCCCTGTATACCTTCGGGTGGGAATCTACCCTTTCGCCTTTGATGTTTATCTCGAGGCCCGTCACTTCTTGGCGCTTTTTCCTGAGGATGGATATTGTATCCATGCCGGTGCAGCCGCCGAAGCCGACGAGCAAGAGCTCCATAGGACGAAATCCAGTGTTTTTCCCGCCCGCATCGTCATCGGCGTCCATACTCAGGGTGTGCCCCGATGTGGCCGTACCCGTGAACTGCATTCCTTGAACAAGCTTTACTTTGGCTTCTACCATGTTTTCTCCTCGTCAGACAGGGATTTTCATGATGCTAACAGATGTGGGGGATGGTGTCAATACGCATGGACGGCATGGGGGATGGTGAAGTCGCCAAAATACATTTTCGTTGTTTGGAAAAAGATCGCGGCATTGCTGATATCTTGTCCTCTGTTTTGACGAATGTAGATTACCTTAAAATACAATATCTTGAATAATATATGGATTATTCCTATTTGTCTAAAATTCATGCTGGCATTAATCTTGCTTTCTGCTCCTCTTCCTACATGTGTTGTAATGCCGCATAACTTACTGTATTCATAGCTCTTGCTGAATTTATATTCTAAACCTTGCAAATTATCGCGAGTTATGATTCAATTAATTTTTTTTATTTGACTAAAAGGCGCCATGAACATAAAATTGACTGTCTTAATAGGTTCATATGCACAGCAGCCAATGGCTTACAGTACCAGTTTGCCATATTTCCCTTCCTGCATTTAAAAATTTATCGACATAGAGAAAGGGGGACCACATACCTTAAATATTTTTGTACGCTGCTGTCATAGCGCGTTGAGGATTAAGGTCAATCCTGTTTTGTGCCGGAATTGCTATTGGATCTGCTTGAGGATAGCTTAACAGTAAAAGCTTGCATAAGTGTATTAATTCTATAAGGAGGGTTTTCTAATGAGCACAGATGGTAAGACACCGATGCTTGACGATCTTGAAAAAGGCGCATGGCCGAGCTTCGTAAAGGAGATTAAGAAGGCCGCAAAGAGGAGTAACACGGCGAAGGATCTTCTCGGCATCCTTGAGAGATCATATAAAGACAAAGTAACTCACTGGAAGCACGGCGGTATCGTGGGCGTCCTCGGGTACGGCGGCGGCGTTATAGGTCGTTACTGCGATCTGCCCCAGGAGTTCCCCGGCGTGGCCCACTTCCACACCGTCCGCGTCAACCCGCCGTCAGGATTTTTCTATACGTCCAAGGCCCTGAAGGAGCTCTGTGATATATGGGATAAGTACGGAAGCGGCATGACAAACATGCACGGCTCCACGGGAGACCTGATCTTCCTCGGGACCCAGACCGACAAGCTTGAACCCATCTTCGCCGAGTTGACGGCAAAGGGCTGGGACCTGGGCGGTTCCGGCTCCTGTCTCCGTACCCCGAGCTCCTGCGTCGGCATGGCCCGCTGCGAGTTCTCGAGCATCGACACCATGTCAATTTGCCACACTCTTACCCAAAAGTTCCAGGATGAGCTGCATCGTCCCGCTTTCCCGTACAAGTTCAAGATCAAGGTTTCCGGATGCGCCAACGATTGCACCGCCTCCGTTGCCCGCGCCGATATGTCCATCATCGGCACATGGCGCGATACCATCCGTATCGACCAGGCAGAGGTCAAGAATGCCTCCAAAGAGATGGACATCAAGACCGAAGTTACCGATATGTGCCCCACGAAGTGCATGAACTGGGACGGCAGCGCCCTCAAGATCAATGACAAGGATTGCAACCGCTGCATGCACTGCATCAACCGCATGCCGAAGGCATTGCGCCCCGGCAAGGAGAAAGGCGCCACCATCATGCTCGGCGGCAAGGCACCGATCGTTACCGGCGCACTCATGAGCTGGGTCATCGTTCCCTTCATGAAGCTCGAGGCCCCGTATGCTAACCTGGAAGAACTCATCCGCAAGATGTGGGAATGGTGGGATGAGAACGGCAAGAACCGCGAGCGCATCGGTGAACTCGTGGATCGACTCGGTATGCGCTCCTTCCTGGAGGCCGTTGGTCTACCTCCCGTGCCGCAGATGGTGAAATCACCGAGGACCAACCCCTATGTGTTCTGGGCCCCGGGTGAAGTGGAGTAACATCACGCTAACGCGAATAATTCCAAGGAGGAAAACCTATAATGGCTGACAAACCGAAGAGAATAACTGATCTTGGTTCACCTGATTATCATAAATTCCTGCCTCCCGTTGTCTCGAAGAACTACGGGAAATGGAAATACCACGAATATATCAACAAGGGGACAATGAAGCATGTGTCAGAGACGGGCGATGAGCTGTATACCGTGCGTATTGCCACGCCCCGTCTTGTGAGCACTGACTATATCCGAGAGATGTGCGACATTGCTGAAAAGTTCAGCGGCGGCTATCTCCGCTACACGACCCGCCACAATGTCGAGTTTTTCCCTGAGAAAGGCCAGGTCGACGCACTTCAGGCTGAGCTCAAGAAGCGCGGCCACCTGGTAGGCGGCATCGGCTACGGCATCAGTAACGTGGTGCATACCCAGGGCTGGATCCATTGCCACACACCGGCGACGGACGCCTCGGGTGTTGTGAAGGCGGTCATGGACGAACTGCATGAGTACTTTACGACCAAGAGCCTTCCGGCTCGCGTGCGCATCGCCCTTGCCTGCTGCTTGAACATGTGCGGAGCGGTACACTGCTCCGATATCGCCATCCTCGGCGTTCACCGCAAACCGCCGAAGGTAAACGATGCCACGCTCGGGAACCAGTGCGAGATCCCCACGACCATCGCATCCTGCCCCACGGGCGCAATCAGCCCGAACCCCGCGGCGAAGTCCGTAAAGATAAAGGAAGAGCGCTGCATGTACTGCGGCAACTGCTACACCATGTGCCCCTCGCTGCCGCTGGCCGACGCGACGGGAGACGGCATCTCCATTTACGTCGGCGGCAAGGTCTCGAACGCGCGTGGTCCGGCCCGTATGTCCAAGCTGGCGATCCCGTTCCTGCCCAACAACCCGCCGCGGTGGCCAGAAACCGTTAAGGCCGTGAAACACCTGGTTGATGTCTATGCCAAGGATGCGCACAAGCACGAGCGCTATGGAGAATGGATCGAGCGCATTGGCTGGGAGCGGTTCTTCAAGCTGACCGGTCTGCCATTTACGTACCAGCACATCGACGACTTTACGTTCGCCCGTGAATCATTCAGAATGACGCCTACTTTCAAGTGGGAATAGGCGCCTTGCAGTGATTCGGCCCCGGCCCCCCGGATGTTTTGCCGGGGGGCCGGTTTTCTGATACTGTGAAGATTCTTACCGGAGAGGAGCAACTATGGACGCTACTGAGCTGCAGAAAAAAGTATATGAGCTAGTAGAGAAGAACATGGGAAAGAAGAAGCTTAAGGCGGGCGACATCAAGAAGGCCATGGTAGCTGAAGGGGCAACAGATGATGAGGTGAAGGCCGCGATACGCGAGCTCGTGGACGGTGGCAAACTGGTATATTCTTATTTCGGCGGCAGTTTTATCGAGATCCCCCATAAAGAAGGCTCGGCTAATCCGTAATGCCTGCAGTACCGAGGCTGGCTGTTTCTGCGACGCGCGGGGGGTTGGGCAAGACCACTCTTTCGCTCGGCATAATCGCGGCCTGGCGCAAGCGAGGCAGACGAGTCGCGGTTTTTAAGAAAGGCCCTGATTTTATTGACGCCGGCTGGCTGGGCGTGGCCGCGGGCAGGCCGTGCTATAACCTCGATCTCTTCATCATGGAGAAGGGAAGCATCTTAAAGTCCTTCAACGACCACACGATGGGCGCTGATGCGGCAGTGATCGAAGGAAACCGGGGGCTCTATGACGGCGTTGACGAGTCCGGCACCTATAGCACGGCGCGTTTGACAAAACTGCTCAAAACACCTGTTGTACTGATCGTCGATTGCACCAAGGCTTCAAGCACGGTCGGAGCGGTTGTTCTCGGATGTCGGAACTATGATCCTGAAGTCGATATCAAGGGGATCATTTTAAATAACGTTTTACCGGGCCGGCATGAATCGGTCGTCAGAAGCGCGATTGAGAAGTCCAGCGGCCTGCCGGTCGTCGGGGCTGTTCCGAGGCAGAGGAAGGGAGAGTTCCCTGAACGCCACATGGGGCTCACCCCGTTCCACGAACATCCTGAAGTGGACCAGGCAATTGGCGCTTCGGCCGCTGTGGCGGAAAAATATCTTGACCTGGACCGGGTTTGGAACATAGCATGCAGCGCTTCCGAGTTGGAGACGCCTGAAGAGCCGACGGAGACGCTCATCAGCCGCGGGAAGGACCGGGTAAACATAGGAGTTATCAGGGATCGTGCTTTCCAGTTCTATTATCCGGACAATCTCGAGGCACTTGAGCATGAGGGAGCCTTCATACGTGAAATAAATGCCCTCAGGGACAGGACGCTGCCGGAGATTGACGCCCTGTATATCGGCGGAGGCTTCCCCGAGACGCAGGCGGCAGAGCTTGCCGCGAATGAGGGCTTCTGCCGGTCCTTGAGGGCCGCAGCGGAGAACGGGCTGCCGATCTATGCAGAGTGCGGCGGCCTGATCTATCTCGGGAGGAGTCTTAAAGTCGATGACAGCGTATATCCCATGACGTCTGTACTGCCGGTCGATTTCATCCTTGAAAAGCGGCCGCAGGCGCATGGATACACAATAGTGGAAGTCCGGGGTTTAAGTCCGTTCCTTGAAAAGGGCGTCATCATCAGAGGACACGAATTTCATTACTCACGGATCGTGAATCTTGACGATTTGCCCCCGATGGCGTATGATATGAGTCGAGGCGGCGGGATAAACGGTACGGGAGACGGCCTCACGTATAAAAATGTGCTGGCGTGCTACACGCACCTCCATGCAGTGGGGACACCGCAGTGGGCCGGGGCCATGATTCGAAAGGCACGCGAGTACAGGAAGCGGAAGCAGGAAGAATAGAAAGCGGGCGTTATCTTGAGGGCAGGGACAAGGGAAGGCGTTGAGCCGGTCTGTCCGTTTTGCAGAAGCAGGCTTGACCGGCCGACCATGATGCGCATCAGTTCCGTGGAAGAAGTGCTCGGCGGGACGTGCGCTCAGTGCGGCGCCCTGTACGTCGTTGACCCAACAAGTAAAAACGTAGGGGAAGCGATGATGCAGGCCCTCGGCATGGCGGCGGTCAAACTCTCGAAAGAGACCTCCGAGATGGTTGCCGGGCAGGACTACGATGACGCGATATTGAGCTACGATTGGCGGACGCACCGGTCTCCGGGCCCTCCCAGAGGTTTTATGGACGGCCATGGTCGGCTTTACATCATCAAAATAAAAAGATAGGCCGGCCCACACAGTTACTCGAAAAAGGGTTGATCGTACACGGAACAAAGCAACCATAGAGAGGGACGCTCCGACAGCTCCCGAAAATTATTCATGAAAGGGGAATGAACAAATGGCAACGATTGACGTAAAAGGCAAGACTCTTGAAGTAGACGAGGACGGATTTTTGGCGAACCTGGATGATTGGAATCTGGATGTCGCGAATTATTTCGCGCAGGTCGAAGGGATCGATATGACCGATCAGCACTGGGAGGTTGTCAATTTCCTTCGTGACTACTACAAGCAGTACCAGATCGCGCCGATGATCAAGATCCTCGTGAAGGAAATCGGCAAGAAGCTCGGCCCCGATAAGGGCAACACCAAGTACCTCTACGAGCTCTATCCGGGCGGCCCGGCAAAGCAGGCCTGCAAAATCGCGGGTCTCCCGAAACCGACCGGCTGCGTATAGAACGCATCCGAACATGGGCGTTGAAATCCGATCTTGGTCGGTGATCTGAAGGCGCACTCCGCAGAACGACAGCTGTCAGAGAACGATACAATCCTGCGCACGCGTCATCCACATTCCCGTAAGTCATAGTCAGACAATCCGTCGGGGCCCGGGTCCCGCGGGAAGGCGCATTCCGTGTCATGGACACGGCCCCCTTTCCTGCTGAGTCGGGGGAAAAGCGATCAACGCGGAGCGTGTTAACGAGCGAGAGACCATTTATTTTTGCCGAAGGAGGAACGTAGTACCATGTACATGGTCACAGTTGACAAGAACAAATGTGACGGCGACGGCAACTGCGTGAATGTCTGCCCCCAGTCAGTGTTGAAGCTGGAAGGCGGCAAGGCCGAGCCAGTGAATATGTCCGAGTGCATCAATTGCCTAACCTGCGTGGAAAACTGCCCGCAGCAGGCAATTACGGTTACCGAGATTTAATGAGATGAATGGAAACCATACCAAAGGGGATAGTTGAAAAATTATCCCCTGTTTTTTTATTACAGCACTGTGCTGGGGAGGTGAAGCGATGAAACTAGCGGTTTTTTTGAGCGACTGGAGAAGGACCGAAGACACCCTCGAGAGGATGAAGGCAGACAAGATGGGGGTAATCCTCGTGGGCAACGGGGTCTACCACGCAGTACTGAAGGAAGGCGGCAAGGATTCACCCGTGCTGTCGAAGGCGGGGACAACCTTTTATGCCCTGTCGGACGATCTCGAGACCAGGGGGATTACCACGGCCAATATCAACCCCAAGGTGAAGGCCGTCAGCTACGGAGATATTGTCGATCTCATCATGAACGATTATGAGAAGACTGCCTGGCTGTAATGGTTACACACGGTGGAGAATGAAGGGGCGGGTGACAAGAGGAAGACAAGCTAGACAGACCTGTCGAGAGCAGTCATCCATCATTTCATCATACATAAGTTCAAGGAGGATAGCATGGCAGAATTGACTATAGGGGTTTTCTCTTCTCTGGTCGGATCGATGTCGCTTGATTTCTCATTCAAGCTCGCGGACGCCGCGATCGCCAAGGGTCACAAGGTGAACATGTGGCTGTCCGGCAACGCCGTGATGATGGCCAAGAAAGGGCAGAAGGCGTTCAAAGACTACTCGCATAATGAAAAGAAAATGAAGGAGCTTATCGGGAAGGGCATGGAGATCACCGTGTGCGAGGCATGCGCCGAGGCCAGAGGGTACCACAAGGAAGACACGCCGGAAGGCATGAAGCGGGCGAGCATGGACTGGTACCTGGCGAAGACCGTCAAGACCGACAGACTATTACACATTGGAGGTGAGTAAATGGGCGCCGTAAAATTGTTGTTCGTCGTGCAGAGACCGCCGTACAAGAACGAGAATCCCCGTCTTGCGCTCACTCACGCCATCGCGAGCCAGACCGCGGAGATCTACATGGATGAAGGAGACTCCGTCGTCCCTACCGTTGTTTTTGTCGGTGACGGCGTACTGAACGTGATCAAGGGCCAGCAGGCCATGAAACTCTACGGCGTGACGAGCACCGAAAGCCACATCAAGAACAGTCTCCTCATCGACATGCCGATCTGGGTGTGCAAGGAAGACATGACTCGGCTGGGGCTCAAGGAAGATCAGATGATCACCGATGCCGAGGAGTTGGGCGCCGAGCTGAAGACAAAGTTTGTGTCCTTCGCGGACATTCAGAAGGAGATGGATTCGGTCAAACACCTCTTGTTCTTTTGATCGCGAAGTCCCCGTTCCGATTCGTCACGCAGGGAAACGGGGCTTGGTTCTCGCGAAATATACCGATATGAGCCTTAAGGATGTCTTAAAAGAGAAGAAATCGAGGATCGTAAAAAAGTGGTTCGAAGCGGTTCTCGAGACCTATCATGAAAATGCGCGAGGCCCGCTGGGCAAGCGGGAAGCTCAGTTCACGAACCCCGTCGGCTATAACCTCTCGCAGGGCATCGAGGGCCTCTTCGACGCCACCCTGGAGGGCTTGATCCCGGACGACGTGTCACGGTTTCTCGATGACATGATCAGGATCCGGGCAGTCCAGGCTTTTACGCCGTCCCAGGCAGTAGCGTTCATCTTCGAGGCCAAGAGGATCGTGCGGAAAGAGCTGGCAAACGAGTTGCTCCACGATCCGCGCATGCGGGAAGAACTGGAGGCCTGGGACTCCGCCGTCGATGACCTGGTATTGTTCTCCTTCGATATCTATATGCAATGTCGTGAGAAGATTTACGACCTCAAGGCGAACGAAGCGAGAAACTTGACGTTCCGGCTCTTGCAGAAGGCGAAGCTGATCACGGAAGATCAGGAATAGAATTAAGAGTTGAGACAGCATCGCTGTTTATTCTATTAACGAAAAGAGGTAACGATATGAAAGCCTTAGTTTCCCTTATCGCGGTTCTCCTGCTCGTCCTGATTGCCTATGCAGGAGTGGCGGCGGCGAATCTGCGGTTCCTCTTTGGCGTCATCATCCCCTATGCAGCGTTCCTCATGTTCGTCGGCGGGATGATCGTCCGTGTTCTTAAATGGGGAAGTTCGCCGGTCCCGTTTCGCATCCCGACGACCTGCGGGCAGCAGAAGTCGCTTCCCTGGATCAAACACAGCAAACTGGAAAGTCCATCCGGCCTGTTGGGCGTGATCGGGAGGATGGCGCTGGAAGTGCTTGTCTTTCGCTCCCTTTTCAGAAACCTCAAGACGCAGCTCGGCGAGGACAGGCAGCTCGCCTACGGTGAAGCCAAGTGGCTCTGGCTGGCGGGCATGGCCTTCCATTGGTCATTCCTCATCATACTGTTCCGGCACATGCGATTCTTCATTGAGAACGTTCCGGCAGCGGTAAAGATCGCGGAGGGCCTCGACAGTTTCCTCCAGATCGGCGCTCCGCTCCTCTACATGACCGATGTGGTCCTCATCCTGGCTGTAACCTATCTCATTATCCGGAGGATCGGCATCCCCCAGATGAGGTACATTTCGCTCATCTCCGACTACTTCCCGATCTTCCTGATACTGGGAATCGCGGTCTCGGGCGCTCTGATGCGCTACTTCTATAAGACAGACATTGTGAGCGTCAAGGTGCTCGCCATGAGCATCATCAGCTTGAAGCCTGCAGCGCCTGCCGAAAGTATCGGCGTGATCTTTTATATCCACTTGTTCCTGCTCTCCACCCTGTTTGCCTACTTCCCCATGAGCAAGCTTGTACACCTGGGCGGCGTGTTCATGAGCCCCACGAGAAACCTTGCGAACAACAGCCGCATGAAGAGGCATGTCAACCCCTGGAACTATCCGGTCCACGTCCACACCTACGAGGAGTACGAGAACGATTTCAGAAATAAGATGAAAGAAGCCGGGATCCCGGTAGAAAAGGAGTAGACATGGCTAAACTTCCGAAACCAGAAGAACTGTCGAAGATAGATTATGCGCCGCCGAAGTCGGGGTGGATGGATAATCCCGTAGTATTCAAAGAGGGCATGTTCTGCCATGGATCGAAGCCGAAGAGCCTCGACATCGTCGGATTCCCCAATCCCCGCGATTGGAGACCCGCCGATGCCGACTGGAAGCTGCCCGAGAATTGGAAGGAGATCATTCTCGAGGGGATCGCGGACCGGCTCAAGAAATACCGGTCGTTCAGGCTCTTCATGGACATATGCGTCCGGTGCGGCGCCTGCGCGGACAAGTGCCACTTCTTCATCGGCACCGGCGATCCCAAGAACATGCCGGTACTGCGCGCTGAGCTCATCCGCTCGGTCTACCGGAAAGAGTTCACCGCGGCCGGGAAGATCCTGGGCAAGATGGCCGGCGCCCGCGATCTCACACTCGACGTGCTGAAGGAATGGTGGTACTACTTCTACCAGTGCACCGAGTGCCGCCGCTGCTCGGTCTTTTGCCCCTACGGTATCGACCAGGCCGAGATCACGATCATCGGACGGGAGCTTCTCAACCTCCTGGGCCTGAACATCGAGTGGATCGCCGGTCCGGCTGCGAACTGCTATATGAAGGGCAACCACCTCGGTCTCGAACCCCACACGATCGTTGGGAACCTCGACTATATGCTTGACGATATTGAGACCGTGACCGGCAAAAAGATTAAGCCGACCTTCAACCGGAAGGGAGCGGAGATCCTGTTCGTGACGCCGTCAGGCGACCTCTTCGCCGATCCGGGCACGTACACGGCCATGGGGTACCTCATGCTCTTCGAAGAGCTCGGGCTCGACTATACATGGAGCACATACGCCTCCGAGGGCGGCAATTTCGGTTTCTTTACCTCGAATGAGCTGGCAAAGCGGCTCAACTCGAAGATCTATGCCGAAGCCAAGCGGCTTGGGGTGAAATACGTCATCGGCGGAGAGTGCGGCCATATGTGGAGGGTCCTCCACCAGTACATGGACACCTGGAACGGGCCGGCTGATTTCCTCGAGGTCCCCAAATCCCCGATCACGGGGACGGTATTCGAGAACGCGAGATCGACAAAGATGATCCACGTTGTTGAGTTCACCGCCGACCTGATCAAGAACGGCAAGCTCAAGCTCGACCCGAGTAGGAACGACGACCTCGTCGTCACGTGGCACGATTCCTGTAACACGTCGCGAGGCATGGGCTTCCTGGAAGAACCGCGTTACGTTCTTCGCCATGTAGTCAATAACTTCGTTGAAATGCCCGAAGACACCATCCGCGAGAAGACCTTCTGCTGCGGAAGCGGGTCCGGGCTTAATGCCTCAGAGGACATGGACCTGCGCATGAAGGGAGGGTTCCCCCGGGCAAACGCAGTCAAATTCGTGCACGATCATCACGGAGTGAACATGCTCGCCAATATCTGCGCTATCGACCGGGCGACGCTCAAACCGCTCATGGACTACTGGGTTCCGGGGGTGAACGTCACCGGACTGCATGAGCTAGTGGCCAACGCGCTGATCATGAAGGGCGAGAAGGAGAGGACGACCAACCTGCGCGGGGAGCCCCTTCCTGCAAAAGCTCAGAAGAAGGAGGAAAAAGCCCAATGAAACTCTATGACGGCGGGAAAATAATTATCGGCCTCCTCATATTCGTCGGCATCGCAACCTTTCCTTTCTACTACAACATCGGAAAGGTGAACGCCAAGCCGGAGCCGAAGGTGGACACACCAGCGATCCAGGAGTGGGAAAAGCAGTACGGCAAGAAGGAGTGCGTCGAGCCGAAGGAATTCATGCGTACCGACCATATGCAGCTCGTCAACCTCTGGCGCGACTCCGTGGTCCGCAGCATGAACCGTGAGTACATCAGCACCGCGAGTCACAAGAAGTTCAATATGAGCCTCCAGAACGGATGCATGCACTGCCATTCGAATAAGAAGAAGTTCTGCGATGAATGTCACAATTACATGGCGGTCAAGCCGTTCTGTTGGGACTGCCATATCCAGCCGCAGGAAAAGGAGGAGAGTAAATCATGAGCATGGATAGGAGACAGTTTCTCAAAATCGCCGGCATCTCCTCCATCCTGGGGCTTGGTGCTTCCGTCGCGAACGCCACGCACCCGATCTGGGTCAAGGGACTGGATCCCTCCCAGGTGGAGCCGAACAAGGACGCCTTAAACGCGAAGAAATGGGCCATGGTCGTGGACATGAGCAAGTTCAAGACGGATGAAGATTTCAAGAAGACGATCAAGGCGTGCCATCTGACGCATAACGTGCCGGACTTCCGGAACCCCGACGGAACCGTCAATAAGAAATTCGAGGTCAAATGGATCTGGCAGACGTCCTATGAGCGAGCGTTCCCGGGGCAGGAAAACCGGTATATGGAAGAGCACCTCAAGGACATGCCCTTCCTCGTTCTGTGCAATCACTGCGAAAATCCTCCATGCGTGCGGGTCTGCCCAACCAAGGCCACCTTCAAGCTTCCGAACGGCATCACTATGCAGGACATGCACCGCTGCATCGGATGCCGGTTCTGCATGGCCGCCTGTCCCTACGGCGCCCGGAGCTTTAACTGGATCGACCCGCGGAAGGCCGTTAATCCTGAAACGGAGAACAAGGAGTACCCGACGAGGACCATAGGTGTCGTGGAGAAGTGCACGTTCTGCACGGAACGGCTCCAGTCCGGGAAGATGCCTGCCTGCGTGGAGGCCGCGCCCAAGGGAGGCCTGACCTTCGGGGATGTCGAAGATCCCAATTCCGAAGTCAGGAAGATCGTTACAACCAAGCTTACCATCAGGCGTAAGCCCGAGCTTGGCACGGGACCGCAAATTTACTATCTTATAGGAGGGGGCGACCATGCTTGAGAAAGCATTTGAGGGAGGGAGAAAATACTGGATATGGATACTCTTTCTCGGCGCTGTGGCGCTGGTAGGCGTCTACTACTACCTCCAGCAGTTCACATACGGATTGGGCATCACTGGCATGCACCGGGACGTATCGTGGGGCCTGTATATCGGCCAGTTCACGTTCCTGGTCGGCGTGGCGGCATCGGCGGTAATGCTTGTGATCCCTTTCTATCTGCATGATTACAAGACGTTCAGCAAGATCGTGATCCTGGGTGAGTTCCTCGCGATTTCGGCTGTTACAATGTGTATCCTGTTCATCATGGCGGACATGGGCCAGCCGATGAGGGTCATGAACGTAGTGCTGCACCCCACGCCGAATTCCGTCATGTTCTGGGATTTCCTCGTGTTGTCGGGCTATCTGGTCCTGAACGTGCTGATCGGCTGGGTGACCCTGGGCTCGGACAAGAAGGGGGTTCCGCCGCCGAAATGGATTAAGCCCCTCATCTATCTGTCCATCCCCTGGGCTTTCAGCATCCATACGGTGACCGCGTTCCTCTATGCCGGTCTTCCCGGACGTCATTTCTGGCTCAGCGCCATCATGGCGGCCCGCTTCCTGGCTTCGGCGTTCGCCGGGGGTCCGGCGCTGCTGATTATTCTTTCCATGATCGTGCGGAATATAAGCAAGTTCGATCCCGGCAAGGAGGCCATCCAGGCTGTCGGAAAGATCGTGGCCTATGCCATGTTTGCCAACATCTTCTTCCTGGGGTTGGAGTTCTTCACGGCCTTTTACAGCAGCATTCCGGGCCATACCTCGCCGTTTAAGTATCTTTACATGGGGCTTGAGGGACACAGCGAACTTGTGCCGCTCATGTGGACATCTACCGTTCTTGCTGCTGTCTCGCTCCTCTTTCTCATCTTCCCGGCTACCCGGAAGAATGAAAAGTCACTTGTCATCGCTTGTGTCATGCTTTTCATTTCCCTGTGGATCGACAAGGGATTCGGCCTGATCGTCGGGGGTTTTGTGCCCAACCCCTTCGAAGAGGTGCACACGTACTGGCCAACCATGCCGGAGGCCCTCATCACTGTCGGCGTCTGGTCAATTGGATTTCTGATCCTCTCCATGCTCTACAAGATCGCAGTATCCGTCAGGGAGCAGACAGCGGGGGTAGAGATCGAGCATTAAGCGATAGACGGACAATCCGTAATCACGCAGGGCCCATTCCGAACGGATGGGCCCTTTTTTGTTTAAATTTATCTCTTGATTTTATTTGACCGGACTGCTACTATGTCTTGCTTTTTTAAACACTACTTTATACAGAGGAGGAAACGGGGCTCATGTACATGGTGACAATCGACAAGGGCAAATGCGACGGAGACGGGACCTGCGTGAATATGTGTCCGCAGTCCGTATTTAAGGTGGACGGGGGAAAGGCCGATCCGGTGAACATGTCCGAGTGTATCAATTGCCTGACCTGCGTTGAGAACTGCCCGCAGCAGGCTATAACTGTAAACGAACTATAAAAGAAACGTCAGCTCATGGAAGAGGGGATAGGTGCACAACCTATCCCCTTTCTTTTTGTCCGGACGATTTCATAGGGAACCCGTAATTGCACGCCTTCAGGTGCCTCGCTGTTAGCCCTTCCTTTCCATGAACTTCTGGAACGTCGTAAGGAGATCGATTGGCAGCGGGAAAACGATAGTAGTATTTTTTTCTGTGCCGATTTCCGTAAGGGTCTGGAGATATCTAAGCTGGAGCGCCATGGGGTTCTGGCTGATGACGCCGGCAGCCTCGGAAAGCTTGGCCGAGGCCTGCAGTTCCCCCTCCGCATGGATGATCTTGGCCCGTCGTTCCCTCTCTGCCTGGGCCTGAATGGCGATAGCGCGTTGCATTTCCGCAGGGAGGTCCACGTTTCTTACTTCGACGGTGGTAACCTTCACGCCCCAGGGTTCGGTCTGCAGATCGATGACCTTCTGGAGCTCAGCGTTTATGGCCTCCCGGTTGGAGAGCAGATCGTCGAACATGTTCTGACCGAGGATGCTCCTGAGCGTGGTCTGGGAGATGAGCGACGTGGCATAGTAGAAATCCTCGACCTCGACAATGGCCTTGCGCGGATCGATCACCCGGAAATAGACTACGGCATTTACCTTCACGGTCACGTTGTCCTTCGTGATCACGTCCTGTGACGGAACGTCCATGGTGACCGTACGAAGGCTCACACGCACCATCTTCTGTATCCCGGGGATCAGAAGGATGAGTCCCGGCCCCTTTACCCCGTGCTCGACACTCACCTTCCCGAGGGTGAAGATGACCCCCCGTTCATACTGCCTGAGTATCTTGATTGTGTTGAAGAGAAACCAGACGATGATAATCACTGCAACCAGCAAACCGAGTCCTATTGCCTGCATAGGTTGACCTCCTCCCTGGATTTCGATGTACTGCATAAGCCCAACGTGGGAAAACCCCGTTCAGTGCGGAACAAGGCCGGGACCATCTGATTCCGGGTTTTTCTCGGCCATTTTGAAAAAAATTGACTTGTGGCCCCTTAAAATTATCTCGTAAGAGACAGTCTTCTAAGATGCCTTTTTTACCTTAAGCTTGAGCCCCTCGACGGCCTCTACCTTCACCCGTTCACCCTTCTGAATAGGCGAGTCGCTCCAAGCATTCCAGTACTCCCCGCGCACGAAGACCTGGCCGCTCCCGTGGACGTCGGTCTTTGCTTCGCCCTGAAGCCCGATCATCCCTTCCTTGCCGGTATCGGCCTTTTCGCGATGTACGCGCACCGCCAGGGATACGGTGATGATGAAGAGGAGCGCGGAGAGCGCGACGACCGGCACGATTACCGCCCAGGAGATCCGGAGGTAGGGTGACGGCGATTCGATGAGCATGACTGAGCCGATGGCCATAGCAATAGCACCGCCGACGCCGAGAACCCCGTGGCTCGTGATGAAGGCTTCAGCGATGAAGAGCCCGACGCCGAGAATGATAAGCATAAGCCCTGCGTAATTGATCGGCAGCGTGTGGAGCGCGTAAAAGGCGAGGATCAGGCTGATGGCCCCGGCCACGCCGGGGAACACGGCGCCTGGATTTGCGAGCTCAAAGTAAAGGCCATAGAAGCCGAGGATCATAAGGATGTAGGCAATATTTGGGTTGCTGATGATCTCGAGGATCCGGTAACGGAATCCCATGGTTATTTCTTTCACCTGCGCAGCCTCGGTTTTT